>NZ_QHHX01000009.1:0-504600 GCF_003947485.1 Amycolatopsis sp. WAC 01416 | reverse complement strand
CAGGCTCAAACAATTCCGAGCCCTGGCAACCAGATTCGCCAAACGAGCCGCCTACCACCGCGCCGAGATCATCCTCGCCTGCATCGTCCTCCACCTCCGATGAAGATCCGCAGGACACGGCCTAACCCGAATCGCCACTCACGACCCACGCGGCCCACCTCTCACTACCGCTTCCTGGTCCGCAGGTAGTCGCCGACCACGGCGGCGCCGAGCCCGTCCAGATCCGGAGCGACGACGCGGCCGCCCGAGCGCCGGGCGATGAGGTCGACGAACTCCGTCAGGCGCGGGTCGTCCCCGAGCCGGAACACCGTCACCGACGCGCCCAGCTTCGCCATCCGGTCCACTTCGGACAGCGTCTTGAGCAGCGTCCTAGGCTGGGGCGGATAGTCGAACTCCGCCGAACCGTCGGGTTCCAGATGCGCCGTCGGCTCACCGTCGGTGACCATCAGGACCACCGGCTGCGCGTCGGGATGCCGCCGCAGATGCCGTCCGGCCAGCAGCAGGGCGTGGTGGGCGTTGGTGCCCTGCTCCCAAGCGCCCTCCAGCCCGACGAGTTCGGCCAGTTCGACCGATGTCGCGTAGCGGCCGAAGGTGATCAGCTGGAGGGCGTCGTTGCGGAACCGGGTGCTGATCAGCTGGTGCAGCGCGAGCGCCGTCCGCTTCATCGGCAGCCAGCGGCCCTCCTGCACCATCGACCACGAGGTGTCCACGAGCAACGCCACCGCCGCCCGCGACCGATGCTCGGTCTCGATCACCTCGACGTCGGAGACGTCCATCCGGACCAGCCGCTCCCCCACCGAAACCGAGCGCAGGACGGAGTTGCGGACCGTCCTGGAGACATCCCACGGCTGCATGTCCCCGAACCGCCACGGCCTGGTCGCGCCGGTCGGCTCGCCCGCTGCGCCGGCGGACTCGGTCTCCCGCTGGCCCGTCTTGCCGCGCAGCGCGTTCACGACATCGGCGAGCGCTGTCTCTCCGAGTCGTCGCAAAGCTTTGGGAGACAAGCGAAGCGTGCCGTCCGGGGCACGTTCGAAGAGACCTTGCCGCCGGAGCTCGCGTTCCAGCTCGGACAGCCGCCGAGCGTCCACGCCCGCGTCCGGTCCGAGCTGGCGTTCGAGAGCGTCGACGTCGATGTCCTCCAGCCGCGCGCCGGGATAGGACTGGCCGAGCTGTTCGGCCAGCGCGTCCAGTTCGGCGAGATCGGACATCGCGCGGGCACCCTCACCGAGGCCCAAGGGATCGTCGCCCCGGAACCGTTCCGAAGACGTCCAGTCCTCGCCGGGCCGCAGCGCGCGCAGCTGGGCGTCCAAAGTGGACAGCTGTTGCGCGAGCCGAGGGTCGCCGAACGCCTGCTGCGACAGTTCGGCCAGTTCGGCCCGTTGCTCCGGGGTCATCGAGTTGAGCATCCGCTGCGCGGCCGCGGCACGAGCGGCGAGGACGTCGATCAGCTCCTCGACGTTCTTCGGGTTCTCCGGGAAGAATTCGCCGTGCTCGCGCATGAACTCCGCGAACCGCTCCGGGACGTCCTCGCGGCCCTGAGCGTGCGCGGCCAGCAGGTCGTTGAGATCGGCGAGCATCCGGTTGGCCCGCTCGGCCTCTTCCGGTCCGGCGTTCCGCAGCGCCTCCTTCATCCCCTCGAAGCGGGAATCCAGCAGCTCACGGCCGAGCAGGTCACGGATCTTCTCGTAGTTCTCCCTGCCCGCCTGCGAGCGCCAGTCGTACTCGGCGAGTTCGCGTACGGCCGCCGCCGTCCCGGGCGGCAACGCGTCCAGCTGGGCCTCACGGAAGCGGGCGTCGTCGTCCGGATCGGGAAACAACTCACGCCGCTCGGCCTCCAGTGCCTGGTCGAGCAGCCGCTGGACCTCCTGGAGCGTGCCGTCCAGCCGGTGCCGCCGCTGGATCTCCGACCGGCGCTGCCAGAGCCGCCTGGTCAGCTCGTCGAGCCCGGTTGTGCGCGGGGTGCCGCGCCGCAACAGCTCTTCCAGCGCGGACCGGGGCGAGGCGCCCGCCATGACGTCGCGGCCGATCTCGTCGAGCGCGTCCCGCAGATCCGCCGGCGGCGCCAGCGGATCCGGACCGTCGTGCCACGGCCCGTACGAGTAGCCCTCCGGGGCGGCGCTCATCGGCCGTAGACGGTCGTGCCGTCGTCGGAGTCCTTGGCGAGTTTCCTCGACAGGAACAGGGATTCCAGTGCCAGTTCGACCGCGGCCGCGATCCGCCCCGCCGGTTCGTCCGGACCGACGCCGGCGCGCGCGGCGACATCGTGGAGCACGGGCAGTTCCGGCAGTGCGGCGAGGACGTCCTTTCCGGGCACGCGTTCCCCGGTGGAGACCAGATGCCCGGACTCGACGGCGTCGGCCAGCGGCAGCAGATCCAGACCGGCGAACCGCGAACGGGCCGTCTCCGCGACCGCCCGGCGCAGCAGGTGCACGAGATGCTCGGTCTCGCGGCCCTCCTCGCCCGGCTCGAATTCGAGCTTGCCGCGCAGGACCGCGGGCACCGCGTCGAGGTCGACCGGACGCGCCACGGCGGGTTCCTCGCCGGTCAGCGCGGACCGGCGCAGTGCCGCCGCGCCGACCGTTTCCGCCGCCGCGACGGCGAACCGGGCCGAGACGCCCGACCGCTGGTCGATCACCGGCGACTCGCGCAGGTTCCGCACGAACCGGGCCAGCACCTCCAGGAGCGGCTCGCCGACCTCGGCGACCAAGTGCGCCTCCTGCCGGACGACGGCGATCTCCGACTCGACGTCGAGCGGGTAGTGCGTCCGGATCTCGGCGCCGAACCGGTCCTTGAGCGGGGTGATGATACGGCCGCGGTTGGTGTAGTCCTCCGGGTTGGCCGTCGACACCAGCAGCACGTCCAGCGGTAGCCGCAACGTGTAGCCGCGCACCTGGATGTCGCGCTCCTCCATCACGTTCAGCAACGCGACCTGGATGCGCTCGGCGAGGTCCGGCAGCTCGTTGATCGCCACGATGCCGCGGTGGGCACGCGGGACGAGTCCGAAGTGGATGGTCTCGGGATCGCCGAGGCTGCGGCCTTCGGCGACCTTCACCGGGTCGACGTCCCCGATCAGGTCACCGACCGAAGTGTCCGGTGTGGCCAGTTTCTCCGTGTACCGCTCATCGCGGTGACGCCAGGTCACCGGCAGGGCGTCACCGAGTTCGGCGGCGCGACGGCGCGATTCCGGGGTGATCGGGTCGAGCGGATGCTCGGCCAGCTCGGCACCGTCGATGACGGGCGTCCATTCGTCGAGAAGTCCCGCGAGGGTGCGCAGCAGCCGGGTCTTGCCTTGGCCGCGTTCGCCGAGCAGGACGACGTCGTGCCCGGCCAGCAGCGCGCGTTCCAGCTGCGGCAGCACGGTGCGCGAGAACCCGACGATCCCGGGCCAGGCGTCTTCCCCGGCGCGGAGCTTGGCGAGCAGGTTGTCGTGCAGTTCTTGTTTGATCGACCGCGGCAGGTGACCCGCCGCGCGGAGGTCCCCGGCGGTCCGGGGCAGGTTTGCGGGAACATCGTTCACCCGTTCGACGCTACGTCGCGACCGTGGCCTCTGTCGACGTGAAGCAACTCCAGCTCCGGTACGTTCACCTGCTCTCCCCCTCGATAACGCGCCCATTTCCGGGTTTCGCCGGAAGCACGACTAAAATCAGTCCAGTGTGCCGTCCTAGTGCGACCCTCGCGGTCTGGTCTTCGGCGTGGCTGAACGGAGCCGCCGCCTCCGACGACATCCTTGACGCCCTTCAGGTCTGGGGCGAAGCCCACGACTTCGTCGCCGCGGACGCGGCGGCCGCCGAGGCGTTCGACCTGCCGCTCGCGTTCAACCGGGCGGCGACCCCGGTCCAGCTGCTGCTCGCCCTGCGCGTACAGGGTGCCAAGAGCATGCAGTTGCTGCTCCCGGTGCCCGGCGACGTGCGGGGGCTGGGCGGCGGCGGGCAGTTCACCGAGGCCGCGCTTCGGACCGGCGAGGCCGTCCTGTTGCCGGATCTCGGCTACGGCGTCGTCCCCGAGGCCATCGCCGAAGGCCTCATGCGGTGGACCGTGTACTCGGTGCCCACGCCGGGCGTCCTCGAGTACCGCCCGCTCGGCGAGGCCGAGCACGGCCTGACCGACGCGATCCGGGCGAGCGCGGGCGCGCTCCAGACCCTGGACGTCGCCAGCGAACGGCCGGGGGTGCGGGCGGAACTCTCGGCCCGGCTGCGGGCGGCCACCGACGCGCCCTGGCCAGCGGGGATGCCCGGCCGGGCACTGCGAGTGCTCCAGCGATCCCAGGAGATCGCGGCGATCCTCGCCATCGCCGAATCCGACGATCCGGGCGGCGCGCTCTCCGCGTCGGCGGCGCTTCGGCGGGCGGAGGCCTTGCGGCCGCTGACCGAAGCCGTCCGCAACGCGCGGTGCGCGGCGATCAACGAAGCGGTGCGGGAGTTCGCCGAGCAGGCGGACAGGCACCCGTAGCCGTTCACGTGGTCACGGAGTGCTTTTTCTGGATCTTCTCGGCATACCGGACGGACCACAGCGAAAGCCCGCCGATGACCGCGATCAGCAGGACCACGCTGAGCGCGTTCATCACGTCGGCCGACAGGGTGTAGACCAGCGGCACGCGGACCACGGCCTCCAGCAGCAGCGCCACTCCCCACACCGCCGACATCCGGGTGAACGCCCGGCGGAAAGCGGGCACCTCGCCGGTGAGGCGGTCGATCTCGGCGCGTTTCGCCGCGCTGGAACCGGCCCGCACGGCGACGAGCACCATGGGCGTGCGGCTGAAGCAGCTCACCAGCAGCACGATCGCGGCGGTCGCGGTGGCGAAGGATTCCTTGAGCAACAGGAATTTCGCGTCACCGCTGACCAGCGAAAGCACGAGCCCGACCCCGAGCACGCCTGCCAGCAACACGGCGAAGCCGTCGAAGGACCGGTCTCGGACGGCGACCCACGCGATCCGGGCCGCGGCCACCACCGCCCCGGCCAGCAAGGAGACCTGCTCGCTCTGCCCGGCGAGCCGGAGCCCGTAGTACGCGGCCAACGGGAGCGCGACATCCCAGAGCAGCAAGGAGAGCGTCGGATTCCTGCCGTGCCCGGTCACGACGGTGTTTCCTCTGCCGCCAGGAAGGCCAGGATCCGCGCGTTGACCTCGTCCGCCGCTTCGCCCGCGATGGAGTGGGTCGCCGACGGCCACAGTTCGACCTGCCCCCGCGGCAGAAGCTCACGAGCCCGCGCGGCCGCGCGGTCCGGGTGGTGGATGACGCTGCGCCCGGCGATCAGGGCCAGCACGGGCATCCGCAGTGAGCGCAACTGCGCGTCGGTGATCAACCTGGGTGGCGGCAGGGCGATGCGATAGGTCCGCATTCCTTCGTCGATCACCCGCGCGACCGGATCGGTGGTGTCGACCTCCGCGCCACCGGAGATCCAGTGCAGGAACGACGGCCGGGCCCATCGGTTAATGCCGGGGATCGCGGTGAGCGTGGCGCGGACGACCAGTCCCGCGGTCAGCCCGCCGAACGTCAGCACCGGGTCGATCAGGGTGAGCGACCTCAGCCGCTCCGGCGCCCGCGCGGCGAGGTTGGCGGCGAGCCAGCCACCGAACGAGTACCCGATCAGGTGCACCGCCGCCAGGTCGAGTTCCGCGAGCACCGTATTCAGCCAAGCGGCTTGGTCCACACCGTCCCTGATCGGGGCGGTCTGTTCACTGCGGCCGGGTTCGCCGATCAGGTCCACCGCGTAGACCTCGCCGTGCGCGAGCAACGCGGTGAGGTTGGGTTCCCACATCACCGCGGTCCCGGCACGACCGGGCAACAGCACGATCGGCGTTCTGCCCGGTTGCCCGAACCGGTACACGCGCGCCACCCCGAACGCCGTCTCGACGTCGTGGATCCCGGCCGGCGCGGGCAAAGCCGCCAGGCCTCGTTCGTAGACGACCTCGTATTCGGCCCGTGCCTCCGACGAGGCGAAACCGCCCACCTTCATATGCACCCCTCCTTTACGATACGATCGGATTGTAAACAGTTGGTGAGAAGTTGGCAATCCGATCGGACTGCCAAAAGGAGGAGCGGGTGCCCAAACGAGTCGATCACGAGCACCGGCGGCAGCAGATCGCCGCGGCCGTCCGGCGTATCGCGGCCGACCGGGGGCTCGAAGGGGTCAGCTTGAGCGAGGTCGCGGCCGAAGCCGGTATCTCGAAAGGGTTCGTCCAGCACTACTTCGCGTCGAGAGACGACATGCTGCGCTTCGCGACGACCACTTTGAGAAGCGGGCTCGAGGAACGCATCGCCACCCCCTCAGAACTCGGCGTCCGGGATCTGCTCATCGCCCTGCTCCCCCTGGACGAGGCCGCCAGGGACGACGCGCTGGTCGCCAACGCCTTCCTGATGCGCGCGCTCAAGGATCCGGAGATCGCCGGCCACTTCCGGACCGGCCACGGCCAGCTCCGCGACGCGGTGGCGGCCATGCTCACCGCCGCCAGGGACGACGGCGAGTTCGCGTCCACCGTCGACCCGGTCGCCGAAGCCGCGCTCCTGCTGGCGCTGGTCTCCGGCCTCGGCGACGCGGTGCTGCTCGGCTATCAGTCCGGCGAAGAGGCCATCGCCCTGATCGACCGCCACCTGTCGAGGATCACCGCCACCCCGTGAGCGGCACCTTCCGAGTACACGAAGGCCCCCTTCCTCGCGCTAGACGCAAAGAAGGGGGCCTTCATGTACTTCAAGGACGTGCGGGCCGCTTCGCGGGTTCGCAGCACCCGATCGCGCAAGGCGCACCGTTGACCGTGCACCCCGCCGCCGGGAACGGCGACAGCTTCCGCGCGGGTGCCCCGTCGATGTGCTCCCGGATCAGTTCCACGACGAGCTCGGCGAAACGCGGGTCGGTGTCCGGCGTCGCGGCCCGCGCGAAGCCCATGCCGTGCTCGGCGGCCCGTTCCGCGGCCTCGTTGTCGAGGTCCCAGATCACCTCGAGGTGGTCGGACACGAAACCCACGGGGCAGACCACCACCGAGGTGACGCCTTCCGCGTGCAGCGAGTCGATGTGGTCGACGATGTCCGGCTCCAGCCACGGCACCTGCGGCGGACCGGAGCGCGACTGCCACACGACGTCGTAGGTCTCGATTCCCGCTTCGGCCGCGACGAGGCGCGCGGCCTCGGCGATCTGACGCGAGTAGCGCCTGCCGCCTTCCGCGGGCGGCCCGGACGCGGTGTCTGCGGATTCGGGCACCGAGTGGGCGCAGAAGACGGTCCTGGTTCCAGACTGGCTCCCCAGCTTCGCGTGCGCGGCGCGAACGGCGTCGGCGAAGGCGGCGATGAACAGCGGGTGATCGAAGAACTGCCGCAGTTTCACCAGTTCCGGCGCGCCGTCGCCGACCGACGCACGGGCGCGCTCGATGTCCTCGTCGTACTGACGGCAGGCGGAGTAGCCGCCGTACGCGCTCGTGGGGAAGACCAGGACGCGCTGGGCGCCCGCCTTGGCGATCTCGGCGAGGGCGTCCTCGACCATCGGCCGCCAGTTGCGGTTGCCGAAGTGGACGGGCAGGTCGATCCCGGCGGCCGCGAGCTGCTTCTCCACCGCGGAGATCGCGTCCCGGTTCAGCCGGTTGATCGGCGAGACCCCGCCGAAGTGCTGGTAGTGCTCGGAGACCTCGAGCAGTCGTTCCCGGGGGACCCCACGGCCCCGCGTGACGTTCTCCAGGAACGGCATCACCTCGTCGGGCCCCTCGGGACCACCGAACGAAAGCCAAAGCAGCGCGTCGTAACCCACTCTGTCATCTTGCCGTTGTGGCGCCCCGCACGCCGACCCGGCCCGTTTTGAACCGATCGATCCAAAACATGGTACGGTCGCTCCCATGGCCAGGCCGAAGGAATTCGACGAGCGCGCCGCGATCGGGCGCGCCATGGACGCGTTCTGGCTTCGCGGCTACGAGGGCACGTCGACGCAGGCCCTCTGCGAAGCCACCGGCTTGGGCCGCAGCAGCATCTACAACACCTTCACCAGCAAGCACGAACTGTTCATGCGCGCGCTCGACCACTACGCCGAACGCGGGATCGTGGCCAGGACGGCCTTGCTGGAGGAGTCCGGGACCGGCCTCGAGCGGTTTCGCACCCTGTTCTCGTACACGATCGACGAGGAAGTCGCGAACCACGGCCGAGGCTGCCTCGTGGTCAACACGGTGGCCGAATTCGGCGATCGCGATCCCGAGATCAAGGCCCGGATCGACGCCGACACCGGACGGCATCTCACCCTTCTCTCGGCCTGCGCCAGGGAAGGACAGCTCGACGGGACGATCGACGGCGACCGCGAACCCGGCGCCATCGCCGAGTTCGCGCACAGCACCGTCGCCGGACTCCGGCTGATGTCCCGCCGCGGCGCCGGACGGGCGGCCATGGAGGCCGTCGCCGCCATCGCATTGGACGCGATCGCCGCCGAGTAACACCTGGAACGAAACCCTTGTGCGCGACGCTGCCCACATTTTGGACTGATCAATACAAAACCGGAGGGAATCCCCGTGCCTTTGGCAGTCTGCGTACTCGGACTGAGCGTGTTCGCGCTCGGCACGTCCGAGTTCATGATCACCGGCCTGCTGCCCGGTATGGCGGCCGATCTGAACGTCGGCATCCCGGAGGCCGGGCTGCTCATCTCGGCTTTCGCGATCGGCATGGTCGTCGGCGCTCCCCTGCTCGCGATCGCGACGCTGCGGGTGCCGAGGCGTGCCACCCTCATGGCCTTGCTCGTCGTCTTCGGCATCTCGCACGTGGTCGGCGCGGTGGGCTCGGGATACGCCCTGCTCTTCGCGACCCGTGTGGTCAGCGCCGTCGCCTGCGCCGGGTTCTGGGCGGTCGCGGCTGCCACCGCCGTCGCGCTGGTCCCGGTCGAGCGCCGTGGCCGCGCGCTGGCCATCCTGGTCGGCGGGCTCACCGTCGCGAACATCGCCGGCGTGCCCGCGGGGACCTTCCTCGGCCAGCACGCGGGCTGGCGGGCCGCGTTCTGGGCGGTCACGGCCTTGACCGTCGTCGCGCTGATCGGGGTCTTCGCCTTGGTCCCGGAGACGCAGAACGGTGAGACCAAGACCGACGTGGCGACCGAACTGCGGCTCTACCGCGGCGGCCGGTTCTGGCTGGCACTCGGCGTCATCGCGTTCGCGCAGGCGATGATCTTCGCGACCTTCAGCTACCTCGCGCCCATGCTCACCGAAGTCGCCGGACTGCCGGAAAGCTGGGTTCCTGGCGTGCTTTCCTTGTTCGGGCTCGGCGCGCTGATCGGTATCACCGTCGGCGGACGGCTCGCCGACGCGAGGCCCTTCGCGACCCTCTACGGCGGCCTCGCCGTCGCCCTGCTCACCCTCGTGCTGCTCGCGCTGTCCGGCCCGGCGACCCCGGTCGCGATCTTCGCCGTATTCCTGTTCGGCGTCGCCGGATTCGGGGTCAATCCCGCTTTGAACGTCCGCGCCTTCGCCGTGGCGGGCAACGCGCCCACGCTCGTCGGCGCGAGCACGACCGCCGCGTTCAACGTCGGCAACACCGTCGGCCCGTGGCTCGGCGGCGAGTCGATCGACGCCGGTCTCGGCTATCCCAGCGTCGCCTGGGTGAGCGTCGGCCTCGGCGTCGCCACCGTCGTCGCGCTCACCTTCGCCGCCGGTGTCCAGCGCACCGACGACACCCGCCTGCTCCGCGAACCCGTTACCCAGTAAGGAGAATCATGTCCGAACGAACCAGAGCCACCCTCGACGAGTTCTTCCGCCGAATGTCCACAGGGGACACCGACGGAGCCACGGAACTGTTCGCCGACAGCGTCGGGTGGGACATCCCCGGTGCGACCGAGCTCGTCCCGTGGATCGGCCCGCGGCGAAACCGGGCGGAGATCCGCGAGTTCTACGAACTGCTCGACAAAGGGCTCATCAAGGACCGGTTCGACGTCGAACGGGTCCTCGTCGACGGACCGCACGCGGTCGCGATCGGCCGCCTCCGCTCGACGATCCGCGGCACCGGCAAGGTGATCGAGACGGCCTTCACCATCGAGTTCGAGGTGAACGACAACGGCCTGATCACCAAGTACCTGCTGCTCGAGGACTCGTGGCACGTCGCCAACGCCGTCCTGCCCTGATGCGCGTGAAGGCCCCCTTCCCTCGGCTCAGCCGAGGGAAGGGGGCCTTCACGCGCTAAGAGACCTAGATGCCGAGGGCGTGCACTCCGCCGTCGACCATGATCATCGAGCCGGTCGTGGCGGGCAGCCAGTCCGACAGCACGGCGCAGACGGACTTCGCCGTCGGGTCCGGGTCGGAGCTGTCCCAGCCGAGCGGCGCGCGGTCGCCCCAGCCCTCCTCCAGCTCGGAGAAACCGGGGATCGACTTCGCCGCCATGGTCTTCATCGGACCGGCGCTGACCAGGTTGACCCGGATGCCCTTCGGGCCGAGGTCGCGCGCCAGATACCGGTTCACCGATTCCAGAGCGGCCTTCGCGACGCCCATCCAGTTGTAGACCGGCCACGCGACGCGCGCGTCGAAGTCCATGCCGACGATCGACGAACCGCGTGACAGCAGCGGCAGGGTCGCGACCGCGAGGGCCTTGAAGGAGTACGCCGAGACGTCGACGGCCACCTTCACGTCCTCGCTGGGGGCGTCCAGGAACGGCGCGCCCAGGCAGGACTGCGGGGCGAACCCGATCGAGTGCAGCACCCCGTCGAGGCCGTCGACGTGCTCACGGACGCGGTCGGCGAGCGAGTCGAGGTGCTCCTGATTGGTGACGTCCAGCTCCAGCACCGGCGCCTCCTCGGGGAGACGCTTGGCGATGCGCTCGACGAGCGACAGCCTGCCGAAGCCGGTGAGCACGACCTTCGCGCCCTCCTGCTGCGCGATCTTGGCCGCGTGGAACGCGAGCGAGGCGTCGGTGATGACGCCGGTGATCAGCAGGCGCTTGCCTTCGAGCAGTCCTGGCACGGGACCTCCAGTCCGGGTGGTTTCGATCGGTACGGGAAAACGGGGACGTCAGTGGCCCATGCCGAGGCCGCCGTCGACCGGCAGTACCGCGCCGTTGACGTACCCGGCCTCTTCGGAAGCGAGGTAGCGGACGGCGGCGGCGATCTCCGACGGCTCGGCGTACCGGCCGGAGGGAACCTGGGCGAGGATCTCCTTCTTGCGGTCCTCGCCGAGCTCGTCGGTCATGTCCGTGGCGACGAAGCCCGGCGCGATGACGTTCGAGGTGATGTTGCGCGAGCCCAGCTCACGCGCGAGCGAACGGGCGAGACCGACGAGACCCGCCTTGCTCGCCGCGTAGTTGACCTGGCCCGCCGAGCCGGTGAGGCCGACGACGGACGAGATGAAGATGTAGCGGCCCCACTTGCCGCGCAGCATGCCGCGCGAGGCGCGTTTGGCGACCCGGTAGGCGCCGGTGAGGTTGGCGTCCACCACGCGGGTGAACTGCTCCTCGCTCATCCGCATGAGGAGGGTGTCGTCGGTCATGCCCGCGTTCGCGACGAGGACCTCGACCGGGCCCTGGTGCTCCTCGACGAGCTTGAAGGCGGCGTCGACCTGTTCGGCGTCGGTGACGTCGGCCTGCACGCCGAAGAGACCTTCGGGCGCTCCGGAACCGCGGTGCGTGATCGCGACCTTGTGCCCCTGCGCCGCGAGGTCCTTCGCGATCGCCAAACCGATGCCGCGGTTGCCGCCGGTGACCAGTACCGACCGTCCCACAGAGCTCTCCTCGCCTCGTCGTGTCGCGCTGACGGCACTGAGGTTATCGGCTCGCCCGGCGCCCGCCGGAGCCGCGCCACCCCTACCTCCGGGTAACCGCGACCGTCCTAAGCGGATGTTAGGAACCGCGCCGAAACCTTGCCCGGCCGTCACGGATTGTTCACCGTGAGCCGGAACACAGGAGGTCAAAGATGACAACCCGGATCGGCGAAGCGTCGCCGCCCGTAAGCGAGAGGCGAGTCGTCGGCAACGTGCTGCGCGGCTCGATCGGCAACCTGGTCGAGTGGTACGACTGGTACGCCTACGCCGCCTTCACCACGTACTTCGCCAAGTCCTTCTTCCCCACCAAGGACACGACGGCGGCCTTCCTCGGCACCGCGGCGGTCTTCGCCGTCGGTTTCCTCATGCGACCGCTCGGCGGCTGGATGCTGGGCCGGTTCGCCGACCGCTTCGGGCGACGAAGCGCACTCGTGCTTTCCGTCACGTTGATGGCGGCGGGGTCGCTGATGATCGCGGTCACCCCGACCTACGCCTCGATCGGGATCGCCGCGCCGATCCTGCTGCTGGTGGCCCGGCTCATCCAGGGGCTCTCGGTCGGTGGGGAGTATTCGACCTCCGCGACCTATCTGTCCGAAGTGGCCACTCCGGGCAAACGCGGCTTCTACTCCAGCTTCCAGTACGTGACGCTGTACGGCGGCCAGTTGCTGGCGCTCGGTCTCCAGTTGCTGCTGCAGGCCGTCCTGACCGAACAGCAGCTGACGTCGTGGGGCTGGCGGATCGCGTTCGTCGTCGGCGCGCTCGCCGCGGTCGTGGTGATGTTCCTGCGCCGCGGGATGGACGAGTCGGCCAGCTTCGAAGCGGCCAAGGCGTCCGGCACCGGCAAGGAGGCGGGCGACAAGGGCACGCTGCGCGCGCTCATCAAGTACCCCAAGGAGATCGCGCTCGTCGTCGGTCTCACCCTCGGCGGCACGGTGTCGTTCTACACCTTCGCCACCTACAGCCAGAAGTTCATGGAGAACACCGCGGGCATCCCGCGCCGGACGGTCACGCTGATCCTGTTCTGCGCGATCCTCGTGGCCGCGATCCTGCAGCCGTTCGCGGGCAAACTCTCCGACCGCATCGGCCGCCGTCCGCTGCTGATGTTCTTCGGCATCGCCGGCACGCTGCTGACCGTCCCGATCATGACGCTGATGGGCGGGACGAAGGAGCCGGTGCTCGCGTTCCTGCTGATGCTGGCCGGGCTGGTGATCGTCACCGGCTACACCTCGATCAACGCGATCGTGAAGGCCGAGCTGTTCCCGACGAAGATCCGCGCCATCGGCGTCGGTCTCCCCTACGCGCTCACCGTGGCGATCTTCGGCGGCACGGCCGAGCTCATCGCGCAGGCGTTGAAGGGGGCCGGTCACGAATCGGTGTTCTTCTTCTACGTCGCGGGCTGCGTCCTGGTGTCGCTGATCGTGTACGGCACAATGCGGGAAACCTCGAAGACCTCGGAGCTGGACAAGAAGAACCAGCCCGAGCCCGAGCTCGTGTCCGGCCGGGAAGGCTAGGCGGGAAGGTATGGCCGTGCGGGTGCTCCTCGTCGAAGACGACGTCGGCGACGGCGACGCGCTCGCCGAAGCCCTGCAATCGCGCGGCCATACCGTCTCCCACGCGATCCGCGGCAGCGACGCCCTGCACCGGCATCGCGCGGCCGACGTGATCCTGCTGGACCTCAACCTGCCGGACATGCACGGGCTCGACGTGCTCAGGAAGGTCCGGCAGGTCTCGCCGGTGCCGGTGCTCGTGCTCACCGCGAGCGGGGACGAGCGGTCCGTGGTGCGCGGGCTGCGGCTCGGCGCCGACGACTACCTGACCAAACCGATCCGCCTGGCGGAACTGCTGGCGAGGATGGATGCGGTCGTCCGGCGCGCCGCGGTCTCGGCCACACCGCAGGACGGCATCGTCCGCGTCGAGGACGTCGAGATTGACCTCGGCGCGCGGCGCGTGCTCGTCGACGGGACCGACATCGGGCTCACCGCCAAGGAATTCGCCGTCCTGGCCGTGCTCGCCGCCCGACCGGGCACCGCGGTGAGCCGCCAGCAGTTGATGGACGAAGTCTGGGGCGACGCGTACCTCGCCGTCTCCCGTTCGCTCGACGTGCACCTGACCCAGCTGCGCGCGAAGCTCGACCGGCCGGGACTGCTCACCACGATCCGGGGTTTCGGCTACCGCCTCGGCCGGGACTGACCGGTGCGCACCCGGCTGCTGGTCGTCCTCGTCGCGCTCGCGCTGACCGTGGTCGCCGCGTTCGCGATCCCGCTGTTCGGGTCGACCGCCGCGCAGCGGACCCAGCAGCTGGTGATCGCCCGCAACGCCGACGTCGACCGGTTCGTCGTCCTCGCCCAGCAGGCCGTCGACGCCGGCGACGCGACCACGCTGACGGTCGACGCCGCACGGTATTCGTCGTTATACGGCGAGGCCGTCGTGGTGGTCGACGCGCGCGGAGGGCCGCTGGTCGAAACCGGCGGCATGACCGCCGCGGAACCAGTGGTCCGCTCACTCGTCGAGGCCGCGCTGCGCAACCAGCCCGCGAAGGGACCGGAGCAGCTGAGTCCGTGGTCTGCGGATCCGGTCTATTTCGCCCGCCCGGTGGGCACCGGGACGCGGGTGGCCGGAGTGGTCGTCCTCCGCGCGTCGGTGACCGCGGCGGCGGCCGACGTCGCCACCCGCTGGGCCACGATCGTCGCTGGTGCGGCACTGGTCGCGGCGCTGTTCGTGCTGCTCGCGGTCCTGCTGGCCCGCTGGATGGTGCGGCCGCTACACGAATTGGAGACCGGCGTGCAGGCGGTGACCGAGGGACATCGCGCACAGGTTCCCGACCGGGCGGGGCCCCACGAACTGCGTTCGCTCGCGACGTCGTTCAACCGGATGTCCGACGCCGTCGTCGAGGCGTCCGAGCAGCAGCGGCGGCTCGTCGCGGACGCGTCGCATCAGCTGCGGAATCCCATGGCCGCCTTGCGGTTGCGGGTGGATTCGCTGGCCGCGCAGGTCGATGGGGACGGCCAGCGGGCCTACCTGGCGACCGTCGCCGAGGTCGAGCGCCTGGAGTCCCTGCTCGACGGGTTGCTCGCGCTGGCGCTCGCCGAAAGCGCCGCGACCCGGCTCGCCGCGGGTGAGTCCGGCGACGAACCCTGCGATCTCCCGGCCGTCCTGGCCGAACGGGTCGACGCGTGGCGGCCCTCGGCGGACGACGCGGGAGTCCGCCTCGCGGCGTCGGAAGGCCACGACGAGCCGGTGCCCGTGCGGTGTCCGGAAAGCGATCTCGCCCAAGTGCTGGATGTCCTGCTGGACAACGCGGTGCACTACGCGGGCCGCGGCGCCACGATCACCACCGGCTACGAGACCGGTGACACGACCGCCACGGTCTTCGTGTCCGACAACGGTCCTGGACTGTCCACAGAGGATCGTGAACGGGCGACCGAACGGTTCTGGCGGGCGGGCGGCGACGGCGCGCCGCGCGGGACGGGACTCGGCCTTTCGATCGCGAACCAGCACGTGCTCGCCCGGGGCGGGAAACTCGAACTGCGCCAAGCCGAACCGCGCGGGCTCGAAGTCCGCGTCGAACTCCCTCTCGCGACGGGAGGGACACCATGACCGTCACCAGGCGTACGGCGATCCTCGCTGGGCTCGCCACTCTCGCGGGCTGCTCCACGGCGGGCTACCGCGGACCGGAGCGGGAGGTCGTCATCTCGGCGGGTGAGAGCGGCGGTTTCTATCTCGCCTTCGCGGAACTGCTGGCCCAGCAGCTGAACCGCGCGGAGCCCCGGCTGCACGCGACGGCCGTCGCCACCGAAGCCAGCGTCGAGAACCTGCGGCGGCTGCGGGACGGCCGGGCCGATCTCGGGCTCGTCCTCGGCGACGTCGCCGAGGCGGCCTTCACCGGCGCGGAGCCGTTCTCCGTCCCGATCGCCTTCTCGGCCATCGGCCGCGTCTACGAGAACTACCACCAGCTCGTGGTCCGCGCGGACGGTCGCGTGCGGACGCTCGCCGATCTGGCCGGACGACCGGTGGCGATGGGCGCGAGCGGCTCCGGCGTGGCGGTGTTCAGCTCGCGGCTGTTCGCCCGCGCCCAAGTGCCGGTGAAGGCGAAGAACCTGCTCCTGGGTGAAGCGATCAACGCGTTGGCGGCGCACGAGGTCGACGCGCTGCTCTGGTCCGGTGGGATCCCGACTCCCGCGCTCACCGAGCTCAACCGGACCACCGCGATCACCCTGCTCCCCCTCGACGCCCATCTGCCGGCCCTGCGGGCGGGCTACGGCCCGGTGTACGACCAGGTCCACGTCCCGGCGCAGGCCTACCAGGGCGTCGGCGAACTGCGGACGATCGGCGTCGCGAACCTGTTGCTGGCCGCGCCTTCGCTGCCCGACGAGGTCGCGGCCGCCGTCGCGCGCGTGCTGGCCGGACACGCCGCCGACCTCGTCCCGGCATCCGCCGTCGGAACCCAGTTCCTCGACGTCCGGACGCTGATCGGCACCGGCAAGGTCCCGCTGCACCCTGGTGCCGCGTCGGCCTACCGTGCCCTGCACGGGTGACCCGCGCTCCATCTTCAGAGGGATGCGCGCAGACCTGGAGCGCTGCCAGGGTCGGAGGCAGGCGGCCGCCGGGCCGCCCCGATCCGGAAGGACTCCAGCAGTGGGCGAATTCATGCGGTCGTCGCAACATGGGCCAGTTGGGACAGTGTCATCGAGACACACCAGGGTGGTGCGGGGTTCGGCGCTGATCGCGGGCCTCGACCACGCGGACGTGCTCGCGGCGGCGGCCCCCGCCGTCGCGGCCGACCAGGCCGAACTCACCGCACCGGCCCTCACCGGGCACTACGACGTCGGCACCACCGACCTCCACCTCGTCGACAGCTCCCGCCCCGATCCGTGGAAACCGGAACGGCGCCGGGAACTCATGGTCACCGTCACCTATCCGGCGGACCGCTTCGCCGACGGACCGCGCGCGCCGTGGCTCACGCCCGGCATCAGCGGCGTCATCGACCAGACGCTGGCGAGCAAGGACTACCTCGATCTCCCGGCGGGCTCCATCGACTGGGCGTCGGCGAAGCGGCGGGCCGAGCTCGGCGTTCCCGCGGCGCACGGCGCGCCCAAGCCGGTCGCGCTCTTCTCACCCGGTTTCGGCGGGCCTCGGGAGACGTACTCGGCGATCGTCGACGATCTGGCCAGCCGCGGCTACGTCGTCGTCTCGCTCTCGCACACCTACGAGAGCGCGGCGGTCGAATTCCCCGGCGGGCGCCTCGAAACGGCCCTGCCGCCGGGCGAGGGCCCAGAATTCATGAAGAAGGCGCTCGACGCACGGGTCGGCGACACCCGATTCGTCCTAGACCAGCTCGCGAAGATCGCCCGCGGCGAGAATCCCGACGCGGAGAAGCGACAGCTCCCCCGCGGCCTCGGCTGGTCACTCGACCTGTCCCGGGTCGGTGCCTACGGGCATTCCTACGGCGGGTTCACCTCCGGCGAGGCGATGGTGCACGACCGCCGGATCGACGCCGGGATCAACCTGGACGGCGCGATGGCGACCGCGTTCGGCTACCCGCCGGGCAGTCCGTATGTGCCCGGCGAGGTCACGAAACGCGGCCTGGACCGGCCGTTCATGCTGATGGGCGCCGAGGGCGTCGACGAGAACGGGAAGCCGCTGGAGCACACGCACAAGCAGCCCGATTTCGACCGCAGCTGGGCGGACTTCTGGGCCAACCAGCGGGGCTGGAAGCGGGACCTGCTGCTGCGCGGCGGCAGCACGCACATGGCCTACAGCGATCTTCAGGTCGTCGTGCCGCAGCTCGGTTCGCGAGTGGCGCCGGAGAAGCGTGAGGCGGTCATCGGCACCATCGATCCCCGCCGATCGCTGGCGGCACAACGGGAGTACATCGGCGCGTTCTTCGATCTGCATCTGAAGGGCCGCGACCGGCACCTGTTCGACGGCGAGTCGCCGCGCCACCCGAATATCGATTTCATCGACTGAGCCGGGACGATTCGGGCGTTTTGCGAAAGGTCGGTCCGTGAAGGCCTCCTTGAGGGACTCTGGGTCCCTCAAGGAGGCCTTCACGGACTTCGGTGATCTTCAGTCGCCCCACCGGCACCGCCCGCTCATCCTCGCGAGTCGTGGCCCTTCCTCGCACAAAGGGAAGAAGCCCTTAACGTAAGTTGGAAACCGTGACAGAGCCACGGAAACCGATCGTCGAAATGCCGCTGCGCGTGCGCTACCACGAATGCGACGGACAGGGCATCGTGTTCAACGCGAACTACCTCGCCTACGTCGACATGGCCATGTTCGAAGTGGAGAAAGCCCTCTTCGGCTCCCACGAAGCGGCACTGGACAGCGGCGTCGACGTCGTGGTCGCCGAGTCGAACCTCCGCTACCGCGCGCCCTGCCGCTACGACGACGAACTGGTCGTGGCCGTGTACCTGAACCACCTCGGCACGACATCGCTGATCATCGACTTCGAGATCAGCCGCGGCGGCGACCTGTGCACGGAAGTGAAGACCCGCTACGTCTTCGTCGACCCGACGACGCTCAAGAAGGCGGCGCCACCCGCGTCGGTCCGCAAGGTGTACGCCGCCCTCCTGCCCGCTCAGGAGGACTGAACGCCGGGGCGCCGGTCCTCGACGACGTAGCTGGCCCGCGTGCTGATCGGCGCGCCGGGGGTGTTGACGAACGGCACCACCCGGAAGTCGCTCCGCCAGCGCTGCCGGTTGACGTTGACCCTGACGTATCCCCGCTGGCTGTTGAAGAACTTCATGTGCGGGTTGGCCTTCAGCAGGTTCTCACCGCCCGGCGTCATGTCGGCGCCGTTGCCACCGCTGGTGATCGACGTCCCGACGAACTCGCTCGCGACGGTGGGCGAATCCGGGTCGCCGAAGTCGCGTTTGAGGTCCCACGCGTAGTTCTGGTGCCTGTCGCCGGTGATGACCACCAGGTTTCGCACACCGCGGTCCTGCGCGGCCGCGAGCACGCGGTCGCGGTCGGCGACGTAGCCGTCCCACGGGTCGAGGTAGACGTTCGTGGCCTCGCCGGCGTCGGTGTCGGTCTGGCCCATCGGGGCCTGGTTGCCGAGGATCTGCCACCGCGCGCGGGACCGGGAGAAGCCGTCGAGCAGCCAGCCCCGCTGTTCCGAGCCGAGCAGCGTGCGGTCCTGGTCGAACCGCTCGGTGCAGTTCGCCGACTGGCCGTCACCGCACGGCTGGTCGTCGCGGTACTGGCGGGTGTCGAGCATGGTGAAGTCGGCCAGCGTGCCGTAGCTCAGCCGCCGGTGAAGCCGCGCGTCCGGCCCCTTCGGCAGCTGCGCGATGCGGTACGGCAGGTGCTCGTACATCGCCTGGAACGCCTCGGCGCGCCGACGGCGGAACACCGCGCGGTCCTGGTCCGGTTCCTTGTCGATCTGCGAGATGTCGCCCGCCCAGTTGTTCTCCACCTCGTGGTCGTCGTTGACGTGGATCCACGGGAAGGCGGCGTGCGCGGCCATCAGCGGCGCTTCGGACTTGTAGAGCGCGTACTGGAGCCGGTAGCGGGCCAGGTCGAAGGTCTCGCCCTTGAACTGCGGCCCCACCGGCGTGCCGCGGCCGACACCCGTGACGCCGCTTTCGTAGAGGTAGTCGCCCAGGTGCACGACCAGGTCGAGGTCCTCGGCCGCCATGTGCTCGTACGCGGTGAAGTGCCCGGCCTCCCAGCTCTGGCACGACGCGAACGCGAAGTTCAGCTCGCGCGGCGACGACCAAGCGACGGGCGCCGTCCTGGTGCGGCCGACCGGCGAGACCTCGTCACCGGTGCGGAAGCGGTAGAAGTACTCGTGATCCGGTGCGAGGCCGTGGATCTCGGGGTGCACGGAGTGGCCGAGTTCTGGCGTGGCGACCACGGATCCGCGGCGGATCACGGCGCGGAAGCGCTCGTCGAGCGACACCTCGTACTCGACGCGGACAGGCGTCCGCGGCATACCGCCGAAGCCGTCGGCCTCGTAGGGCTTCGGCGCGAGCCGGGTCCAGAGCACGACACCGCCGGGCAACGGATCACCCGACGCGACACCGAGGGTGAACGGGTTTCCGGCACCGCGAGCGAGCGGCATCGCACCGGCGGCGTTCCAGGCACCGGTCCCCAGCAGGACGGCGGCCGCGCCGGCGGAGCCATAACCGAGGAAGCGACGCCGCGACAGGGGGTGAGGGAGCGAAGGCATGAAGCCCTCCTGTGGTGGGATGGTCACGGGCGGGCCTCATGCTCGTCCGGCTTGATGGCCACCCGGCCGCGCTCAGGCGAAGCGCCCGTGAACGAAAGACGATCAACCCTCGTGTTCCGCATCCTGTTCTACCGCCCGGAAATCCCGCCCAACACGGGTAACGCGATCCGCTTGACCGCGAACACCGGCTGCGAACTCCACCTGGTGGAGCCGCTCGGTTTCACGCTGGAGGACAAGCAGTTACGGCGTGCCGGGCTCGACTACCACGACCTCGCGCGCGTCCACGTGCACGCGGACCTCGACGCCGCGTGGACGGCGCTGCTCCCCTCTCGCGTCTACGCGTTCAGCGCTTCGGCGACACGGCTGCACACCGACGTCGCGTACGTGCCCGGAGACGTGCTGATGTTCGGACCGGAGTCGGCGGGGCTGCCCGCGGAGGTCCAGGAGTCCGCCCAGGTGACCGACCGGGTGCGGCTGCCGATGCTGCCGACGAGCCGGTCGCTGAACCTGTCCAACACCGCGGCGATCGCCGTCTACGAGGCTTGGCGGCAGAACGACTTCGGGACCCCCTGAGACTCCTGCCCCACTGCAATGAAGGGGCCTTTCATAGCAAAATTTGCTATGAAAGGCCCCTTCATTGCAGAGCCTGAGCGTCTAGGGCAGTCGCTGCCCCAAGAAGAGCGAAGCGGCCGCCCCGATCATCAAGACCAGGGTCCCCAGAATCACCCAAGGCCGGCTCGCGTCGGCGTCCTTCAGCTCGTACCCGATCTGCTCGCCGAGGTCGTCGTACACGCGTTTCAGCTCTTCAGCGCTCGCCGCCTTGTAGAAGTCGCCGCCCGAAAGCCGGGCGATCTCCTCCAGCGACTCGACGTCGACCTTCACATCCTGCGGTTTGCCGTCGATGTCGACCGAACCGTGCGTGGTCCCGAACGCGATCGACGAGATCGGCACCTGAGCCTGCTTCGCCGCCTGCGCCGCCGTGTAGCCGCCTCGCGGGGCGTACAGATCGTCCGGAACGGTCTGCTTGCCGTCACTCATCAGGACGATCCGGGCGGGAGGCGGGCCTTCCGCGCCGCCGACGATCGCCGAGAAGCTCTCGATCGACTGCAACGCGGCGAAAATCCCCTCACCGGTGGCCGTCGACTGCGCCAGCTTGAGGTTGTCGATCGCCTTCACCACGCCGCCGCGATCGGTGGTCGGCGCGACCAGCACGGTCGCCGTCCCCGCGAAGGAGATCAGCCCGAGGTTCACCCCGGGGGTCATGTTCTGCGCGAACGACCGCGCCGACTCCTGGGCCGCCTTCAACCGGGTCGGGGCGACGTCGGTCGCTTCCATCGACAGCGAGGTGTCGATCACCAGCATCACGGTCGCCCGGTTGCGCGGCACCTTCTGCTCGGCCGTCGGCCCGGCGAGCGCGACGGTCAGCACCAGCAGCGAAAGCACGATCAGGATGGCGGGAACGTGCCGCACCCATCCCTGGCTCTTCGGCGCGACCTTCTCCAGCAGTTCCAGGTTGGCGAACCGCATGGTGCGCTTGCGCCGCGCGCGCTGCGAGAGCACATACCCGACGGCCACCGCGGCGACCGCCAACAGCAGCAGGAACCACCACGGCGACGCGAATCCGGTCAGGCTCACGCGACACCACCGGACCAGCGGCGCTTGCGGGCCACCACGAACCGGACCATATCCGCGATCCAGTCCGAATCGGTGCGCAGCACCAGATGCGCGGCACCGGCCCGGCGCAGCGCGGCCGCGACCTCCTGCCGGTGAGCGTGCGCCGCGGCGCCGAATTCCTTGCGCAGCAAGGCCGAAGCGTGCACTTCGCGCTGTTTCCCTGTCTCCGGGTCGGCCAGCACGACGGTGCCCACGTCGGGCAGGTCGATGTCGCGCGGGTCGAGGACTTCGATGGCGATGAGGTCGTGGTGCCCGCCGAGCGCGCGCAACGGACGCTGCCATTCCATGTCGCCGAGGAAGTCGGAGATCACGACGGCGAGCCCGCGACGGCGGGGCGGGCGACGCAGTTTCTCCAGCGCCGCGGCGAGATCCCCGCGGACACCTTCCTCGGCACGCGGGGTTTCGGCGATCTTGCGGACCAGTCCCCGCGCGTGCGGGAGCCCGCCGCGAGCCGGGATGCGCGTGATGCTGCCCGCCCCGTTGGAGACGAGCGCGCCGATCCGGTTGCCGCCACCGCCGGTCAGGTGGGCGACCGCGGCCGTCGCGCAGACGACCAGGTCTCGCTTCTCGCACAGCGCCGTGCCGAAATCGAGGCTCGCGGACACGTCTGCCACCAGCCACGTCTCCAGTTCGCGGTCGGCGACGGTCTCCCGGATGTGCGGGCTCGTCGTGCGCGCGGTGACCGCCCAGTCCATCCGGCGGACGTCGTCACCGGGCTGGTACGGCCGGGCCTCCCCCGGTTCGGAACCGGGCCCCGGCACCAGGCCGAGATGGTTTCCCTGCAGCAGACCGTCGAGACGGCGGCGCACGTCGAGTTCGAGCGTGCGCAGGCCCGCCTCCATCCGCTCCCCGCGGAGTACCGGCGGAGCCCAGGAAGGACGTTCGCCCTTCTCGTTCTTCACGCGAGTTCCTTACCTGACGGGTGCGCCGGCCGGGACCGGGCCGCTCTGCCCGGCGCCGCCCTGCGGGCGGGCCGAGACCTGCGGCAACGGCACGGTCTGCAGCACCCGCGTGATGATGTGGTCGATGGGGACGCCGTCGGCCAGCGCGTCGTAGGACAGCACGAGCCGGTGGCGCAGCACGTCGGGAACGACGTCGACGACGTCCTGCGGCAGCACGTAGTCCCGGCCGCGGACCAGGGCCAGCGCCCGCGAGGCGGCGATGATGCCGAGGCTGGCACGCGGCGACGCGCCGTAGGACACCCAGCCCGCGACGTCGGCGAGGCCGTGGTCGTTCGGGGTGCGGGTGGTGAGCACGAGACGGACGACGTAGTCGACCAGCGCGTGGTGCACGAACACCTGCGAGGCCACGCCCTGCAGGCGGACCAGTTCACCCGGGGACAGCACCTCTTGCGGGGTGGGCGCGGTGACGCCCATCCGGTAGATGATCTCCCGCTCTTCCTCGGCGGTCGGGTACTCGACGACGATCTTGAACAGGAACCGGTCGCGCTGCGCCTCGGGCAGCGGGTACACGCCCTCGTTCTCGATCGGGTTCTGCGTGGCGAGCACGAGGAACGGGTCGGGCATCTCGAAGGTCTGGCCGCCGATCGACACGTGCCGCTCGGCCATCACCTCGAGCATCGCCGACTGCACCTTGGCCGGCGCGCGGTTGATCTCGTCGGCGAGTACGAAGTTCGCCACCACCGGGCCGAGTTCGACGTCGAACCGCTCTGCGCCCTGACGGTAGATCCGGGTGCCGAGGATGTCGGCGGGGACCAGGTCCGGGGTGAACTGCACGCGCGAGAACGAGCCGCCGACCACGCGCGCGAAGGTCTCGACGGCGAGGGTCTTCGCGACGCCGGGAACGCCTTCGAGCAGGAGGTGTCCCCTGGCCAGCAGGCCGACCAGCATCCGTTCGACCAGCCTGTCCTGGCCGACGATGATCCGCTTGACCTCGAACACGGTCCGCTCCAGCAACTGGGCGTCCCGCGCCGGCGTTCCGGGCTGCTGCTGCGCGCCATCGGCGTAGCCGGGCTCGGTCACTCGTGCCTCCTGTGTTCCCCGCTTGCGTTCTTGCGTCCGAATGTGACCGTAGTGGTCGGTGACACAGCCGTTCGTGAAGGTAGCCAACCCGATCAGCGGTATGACGGCTGTGAAGCTCTAGGAGAGCCGGTCCAGATCCTCGGGCGTGTCGATGTCGTCACTCTCGCCCGGCTCCTCGGGCACCTCGACGATGTCCAGCCCACCCAGCGTCCGCCGCAGCGAGGCGTTCTCCACCGTCTCCGGCAAGGCCGCGCGCAGCGCCTCCGCGCGCCAGGCGCCGAGCAGCCATTGCCGCTCCCCCGAGGCGTCGACCAGAACCGCGCCCGACGCGGCACCGAGTGCGGCCACCAGGCGATCCACTGTGGACTTCCGGACGCCGGCGAGGTCACCGGCCAGCACCACGACGATCTCCGTGCGCACCAACGCGAGCCCGGCTGCCAGCGCGGCCACCGGACCCGTGCCGGGCGAAACTTCCCGGGTCCAGACGACGTCGCCGAAACCCGGCCGTTCCGGGCCGACGACGATCACCGGATCCGCGTCCTCGAGCGCGGCCAGCGCCCTGGCCAGCAACGGTTTCCCTCCGACGGGGAGTACGGGTTTGTCCACACCGGACAGGCGACGCGCGGCGCCGCCCGCCAGCACGATCCCCGCGTGAGTCACGCTCAGCCGATCAAGCGGGTCGCGTACGGCATGATGCCGCCGTAGCGCACCGGCGCGATGCGGACCCGCAGACCCGACTGCGGCGCCTCGACCATCTGCCCGTTCCCGAGGTACATCGCGACGTGGTGGATGCCCCGCGCGCTGCCGCCCCAGAAGAGCATGTCACCGCGGCGCATCTGCGAGAGCGGCACTTTCCGCCCGGCGTTGTACTGGTAGCCGCTGTAGTGCGGGAGCGACTTCACCCCGGCGAACGCGTAGATCATCAGGCCCGAGCAGTCGAAGCCGATCTTGTTGTAGTCGCCGTAACGATCGGCCGTACCCCCGTCGCGGATGCCGCGTGTCGGACCGGCCGTGTTGCCACCGCCCCAGGCGTAGACCACGCCGAGTTGCGCCAGCGCCCGCCGGACGACGGCTTCGACGCTCGCCCCGGCTGGGGCCGACTGGACGGGCCTGCCCGTCGGACGGCCGCCTCCACCCTGACTGGGGCTGGGCCTCGACGCGGCGAGAGCGGCCTGACGAGCGCGTTCCTCGTCCTCGCGGGCCTTCTGCGCCTTCCAGTCCTCGTAGCGCTGCCGCTGCCCCTGCAGGCCGCTGACCTTCTGCTGCGCTTCGAAGAGCTGCTTCTCGACACCCGCCTTGTCGGCTTCGAGCTTCTGGTTCTGCGTGGCCTGGTTGTCCTGCGCGTGCTGGGCGGCGCTCTGCGCGTTGTCGGCCTCGTGTTTGGCCGCTTCGGCCGCGCGCTTGCGCTCCTGCGCGATCTCCAGCTTCTTGCGCGCGGTCGCGTCCTTGTTGGACTTGTCCGTCTGCGCGCGCTTCATCGTGTCGAGCGCGTTGAGCCTGCTGCCGCCGACCGCGTCGAGCATCTGGGCGCGGCCGAGGAGTTCCTTCGGGCTGTTGGCCGTGAGGTACGCCGACACCGAGCCGATGGTGCTGCCCTGCTGGAAGCTGGCGGCGGCGAACTTGTCGAGGTCGGCCCGGGCCTTGTCGATGGTCGCCTGCGCGGCGTCGGATTCGGTGCGCGCGGACTGCGCCTCACGATCGGCCTGCGCGGCTTCGTCCTGCGCGGTCTCCGCGTCGACCCTGGCCTTGTTCGCCTCTTCCATCTTCAGCTCGACGTCGTCGTTGAGCTGGGCGAGCTTGGACTCGGCCTGGGCCAGCTGGTTCGTGAGCCTGCCGACGTCGCCCGCCTTGGCGTTGGCCTCGGCCTTGCTGGAGTTGATCTCGGAGTCGCTGGGGTTCGGCGGGGGCGGCGGGACCGCGAGCCCCGTGCCCGTCACCCCGAGCAACAGGGCGGCGGCGAGCGCGCCGATGGTCATGCCACGGCGGGCACTCGTCCCAGACCCGGCTTCACCACGCACGATCCGCCCACCTCCTGATCTTGAACAATGGACTCACTGTGCCACTGCCGTCACAGCATTACCAGAAGCACCACCAGGAACTTACACACCGTAGGCACCATTTCCCCTCAACGGGGGACGAACAGACGAACGTTTCGTCACTCGAATGGCCGCAGGTCGGTGAGACCTTCATGACCCGCGTGTCGGCTTGCCTGCCAAAAAGGACGGGCGTACTGTTTGAAGAGACGAACGAGGTGTGCCATCCCGCGTCCGGACCTACGGTGGGGGTGCGCAAGACTCGCTCCCGGCCGACCCGAACGGCCTGGAGAACTCACCGAACTGACCCGCCACTGGAGTTAGAAGTGACCGCACCCGCCAGCAAGGACAGCTTCGGCGCCAAAGACACGCTGAAGGTGGGCGACGCCTCGTACGAGGTGTTCCGCCTGAACAAGGTCGAGGGCTCCCAGCGCCTTCCCTACAGCCTGAAGATCCTGCTCGAGAACCTGCTGCGGACCGAGGACGGCGCGAACATCACCGCCGACCACATCCGCGCGCTCGGCAACTGGGACGCCAAGGCCGACCCGTCGATCGAGATCCAGTTCACGCCCGCCCGCGTGATCATGCAGGACTTCACCGGCGTGCCCTGCGTCGTCGACCTCGCCACCATGCGCGAGGCCGTCACCGACCTCGGCGGCGACCCGGACAAGGTCAACCCGCTCGCCCCCGCCGAGCTGGTCATCGACCACTCCGTGATCATCGACGTCTTCGGCCGCCCGGACGCCTTCGAGCGCAACGTCGAGATCGAGTACGAGCGCAACCGCGAGCGCTACCAGTTCCTGCGCTGGGGCCAGGGCGCCTTCGACGAGTTCAAGGTCGTCCCGCCGGGCACCGGCATCGTGCACCAGGTCAACATCGAGCACCTCGCGCGCACGGTGATGGCCCGCAACGGCCAGGCGTACCCCGACTCCTGCGTCGGCACCGACTCGCACACCACCATGGTCAACGGCCTCGGCGTGCTGGGCTGGGGCGTCGGCGGCATCGAGGCCGAGGCCGCCATGCTGGGCCAGCCGGTGTCCATGCTCATCCCGCGCGTCGTGGGCTTCAAGCTCACCGGCGAGATCCCGACCGGCGTGACCGCCACCGACGTCGTGCTCACCATCACCGAGATGCTGCGCAAGCACGGTGTGGTCAGCAAGTTCGTCGAGTTCTACGGCGAGAGCGTCGGCGCGGTGCCGCTGGCCAACCGCGCCACCATCGGCAACATGAGCCCGGAGTTCGGCTCCACCGCGGCGATCTTCCCGATCGACGAGGAGACCGTCCGCTACCTCAAGCTCACCGGCCGCTCCGAGGAGCAGGTCGCGCTCGTCGAGGCCTACGCCAAGGAGCAGGGCCTCTGGCACGACCCGTCGCACGAGCCGGAGTACTCCGAGTACATCGAGCTGGACCTGTCGACGGTCGTCCCGTCGATCGCCGGCCCGAAGCGCCCGCAGGACCGCATCGAGCTCACCGACGCGAAGAACTCGTTCCGCAAGTCGATCCACGACTACGTCGGCGGCGAGCAGGAAACCCCGCACACCAACGTCGACGAAGCCGTCGAGGAGTCCTTCCCGGCCAGCGACCCGGCAGCCCTCTCGTTCAAGGACGAGGGCGCGGTCGACATCCAGTCCGCGGCGAACGGCCACAGCGGACGCCCGAGCAAGCCGGTCAAGGTCAGCACTTCGGACCGCGGCGAGTTCGTCCTCGACCACGGCGCCGTGGTGATCGCCTCGATCACCTCCTGCACCAACACCTCGAACCCGTCGGTCATGCTCGGCGCGGCGCTGCTCGCCAGGAACGCGGTCGACAAGGGCCTCGCGGTCAAGCCGTGGGTCAAGACCTCGATGGCGCCGGGTTCACAGGTCGTCACCGACTACTACAACAAGGCCGGCCTCTGGCCGTATCTGGAGAAGCTGGGCTACCACCTGGTCGGCTACGGCTGCACCACGTGTATCGGCAACTCGGGCCCGCTCTCGGACGAGATCTCCGCGGCGATCCAGGAGAACGACCTCACCGCGGTCTCGGTGCTCTCGGGCAACCGGAACTTCGAAGGCCGGATCAACCCCGACGTGAAGATGAACTACCTCGCGTCGCCGCCGCTGGTCATCGCCTACGCGCTCGCCGGCACGATGGACTTCGACTTCGAGAACCAGCCGCTCGGCCAGGACACCGACGGCAACGACGTCTTCCTGAAGGACATCTGGCCCTCGGCCAAGGAGATCCAGGAGACCATCGACTACGCGATCACGCAGGAGATGTTCACCAAGGACTACGCCGACGTCTTCGACGGTGGCGAGCGGTGGAAGTCGCTGCCGACCCCCGAGGGCAAGACCTTCGAGTGGGACGCGGAGTCGACCTACGTCCGGAAGCCCCCGTACTTCGACGGCATGCAGGCGAAGCCGGCCCCGGTCACCGACATCGCCGGCGCGCGCGTGCTGGCGAAGCTGGGCGACTCGGTCACCACCGACCACATCTCCCCCGCCGGCGCGATCAAGCCGGGAACCCCGGCCGCGCAGTACCTGACCGAGCACGGCGTCGAGAAGAAGGACTTCAACTCCTACGGCTCGCGTCGCGGTAACCACGAGGTCATGATCCGCGGCACCTTCGCGAACATCCGGCTGCGCAACCAGCTGCTGGACGACGTGCAGGGCGGCTACACCCGCGACTTCACCCAGGACGACGCCCCGCAGGCGTTCATCTACGACGCGGCGCAGAACTACGCGGAGCGGAACATCCCGCTGGTCGTCCTTGGCGGCAAGGAGTACGGCTCCGGTTCGTCGCGTGACTGGGCGGCCAAGGGCACCTCGCTGCTGGGTGTGCGCGCGGTGATCACCGAGTCGTTCGAGCGCATCCACCGGTCGAACCTGATCGGCATGGGCGTCATCCCGCTGCAGTTCCCGGCGGGCGAGTCGGCCTCGTCGCTCGGCCTCGACGGCACCGAGACGTTCGACATCTCGGGCATCACGAAGCTGAACGACGGCGAAACCCCGCGCACGGTCCATGTCACCGCGACGAAGACCGACGGCACCAAGGTGGAGTTCGACGCGGACGTCCGCATCGACACCCCTGGTGAGGCGGACTACTACCGCAACGGCGGCATCCTGCAGTACGTCCTGCGGAAGATGACCCAGGCGTAAGCACGGCACGCGAAGGCCCCTTTCCCCGCACTTTGGGGAAAGGGGCCTTCGTCGTTCTTCGGTACCGTGCGGTATGACCACGGGGAGAATTCAGGTCGAGAACGGCGAATTGGCGTACGAGGTCCGCGGCGAAGGCGATCCGGTGATCCTGCTCCATGGCGGGATCCTCGACTCCCGGATGTGGGACGCCGAAATGGCGGCGCTCGCACCGCACCACACCGCCATCCGGTACGACGCGCGCGGACATGGCGAATCGTCCACGCCGACTGAGCGGTTCAAGCACTACGAGGATCTCCGCGAGCTGATGACCGCGCTGGAACTTCCTCGCGCGTCGCTGGTCGGTTTGTCCGGCGGCGGCCGGATCGCGGTCGACTTCGCGCTGACCTACCCGGACCTCGTCGAGAACCTCGTCCTCGTGGCCACCGGCCTCAGTTCGATGGTGACGAAGGATCCTTTCGTGCTGGAGCAGAACAAGAAACTCGAGGAGGCGGGCGCGCGAGGTGATCTCCCCGCCGCCATCGAGTGCATCCTGCGCATGTGGGTGGACGGGCCCCGGCGCGCACCCGCGGACGTCGATCAGGACGTCCGGCGGCTGTGTCAGGAGATGTACACGCAGACGGTCGTGCGGCACGGGCTCTCCGGCTTCACGCTGATGGACGAACTGCGCGCCATCGAGCGCACCGGCGAGCTGACCCCGCGCACGTTGACGTTGGCGGGCGATCTGGATTCCTCGGACATCCTCGCCATCTCCGACCAGATCGAATGCGAAGCACGCGACGCCCGGAAACTCGTCGTTCCCGGGGTCGCGCATATGATCAATCTGGAGAAACCCGCCGAGTTTTCGGGGATATTGCTGGATTTCCTGGCCTGCTCGTGAGTGGTAAGTACGGTTCTGGCCAAGGGTGTTTCAGGTACCTGCTGAGGGTGAGCCGGGTAGCGGCCGGTCCGTGAAGGACTCCTTGAGGGACCCATGAGTCCCTCAAGGAGTTCCCTAGTACATGAAGGCCCCCATCCTTGCGCAAGGCGCAAGGATGGGGGCCTTCATGTACTTCACGCGAGCAAAGCCGCAGGCCACGCGCAGGTATCCAAGAGCGGTAAGGCAAACGTTGCGTATGGGTCGCGGCGCTCTCCGGTCCGTAAAGGCCTCCTTCACTACCCGCCGGCGTGCCCCTGGTGACACGGGGACGGCTGTGACGCCTGGCCTCCGGTCGCGGACCATCGACAGCCGTCCCCGGGTCGCCACCTTTGCCCTACCCCTCAATAGGAGAGGGTTCGTTCTAACCGTCCTTACCACTCACGAGGTCGTCTTCCCGGTGCTCCGGCCGGCGGTCGACGACGCGGCCGAGTGGGCGCAACAGCACGTTGACCCCGACGATCACCGCCGTCCCGGCGAGTGCGACGACGTAAAGTCCTGCTCCTGCAAGGGATCCGACGGCCGCCGAGCACCACAGGGTGGCCGCGGTGTTGAGTCCGCGCACGTTCAGCCCGTCCCGCAGGATCACCCCGGCGCCGAGGAAACCGATACCGGAGACGATCTGGGCAGCGACGCGCGTCGGGTCCGCGTCACCACTGGTGTTCAGCCCGCCGAAACCGTGGGCGGACAACAGGACGAAGAGGGTCGCTCCGACGGCGACGAGGGCGTTGGTGCGGAGTCCGGCCATCCGGGCGCGGTACTGGCGCTCGATGCCGATGACGGCGCCGAGGCCGACGCCGGTGCCGACCCTGAGCAGCATTTCGAAGGTGTTCATGATTCCGGCTCTTTTCTGGCGTGCGTACACAAAGCCAGACAGGGAAAGGAGACCGGAGAAGGTCAGCGCACCGCGCGCACGGGTGAACGGCGACCACTTCCGGTCGATCCAGAACTGTCTTCCGGCATGTGCCGCTCACCTCGCTTTCGTACTCGATCGGTGTTGATCAACCTTCGAGACTCTACCACCGGAGGGCCCGAGCGCGGCGTGGATCGTGTCACGCAGCCACCGCTGGGCCGGATCGGCGTCGAGCCGCGCGTGCCAGAGCTGGCAGACCTCGATCGCCGGGAGGTCCGCGGGGACCGGGAACCAGCGGATGCCGAGTGACCGGCCGTACTGCTCGGCGAGCCGCTGGGGCGCGAGACCGATGTAGTCGCTCGAAGCGACCAGGAACGCGGCGACGGCGGAAGTGGGGACGACCGCCGCGACCCGCCGCTGGAGACCGGCCGCCTCGAGCACTTCGTCGAGCGGGCCCCTGCCCTTGCCGCGCCGTGAAGCGGAAACGTGCGGATATCGGCACAGCTGCGCCAGCGTCGGACGACTTACGCCGCCGAGCGGGCCGTCCGCCCGGACGATCGCGACCACGCGTTCGTGGTACAGCAGGGTCGAATGGATGTCGGGCGCCGCGATGTCGCCCGCGCCGATGTCCAGGTCCACCGATCCGTCTCTCAACGCCTCGGTGCTCTCGGTGCCCTCGGCGACGAAACGCAGGACCACACCCGGCGCGACGGCGGCGGTCGCCTCGACGGCCGCCGTCACCAGTGTCGCGGCGACGCCGTCGTTGATGCGGATGGTGAAGGTGCGTTCGAGGTCGGCGATCGCGAGGTCACGGTCGGCGCTGATCAGGGCCGACGCCTCGTCGAGCAGCGACCGCACCCGCGGGGCGGTCCGGAGCGCGAACGGCGTCGGCACCATCCCGCGTCCGGCTCGCACCAGGATCGGATCCCCCATCGCCCGCCGCAACCGGCCCAGCGCACGGCTCGCCGCCGGGATCGACAGGTGCAGCCGTTCGGCCGCCGCCGTCACGCTGCCCTCCCGCAGCAGGGCGTCGAACACCCGCAAAAGGTTGAGGTCCAGCTGATCCATAGTTGCATGGTACGCAACTATTACTTGTCAAAGTTGCGTGGCACGAAGAACGCGCTGGCCCATAGCGTCGCGGACATGCCACTCCGACTCCAACTCCGCGACGCCCCCGAAGCCGCAGCGGACCGACGCGGCCTGCTGACCGCCATGTGCGCCTGTGTCGTACTCGTGGTCGGGATGGTCGCCGCCATCAACCTCGCCGTCCCGATGCTGGCCGCGAGCGACCTCCACCCGTCCGCGTCGGCGCTGATCTGGATCGTCGACACCTACGTCGTCTTCTTCGCCTGCCTCGTGATCCCCGGCGGCGCGGCGGGCGACCGCTTCGGCCGCAAGGGCGTCCTGCTCGCCGGCCTGGCGCTGTTCGCGATCGGCGCGCTGCTGTCGGCGATCGCGCCGAACGTGCCGATCCTGCTGGCGGGCCGGGCTGTCACCGGGATCGGCGCCGCCGCGGTGCTGCCCAACACGCTCGCCGTGCTGCTGCACGCCGTACCCGCCGAGCGCAAGGGCGTGACGATCGCGACCTGGGCATCGATGACCGGGATCGGCGGTGTCGTGGGAAACGTCGGCGGCGGCGCACTGCTGGCGGGCGGATCGTGGCGCTGGCTGTTCGCGGCCGTCGTCCCGCTCACCCTCGTGCTCGCCGCGCTCGTCGCCCGGATCGCGCCGGTATCCCCTCGGCACGACCAGCCGCTCAGCCCCCTCGGCGCCATCCTGCTCGTCGGCGCGTCGGTCTCCTTGTTACTCGGCATCGTCGAAGGGCCCGAAGAGGGTTGGGGAAGCCCGCTCGTCCTGGCCGGATTCGCCCGCGCGGTCCTGCTGTTCGCCTTGTGGACGGTCGTCGAACTGAAGGCCAAGCACCCGCTGCTCGATCCCCGGTTGTTCCGTGTGCCCGCGCTGCGCAGTGCCTGTCTCGGCATGACCACGATCTTCTTCGGGATGTTCGCGCTGTTCTACGTCAACGCGTCCTTCCTCCAGTACGGCAAGGGTTTCGGTGTCCTGCCGACCGGGCTGGGGATCATCCCGCTGACCGTCCCGGTCATCCTCGGCGCGCGGCACGTCGGCAGGCTCGTCCGGCGCGTCGGCGTCGACGTCACTGTCGCCATCGCGTTCGCCTTCTGCGGTTGCGGCCTCATCGGACTGTCCACAAGCGACAGTTCGACGCCGTACCCGGTGTACGCGGCCTGGCTCGTAGTGACCGGTATCGGTGTCACGCTGGCCCTTCCGACGCTGTCCGCCGCGATCTCCGGTTCGCTGCCGCCCGCACAGGCCGGTGTCGGCGCCGGACTTCAGGCCACCACCCGCGAATTCGGCAGCGCACTCGGCGTCGCCGTCATCGGCACCGTTCTCACCGGACGCTTCGTGGCCGCGCTTCCGCCGGACATCCACGCGGAGCACGATCCGCACACCGTCGCGCAGGCGCTGGCCGTCACCGCGGCCGGCCGCGCGCCCGAAGTGGTCTCCGCGTTCGTCACCGGCGCGAGCACGGCCCTCCGGGTGATCGGCGTGAGCGTGCTCGTCCTCGGAGCGCTCGTCGTCCTGCAGTCCCGTCTTTCCCGTAACACCAAGTAAAAGGAGTACTCCCATGCATGTATTCGTCACCGGGGCGACCGGCTGGATCGGCTCGGCCGTCGTGGACGACTTGCTCGACGCCGGCCACGAGGTCACCGGCCTCGCCCGGTCGGAGGTTTCCGCCGCCGCGCTGGAGCGGAAGGGCGCGAGGTTTCGGCGCGGCGACCTGGACGATCTCGACGGCCTCCGTGCGGGCGCCGAAGAGGCCGAGGCCGTCATCCACCTGGCGAACAAACACGACTGGGGCAGCCCCGCCGAGTCCAACCGGGCCGAGCGGTCCGCCGTCCAGGCCTTCGCGGACGCTTTGACCGGGACGGGCCGGGCTTTCGTGCTCGCCGCCGGACTCTCGACCCTGGCCAAGGGCAGGCCCGCCACCGAAAGCGACCTCTCCCCCGCCATCGGCCCCGGCTCCCATCGGGGCGGTAGCGAGAACCTCGCGCTCGAGTACGCCGAGAAGGGCATGCGCGTGATCAGTGTCCGCTTCGCACCGTCGGTGCACGGCGTGGGCGACCACGGTTTCGTCTCCGCCATCGTCGCGGCCGCCCGCAAGCACGGCGTGTCCGGCTACCTCGGTGACGGCACCGCCTCCTGGGCTGCCGTGCACCACACCGACGCGGCCCGGCTCGTCCGGCTTGGCTTGGAAGGCGCGCCCACCGGCTCGCTGCTGCACGCCGTCGCCGAGGAAGCCGTCACGACACGGGAAATCGCCAAGGCCGTCGGACGGATGCTCGACGTCCCGGTGGTTTCCGTGGCACCGGAGAAAGCGGGCGAGCATTTCGGTTTCGTCGGCCGGTTCTTCGCGCTGGACATGTCCGCGTCCAGCGATCGCACCCGCGAACTCCTCAAGTGGACGCCGTACGGACCGAGCCTCGCCGAGGACATCGAAGCCGGCGCCTACGCCTGATCGAAAGGAACCACCATGTCCGAAGTGACCGCTTTCATGCTGGTGAGGACCACGCCGGAATGGCTCGGCCTCACCGTCGAGCAACGGGTGGAGGCCTTCAAGACCGAGGTGCTCCCGGCGATCGAGAGCAAGGTCAAAGGAGTCCGGTCCCGGTTCTTCGACACCGAGTTCTACTCCGCGCGAGTGACCGACGTGTGGGTCTGGGAGGCGGAGGACCACCACTCGTACCAACTGCTCATCGAGGCGCTGCGCGAGACGCCCTTCTGGGACCGGTATTTCGAGGTCGTCGACCTTCTGGTCGGCGTCGAGAACGCGTACGCCACGAACTACGGGTTGGACGCCTACGCGAGCGTCGACGTCTGAAGCCGGTGGGCGGCCAGGCACACCGGCGGCCGCGACCTTGGCCGTAGCCGGTGCCCTGGTTACCCACCCGGGTCACCCGGACGAGAATCCCGTCCGGGTGATCCGGCCTCCCCGCCGGAACCCTAGGCCGGGATGTTCGGGACCGGTCCCCGGACGCCACGAAGGCCACCGTCGAGACGGTGGCCTCCGTGTTCACGAGCCCAGGATCAGGCAGTGGTTTCGAACGGCTGGACGTTCGGCTGGAACACCTGGCCGTTAGCCGGGACCTTCAGATCGATCAGGTAGTCGGCCGTCACCTTGTCCACCCCGAGCGAGTCGCCCAGGATGCAGTGCCCGAAGGCGTCGACCGAGAGCAGCCGGGCGTTCCCCAGCTGGTCGGCCATCCGCTTCGAGAACAGGTACTGGGTCGCCGGGTCGTAGTAGTTGCCGACGACCAGGACCGGGGTGTCGGTCTTGGCCTGCCACGGGCCGCGGTAGACGTCCGGCTTCTTCGCCGGCCACACCGGGCAGCCCGCCACGTCCGAGAACGCCTGGTAGCGACCGAAAGTGGGCGATTCCTTCTCCCACTTCGCGGCGATCTCCGGGACCTTCTCCTGCTTGATCGTGATCTTCTTGTCCGAGCAGTTCACGGCGAAGTAGGAGTCGTCGCCGACGTACGGGCTGTCCGGGTTCGCGTCCGCGCGTCCGTTCGCTCCCGAACGCAGCACCTTCAGCTCGACTGCCTGCGCCGTCTGCGTCTGCGCCGCAGGCGGGTGGACGACGTTGTACAGCGCCTGCAGGTCGTCGGCCAGCGGCGGGAACGACGTCGGCGAGTACAGCACCCCGGCCACCGTGCTGGTGAACGCGTTGATGTCGTAGTTGCTCCCGTCCGGCAGCTTGATCGGCTGCTGGCGCAGGTGGTCGCGGATCTCGTCGAACTTCTCCCGCGGGGTGCCCGGGCTGAAGGAGCACTTCGGCCCGACCTGCGCGCACTTGCGCAGGAAGGCGTCCAGCGCGATCTCGAACCCGCGAGCGCGCTCGCGGTCGTACTGCACGCCGTCGCTGGTACGCAGTGCCGGGTCGACGTTGCCGTCGATGACGATCGCGCGGCTCTGCTTCGGGAACATCGACGTGTACGTCGACCCGATCAAGGTGCCGTACGAGAAGCCGACGAAGGTCAGCTTCTGGTCGCCGACGGCGGCCCGCATCTTGTCGAGGTCACGCACGACGTCCTTGGTGGACATGTGGTTCAGCAGCGCGCCGGCGTTGTTCTTGCAGAACTGGCCGTAGTCGCGGTACGACGCGAGCGTGCCGGAGATCTCCTGCCGCGACAACGGCACGGGGATCTGCGCGGCGAAGACGTCGTTCGCGTCCTCCTGCGTGGTGAAACACTTGAGCGGGTTGCTTGCGCCGACCCCGCGCGGGTCGAACCCGATCAGGTCGAACCGGTCGAGCACCTGCGGCTGGAAGTAGTTCGCCGCACCGATCGGCATCCGGAATCCGGAGCCACCGGGACCGCCCGGATTGAGGAACAGCGAACCGACCTTCTTGTCGGGCGTCTTCGCCGCCCGCTTCAGCATCGCGATGTCGATGGTGCCGAGCGCCGCGTTGTCGTGGTCGATCGGCACGCGATACCGCGCGCAGCTGTAGAACTTGACCTGGTCGGCGGGAACACCGCGGATCTGGTCCGCCGTGCAGGCACCCCAGGTCACCGGCGCCGTCGCGCCGACCTGGGCGGCCGGCGTCCCGGCTTCCGGTGCGGCGACCGCCGTCCCGGACGCACCGGTCAACGCGGCGCCGGCCACGAGTGCCCCTACCAGTGCGAAACCGCGCACCGGCCTCCTTGTGGATCTCGGCAAAACGACTCCTCCCTCGGCTGGCGACGTGACGGACCACGTCGCTCCATGCGCCGCCGACGTCACGGCGCGTAACACCAAGCGAGCCTCGCACAAGCCGGTAACCCAGTCACCGGCCGAAAGGATGGTACGAACCTATCGAGTGGTTGTCTTCAACTCGAAAATCGGTAACACACGGCGAGCGGCGTGGGCTTCCATGGAGTAACCGGGCCAGAAGTCCAGCAGCAGTTTCCACATCGCTTCGTACTCGTCTCCGAGCAGTTCCCTGGCCCTGACCGGGATCTCCTTGCCCGCCAGCGCCACGACCGCGTCCGGATGCGCCCGCAGATTGTGTGTCCACGCGGGATCGTTCGGCCTCCCCCAATTGGAGCCGACGAGCACGAAATCCTCCCCGTGCGGGAAGTACAGAAGGTTGGTACCGCGAGACAGCCCGCTCTTGCGGCCGGTCGTGGTCAGCCGCAGGGAAGGAAGCCCGGCCAGCGCGACCAGGCTCACCTTCCCCTTGAACAGGCGGTGCAGTCTCTTGTCCACCCAGATGATCCCGCCCGCGAGCCCCATCAGCCACGGTTTCGTGCCGAGCACGCGGGCGAGCGACGTGAGAGGGTTAGCCACGGACAGATCTTGCCAGGCTCACGCCGAAGCGCGATTCCGAGTCCGTCCACCATTTCTCCACCGAGAACCCGGCTTCGGCCAGTTCCGCGGCGATTCCCTCCCGCCGGAACTTCGCGGAGATCTCCGTGCGCACGTACTCGCCCTCGGCGAACTTCACCCGCAGGTCCGCACCAGGGATGTCGATGGTCAGTGGCTCACTGGCACGCAGACGCATTTCGATCCATTCGTTCTCCTCGTCCCAATACGAGACGTGGTCGAAGGCGGCCGGATCGAAGTTCGCGCCGAGGCCGTTGTTGATCACGTGGAGCATGTTGCGGTTGAACTCGGCGGTGACCCCGGCCGCGTCGTCATAGGCACGCTCCAGCGTTTCCCTGTCCTTCACCAGGTCCGTCCCGAGCAGGAGCCACTCCCCTTCGTCGAGCACTTCGCGGACCGAGCGCAGGAAGATGGCGCGATCGGCGGGCAGGAAGTTGCCGATCGTGCCGCCGAGGAAGACCACCAGCCGCGGCCGGTCACCCGGCAGCAGGTCGAGATGCCGGGTGAAGTCGCCGACCACGCCACGGACTTCGAGGGACGGGTAGTCGGCCGTGATGGCTTCCGTGGCTTCGGCGAGCGCGGTTTCGGAGACGTCGAGCGGGACGAACTCCTTCAAGGTGCCGTGGTTCGTCAGCGCGTCGAGCAGGAGCCTGGTCTTCTCACTCGATCCGGAACCGAGTTCGACCAGGGTGTGCGCGCCCGAGCTTTCGGCTATCTCACCGCCGCGCGCCGCGAGGACCTCGCGTTCGCTGCGGGTCGGGTAGTACTCGGGAAGGGCGGTGATCTTCTCGAACAGTTCGCTGCCGCGCGCGTCGTAGAACCATTTGGGCGACAGCCATTTCTGGTCCGCTTCCAGGCCGGCGCGGACGTCCGTGCGCAGCTGCTCGGTGATGTCCGACTCGCTGTGGTGTACGTCGAGGTCGACTTCGGTCATCGTGCCTCAGGGCTCCGATCGGCTTCGAGGGCGGCGTTTTCTTGAAGAGCGATGATTTCCACGCCCGCACCGGTCACCCGGACGGCGTGGTGGTCGGGAACGGGAGTCCAAGCGGGATCGTCGGCACACGGTTCCGACGCGACGAGCACGCCATCGCCGGTGTCCAGATAGGACAGTGAATGCGTCCACGCGGTACCGATGAGCGTCCGGCCGTCGGTCAGCAGGAGGTTGAGCCGCGAACCCGGCCCCGCCTCCTCGACGACTCCGGTCAGCCACGTGACGGCCGCGAGCGGGTCTTCACCCGCCTCGAGCCGCTCACGCAGCAAAGCCCACAGCAGTACCGAATCCGTGGTCGCCTCCAGGGTCAGCAGGCGGGTGATCGGCAGTTTCGCGGCGAGCTCGGCCATCGAATCCGGCCAGCCCCTCACCAGCCCGTTGTGGCTGAAGAGGTAGCCGCCGCCGGTGAACGGCGCGTTCGCCGCCTCGACTACGGGCATCCCCGTCGTGCCGTTCCGGACCGCGGCCATGAAGGCGTGCGATCGGACCGAGCCGGCCAGCGCGGGCAGGTCCCCGTCCGTCCACAAGGCAGCGGATCGGCGCAGCCGCACCGGCTCGGGACCTTCGGCGTACCAGCCGAGGCCGTACCCGTCCGCGTTGACGGAGCCACCGCCCCGCATGTCATCGGGCGCGTAGGACTGCACGAGCAGTGAATGCGGGGCGTGGAAGAGCGTCTCGGCGGGTGAACGCGGCTCGCCGAGATACGCGAGGTGACGGCACATGCCGCTCAGGCCACCTCGCTCGGCCGCGCGTCCCGGGCACAGCGGAACCCGGAGAAGATCTGCCGCCGGATCGGGTGATCCCAGTTGCGGAACGTGCCGCGGATGGCCGCCGCGTCCGTGCCGAACGAGCCACCGCGCAGGATCCGGTAGTCCCCGCCGAAGAACACCTCCGAATACTCCTTGTACGGGAACGCGGCGAATCCCGGATACGCCTCGAACCCGCTGCTGGTCCACTCCCAGACGTCGCCGATCAGCTGGTGCACACCCAGCGGCGAGGCGCCCGCCGGATACGCGCCTGCCTCCGCGGGCCGCAGGTGCCGCTGCCCGAGGTTGGCGTGGTCGGGGCCGGGTTCCTCGTCGCCCCAGGGGAACCGGCGCGAACGGCCGGTCGCCGGGTCGAACCGGGCGGCCTTCTCCCACTCCGGTTCCGTCGGCAGGCGCCGTCCGGCCCAAGCGGCGAACGCCTCGGCCTCGTGGAAGGAGACGTGGACGACGGGTTCCGCCGCGGGCACTTTCTCGTAGACACCGAACCTCGTCCGCCACCAGCCGTCCTGCTCCCGCTTCCAGAAGCGCGGCGCGTCGATGCCGTGCTCGCTGCGGTACGCCCAGCCTCGTTCACTCCACCACTTCGGGTCTTGGTAACCCCCGGAGTCGAGGAACTCGGCGTACGCCCCGCAGGTGACCGGCGTGGTGTCGATGAAGAACGCCTCCACCGCAACCTCGTGCGCGGGACGCTCGTTGTCCAGCGCCCATGGCTCGGCGGAGGTGCCCATGGTGAAAGCGCCACCGGGCACGAAGACCTCCGCGGGCAACTGCCCGGACCGCGACGGCGGCGGGGTGGGCGCGTGCAGCACCGGATCACCCTTGCGAAGCTGATGCGTGGCCAGCATCGTCTCGTCGTGCTGCTGCTCGTGCTGGGTGATCATGCCGAAGGCGAAAGCGTCCTCGGTGAGCCGCCTGCCTTGCAGTGGAACGGTTTCCAGGATGTCGAAGGACTTCTCCCTGACCTCGCGGACGTACTTGCGGGCTTCCTCCGGGCCCAGCAGCGGCAGCGCCGGACGATCCGCGCGAGCGTGCTGGAACGCGTCGTAGATGTCGTCGATGTCGGGCCGGAGCGCCTCGCGGCCGCCGACGTCGCGCACCAGCCAGAGTTCCTCCTGGCTGCCGATGTGCGCGAGGTCCCAGACCAGCGGCGACATCAGTTTCGAATGCTGGCGGACCAGCTCTTCGTCATCGACGTCCGTCAACGCGACACTGCGCTCGCGGGCCCTGGTGAGCGCCTCGGCCGCGTGGGCCCGCAGGTCTTGTGGGCTCAGCGCGCGAAGTGGGTTGGTCTCGGTGCTTTCCACGCTCATGACTGGTGGCTCCTCGAACCGCGCACGAGGGACTGCACGCCCTCGCTGATCTCTGTGATGGTCTCCGGCGGCAGACCGGTCATGCCGAGTTCGGCACAACCGAGGTCCACCACCTCGCTCGCCACGGCGGCGATCGCCCGGTCGGCCAGGCCGAACCGGGCCGCGCACTCCCATCGGCCCGTGACCGGTTCGCACAGTTCGAGCACCCTGTCCACTGTGGATGGACGCGCGAGAAGTGCGGCCAGCAGCGCCACCGGATGCAACCACTTGGCGGCGGGCTGGGCGTCCAGGTAGCGGATCTCCAGATACCCCTGTGGACGGACCGGCGTGAAGAAGGTCGTCAGGTGATAGGCGAGGTCGTCCTCGGTCGGCCTGCCGAGCCGGACCGCTTCGCCCCGTCCGTCGATCCAGTCGGCGAAGGTCAGGGAATCCGGCGCGTCCCAGCGGCCGTCGCCGCCGGGCAGGACCATCAGCGGGGTGTCCAGGATCCTGCGTGCCCACTCCCCCGCCGGATCCCTGGTCGGTTCCGCCGAGCGAGTGCGGGCGTTTTCCGTTTCCATCACGGCCAGCCAGCGCGCGGACGCGTGGCCGGTGTCGCGTCCGGCATGGACCCTGGAGTTGGCGAAAGTGGCCAGCAAGGGCGGGCCCAGCGCGTGGACGGCGGCCCAGCGGTCGGCGAGGTCGCCTGCTTCACCGGTGTCCACGCAGACCTGCAGGCCGGCGGTGCTGCACATCATCGTCGCGCCCCCGGTGCCCATGGGGGCGAAGCGGCGTTCCATCGCGGCGTAGCGCGGTGTGCCCAGTTTGCGGACAGGGGCGCGATGCCTGTCTATCCCGGAGTCACCCAAGCGCAGGCCTCGGGCGGCGAGAAGATTTTCGAGGTGGGCCAGATCGGCCGAGACGACGGCGTCCAGGTGGCGCAGCGTGGTCTGTGGTTGAGCGGAGATCTCCACCTGACATCCGGGCTCGAGGCTCAGCGGTGAACCTGCCGGAAGCGGGAGTGCGGGGCTGTCGGGGCTCAGTGTCCGCGGGGTGTGCGGGCCGAGCGCGGTGGCGAGATCGTCGGGGTCGAGAGGCCGGGCGGGCTCGTCGGCGTAGTGCACGGTGAATTCCAGCTCCACGCCGAGAAGTCTCGGTGGCCCGTGCTTGAAGCACACGGAAGCCACATACGCCTCGCCCTCGGCGCGGTCCGAGAGGACCTTCGCCGTCGCGTTCGACGCGCTCCCGGACTTCTCGGGGAAATCATGAACAGTAGTCATCTTTCCGCCGTCCAGTCGGTTGTCCGATCAGTGAGAAATCTTGACTTCGGACGCTACACGCGAGGTCCGACAAAAACAGGCCGGTTCTCGCCGGGCAGGATCGGCGGCCCAGCTCTCAGGACGGGACGAATCAGGGCAAAGCGGGCTCGGTGCCCAGACCCAGCGCCGCGGCCGCGTTGCGAACCGCCTCGATCACCAGCTGCAAGGCGGGCCGCCGCTTCGAAGTCGTCCGGTACGCGATCGAAACCGTCCTGAGCAACGGTGTGGTCAACGCGACGACGTCGATCCCCGGCGGCCGGAGGCCGAGCCCGAGATCCGAAACGAGGGTCACCCCGAGCCCGGCGCGGACCATCGCCATCGCCGTGGACTGTTCTTCGACCTCGTGGTTGATCTTGGGATCGAACCCGTGGCGATGGCAGGCGGTGCGCACGGCACGGCCGAAGTGGCTCTTCGGGCTGGCGAGGATCCAGGGATGTTCGGCCAGTTCGAGCAGGGACGCGCTGCCCGTGGGGACGGCGCCGGCGGGCACCGCGGCGTGCAGCCGCTCGACCGCGATCACCGCGCGTTCCAGACCCGCGTCCCATGGCATCGGCGCGTCGGAGTAGTCGATCACGAACGACAGGTCCAGCTCACCGTCCCGGACCGCGTCGGCGGTGTCCTCGGGCGCCAGCTCGCGGGTCCGGACCTGGATCCCCGGATGCTCGGCCGCGAGCGCGGTCAGCGCATGCGGCAGCAGCCCCGAAGCGACCGATGCCCACACCCCGGCCATGAGCCGGACGGAAACGGTCTCCTGCGCCTCTTCCAGCGCCAGCGTCGCCCGCTCGACCGAACTCAAGATCTCCTCGGCGTGCTCGGTGAGCAGCAACCCCAGTTCCGTCAGCTGCACCCGCCTGCCGAACCGTTCGAACAGCTTCGCGCCCACGTCCCGCTCCAGCTGCGCCAACTGCTGCGACACCGCCGAAGCGGTGTAATGCAGCGAAGCAGCGGCCGCCGTGACGGTGCCGCGCCTGCTCAACTCGCGGAGCATCCTCAGGCGGTGCAACGAAAGCTCCATGAGCCCAACGTAATCGGGTGCGGTCGCGAATGCCGGGTGACGCGTTACACCAGTTTCTCTGCACGTCATCGTTCAGATTCGGTAAATGGACGCCCGTGCCCGGCAGGGCGCACCCTCGGAAGTGGCGCAGGACGACCCCGAATCCCCGAAGGAGGTGGCCGCATGGCCGCGAGGAACGCCGAACCGCTGATGAGGCTGATCTGGACCGACCCCGTCACCGGTGCCACCGGCTACCTCGTTGTGCACACCCTGGTCTCCGGTATCGCGACCGGCGGGACCCGGATGCGCGCGGGCTGCACGATGTCCGAGGTCGAGGACCTGGCGAGGGGGATGGCGAACAAGACCGCGACCTTCGGCCTGCCGGTCGGCGGCGCCAAGGGCGGCATCGACTTCGATCCGAAGGACGAACGCGCTTTCGGTGTGCTGGAACGGTTCTGCTCGTTCCTGCGGCCGTGGATCGACAACCACTGGGTGACCGCCGAGGATCTCGGTGTCCCCCAGCACCTGATCGACGAGGTGTTCGCGAAACTGGGACTGGAGCAGTCGTACCACGCCGCGATCCGTCGTTCGGCCGATCCGGCGCACACCCTTCGCCGCGTTCAGGCCGGGTTGAACACCCCTGTCCCCGGCGGACTCCTGCTCGGCGACGTGATCGGCGGCTACGGCGTCGCACAGGCCTGTCTGGGTGTCGCCGACGCGTGGGAGTGGCCGGTCGCGAAGACCACGGTCGCCGTCCAGGGCATCGGCACGATGGGCGGGGGCGCGGCCTGGTACCTGCACGAAGCCGGCATGACCGTCGTCGCGGTCGCGGACGCCGCCGGGACGCTGTACCGGCCCGAAGGCCTCGACATCCCCGCGCTGCTGGAGCTGCGCGACTCCTACGGCGAGATCGACCGTGGCCGGCTCCCTGCCGACGTCCAACTGCTCCCCCGCGACGAGATCGTGTCGACGGAGGCCGACATCTTCGTCCCGGCGGCGATCTCCTACGCGCTGCGTGCCGGGAACCAGGGCCTGGTCAAGGCGAAGGTCGTCATCGAGGCGGCCAACGCGGCGACCACACCCGACGCCGAAGCCGGCCTGGCGGCCCGCGGCATCCCGGTGATCCCGGACTTCGTCGCCAACGCCGGCGCGGCCGCGTGGGCGTGGTGGCTGCTGCTCGGCGAGGTCGGCGCCGATCCCGCCGACTCGTTCCTGCGACTGCGCACCGAGATGCGGGCGAAGGTGGCGCTGCTGCTGAGTTCCTGGAACCTCGACCGGATCGCCCCGCGCACCACGGGCCTGCGGCTCGCCGAAACCACCCGTTCGGACGCCGTCGCTACCTCTGAAGCCGCCCCCGTCTTGGTGATCCCCTGAGAGTGCGCGTGAAGGCCCCTTCCCTCGGCTGAGCCGACGGAAGGGGGGCCTTCACGCGCGATCAGCGACTCAGGAGGCGAAGCGGTCCGTCGCGCCGATGAGGACTTCGCGCATCGGCTCGTCCTGGGTGCTGTGGCCGACCTCGTCGATGACCACCAGCTCGCTGCCCGGCCACGCGTGCGCCAGTTCCCACGGGGTACCGATGAGGTTGCCCAGGTCGAGGCTCCCCTCGGCGAGCACGGCGGGGATGTGGGCCAGCTTCCCGGCCTCCCGCAGGACCACGCCTTCGTCCAAAAAGGACCCGTGGCTCCAGTAGTGCGTGACCAGCCTCGCGAACGCGAGCCGGAACTCCGGCGTCTCGAAGCTCTTGTACGGCGGGGAGGTCGGGATGACCGCGTCCTCCCAGGTACACCAGTCGGCCGCCGCCTTCCGGTGCACCGCCGGATCCGGGTCCATCAGCAACTTGAGGTACGCCGCCGCCAGGTCGCCGTCGCGGTCCTCTTCGGGGACGCCGTCACGGAACTTGGCCCAAGCCTCGGGGAAGACGCCGCCGAGGCCGCGGGTGAGCAGGTCGGTCTCGCTCCGGCGCCCGGTGGCCAAACCCATCAGGACCATCTCCGAGACCCGGCCCGGATACCGCTCGGCGTAGACCAGCGCGAGCACCGAGCCCCAGGAACCGCCGAAGATCAGCCATTTCTCGATGCCCAGATGCTCGCGAAGCCGCTCCATGTCGGCGAGCAGGTGGTCGGTGGTGTTGGCGGAGAGGTCGGCCTCGGGCTCGCCCGCGTGCGGCGTGCTCCGGCCGCAGCCACGCTGGTCGAACAGCACGACGCGGTACTTGGCCGGATCGAAATAGCGGCGCAGGCCGGTACTGCAACCTGTCCCCGGGCCGCCATGCAGTGTGACGGCGGGTTTGCCGTCGGGATTACCGCAGACCTCCCAGTACACGAGGTGCCCGTCGCCGACGTCGAGCATCCCGTGGTCGTACGGTTCGATTTCCGGATACAGCCGTGTCACTTCTCGTCCTCCCGGACCCGCCCGAATACAACAGCGCTGTCACAATAGCCGGGATCGACGCCTGGGTGCGCGTGCTTTAAGTACATGAAGGCCCCCTTCCTTGCGTCTGGCGCAAGGAAGGGGGCCTTCATGTACTTGCCTGTGACTAGCCGGGCAAGGTCCCGGAGACGTGCCGGAGCGCGTCGGCCAGTTCCGACGGACCGGCCGGTCCGATGTGGACCACCGCGTCCTTGCCGTGCCCGGTCGTGTAGCTGAGGTACCGGCCCCAGTCGGTGTCGGCGAAGTGGAGCGGATCCTCGACGGCGACGTGCCTGCCGACTTCGTCCCGCTTGCCGACGTAAAGCTCGCCGCTCCCCTCGACCGGCCGCTGCACGAGGCTCACGATGTCCGCGATCACCGGCGGCAGCGAATGTGTGTCCGGGCCGCGCCGCGCCGCCTCTTCGAGCTCGTACGCGCGGATCGTGCGAAGCCTGCCACCGCCCGCGGGAACGGGCGGCAACTGCTCGATCAGCGTTTCAGGCAGCCGACGGCGGTCGATCTCCTGGAGTCCTACCCAGTCGCCGGACGCCACCGCCAGGACCGCTTGCAGTCCCAGTGAGGCGGCGAGAACGCCGTAGGTCTCGCCTCCGGTGTTCACCCAGCCGTAGTACTCGATGGCCGGTTTCGTGAGCACCGGAAGCCAGTCCAAGAAGTCGACCGACGCGCGGCCGCTCGAATCCAGCAGCCCGGCTTGCGCCAACGCCACTTGCACTCGCTTGTCCGCCTCCGCGCGGGCCGTCCTCGACAGCCAGCGCGGCTCGGGGCGCAGCGTGATGTGCAGGTCGCCGACGCGTTCGCGTTCGGCGAGCACCGCCAACGCTTCGACCGGGACGTCCACCCGGCCTGTTCTGACGGTCATCCGCTACTCGCCGATGACCGGCGGACTGGTCCGCTGGTCGGTGCCGAAGATCGCGTCGGGGTCGGCCTCGATCAGGTAATCGGGACGCTGGTGCTCGTCGTCCTCGTCACCGTCGGCACGCCTGCCGCCCGCCCCCATCGGGCCCATCCGATCGTCGCGACCGCGGCCGGCGCCACCACGGCCACCGGCCACGTCGGCGCCACCCAGGCCGCCGAGACCGCCCATGCCGGAGCCCCGGCCCGCGCCCAGGCCGCCGGAACCCGGTCCACCGGGACCACCCGCGCGGCCACCGGTGCCGCCCTCGCCACCGAGGAGCCTGCTCGCCGCACTGTTGGGCCCGGGAACGTTGCGTCCGCTGGTGCCTCCGGGCGGGTTCTGCCCAGTACCACCGCCCGGGTTGTAGTTCTGGCCCGGCCCGTTCGGGAGGCCGATGACGTTGTCCGAGTCACCAGGTCCGCGTCCGGGGTTCCTGCCCGGGATCTCGGTCGTCGGTCCCGGTTTGCCCCGGCCACCACCGGACGGCAGCGTCGTGTCCCCGGTACCCGGCTTCCGCGTCGGCGTCGTGATGTTGGTGTCGCCACCGGGCTTGTCCCTCGGGTTCACCGGACGATCATCGGTCGAGCCCGGCTTGGTCTGGTTCTGGTCGGTGCCCGGCTTGGTCTGATTCTGGTTGGTGCCGTTGTCGTCCGTACCGCTGGTGTCGGTGCCGTCGTTCTCGTCGTCCCCGCCGCCGTTCCGGCTCGGCTTCACCGGGATGACCGGCGGCGGCTTGATCGGGGGCGGACCGCCATCGACCTTGACGCTGACGTTCGCACCGTCGTTCTTCAGCACGCCGTAATCGGTCGGCAGGTTGGAGCTCGTGCTGCTGGTGACCGAGTCGTACTGGTCCATCACGCGGACGTTGTTCTGGTTCGCCGCCTCGTGCTTCGCGACGCCCTCTTGGTAGTTCTTGATGTCGTTGTTGACCATGAACGGCCCGGCGATCGGGATCGCGCCCTTCAGTCCAGTGGTCCATGGGTCGGGCTTGTCCGGCTTCGGCGGCACGGGGACGACGGACGATCCCGAATCGTCGAAGCTGTCGGCCTGCATGGTGACCGAAGCCCTTGTGGTGAACAGCGGGTCCGCCGTCTCCTTGAAAGCCTGCTCGAGCGGGCCCGCACCGGCGTTCGCCGCGTCGGCGCCGGACCCCGTCCAGGAGGACGCCATCCGCGTCTGCAGCGACTTGATGGCCATGCCGCGTTCGACATAGGCGTCGGAAAGCTCAGCGACGCGATCGGCCGCGCTGCGCAGGTTGCGGGTGTCGCCCTCGGTGAAGTTCTCGTAGATCTGCTTGCCGTCCACCCTCATGCCCCCTTGAGTGTCTTGATCATGGCCGACGCGAGCTTCTGCGCGGTCCCACAGGAGTCCTGCTCGTTGTCGTAGCCCTCGGCTTGGGCGCTGATCGCCAGGTCGTCGGCCACGCCGACCGAAAGGTCGCAGTTGCCACGCGCTCGCCGGTCCTGCAGTCCGTAATAGACGGTCGGATATCCCTCGACGTCGGGGCCGGGCTCCAGGAACTTCAATTGCCCGGCTTCCTTGGCCTTGTGCAGGCCGGCCAGCCCGCCCATGCCCTTTTCGCGGTTGCCGCTACCGAGGATGATCTGCAGGCTGTCGGCCTTGCCACGAATTCCCCAGCTACAAGCTGGGTTATTGGTGTCGTTCTTCGGTGCTCCGGGCTCGGTGAACCCCAGTTCCGCGGCCGCAGCGGCCGGGAGCAGCTTGCACGCGTCGCCGACGAACGCCGAAGCGTCCAGCGGATTCGTCACCTTGGGGACGTTCGGGTCCTCTGGCGCGGCCGACGAAGCCGACGACGGCGACGTTCCCGGGGTCGGGCTCGGCGTACCAGGGGTCTCCCCTGTACACCCTGCGACCGCGACCGAAACGAACAAGAGCGCCACTGCGGCGGCACGATTTCTCAACACGTTCGGCATCCTCAGGTCGTGCGCAGGGTGTTGGCCTGGTCGGTGGCCATCGTCTTCGTGCGAGCGAGCTCGAGTTTCTCGATGTACCCCTCGATGTACGCCTTCATCGAGTCGTTCTGGTTCTGCAGGGATATCAAGGAGGTGATACCGGAATCGACGTAGCTCGAGCTGGCTTCGTCCTGCCCCGGCGGCATCAGATCCTCACTGATCCGACGGATCTTCTCGCCGTCTTCGACGACCTTCTTCAGCTCGTCCTGCCACAGCCCGATGACGGTCTTCAGCTCCTCGGGGCTCATCTCGAACCCGCCGCCGCCACCGCCGCCACCGCCGTAAACGGTCGGCTCCTTCGGCGTGGTGAGGTCACCCCAGACGGCCTTGATCGCGCTCGCGGCGTCTTCGATGATGTTCACGCCCGCACCTTCCCCTCAGCATTCACGCACCGTGACGGACAAAGCGTAGCCAAGCGGCGGACGGCGTGTCAGCCGATCCGGCCGAGTAGTCGGACGTGTTGCGAAACCTTCCGGTTCCCCGACCGGCCGGACATCCCGCGAACTGGTCACAGTACGTACGTACGGATTGCTTAACCGGGTTCCCGGTGACAGGATTCCAGGATGCCACGGGTCAGCCAGGATCACCTCGACGCACGCCGGCGCCAGATCCTCGACGGCTCCCGCGTGTGCTTCGCACGTTATGGCTACGAGGGTGCCACTGTCAGGCGGCTGGAGGAAGCCACCGGCCTTTCCCGCGGTGCGATCTTCCACCATTTCCGCGACAAGGAGTCCCTCTTCCTCGCCTTGGCCGAGGACGACGCGGTCCGCATGGCCGACATCGTCGCCGAGCAGGGGCTCGTCCAGGTGATGCGTGAGCTGCTGACGAACCGCAGCGAGCATCCCGCCGACTGGCTCGGCACGCGGCTGGAGGTCTCCCGCCGGCTGCGCACCGACCCCGAGTTCCGTGCCCGCTGGGCCGAGCGGTCCCATCAGCTGACGGCCGCGACCCGGCGCCGTCTGCTGCGCCAGCGCGACGCCGGGATCCTGCGCGACGACGTCGACATCGACGTCCTGACCGCGTATCTCGAACTCGTCCTCGAGGGACTCGTCTCGCACCTCGCGATGGGCCAGCCGGGTGATGATCTCGGTCCGGTGCTCGACCTGGTCGAGGAGAGCGTGCGACGGCACCGCGCCCACGCCGCCGGGGGAACGCGTTAAGATTGTCCTATCGTCGCAGTACAGCGGCGGTATTCGTTGATTTCGATCGAGGAGTGACTCTTTTCGTGCGCGACGCGCAGTCACCTGGTGACAGTATCGAGCCGGGTGGCACACCCGGCTGTTCCGCGGACTTTCCCGCCGACCCCATCGGCAGGAAATGATGGAAGTCCTGCTCGCCGTTCTCGGCATTCTCCTGTTCCTCCTGCTGACGGTCGGTACCGGCCTCGCCGTCGCCGCCGAGTTCTCCCTCACCGCGCTCGAGCGCAGCACGGTCGACGCGAACGTCCGCCAGGTCGGCGACCGGCGCGCGCACACCGTGCAGAAGGCGCACCGCACGCTCTCGTTCCAGCTCTCCGGCGCGCAGGTGGCGATCACCATCACCACCCTGATCACCGGTTATCTCGCGGAACCGGTGATCGGTGACCTGCTGCACCCGCTGTTCACCGCCGTCGGCTTCTCCGAAGGCGTGGCGAACGGCGTGTCGCTGGCCGTCGCACTGATCCTGGCGACGTCGCTGTCGATGATCCTCGGCGAAATGATGCCGAAGAACCTCGCCATCGCCCGGCCGCTGCAGACCGCGCGGGCCGTCGCGGGATACCACTCGCGGTTCTCGTCGCTGTTCCGCTGGCTCATCACGCTGATGAACAACAGCGCCAACTTCCTCGTCCGCAAGTTCGGAGTCGAGCCGCAGGAGGAACTGCGCTCGGCCCGTTCTCCGCAGGAACTGGGCTCGATCGTGCGCTCCAGCGCGGAAAGCGGCACGCTCGACACGTCGACCGCCGAACTGCTGGACAAGTCCCTCCGCTTCGGCGAGCGGACGGCGGACGAGCTGATGACCCCGCGCGTCCAGCTCGAATCGCTGACCGTGGACGACACGATCTCCGATCTCATCGAGATCTCGCGCCGCACCGGCTTCTCACGTTTCCCGGTCTACACCGAGGATCTCGACGACGTACAGGGCGCGGTGCACATCAAGCAGGCGTTCACCGTCCCGGCCACCCAGCGCGCCACGGTGCGGATCGGTTCGGTCATGCGGCCGATCCCGACGGTGCCCGAATCGCTGCCGGGCGACTCGCTGCTCAACCGCCTGCGTGATTCCCGGTTCCAGCTCGCGATCGTCGTCGACGAGTACGGCGGCACCGCTGGGTTGGTGACGCTGGAGGACGTCGTCGAGGAGATCATCGGTGACGTCCGCGACGAGCACGACGAGCGTGAAGCGCCGTCCTCCCAGCAGGTCGGCACCGACAACTGGCTCGTTTCGGGACAGCTTCGCGCCGACGAGGTCACCGACGAGACCGGATTCCGGATGCCCGACGGCGACTACGAGACCATCGCCGGGCTGATCCTCGAGCGGCTCGGCCGGATCCCCTCCCCCGGCGACGCCACCGAACTCGATGCCTGGCGGCTCACGGTGACCAAAATGGACCGTCTCCGCATCGCCGAGGTCGAAGTCCGCCGGGTCAGCGAGACCGCCATCTCCGCCGAGCAGGAGCCCGCCCGATGAGCGACTGGTTCAACATCTTCCTCGTCGTGGTCCTGCTGCTGGCCAACGCGTTCTTCGTCGGTGCCGAGTTCGCGCTGATCTCTTCGCGGCGCGACAGGCTGGAAGCCTTGCTGGAGCAGGGAAAGACCCGTGCCCGGATCGTCATCAACGCGAGCAAGAACGTCTCGCTGATGCTCGCGGGCGCGCAGCTCGGCATCACGATCTGCTCGCTGCTGCTGGGGCGCCTCGGTGAGCCCGCCATCGCACACCAGCTGGCCGGGTTCTTCGAACTGTTCGGGATTCCGGAGGTGCTGCTGCACCCGATCTCGTTCGCGATCGCGCTGGCGTTCATCACCGTCCTGCACGTCCTCGTCGGCGAGATGGTGCCGAAGAACCTCGCGATCGCCGAGCCCGAGCGGCTGGCGCTGTGGCTGGTCCCGGTCCACGTGGCCTGGGTGAAGCTCGCCAACCCGTTCATCTGGCTGCTGAACTTCGTGGCGAACTCGCTGCTGCGGCTGTTCAAGGTCGAGCCGAAGGACGAGCTCGAAACCGCCTACACCTCCGACGAACTCGCCGAACTGCTCAGCGAGTCGCGGCGCGAGGGGCTGCTGGAGCACTCCGAGCACCAGCGACTGAGCAAGACGCTGTCTTCGGTGGAGAAGACGGTCGCCGACGTCCTGGTCCCGACGGCGCAACTGACCACGCTGCCCTGCTCGCCCACGCTGGGCGACGTCGAGCGCGCGGTGTCCTCCACCGGGTTCTCCCGCTTCCCGGTGTGCACCGACGACGGGACGCTGACCGGCTACATCCATGTGAAGGACATCCTCGACCTCGTGGGCGAGGATCCGGGCACCGTGGTGCCGTCGGACAAGACGCGGGCGCTGACCGAACTGCACGCCGACGCCCGGCTGGACGAGGCGCTTTCGGCGATGCGCAAGGAAGGCAGTCACCTGGCGCGGGCGCTGAGCCCGGCGGGGGCCGCCGTGGGTGTCGTCGCGCTGGAGGACCTCGTCGAGGAATACGTGGGAACTGTCCGCGACGGTACCCACGTCATGTCATGACCGGTCCGATCGTTCTTAGCGAGCCCGTCTGGCGGGCTCGGGAAGACGACCACGTCACGCGGATGCGGCGCTGGACGACACCGCACCAGCGCCGCCGCTCGCGGGGCGAGAAGCATCCGGTGCTCGACTTCCTCTTCACCTATTACTCGCACCGGCCCGGGCATGTCGAACGCTGGCAGCCGGGCGCGGGCGTCCTGCTCGAAGGCGCGTCCGCGCGCCGGTTCCTGGAGCGCAGGGGCTATCTGGAGACGCCGGACGGAGTCATGCTCGATCCGGCGGGCTTCACCGATGGCCGGGCCAGGACCGCCGAATTCGTCCTCGGACTGCTCTCCGCGACCGCGTCCCGCTCGCCGAGACTCAGTTGTTTCGGACTTCACGAATGGGCAATGGTTTACCGGGAATCGGCGGATGAGGTTCGTCACTCACAACTTCCGCTCCGGCTCGGTTCGGCCGGAACGGACGGCGTCGTCGAGTCGCTGGAGATCCGGTGCGGACATTTCGACGCTTTTCGGTTCTTCACCGAACCCGCCCGGCCTCGCAACACGCTGCGGCCGGAGCGGGAGAACCAGATCGAGTTCGAACAGCCCGGCTGCCTCCACGCCAACATGGACTTGTTCAAGTGGGCGTACAAACTCGACCCGTTCGTACCCGCCGAGCTGGTCGGGGACTGCTTCGAGCTGGCGGCCGACATCCGTGAGCTGGACATGCGGGCCAGTCCGTACGACCTGGCGGACTTCGGGTACTCACCCGTCCGGATCGAGACCCCGGAGGGCCGGGCCGAGTACGCCCGCGCGCAGGCCGGTTTCGCCCGCCGGGCCGCGCCGCTGCGTGAGCACCTGATAGCGCATTGCCAACGGCTCCTGACCGAGTTAAAGAAGGCGTCCGCGACACGCGGAAAACAACTGTGAGTTGCCGCATTCCCCGTAACATCCTCCCCTGTTAGAGTGATAACGGTTTGATTGCATACGCAGCGCGAGCGCGCACGTTTCGAAAGGACAACGATGGGGCGACACAGCGTGGCCGAAGAGCCGGTGCCGCATCCCCTCGACCCGAAGCGGCCTCAGGGTCGCGGTGAGGCGACCGGTTCGCACCGGATCGTCGGGAAGAAGGCCCCGCGGCGACGGATCGCCAAGTGGCCCATCGCCTGCCTGGTCCTCCTTGTCCTGGTCGCGATCGGCGTCTTCGGCTGGAACTGGGCGGACGGGGAGCTCAACACCCGCGCCGAAGCCCAGGCCAAGGCCTGCAGCGCCGGCGACACCCCGATGCGGGTCATCGTCACCCCCAGCATCGAGAAGCCGGTCCGGGCGGCGGCCGAGCGGTGGAACAACGCCGCGACCGTGGTCCGCGACCACTGCGTGATCATCCAGATCGACGCGCTGTCCTCCGCGTCCGTGCTCGACGGCCTCGTCGGACGGACGAACCTGGACGCCATCGGCGGGCTCCCCGCCGCCTGGATCCCCGAGTCCACCTACTGGGTGACCGAGCTGAACACCGCCAAGCCCGAACTGGTCGGTTCGCCCGCCCAGTCGATCGCGACGGCGCGTTCGGCCGACTACCCGCTCGTCGGCCTCGCCGGGAAGAACATCGACGAGGTCCAGATGCGTGCCTCGCAGACGTTCCGGCAGTTCCTGCAGCAGCCCGCCCAGCAGGCCGACTTCGCCGCCGCAGGGATCAAGGCCACCTGAGCCCCGGACTTACGGGAAAGGCCCCTTCACCGCTCGGGAAGGGGCCTTTCCCGTATCTCGAGTCTCGTGAGTGGTCAGAGCCAAGGGTGGCTCAGGTACCTACGTGGTTCCGGCTGCGGTTGATGCCAGGCCCGGTCCGTGAAGGCCACGTTCACCCTTTCCCCAGTACATGAAGGACCCCTTCACTGCGCCAGGCGCAAGGAAGGGGTCCTTCATGTACCTCGTGCAGGCAAGAGGACCGGTACCGAGCCGGTCAAGGCTCGTGAGTGGTCAGGACCGTCCCTACCACTCAGGAGCCGAAGGTGTCCGGGTCGGGGCCGGTGCGGGTGCCGTCGTCGAACTCGGCGAGGGCCGCGAGGTCGTCCTCGGCCAGTTCGAAGTCGAAGACGGCGAAGTTCTCGCGGATCCGGGACGGGGTCACGGATTTCGGGATGGCCACGGTGCCGAGCTGGAGATGCCAGCGCAGCACCAGCTGCGCCGGGCTCTTGCCGTATTTGGCCGCGAGAGCGGTCAGCGTCGGGTCCGAGAGCAGCGACCCCTGCGCGAGCGGGCTCCACGCCTCGGTGACGATGCCGTGCTCGGCGTGGAACTCCCGCAGCGCCTTCTGCTGGAGTTTGGGGTGCAGCTCGACCTGGTTGACCGCGGGAACGATCCCGGTCTCGTCGAACAGCCGCCGCAGATGCGGGACATGGAAGTTCGACACCCCGATGGCCCGTGTCCGGCCGTCCTCGTACAGCTTTTCCAGCGCCCGCCACGTTTCGACGTACTTCCCACGGGTCGGCATCGGCCAGTGGATGAGGTACAGGTCGACGTGGTCCAGGCCGAGCTCCGCGAGACTCGCGTCGAACGCCCGGAGCGCCTCGTCGTAGCCGTGGCCCGGATTCGGCAGCTTCGTGGTGATGAACAGTTCGTCGCGCGGTACCCCGGCGGAGCGGATCGCTTCGCCGACACCGGCTTCGTTCCCATACGACGCGGCGGTGTCGATGCTGCGGTACCCGGCCTCGATGGCGGTCCGGACGACCTTGGCCGTGTCGCCGGCGGGTACCTGCCAGACGCCGAAACCGAGTCGGGGGATGGCTACCTCGTTGTTCAGGACGACGGAAGGCACGGCCATGGAAGGGGAATCCTCACTGGGGTCTGCGGCAGGACTTCTTGCCCCGCATCATTCCACCCCGCGCGCGGCGTACGCGCGCAAATACTCCGCCGTGTCCGCGTCGGCGGGGAAAAAGGATTCGATCACCAGCTCGGCGACCGTGATGTCCAACGGCGTCCCGAATGTGGAGACCGTGCTGAAGAAGGTGAGTTCGGTGCCCTCGTGCCGCAGCCGCAACGGGACGAAGATGTCGCCCGGTCCGGGGACCTCCACTTCGGGGACGGGATCCGCGCACGGATAGGTGAGCAGCTCCTCGAGTAGATCGGTGAGGACCGGATCAGCCGTCTGGGTCACCTGACGCCGCAGCCTGCCCAGCAGATGAGCGCGCCACTCCCCCAGGTTCAGCACATGCGGCGCCATCCCCTCCGGATGCAGCGTCACGCGCAGGACGTTGACCGGTGGCGTCATCAAGGCGGGCGAGACCAGGCCGGTCATGATCGAGATGCTCGAGTTGGCGTCGACCAGATTCCACCAGCGGTCGGCGACGGCGGCCGGATACGGCTCGTGTCCGGTCATCAGCTGGCGGACCGCCTTGCGGACCGCCGCGAGTTCCGGGGCGCCGAGGCCGCTTTCGGCATACGCGGGTGCGTAACCGGCGGCCAGCAGCAGCTGGTTGCGTTCCCGCAAGGGCACCTCCAGATGTTCGCCGAGCCGCAGCACCATGTCGCGGCTGGGCTTGGACCGGCCGGTCTCCACGAAGCTCAGGTGCCGGGTGGAGATGTCCGCCGAGATGGCGAGATCCAGCTGGCTGATCCGGCGGCGGTCGCGCCATTCGCGGAGGAGTTCGCCGACGGGGCGGCCCGCGCGGCTCACGGTCACTGTGGTCGTCACGATCACGAACCTACGGCCACGGACGACGGGCCGCCATTACCTCCCGCGTAATCGACGGGCCCCACCCTCAGCCGACATTGTTGCGGCATCGAACAACCCCCGAGAGAACAAGGAGACACCATGTCGGACATCCAGCGCGTCGCCGAGCAGTACATCGCCGTGTGGAACGAGACCGACGCGGACAGGCGCCGCGCGCTCATCGCCGAAGTGTTCACCGAGGACACCACCTACACCGACCCGCTCGGCGCTGTCACCGGCCACGACGGTGTCGATGGCTTCATCGCCGGCGCGCAGGCCCAGTTCGCGGGTCTGAGGTTCAGCCTGCCGGCCGCTCCCGACGCGCATCACGACATCGCGCGGTTCCAGTGGTACCTCGCGCCGGAAGGCGCCGAAGAACCGCTGGCGATCGGCTTCGACGTCATCACCGTCGAGGACGGGCGGATCAAGCAGGTGCTGGGCTTTCTCGACAAGATGCCCGGTTGAGGCTCAAGCGAAGGCCTCCGGTGGCGGGCAGGAGCAGACGAGGTTGCGGTCGCCCGCGGCCCCGTCGATCCGCCGCACCGGAGGCCAGATCTTCGCGGCGGTGAAACCGGCAGGGAACACCGCGGTCTCCCTGCTGTACGGGCGATCCCACTCACCCGCGAGACAGCGCGCGGTGTGCGGGGCGTTGCGCAGCGGGCTTTCGGCCACCGGCCACTCCCCCGCGGCGACCTTCTCGATCTCGCCGCGGATCGCGATCATCGCGTCGCAGAACCGGTCGAGTTCGCCGAGGTCCTCGCTCTCGGTGGGCTCGACCATGAGCGTTCCCGCGACCGGGAAGGACATCGTCGGCGCGTGGAGGCCGTAGTCGGCGAGCCGCTTGGCCACGTCGTCGACCGTGACACCGGTCCGTTTGGTGATCGCGCGGAGGTCGAGGATGCATTCGTGCGCCACGAGCCCCTCGTGCCCGGAGTACAGCACCGGATAGTGCCCGGCGAGGCGTTTGGCCACGTAGTTGGCGTTCGCGACCGCGGTCAGGGTCGCGCGCCGCAGGCCGTCGGCGCCCATCATCCGGACGTAGGCCCACGAGATCGGCAGGATCGACGCGCTCCCCCACGGCGCGGCGCTGATCGGGCCCACACCGGTTGCCGGGCCCGCCTCCGGTTGCAGCGGGTGGTTCGGCAGGTACGGCGCCAGATGCGCGCGGACGCCGATCGGCCCGATGCCCGGTCCGCCGCCACCGTGCGGGATGCAGAAGGTCTTGTGCAGGTTCAGATGGGAGACGTCGGCGCCGAACTTCCCGTACTGCGCCACCCCGATCAGCGCGTTCAGGTTCGCGCCGTCGACGTACACCTGGCCGCCCGCGTCGTGCACCAATGCGCAGACCTCGCGGACGGTGTCCTCGTAGACACCGTGCGTCGAGGGGTAGGTGATCATGATCGCGGCGAGGTCGTCCGCGTGCTCGTCCACAGTGGACCTGAGGTGGCCGAGGTCGATGTTGCCCTCGTCGTCGCATTTCACGACGACCACGCGCATCCCCGCCATGACCGCGCTGGCCGCGTTCGTCCCGTGCGCGCTGGACGGGATCAGGCAGACGTCACGTGCCGCGTTCCCGCGTTCGCGGTGATAGGCGCGGATCGCCAGCAGCCCGGCGAACTCGCCCTGGCTTCCCGCGTTCGGCTGCAGGGAGACCGCTTCGTAGCCGGTGATGCCGGCGAGCCACCGCTCCAGATCCTTCACGACGCTGAGCAGCCCGGCCGCGTCCTCGGCGGGCGCGAACGGGTGCAGACCGGCGAACTCGGGCCAGGTGATCGGCTCCATCTCGGCCGTGGCGTTGAGTTTCATCGTGCAGGAGCCGAGCGGGATCATGCTCCGGTCGAGCGCGACGTCCTTGTCGGACAACGCCCTCAGGTACCGGAGCAGCGCCGTCTCCGAACGGTGCGCGTGGAAGACCGGATGCGTCAGGTAAGCACTGGTGCGGCGCAGATCCGGCGGGAAGCCGTCCGCGGTGTCCGCGTCGAGTGAGTCCACATCGGACACCGCGACCCCGAACGCCTTCCACACCAGGGAAAGGTGCTCACGGGTCGTCGTCTCGTCGCAGGCGATGGCGACGTGGTCCGCGTCCACGAGCCGCAGGTTGACCCCGAGTTCCCTGGCGGTGGCGACGATCCCGGTCGCACGGCCGGGGACGGCGACCATGACGGTGTCGAAGAACTCGCAGTGCACGACGTCGACACCGCTTTCGGCGAGCCCCGCCGCGAGCACGGTGGCCATCCGGTGCGCGCGGTTCGCGATGGCGCGCAGGCCTTCGGGGCCGTGGTACACCGCGTACATCGACGCGATGACCGCCAGCAGCACCTGGGCGGTGCAGATGTTGCTCGTCGCCTTCTCACGGCGGATGTGCTGCTCGCGAGTCTGCAACGCGAGCCGGTACGCGGGCGCGCCGTCGGCGTCCTTCGACACCCCGACCAGCCGGCCGGGCAGCTGTCGTTCGAGCCCTTGCCGGACGGCGAGGTACGCCGCGTGCGGCCCGCCGAAGCCCATCGGAACGCCGAATCGCTGCGTCGATCCGATCGCGACGTCGGCGCCGAGCTCACCGGGCGACCGCAGCAGCGTCAGTGCCAGCGGATCCGCGGCCATCACCACCGCCGCGCCCAGCGCCTTGGCCTCGGCGATGGTGTGCTCCCATTCGCGGACGACACCCGACGCGCCCGGATAGGACAGCAGCACGCCGAAGAAGTCGCCGCCGAGCCCCAGTCCGGTGATGCCTTGGGACAGATCCGCGGTCACCAGCTCGATGCCGAGCGGCTCGGCGCGGGTACGCAGAACCTCGATCGTCTGCGGAAGGGTGTCCTCGTCGACGACGAAGCGGGCCGACTTCGCCTTGCCCGCCCGGCGGACCAGCGTCATCGCCTCCGCCGCGGCGGTCGCTTCGTCCAGCATCGACGCGTTGGCGATCGGCAGGCCGGTCAGATCGGCCACCATGGTCTGGAAGTTGAGCAGTGCTTCGAGGCGGCCCTGCGAGATCTCCGGCTGATACGGCGTGTACGCGGTGTACCAGGCCGGGCTCTCCAGCACGTTCCGGCGGATCACCGGCGGGGTCACGGTGTCGTGGTAGCCGAGGCCGATCATCTGGACCATCGGCCGGTTGCGCGCGGCCAGCGCGCGGAGTTCGGCGAGCGCGCCGGTCTCGGTGGCCGGGGGCGGGAGGTCCAGCGGTGTCGCGGATTCCCGCAGTGACGCGGGAACGGCCCGCTCGGCGAGCTCGTCCAGCGAGGCGACGCCGACGACGTCGAGGATGCGCGCGAGCTCTTCGGTGCCGGGACCGATGTGCCGGTCCGCGAAGGGGGTTCCGGATTCGAGAGCGGCCAGTGAAACAGGCTCCATCGGGGACCTCCCAAGACGCGGGGGTGGGGCCGGGACGATTGTCCTGGCCCTCCCCACTCTGTCCGTACCCCCGTGGGGGCGCCTGAGAGTTTCGCCCGAGTGTTGAGCCGGGCTTGCACCGTCGGCGGGGCCGCCAGGATGTGACCTGGCGAACCACTTTCCAGAGGCGTCTCTTCCGCGCGGTCCAGGGTGCCTGAGAGGTTCCGGGGAGGACTTGCTCCTTCGGCGCCGAGCTCAACGGTTATCGGCTCGGTCTCTCCCGCGCGGATTCGTCGACCGCGGAAGTGAGCCTACCCTGCCGCCCGCGCGGCTTCATGATCAGCCGGTGCGACGTGCGTTACGGCGCTGCGTGAGCTCGTCCGGCGTGACCGTTTCGATCACGCCGCCGTCTGCCCGCTCGGCCGGGAACTCGTGGATGGTGCCGCTGATCTCCTGCATCGCGCCGCTGACCGCGATCCCGAAGACACCCTGCCCGCCCTGGAGTAAATCGACGATCTCTTCGGGCGAGGTGCACTCGTAGACGGTGGTGCCGTCGGAGAACAGGGTGACCTTGGCGAGGTCGCGGACGCCGCGCAGGCGCAGGTGGTCGACGGCGACGCGGATGTTCTGCAACGAGACGCCGGTGTCCAGCAGCCGCTTGACGACCTTCAGGACGAGGATGTCCTTGAACGAGTAGAGCCGCTGCGAACCGGAACCGTGTGCGGTGCGGATGCTCGGCGCGACCAGCTTCGTCCTGGCCCAGTAGTCGAGCTGCCGGTAGGTGATCCCGGCGATCTGGCAGGCTGCGGGACCGCGGTAACCGACGAGTTCGTCCGGGAGGGAAGAGTCGGGGAACAGCTCGCCCTGCTCGCCGTCAGCGACCGGAACGAGCGGCTCTTGAGGGCTACCAGCCTCGACCACGCCATGCCTCCCCTCGCCCGACCTGGCGGCCGGCGAACAAAGCCGCGCGGACCCACGTGAGCCCGCACCGGAGTTCATCGTCAAGACGAATGCCCCAGACATCCGAATCACACCTTGGCGATTCACTCTCATTGACGGTAAGCGCGTCCGGCAAACCGGTCAACGCGACGCGCGGTCGGCCTCAAGCTCTTCTTGAGGCTTGTCGAGCACCGTCCCCCGTTCGGCCGTACGCTTGCCATCTTTACTCAGTCGTGTTAATTTTTACTCATGCAAGTAAATCCCTCTACTCAAAGTGCCATGCAAGAGGTTCAGGCGGAGCTGGGGCTGTCGGTCACCGAGGCGGCCCGGCGGGCCCAGATCATCGGGGCCACGATCGCGACGATCTCCGACCTCGGCTACCACAAGACGTCGTTCGCGAAGATCAAGGAGCGCGCCGGGCTCTCCAGCACCCGGATCATCTCGTACCACTTCACCAACAAGGCGGGCCTGATGCAGGCCGTGGTCACCACCGCGACCGGGATGAAGGACAAGTTCCTCGAGGAACGGATCCAGGGCACGACCGACCGGGCCGGGCTGCTGCGCGGTTACATCGAGTCGGAGATCGCGTTCCTCGGCTCGTACCCGGAACTGGTGCGGGTCATGGTCGAGATGGCTTCGAGCGGCTCGGACGCCGAGGGCTGGTTCATGTCGGCGCCGATCGTCGAGGAGTTCCGGACCGGCAGGCTCGAACGCCAGCTGCGGCAGGGCCAGCAGGAAGGCGCTTTCGGCGAGTTCGCGCCGGACGTGATGGCGCTGTCCATCGCGCAGGCCATCGACGGCGTCGCGGCGAAGTTCGCGGCCGACCGGAAACTGGACCTGGAGCGGTACGGACGGGAGCTGGCGGACCTGTTCGTCAAGGCGACCGCGGCCTGACGGCAGGTGGGGTCGGGCGCGGTCCGTCGTGAGTGGCGATTCGGGTTAGAACCCGAATCGCCACTCACGACCACCTGTACCGACACCTCACCGCGGCCCTCACGACCGCACATACGATGAGGGGCGGCGCCGGTGGCGCCGCCCCTCGTGCGAAATCCCAGGATGTGCTCAGGTGTCCGCGCCGCGGAAGTCCTCCGGCGAGACCGAGTCGAGGAACTCGCGGAACTTCTCGACCTCGTCCTCCTGCTCGTCGGGGATGATGAGGCCCGCTTCCTCCAGCACCGCGTCGACGGCGTGGATCGGGACCCCGACCCGCAGCGCCAGCGCCACCGAATCGCTCGGCCGCGCCGAAACCCGGATGTCCCCGTCGAAGACCAGTTCCGCGAAGAACGTGCCTTCCTTCAAGTCGGTGATGACGACCTGCTCCAGTTCACGGCCCAGCGCCCCGATGACCTCCTTGAGCAGGTCATGGGTGAGTGGACGGGCCGGGCGGACTCCCTGCTGCTCCAAGGCGATGGCGGTGGCCTCGACCGAGCCGATCCAGATCGGCAGGTAACGCTCGCCTTCGGTTTCCCGTAGCAACAAGATCGGCTGATTCGCGGGTAGCTCCACCCGCACGCCGACGACGCGCATCTCGCTCATCGGGCTTCGCCTCCCTCTCGTGCGCACGGGCTGCAACGCTTGTCTCGACGACCAAGCGACGGCGATCCCGACGCTACCCGTCTTCCGAGCGCTGTGCTCGCTGTCTCCGACATTCTCGGTTCGCCTGTGGCAAACCAACTCTCACGGTACGGCATAGGCTGCCGAACATTCAGTCATTGACAAGTGGCCTCACAACGGCTCCCGGTCCCCTGGAGCGGTTCAACCGCCTGTGACTGCCCGTATTCCGGCCTTCACCAAGAGCGTGTGCAACGCCACGGTCAACGCGGCGAGCTCCCGGACGACCTCGTCGCCCCTCGCCTGGGCGTCCTCGTCACGATGCCGATACACGGGGGTCACGATCTGCTCCAGCAGGCCGACCTCGCGGTCGGCCGCGGCCCGGAAGGCACGCAGATGTCTCGGCTCTATACCGAATTCGGTCATCGCTTTCACGGTCTTCGCCACGAGGACCGCGTCGGGATCGAAGAACCCCGCCGCGCCTGGGCGGACGAGACCGTATTGCCGCAGCTCAGCCAGGGTGGCGGCGTCGATGCCCGCCTGGCGGAGGAGATCTTCCTCGGTCAGCCTGATCTCTCGATCGGTCTCGAAATCCCCGGGGGACGGCAGTCCGCCGTTCTCCCCCGGGGAGTCGAGTGATACGAGTTTGCGCGGCAACCGCGGCATCGCCGCGGTGTGCTCAGCGGACGCGGCGCCCTGATCCGCCGCGTCGAGCTGTTCCTTGATGACCTTCAGCGGGAGATAGTGATCCCGCTGGGCGGACAGGACGAATCGCAGGCGCTCCACGTCCGCCGGAGCGAACTGCCGGTACCCCGACGGGGTCCGGCCCGGCTGGACCAGACCCTCCGCCTCGAGGAACCGGATCTTGGAGATGGTGACATCGGGGAAGTCGCCGCGCAGCTGTGCCAGCACGGCCCCGATGCTCAACCCATCGCGCTGCGACGCATCCCGATCAGGCCGCCCGGCCGCCGTCACCGTGCCCCCTGGCCCCCGTGACCCGGGCCGGTCAGGAAGACCAGGCGGAACTTGCCGATCTGGACTTCGTCGCCACCGGCGAGGACGGCCTGGTCGACCGGCTCGCGGTTGACGTAGGTGCCGTTGAGGCTGCCGACGTCGATGACGACGAACTCGCCACCCTCACGGCGGAACTCGGCGTGCCGCCGGGAGACCGTGACGTCGTCGAGGAAGATGTCGCTGTCCGGGTGCCGTCCCGCGCTGGTGGTGTCGCGGTCCAGCAGGAAGCGCGAACCCGCGTTCGGTCCCCGCTTGACGACCAGCAGCGCGGAACCCGCGGGCAGCGCGTCCACACCCTGGACAGGGGCCTCGGCAGCCGGAGGAGCCTCAGTGCCTTCGACGTCGGCCAGGAAGTCGGCCCGGAAGACAGAAGTCCGCTCCGGAGACTGCTCCGGGGGAACGCCGGGCCCGTCGTTCGTGCTCACCTGAGCTCTCCTAACGCATGTGTGTTGCCACTACTCAAGAACGTGTGGAGGTCAAACGTACCGTGCCTGATCGAATCTCCGGCCCGCGGCTCCCCCTACTCTTCCCGAAGGGCCGCGGCCTGCGGCTATTCCTTGATCAGCGCCTGGTAGGCCTCGGCCTCCAGCAGGGATTCCACCGAGCTCGCGTCGTCGAGACGGAGCTCGATCAGCCAGCCCTCGCCGTAGGGGTCGCTGTTGATCAGCTCGGGCGACTCGGTCACCGCGTCGTTGACCGCGACCACCTCGCCGTCGAGCGGGGCGAACAGCTCGGAAACGCTCTTGGTCGACTCGACCTCGCCGAACGTGTCCCCCGAGCCGACCTGCTTGCCGACCTCGGGAAGTTCGACGAACACCACGTCACCGAGCTGATCCTGGGCGTACTCCGTGATGCCCACGCGCACGAGCCCGCCATCGCGCACGGAGACCCACTCGTGCTCCTCGGTGTACCGCAGTTCTTCTGGAGTGGACAACGCCGCTCCCCTTTCTCAGCCCTCACTCGAAACCGACGCGCGCAGTTTCGCATCCCGCCGGGTCAGGCGCCCGCCGCCTCCCGCAACTCGCCGGGTTCGGCCGTTCGCAGCGCCCGCACCGTCTGGACGACGTACAACACGCCTGAATAGACGTAGAGGACCGCGCCCCACGCCGTGAAGGCGTATCCGATCGGCCGGGCGATCGCGGCGATGTCGGATCCGCCCTGGGTGAGCAGCAGGAAGGGGAAGGCGTACATCAAGACGAAGGTGGCGCCCTTGCCGATGTAGGTGACCTCCGGCGGGGCGAAGCCGCGGTGCCGGAGCAGCAGTACGCAGACACCCAGCACGGCCTCGCGGACGACCAGCGGGACCACCAGCCACCAGGGGATGATGTCGCGGATCAGGAAGGCGATGAGGGTCGCGAGGATGTAGAGCCGGTCGGCGGCGGGATCGAGCAGCTGGCCGAGCCGGGACATCTGGTTGAGCCAGCGGGCGAGTTTGCCGTCGAGCCAGTCGGTGAGCGCGCTGAACACGAGCAGCGCGAGCGCCCAGCCGTCCTCCTTCGGGCCGAGGAGCAGCCAAAGGAAGACCGGCACCCCGGCGAGCCGGAGGATCGAAAGCATGTTGGGGACGTTCAGGGCCTGCCGCCAGAGGGAAGGCTCTTCGCTGGTCACGCTCGGTTCGGGGGGCGTACTCACCCGCTCAGCCTAGCCAGTGGCGCGCACGCCCTCCCGCGTCAGCTGGCCCGGGTGTGTGTCCAGCCGCGGCGTTGCAGGTCCGCGCTGGTCAGCGCCACGGGCCTGCCCCGGTGATCGGTGCCGACCCAGCGATTGTGGCCGGCGGAGCTTTCGAGGACGTACGGGCGGCCGCCACACCAGACGACGGTGCACGGTGCCGTCGGTGGCAGCTCCGTGCTCGCCGGTGCGGTGGCCTGGGGTGACGCGGGGTCGGTCTGTTCGTCGGTCTTCATCACTCTCACGGTTTCGTGACGGGGACTGGGACACGCCGGAGCGCTACCTTTCTTTTCGGCAGAACGGCGCCGCGCGTTAACGGGTCCGGCGTGGATTCGTCCGATCGGTTCGCAACGACAGTGGGGTGTTGTCGCGCTGTGAACGGCATGTTAATCGTCCACAATGGACAGTTATTGGGCGGTCCTCGCGTATCGCGGCACCGGGGGCGCGATAGCCTCCCGCGAATCGAACGTGGCTCAATGCCACGGCTTCGGGCCCGGCCGGGTCAGAATGGGCCGACCACGACCGGCCGACGAAAGGATCGCCTTGCCCGTCTCGACGACCACGGGAACGTGGCGGCGCCTGTTCGCGGCCTGCGCCGTCGCCGGAACGCTCGCCGCCTGTTCGGGCGACGATCCGCCACCGCCTGTCACCTCGATGTCGGCCTCGCCTCCCTCGGTTCCCACTGCGGTGTCCAGCGTGTCGGTGCCACCGATCCCGTCGCAGACCCCGCCGAGCCGCGCCGCCCCGCCTCCCACTTCCCAGCCGAAACCCGCTGAACCGGTTCAGGGTTCGTGCGGCACGGTCACCGCGGCCAGCGGGCTGACCTTGCAGGTGCTCAACGGACCCGGGGTCTCGTGCGCGGACGCGACCGGGATCGTCGGTTCGTTCCACAAGAGGATCGCCGGACGGCAGTCCGCGGGCTCGGACGAACCCGTCAGCGAGACCGTGGACGGCTGGCTGTGCGTCTCCGGCGCTCCCGCCGCGCAAGGCGGCACCAGTTGCGGCAAGGGCGAACAGAACGTGTTCGCCGCCGTCGTCCCCGTCGAATGAACCATCCCCGAGAAGAAGGGCCCATGAAGAGCCTCGCCGTACTTCCCGCCGCGTTCGCAATCGTCCTGCTGAGCGGTTGCGGAGCCGATCCAGCTCCCGCCGCCGCGCCGGCGCCGTCCTCCCCTGCCGCCGCCTCGGCGCCCGCCGGGACGCCCTGCGGCGAGGTCGCCGGGCTCCAAGGCGCGAAGAACAAGGTCGTCGCACACGGGAAGACCGACTGTGCCGAAGCGACTCAGGTGCTCACGGACTACTTCACCAAGCTGACGCCCGCCGAAGCCGCGTCGCCGCAGGGGCCCGGTCCGGTGGTGATCGGCGCCTGGACATGCGGAAGCGGGCCGAACGATCCGGTGACGAGTTGCTCGACCGAGGACGAGCGCCAGATCGAAGCGACGCGTTCCTGAGCGCGAGCCTGACCCGGCGCGCGGTTTCTGTTCCAGGTTCCCACTGCCGCACAGTCCACTGTGGCCGGACGCACGTTCAGTCCTCGCGACGCCGCTTGCCGACGTCCAACCGGTACAGGACGACGCCCACTATCACCATGCCGACGAGAAAGAGACCCAGCGCGCCACCTGCCGAGACCTTCCAGATCAACGGCGATCTCGTCCGGTAGGCGAATCCGTCACCGGCGAAGACCGTGTCACCCCGCGCGATCTCCTCACCCAGGATCCGGCCGCCTCCGGTACGACCGTCGGCGAAGCGCCATTTCCCGGAGCAGTAGGGGGTCTGGCCGTTCACCGCGGATCCCTCCGAGGTGCACCCCGAGATCTCGGTGACCGTGACGTCCTCGCCGGTGCTCAGTTCACCGATGTCGGAACCGAGGAAGCCCCAGACCAGACCGAAGATCAGCAGAAAGGGGATAACGGTCGAAAGCGCCGAGGAAAGAACTCCGGGCTTCCGCGCATTTTCCGGCACTGGAGTCCTTTCGTCGATCACTGGAGCTTCAGCAGGACTTCCCGCTCGAGTTTGCCGACGAGGAGGTACTCGGGCCGATATCCGGGCGGGACCACGAAACAGACGAGACCCGTGGTGCCGTCGAAAGCGCCGGGAGCGCCCGCACAGTCCTTGACCCGCTCCGGCTCACCGTGTTCGTCGGCCGACAGCTCCAGCGGCGTGTCGCCGAGGCGGGACGCCTCGATCCGCAAGGTGAGGACGTGGAATCCGCTCAACCACGCCTCGGCACCCTCTGGCGGTCCGGGCCTGCTGTCGAGCACACGCACGGCCGCCTCCCCGGAGACGGCGGTCTGTCCACGGGCGAACACCGGTGGCGGCCCCCATAAGTCGCGCCGGAGTTCCCAGAAATTCGGGACGGGGTCGGCCGCCTCACCGTAGGCCGTCCCGCCGAACCCGACCGGCGTCAGCACGACGAACGCGGCGAAGGCCAGCCCGGCGACGAACGGCAGCGCCTTCCGCGCGCCCCCCGGTCTCGCCACTTTGACCAGCACGATGGCCGCGAGCACCAGGAGTGCCAAGCCGAGGGACATCGCCGCGATCTTTTCCCACGGATGGTGGGCTTCCACGACGTCGGTGGCCCCGCGTACGGACAAAACCCGGTCCGTCACCGACGAAAGCCGGGCGACCACCGGATCAGCGAGGCCGAACGTGTCTCGTGTCGGCAATTCGATCGCGCGGCCGTCTTCGGCGATCGCCAGGACGTCGTAGCTGGTATGCGGGCCGTGCTGTCCTTCGCTGGTCGTGGAGTTCCACTCGGAGATCACCGCGCGCACGTCGTACGTGCCGGCCAACCCCTCGACGGTCCACCGCCCGGCGAAGGCCGCGACGGTTCCCCAGACGATCCCGATCACGAACGCGGTGATCATCGTGTTCGTGCGCTGCCTGTCTTTCCGATCCGGTTCGCGGACGACCACCAACACCCCCTGTTCGGCTCGCCCAGCCTATTGCCCGAAGCCGCCGAGCGGCACGGGATTTGTACCCACCCCCTTGCGGATCGAAGTAAGAGTCGTCTAGACTCAAACTATGCTCACCAGGGAAGACGCCGTGGCGATGATCGAGAACACGGTCGACGCGGCCGCTCTGTTCACCCGCCATCGCTACCGCGAACTGGCGGCCGTGCTCCACCCCGACCGCAACCCCGGCGACGACCGCGCCCACCGGGCCGCCGCCACCCTCAACCACCTCCACGACGAGTGGAAACGAGCCCGGCGCCAGACGGTCACCACCGCGACGTCGGCGTACACCCTCGCCGAGCCGCTCGCGGTGGGCAGCGTCGCGACGACCTACCGGACCACCGGCCCTCATCTGGTCAAACTCGTCCGCGACCCGGCGCTCAACCCGCTGATCCACGCCGAGTGGGCGGCGTTGCGCACGCTCGACGGCTTCACCGAACGGCACCGGTGGCTGCGTCCCTACTACCCGCGGCTGCTCGACACCTCGGGTCCGGTGGCGCGGGGCGACCGTGCCTTCAGCGTCCTCGATCCGCTCGTCGACGGCTTCGTCACCCTCGCCGACATCGGGAAAGCCTTCCCTGGCGGGCTCGACGGCCGCGACTACGCGTGGATGCACCGTCGCCTCCTGCGTGCCGTGGCGGGCGCCCATCGCGCGGGTGTCGTCCACGGCCACCTCACCGCGGACAACGTGCTCGTCCATCCGGGACAGCACGGCATCGTCCTCGCCGGCTGGTCCTTCGCCGTCGAAGACGGTGTGCTCCCGCTGGCGGCGGACAAGTCCATCCAGTACCCGCCGGAAGTCCACAAAGGACTCCCGATGACCGCGGCGACGGACGTCCACATGCTCCACCGCATGATGCTGGAACTACTGGCGCCGAACGAGACCCGCCAACGCGAGTTCGCGACGTGGTGCACCCAGGACATCCCGGCGCAACGACCCGAAGCTGCCGATCTGCTCGACGAGTACGACGAACTGCTCGACGACCTGTACGGCCCCCGCACCTTCCGACCCTTCACCATCCCCGAGACAGGAGCCTGACCATGGGACACGGACACTGGGACGACAACGCCTACGCCGCCGCGAGGACCTTCCGCGCGGCCAAGGGCGAGGACGATTTCGGCTACACCGCCGATCTCCGCTCCAAACCCGCGAAAGAGTGGAAGGTCGCGCCCGCGCTCGACCCGCTGAACGCCGTCCGGGAATGCCGGGATTCGGCCGACCACACCGATTCGACGCCGATCGCGGTGCTGTTCGACGTCACCGGCTCGATGCGCCGGGTGCCGCGGATCATGCAGGGCAAGCTCGGCAAACTGCACGGCCTGCTCAAGCGCCGGGGTTACCTGGCCGACCCGCAGGTCCTGTTCGGCGCGATCGGTGACGCCGACAGCGACCGGGTCCCGTTGCAGATCGGGCAGTTCGAATCGGACAACCGGATGGACGAGCAGCTGCGCACGATGTTCCTAGAAGGTGGTGGCGGCGGGCAGAAGAGCGAATCCTACGAGCTGGCCGCCTACTTCATGGCCAGGCACGTGGTCACCGACGCTTGGCAGAACCGCGGCCGTAAGGGCTATCTGTTCATCATCGGCGACGAGCTGAACAAGCCCGCGCTGGAGGCCCGCCACATCCGTCACGTGATCGGGGACGACGTGCGGGAGGACATCGACCCGGCGTCGGTGTACCGGGAGCTGGCCCGTAAGTGGCACGTCTACTTCGTGCTGCCGAACCAGTCGTCGTACTACAACGACCCGCAGATCGGCGAGCACTGGAGCGGTCTGCTCGGCCAGAACTTCCTCAAGCTCGACGATCCCGGCGCGGTGTGCGAACTGATCGCGGCCACCATCGGGCTGGAGGAACGGGTCGTCGACGTCGACCGGGCGCTCGCCGACCTCGCGGACGTCGGCTCGGTCGCCGAAAGCAAGGCGGTCGGCAAGGCGCTGGCGAAGCTGGGCACCAAATCTGTCGTCACTTCGGCGGTGCCGGAGCCGGACGGGCCGAGCGACGTGGTGCTGCGATGAATCTCCTGGACGGACACGTGGTGGTGGTCGGGCTCGGCTTCGGCGACGAAGGCAAGGGCGCGGTGGTCGACGCGCTCTGCGCCGCCCGGCCCACCACCGCCGTGGTCCGCTTCAACGGGGGCGCGCAGGCCGCGCACAACGTCGTCGTGGACGGGCGGCACCACACGTTCAGCCAGTTCGGGGCGGGCACGTTCGCCGGCGTGCCCACCCATCTGTCGCGGTTCGTGCTGGTCGAGCCGTTCGCGCTGGCGGCCGAAGCGCGGCGGCTCGAGGCGGCTGGCGTCCGGAATCCGCTCTCGCTGCTGAGTGTGGACGGGAGTGCCTTGCTCACGACCCCCTTCCACATTTACGCGAACCGGGCCAGGGAGGAGGCCCGAGGCGCGAACCGGCACGGCTCGTGTGGGAAGGGGATCGGCGAGACCGTCTGGTACTCGCTGCTCGCGCGGGCCGCGCCGGGTGAAGTGGTGGAGGGCCAGGAGGTGATCGGGACGCCGGGGGAAGCGCCCACGGTCGCCGACTGCGCCACCCCGTCGGTGTTACGGCGCAAACTGGACGCGCTCGCGCGGTTCTACGCACCGCTCGCCACGCCACCGCACACCGTGGACGAACTGGTGGCGCTGTACCGCGATTTCGCGGACGCGGTGCGGATCACCGACGGCGGCGAGCCAGGGCGGCTGGCGGACTCCGGACGGCTGGTCTTCGAGGGAGCGCAGGGGGTTCTCCTCGACCAGCACCACGGATTCCACCCGCATACGACCTGGTCGACCACCACCCCGCACAACGCCCGCACCTTGCTGGCCGGGCGCCCGCACGCGGTACTGGGTGTCACGCGGACCTATCTCACCCGGCACGGCGCGGGGCCGCTGCCGACCGAGTCCGCCGCCGTGCTCGCCCGTTTTCCGGAGGCACACAACGAAACCGGCGACTTCCAGGGCGCGTGGCGGGCGGGCCATCTCGACGCGGCCCTGCTGGACTACGCGATCGCGGCCTGTGACGGCGTGGACGCGTTCGCGGTGACCCACCTCGACGCGACCGGGCTGAAGGTCGTACCCGATGACGGCTCCCCCGCCGTCGACCTGCCGGATCCGGCGGCGTGGTTCGGCGCGCGGCTGCCGGTGGCCGTCGCCGGATACGGCCCGGACAGGGCCGGTTACCGGGTCGTCGAGGCAAGGTCGACAATCAACGCGTGATCGAGTCGACGCCGGTGTCCGTTGACGTGCTCGTGGTGCGGTTCGCCCCCGGCACCAGGACCGTATTGCTGGGAATCGCGCCGCGAGCCGCCGAGCCGTTCGAGGGGGAACTCGCCCTGCCGGGGGTGCTTCTCGGGCTTGGGGAGCGGTTGCGGGGCGCGGCGCACCGAGCGGTGGTCGGCAAAATCGGCCTACCGTCCGACGCGCTCTCGGCGACGGGACAGCTCGCCACCTTCGACGAGCCGAACCGTGACCCCCGCGGTCCCACGCTCTCCATCGCCTTGTGGGCCACGGTGAATCCCGCGCTAGACGAACCGGGGAACGTGGTGTGGGCTCCACTGGACGAAGTCCCGCCGCTGGCGTTCGACCACGACCGGATCGTGGCGGACTGCCGCCCGATGCTGGCCGAGAAGCTGTGGCGGGACGTCGCGTTCACCGCCGGGCTCCTCGGCCCGATCTTCACGACGGCGCAGGCTCTGGACGCGACCGAAGCGCTGACCGGGGACCGCCCCTATCCGGCCAATCTCGGCCGGACCATGGAGCGGGTCCCCGGGCTGCGGCGCACCACCGAACACGCGGCCGCCCTCCCCAAGGGAGGACGGCCGCCGTCGTTGTGGCGCTGGGAGTGACGAGGTCAGATCCCGCAGGAGGACGCCGACCAGAACCGGGTGGACCGGTGTGCCACGTGCGTGTGATCGTTGTGGCCGGGGTAGCCCGGGCCGAGGATTTCACTGAACCCGTGGTTTCGGGCCTGCTTCGCCAGCCCGCAGAAGCCCTGTGAGCCCGCGCCGAGGTCGACCGCGTCGCCGTAGAGGTGACGGCTGTTGGTCGCCCCGCCGACGGCGTTGTTGCAGGCGACGCTGCGGAAGCCGCCGTTGACGTCGATCGGCCGGTCGCCCATGGCGTGCCGCATCGCCTGCAGCTTCCACATCGAGACCAGCGCGTTGGCCTTCGCCGTCGCCGCTGAGACGTTGCCGCCCGACCAGTCGGAGTTGCACCGGTTCAGTTCGGCGTAGGTGAAGTTGACCGGCGTGCAGTCGTCGTCCTGCAACGCGTAGAGCTTGGTGAACGTGGCCGATCCGGCGATGCCGTCCGCGGCCAGCCCGTACGCCTGCTGGAAGCGGGTGACCGCGGCCTTGGTGCCCGCGCCGAACTGGCCGTCGATGGCGAGCACACCACCGTAACCGGGATATCCGGCGACGCGGATCTGCAGTTGCCGGACGTCTTCACCGGACGCGCCTGCGGACAACGTGCGTCCCCAGGAGTAGCAGGCGTCGGCGACGGACACTTCGCCCGCCGTCACCGGACCTGGATCGGCGGCCGCCGGGGTGGCGACCGCGGTACCGAGCCCGGCCACGAGGGCGAGCATCGGCAGGAGGAAACGAATGCGCATGACAGGAACACCTTTCAAGACAGGGAAGGTGAGACCCGTGACCCCCACGGGTTGTCAACGATTCACTGCACAGGATGCTAACGCGGTTCCGGTTACCGCACTGTGGGTCGTTCGACCCACACGGCCCGCGACCCGATGAACGACGCGTGGCCAAACCCGTAACTCGCGTGATTGGAAACGTAACTCGCGTGATTGGAGGCGAAACACGCCGGCTGGGCGAGTTACGCCCTCAAACACGCGAGTTACGTCTCCAATCACGCGAGTTCGGAGTTCGGGACCGGGCCCTCAGCCCTTCAGCTCTGGGAAGTCCTCTTCGCGGAACTCGCCCGCCGGCCGTTCGGCGGCGTCGTTCTCGCGTCCCCGGAGTTCGACCCGCCGGATCTTGCCGGAGATCGTCTTCGGCAGCTCGGCGAATTCCAGCCGCCGGATTCGCTTGTACGGGGCCAAATGTTCCCGGCAGAAGGCCAGGATGGACAGCGCGGTGTCGGCCGTGGGCTCGTGTCCGTTCGTGAGGACGACGTACGCCTTCGGCACCGCGAGCCGGATCGGGTCGGGCGCGGGGACGACGGCCGCTTCGGCGACCGCTTCGTGTTCCAGCAGGACACTTTCCAGTTCGAACGGGGAAATCCGGTAGTCCGAAGCCTTGAAGACGTCGTCCGTCCGGCCCACGTAGGTGATGTAGCCGCGTTCGTCGATCGAGCCGACGTCTCCGGTGTGGTAGAAGCCGTTCGCGAAGGCCGCGGCGGAGCGCTCCTCGTCGTCGGCGTATCCGGCCATCAGCCCGACGGGCCGCTTCTCGAGGTCGAGGCAGATCTCGCCCTCCTGCGCCCGCTCGCCAGTGACAGGGTCCACGAGCGCCACGGTGAATCCCGGCAGCGGACGGCCCATCGAGCCCGGCACGACCTCTTGCCCCGGGGTGTTGGCGATCTGGACGCTGCTCTCCGTCTGCCCGAATCCGTCGCGAATCGTGACGCCCCACGCCTTTTCGACCTGGTCGATCACTTCGGGATTGAGCGGTTCGCCGGCGCCGACCACCTTGCGCGGCGGCGTCTTCAGCACGGACAAGTCAGCTTGGATGAGCATCCGCCACACTGTCGGCGGGGCGCAGAAGCTGGTGATGCCGCATCGTTCCATCTGCGCCATCAGGGAAACCGCGTCGAACCGCGCGTAGTTGTGGAGGAACACCGTCGCTTCGGCGTTCCAGGGCGCGAAAACGTTGCTCCACGCGTGTTTCGCCCAGCCAGGCGAAGAGATGTTGAGGTGGACGTCGCCCGGTTCGAGGCCGATCCAGTACATTGTGGACAGATGGCCGACCGGGTACGAGACCTGCGTGTGCTGCACCAGTTTCGGCTTCGCGGTGGTCCCCGAGGTGAAGTACAGCAGGAGCGGGTCTTCCGCCGCCGTCGGGCCGTCGGGCGTGAAAGTGTCCGCTTCCTCGTAGGCGTCCACGAAGGACTGCCAGCCCTCGGCCGGTTCCCCGACGGCGATACGGGTGTAGTCGCCCTCGACGTTCTCGAACTTGTGGGCGTCCACCGAGCGGATCACCACGTGTTTCGCGGCGCCCCGCTCGACCCGGTCGGTGAGGTCCGCCGGGCCGAGCAGGGTCGAAGCCGGGATGATGACCGCGCCCAGTTTGATCGCGGCGAGGATCGTCTGCCACAGCTCACCCTGGTTGCCGAGCATCAGGATCAGCCGGTCGCCCCTGGCCACGCCGAGCGAGCGCAGCCAGTTCGCGACCTGGTTGGACCGCCGCGCCATCTCCGGATAGGTCCAGCGGTTCTCGATGCCGCCCTCTTCGACGATCCACAGCGCGTCGCGGTCCTGATTGGCCGGGTCGGCCGCGACGACGTCGAACCAGTCCAGAGCCCAGTTGAACTCGGCGGGCCTCGGCCAGGTGAAGTCTCGATAGGCGGTTTCGTAGTCCTCGCGATGGGCCTGCAGATAGTCCCGTGCCTCGCGGAACGTGCGGTATGCCTCCGAAGCGCTCACGATCGTCCTCCTGGTCCTGGGTGGCCGCCGGTTCTTTCTACTCTCCCTTGAACTCGGGCGCGCGGCGCTCGAGGAAGGCCTGGACGGCCTCGCCGAGGTCCTTGCTGGGCAGGAACGCCGCGTTCCAGGCCGAGACGTAGCGCAGGCCGTCCGCGACCTGGCGTTCGGTGTTGGCCGACAGGACGTTCTTGGTGCCCTGCACGACCAGCGGCGGGTTCGTGGCGATCTCCTGCGCCAGCTTGCGAGCCTCGGCGAGCAGGGTGCCCTGGTCGGCGTAGACGTCGTTGACCAGGCCGATCTTCTCCGCACGAGCGGCGTCGACGTCCTTGCCGGTCAGGGCAAGTTCTCGCAGGTGCCCCTCGCCGATGATCGGCGCGAGCCGCTGCAGGCTGCCGAGGTCGGCCACGATCGCGACCTTGACCTCGCGCACGCTGAACTTCGCGTCCGCGCTCGCCACGCGGATGTCCGCGGCCGCGATCACGTCGACGCCGCCGCCGATGCACCAGCCGGAAATGGCCGCGATGACCGGTTTGCGGCATTCGGCGATGGAGGACACGCTCGCCTGGAGGGTCTTGACCTCGTCGAGGAACTTCGTGCGCGGGCCCGCGAGCGCGTCGCCGCCGAGCATTTCGCCCCAGCTGGGCATCATCGCGGGAAGGTCGAGCCCGTAGGAGAAATGCTTGCCACTGCCGGTCAGCACGACCGCCCTCACCTGCGGGTCCGCATCCAGTGCGCGGAAGACGATCGGCAGCTCACGCCAGAAGTCGGGGCCCATCGCGTTGCCCTTGGACGGACCGAGCAGCGTCACTTCGGCGACGTGCCCGTCGATCTCCACCTTGAGCGAAACGAGATCGGGAAGACTGTCAGCTGTAGCGGTCATGAGGTCATCTTGACTCATGTGATTGACAGGTTGCCAACGGCCACTGTGCCCGACCGCTCCTGAGATGCTTTCCTGGTACTACCGGTGAGTACCGACGATCGACGAAGGACGGTGGGACATGAGCCCGGCCAGCAGCGCCACCGCGGTCGCCGACCTGCCCGCGCCCAGCACCGCGCGCGGACGCGAACGCTCCTCCCGGCCGATCGAACTGTCGGGATCCTTCACCCATGAGGGTCACCGGCTCGCCTACACCGAGTTCGGCTCCGGTGACCGGGTCGTCGTGCTCACCCACGGCATCATGCTGACCAGGCGGATGCACGCCCCGCTCGCCCGTAAGCTGGCGCGAGCCGGGTTCCGGGCGGTGACGCTCGACCTGCTCGGTCACGGGGACTCGGACCGGCCCACCGACTCGTGGCTGTACTCGATGCCCGCGTTCGCGGAGCAGACCGTCGCGCTGCTCGACCATCTGGAGATCGACGCCGCCGTCATCGGCGGTACGTCGCTGGGCGCCAACGTCGCGCTCGAAGTGGGCGTCGCCGCGCCGGACCGCGCGCTGGGGCTGGTCGTCGAGATGCCCGTGCTGGACAACGCGATCGTCGCGGGGCTGATCACGTTCGCGCCGCTGCTCATGGCGGCCCGGTTCCTGCCGGTGACGGTGCAGGGGGTGGCGCTGGCGGCGAAACTCGTGCCGCACGGCAACCAGTGGGTCGACGTCGTCACCGACACGCTGTCCCAGGAGCCCGCGCCGATGGCCGCGCTCCTGCACGGCGTGTTGTTCGGCCGGATCGCGCCGCCCAAGTCGATCCGGCGGAAGATCGAGACCCCGGCCCTGGTCATCGGGCACGAGCGCGATCCGATCCACCCGTTCGGCGACGCCGACACGCTGGCCGCGGACATGCCGGCGGCCGAGTTCGTCCAGGCCCGCAGCCCGGTCGAACTGCGCTTCGACCCGACCCGCCTGACCGAGGCCATCGCCGACTTCTCGGCGCGCTGCCATGACCGCTGATCCGGCGCCGACCCGGGACACGGGTGTGGAGGAGTTGCGGACCGCACGCCTGCTCCTGAGCCGTCCCGGCCCCGGAGACCTGGACGCGATCTTCGCCCTCCACACCGATCCGGAGGCCTGCGCGCACAACCCCTCGGACATGCTGGAGACGCATAAAGACGCGGAACTGCTGCTACTCCGCTGGTCGCACCAGTGGAACCGGTACGGCTTCGGGTACTGGACGGTCCGGTCGCACGGGTCACCGGAGGTGCTGGGGTTCTGCGGGGTGAAGATCGTCGGCTTCAGGCACCAGGCGGTCCTGAACCTCTTCTACCGGTTCTTCCCTTTCTCCTGGGGTGCCGGATACGCCAGTGAGGCCGCCGCCGCGGCGGTGGACTGGGCCCGCGTCCACCGGCCGGACGACCTCGTGATCGCCCGTGTCCGGCCGGACAACGTCGCGTCGCGGCGGGTGGCGCTGCGGGCGGGCCTGGTCCGGGCCGCGCACCTCGACTCGTCCGGCGACGACGGGACCGACTGGTTCTACGTCTCGAAGGATGATTACGAGGGTTGAGCCAGCCCCGCCACCGGGCCGAACACGATCACCGCGGGTGGCCGCACCCCGGCCGTGGCGGCGTCGTCGACCACCTTGTCCAAAGTGGAGCGAATTACCCGCTGCGTGCGCATGGTGCCGTCCTCGACGATCGCCACCGGCGTGTCGCCCGGCCGCCCCGCCTGGAGCGCCTTCGCGAACTGCGGGAGCCGCTCGACGCCCATCATCAGCACGATCGTGCCGCGCATCTTCGCCAGCAGATCCCAGTCCACCAGCGACTTCTCGTCGTCCGGTGCGACGTGGCCGGACACCACCACGACCTCGTGCGCGACACCGCGGTGGGTCACCGGGACGTCCGCCGCGGCGGGAACGGAGAACGCGCTGGTGATGCCGGGGACCATCGTCACCGGGATACCCGCTTCGGCGCAGGCGAGGACCTCTTCGAAGCCGCGGCCGAAGAGGTACGGGTCGCCGCCCTTGAGCCGCACGACGAACTTGCCGGCCTTGGCCCGGTCGATCAGCGTGGAGTTGATCACGTCCTGGCTGGCGGCGCGGCCGTACGGGATCTTCGCGGCGTCGACGATCTCGACGTGGGGCGCGAGTTCGTCGAGCAGTTCGCGCGGCGCCAGCCTGTCGGCGACGACGACGTCGGCCCTGGCGAGGAGACGGCGGCCGCGGACGGTGATCAGTTCCGGGTCGCCGGGGCCACCGCCCACGAGGGCGACGCCGGGCAGCTCGTCGTGGGCGTCCGGCACGCGGCCGTCGGCGACGGTGCCGGCGCGGAGGCCGTCGAGGACGCTGTCCCGCACGGTGGCCGACCGCAGCGGCTCACCACCGGAAAGAACGCCGACCAGCAGGCCGCCGTGCCTGCCGGAAGCCGGGGTGACCGCGCTGCCGAGGTCTCCGTCGTCGGCGCGGACGCAGAACACCCGCGCGCGTTCGGCCTCGGCGCAGACGGCGGCGTTGACCTCGGGGTCGTTCGTGCACGCCAGCGCGTACCAGGCGTCGGCGAGGTCTCCGTCGGTGTAGCGGCGCTCATGCCAGACGATCTCCCCGGCGTCGGCCATGGCGCTCACCGACGGCGTGGTGTGCGGTGAGACCAGTTCGACCCGCGCGCCGGCGCCGATCAACCGCGGCAGACGGCGCTGGGCGACCGTCCCGCCACCGATCATCACGACACGACGGCCGGCCAGGTCGAGGCCGGAGAGGTAATGCGGGTCATCCATGCGGGGCAGTGTAAGGATTCAGTGGCCCGGACCGCGATCCGAGTGAGGACCGCCTCAGCCCTGGAGCAGCTCGAGCAGCTCGGCGTTGCCGAACATCCTGGCCGCGTCGATCGCCGACGGCTCCCCCGCCGTCGCGTCCGCGCCCCCCTTGAGGAGGGCCTTCACGACCTCGGGTTCGTTCTTGAAGACCGCGCCGGCCAGCGGGCTCTGGCCGCGGTCGTTCTCGCGGTTCGGATCGGCGCCGCGTTCGATCAGGGCCGCGACGGTGTCCGCGTGACCGTGGTAGGCGGCGAGCATGACCAGTGTGTCGCCCCGGTCGTTGGTCAGGTTCGCCGAAACGCCCGCGTCGACGTACGCGGCGAGCTCCGCGGCCGCGCCCGAACGGGCGAAGCCGAAGACCTTCGCCCACAGCTCCAGCAGTTCGGGATCGAATTCCTCGGCCTGTCCGGGGTTCTCCGTCATGGGCCCGATTCTCCCACAGCGGTCGCGGTCCGGGCGGTGTGTCGCACCGCCCGGACCGGCGGTGTCAGCGCCCCGCGTTGGGGTAGGGCAGCAACGCCATCTCGCGGGCGTTCTTGATCGCCGTGGCGACCTGCTTCTGCTGCTGCGGGGTCAGCCCGGTGACGCGCCGGGCGCGGATCTTGCCGCGGTCGGAGATGAACTTCCGCAGCAGATCGACGTCCTTCCAGTCGACCTCGGTGATCTTGTTGGCGCGCAACAGGTTCGTCTTGCGTTTGAAGGGACGGTCGCGGTTCGGCTTGCCCATCGCGCTCACCAGCTCGACTTCGTGACGCCGGGCAGTTCGCCGTTGTGCGCCATCTGCCGCATCCGGACCCGCGAGAGCCCGAATTTCCGCAGGTAGCCGCGCGGGCGGCCGTCGGCGGTGTCACGATTGCGGATCCGGGTCGCGCTGGCGTCGCGCGGCATCGCCTGCAGGGCCGACACGGCCGCCGCCTTCTCCTCGGGCGACGCGGAGGGCGAGGCGATGGTGGCCTTCAGCTCGCGACGGCGTTCGACGTAGCGCGCGGCGATCACCTTGCGCTGGTCGTTCTTGGCGATCTTCGACTTCTTGGCCATCAGCGCTCCTCCTTGAACTCGACGTGCTTGCGCGCGACCGGGTCGTATTTGCGCAGCACCATGCGGTCCGGGTCGTTCCGGCGGTTCTTCTTGGTGACGTAGGTGTAGCCGGTGCCGGCGGTCGAGCGGAGCTTGATGATCGGCCGGATGTCGGTGCTCTTGGCCATCAGAGCTTCACCCCTTTCGCGCGGAGCCCGGCGACGACGGCCTCGATCCCCCGCTTGTCGATGGTCTTCATGCCCTTCACCGAGACCCGTAGCCGGACCCAGCGTCCTTCGCTCGGCACGAAGTACCGCTTGGCCTGCAGGTTCGGCTCCCAGCGCCGGGACGTGCGCCGATGCGAATGCGACACCTGCTTCCCGTAACCCGGTTTGCGGCCGGTGACCTGGCACACGGCGGACATATACCCTCCCCAGTTGATATCGGTTGTCGTTTTCATTTACTCTACACAGCCGAACCAGAACGCCCTCGACGCCCCGGAGCTTCAGTGACCGACAACCCCCGCGTGCCCCTCGTCCTGATCAGTGGCCTCGCACCGGGACCGAACGCCGACCTCGCCGAGCGGCTGCGCCTCGCCGAACCCGGCACCGCCGTCGTGCACCACGACCTCAGGCAGATTCACTCCGGCGTGGTCAAGCGGCGGATCCGGCTCGGTGACCGCGACCAGCTGACCGTCCTCGAACTCGCGCACGGCTGCGTCTCGTGCACGTTGCGCGAAGACCTGCTGCCACTGCTGCGCAAGCTCTCCCGGATGCCGCAGGTGCGGCGGATCGTGGTGCGGCTCGACGAGGCCATGGAACCCGAGCCGGTCAGCTGGGCGCTGCACAACGTCCTGGTCGGCGAACGGCCGGTGATCGAGGACGTCGATCTCCGGGCCGTGCTGACCGTCGTCGACTGCACGGGCTGGCTGGCCGACAGCACCGGCGACGACACGCTGGCCGAACGGAACCTGCGGGCCAGCCCCGAGGACGAGCGCACCGTCGCCCAGGTCGCGCTCTCCCAGGTCGAGTTCGCCGACCTCCTGGTCCTCGCCGGAGCGGCGACGGACGCCTGGTCCGCGGCGAAGGCCTCGGCCGTGCTCGACCGGGTCGCGCCGTCGATCCCACGCGTCGAGCTGTCCACTGTGGACGGCAAGACCGTGCTCGACGCCGTCCCCTCCGACGCCCGGCGCGGCGAGGTCACCGACATGCACGGACCTCTGCTGCGCGGCGAGCCGCCGTTGCACACCGACTGCGGCATCGGGCTGCTCACCTTCACCTCGCAGCGCCCGTTCCACCCGGAGCGCCTCCACGACGCGATCGACGTCCTGCTCGACGGCGTCGTCCGCACCCGGGGACGGCTCTGGGTGGCGAGCCAGCCGGACATGGCGCTGTGGATCGAGTCCGCGGGCGGCGGTCTCGGTGTCGGGCACGCCGGGGCGTGGCTCGCCGCCCCCGGCGGACCGGACTGGGCGGACGTCTCCCCCGAGCGGCGCACCCTCGCCTCCCTGCGCTGGGACCCGCTGTTCGGCGACCGCGCGCAGGAACTGGTCGTCGTCACCGATCAGGCCACCCCCGAGGAGATCGAGTCCGCCCTGAACGGGGCGTTGCTGACCGAAGAGGAGCTCGCCGCCGGGGAGCAGGAATGGCTCAGCTACCCCGATCCGTTCGGCGAGTGGCACGAAGAACCGTGTGAGGACACGGAAACCGACCCTGAGAAGCACGACGTGAACGTGTCGAACCGAAAGGACGAAACGCAGTGAAACCGGGAATCCACCCCGACTACCACCCTGTGGTGTTCAAGGACCTCTCCACCGGGGACGCCTTCCTGACGCGGTCCACCGCCACCTCGGAGCAGACCATCGAGTGGAGCGACGGCAACACCTATCCGGTGGTGAACGTCGAGATCAGCTCGTGGTCGCATCCGTTCTGGACCGGCAACCAGCGGATCATGGACACCGCGGGCCAGGTGGAGAAGTTCCACCGCCGCTACGGACGGCGCGGAGGGTCGAAGTAATGGCAGTCCCGAAGCGGAAGATGTCGCGCAGCAACACCCGGTCCCGGCGTTCGCAGTGGAAGGCGGCCGTGCCCGATCTGGTGCCGATCAAGGTGAACGGCGAGACGAAACTCGTACCGCGCAAGCTGATGAAGCATTTCCATCAGGGTGGGGAATGACGACGCCGGTCACGGTGCTGTCCGGCTTCCTCGGCGCGGGCAAGACGACCGTGCTCAACCACGTCCTCGCCAACCGCGACGGGCTGCGGGTGGCGGTGATCGTGAACGACATGAGCGAGGTCAACATCGACGCCGCGCTGGTGCGGGACGGGAACAGCCTGTCCCGCACCGAGGAACGGCTCGTCGAGATGACCAACGGCTGCATCTGCTGCACCTTGCGCGACGACCTGCTGGAAGAGGTCTCGCGGCTCTGCGAGGACGGCCGGTTCGACTACCTGCTCATCGAATCGAGCGGGATCTCCGAGCCGATGCCGGTGGCGGCGACGTTCTCGTTCGCGCGTGAGGACGGCGCCACCCTGCTGGACTCCGCGCGGCTCGACACGATGGTGACCGTGGTCGACGCGGTGAACTTCGAGCAGGAACTCGCGGCGGGGGACGCGCTGACCGAACGCGGGCTGGACCAGTACGACGGGGACGAGCGGACGGTCAGCGACCTGTTGATGGACCAGATCGAATTCGCGGACGTCCTCCTGCTGAACAAGGCGGATCTGGTCCCGGCCGGCTCCCTCGACCGGCTGACGGCGGTGCTGCGGCGGCTCAACCCGGCCGCCGAGGTCGTCGTCTCGACACACGGCCGGGTCCCTCTCGACCGGCTGCTCGGCACCGGGCGCTACGACGTCGAGCGGGCGCAGGAAGCGCCCGGCTGGGTGGCCGAACTCAACGGCGATCACGTTCCGGAGACGGAGGAGTACGGGATCTCGAGCGTGGTCTTCCGTGCCGGGCGGGCGTTCGATCCGGAACGGCTGTGGGACTTCGTCGGCAGGCTCGATTCCGGGGAGTTCGGGACGGTCCTGCGGTCGAAGGGGTTCTTCTCGCTGGCGTCACGGCCAGGGGTGACCGGATTGTGGTCGCAGGCCGGGTCGGTCGCCCGGTTCGAGCCGCAGGGTGTCGAGGAGACGCCGCGGCAGGAACTCGTGTTCATCGGGGTGGGGCTGGAGGAGGACGCCCTGCTGGACTCGCTCCGGTCCTGCCTGTGCACCGGTTCGGCCGGCGCGGATCCGTTTCCGGAGTGGGAAGCGGTGCACGTCCACTGAGGTGGCGGGTCAGGGTGGTCGTGAGTGCTGAGTGACGTTGGAACGCCACTCACCACTCACGACCGGCACGCTCAATGGTCGTCGTAGTGGTCCCCGTGCGCGGCGTGCCGGTGGCCGTCGTGCAGGTAGTCGACATGGTCGCCGTGCGGCACCGCGACGTGGCCGCAGCCCTCACCGTGTGCGTGGTCGTGACCCTGGTGCGGGATGTGGTCGCCGGTCTCGCACTCGTCGAAATGCCCGTCATGCGGGCGGTGCAGGTGACCGTCGTGCACGTAGTCGACGTGGTCGCCGTGCGGTACGGCGACGTGGCCGCAGCCTTCACCGTGTGCGTGCGTATGGCCGGCGTGTTCGGTGTGGGCGGCGGTCATGATCGGGTCCTTCCTGATCGAAAATGCCTGATCAGGCGGACCGTAGCACCGGGCTACCGGCCCAGCAGCGCTCTCACCCGACCGAGTGTCCGCACCTGGTCTGCCCAGCGCGGGCCCGCCAGCCCGACGACGACGTGGGCCGCTCCTGCCTCACCGTAGGCCGACAGCCGTTCGGCGACGGCCTCGGCGGAACCGGTCAGCGGCAGGGAGATCGCCTGGTCGAGCGGCATCCCGTAGGCGTCTCCGATCCCTTTCGCCAGGTCCTCCACCGGCAGCAGGTCGGCGTCCCCGCCCAGCGTGCCGGTGGCGCCGACCGCGATCACCGGATCCGCGACGCCGAGATCGATCAGCCGTCGCCGTCCGGCGGCGACGGCTTCGGGCGACAGGAGGGAGGGGAACCACCCGGTGCCGTGTTCGGCGACCCGCTGGAGCACGAGCCTGCCCCGGTTGCCGACCCAGATCGGCGGGACCGCCACCGGCGGCGCCAGTTCGACGACGGCGTCGCCGATCCGCACCTCTTTGCCCGCCAGCAGGCCCGGCAGCAGGCGGAGCGCCTGGTCGGTGCGCGGGCCGCGTTCGGCGAACGACACCCCGGCCGCCGCGAACTGGGCCTCTCCCCCGCCCGAGCCGATGCCGAGGATGAGCCGTTCGCCCGACACCTGCTGCAACGAGGCGATCTGCTTGGCCGCCCACGCCAACGGCCGCATCGCCGGGACGAACACGCTCAGCCCGATCCGGATCCGGGTCGTGACCGCGGCGGCGACCGCCAGCCCGACCGTGCTGTCCAGCGAAGGACGTCCGGTCATCAGGTGATCGCCGAGGAACACACTGTCGAGGCCCGCGTCCTCGGCCTGCCGGGCGGAGACACGGAGATCGTCGGCCGGGAGGATCACACCCAGTTTCATGGGCCCATCGTGCGACCTCCACTTGACTGGAGGTCAAGGCGCTCATCACGGTCAGGCGATGTGGCGGCGGTGCCCGGCCCAGAACGGCTCGCGGAGCGCCCGCTTGTCGACCTTGCCGATCGCCGTCAGTGGCAGTGTGTCGGCGAAGTCCACATCGGACGGTACGAAATGCTCCCGCCCGAAGAACTCCCTGGCCTCTGCCCGGACTTCTTCGGCCGACAGCGCTCCTGAAGCGACCGGCACCACCACGGCGTGGACCCGCTCGCCCTCGCCTCCGTCGCCCGGCACACCGAACACGGCCACGGACCGGATCAGCGGATGCCGCGCGAGCGCGTTCTCGACCACGGTCGAGTACACCTTGGTGCCGTGCTCGCCGGTGATGATGACGTCGTTCGCCCGGTCCAGCAGGTAGAGGTATCCCTCGTCGTCGAACCGCCCGAGGTCACCGGTCCGCAGCCAGCCGTCCCCGATCGGCGCCGACCCGTGGTAACCGACCATCATGGCCAGTCCGCGCACCAGGACCTCACCGTCGTCGATCCTGGCCTCCATGCCCGGCACGATCCGGCCCACGGACTCGAGCCGCTCCGGCCGCCCGCCGAGTTCCGCCGCGGAGATGCTCGCGATCATCGGCGCCTCGGTGAGCCCGTATCCCTGTCCGACGACGGGCCCGAACACCTCGAGCGCCTGAGCCAGCCGTCTCGGCGGAAGCGGGGCGGCACCCAGCGAAAGCTGCCGCACACTGCTGACGTCGGTCGACGTCATGGCCGGATGGTCGAGCACCGCGGCCAGGCGCGCGGGAGTGAGGGACAACGTGGTGATCCGGTGCTCCGCGATCGCGTCCAGCACCGTGCCCGCGTCGAAGCCCCGCAGCAGCACGACACTTTCCCGCCGCAGGATCGCGCCGAGCACGGTGGCGTTGCCGGTCATATGCGTCATCGGCGCGATCAGCAGCGTGCGTCCCGGCGCCGCCGGATCCGGCGCGAAGATATGGGCCATCCCGTCGTAGATCCCGCTGTGCCGGATGAGTTTCGGCGCCCCGGTGGTACCTCCGGTGGGAAAGATGGCGGTGACCGACTCCGGCAGCTCCGCCGGATCGGTACCTTCGCGGTCCACCAGCTCGTCGAGCGTGGTCACCCGCGCGTCGCCGGCGGGCCAGTCCGACGGCTGCTCGGTCACCAGGATCGTGACCCCGGCCGCCTCGACCGCGGCGAGGCGATCCGGCGAACTCGCCGACGCCGCGACGAGCAGCACGGTCGAACCCCGCAGCTGCGCGGCGATCTGCAGGAGGACGGTTTCCGGCCGGTTGCCGGCGTCGATGGCGACCACCCCGTGCTCCGGCAGTCCCGCGTACATCCGGCGTACCAAGTCGAGCGCGTGCCCGTAGCCCGTCTCCAGGCCGTCCTGGCTGAACAGCACCTCGTCGCCCCCGGAACGCAGCGCGTCCAGCACCCGGGTCAGGAACAGACTCTCCACCGGCCGGACCCTAACCCAGGGTCAAGACCCCGAGCAGCACCCGCCGCCGGACGAAGCGGAGTCCTCGTATGCGTCGTGCCAGTTCCACCACTCGTAAGGCGGCGTCTGCGGATAGCCCTCCGGCGAGTCCTCCCACTCCTCCTGCCGCCCCAGCGCGGTGATGTCGAGGTAGCTCCACGTGCCACCCATCGCTTCGTCGCCGCGGGCGTCGACGAAGTACGTGCGGAACACCTGGTCGCCTTCGCGGATGAAGGCGTTGGTGCCGTGCCATTCGCCGACCCCGAAGTCGACGTCGAAGTCGCCGGCGATCGTGTACCACGGCATCGTCCAGCCCATCCGCGCCTTCAGCCGCGCGATGTCCGGTTGCGTGCCCCGCGAGGCGAAGGCCAAGGTGGTGTCGCGGGCGTTCAGGTGCGCGACGTGCGCGACCTGGTCGGCGATCAGTGAGCAGCCTTTGCAGGCGTGGTCGGGAAAACCCTCCACCCCGGGATCGAAGAAGGCCCGGTAGACGATCAGCTGGCGTCGTCCTTCGAAGAGATCGAGCAGGTTCGCCGTCCCGGACGGACCGTCGAACTCGTACTGCTTCTGGATCGCGACCCACGGCATGCGCCGCCGCTCGGCCGCCAGTGCGTCACGGGCGCGGGTCAGCTCCTTTTCCTTCACCAGCAGACGAAGCCGCGCCTCTTCCCATTCCGCCGGCGAGACGATGTTCATCCCGCCAGCTCCGCGGGCAGGACGCTTCGCCGGTTCGGCTGCCCCTCGCCGGTCGTGATCAGCTCGCGCAGGCTGGTGCCGACGTAGAAGGTCCATGCCTTGTGGCAGACGTCGAAGCATTCGTACTCCGGGACCAGCCCGTGGTGGGTGAAACGCGCTTCGGTCTTGCCGTCCTTCTCGGCGATCTCGAACGTGATCGTGGTGCCGACCCATTCGGTCTTGTCGCGGGTGAAGTCGAAGTGGTTCTCGAGGACCAGCCAGGACACCTTGCGGCCCGGCACGGACTCGGTGATCCGCATCCGGCAGCGGTGGAGCTCCTCGTAGTGGTACTCGAACTCGTCGCCGGAGTGCACGACCTCCTTCGACCACCACCCGCGGACGTCGTTGAAGGCGTCGAAGACCTGTCGCGGCGTCTGGTCCACGGTGAAACTCGTCGTAAAGCTCATGATGTTCCCTCCAAATGGTCTTTGAGTGCCGCGAGCGGCCCGTCCCAATCGCGGGCGAGCGCGGCGAGGAATTGCTGGGCGACCTGCATCGGCGCCGAGTGCAGCCGATAGCGGACGCGGCGCCGCTCCCCCTGCTCCGGGATCACCAGCCCGGCGTCGGTGAGCAGCGCGAGGTGCTTGGCGATGGCCTGCCGCGTGATCGGCAGCCGGTCGGCGAGGTCGGTCGCCGTGGCCGGGCCGCCCGAGGCGAGGACGGCGAGAATGCTCCGCCTGCTCGGGTCGGCCAGTGCGACGAAGACCTGTTCGGCGATCGCTTCGGTGTCAGACGGCATCGAGGTATTCGATCAGTTCACCCAGTTCGGCCGCCCACCCCTTCGTGTTCCCTTCGAACGCGACACGGTGAGCGTCTTCCGGCAGCTGGGAAAAGCCGGACTCGACGACGGTGAGCCGGGTACCGGCACCGGCCGGTTCGAGGGTGAACTCGACGTAGGTGCGGCGAGGGTCGTCGTCGGGGAGACCGTAGATGTTCCAGGTGAAGCCGAAAATCTCCGGCTCTTCGACGCGCTCGACGCGCATTTCCGCCTTGTGCCCCTCGTCCCATTTCATCTCGGCCTCACCACCGGGGCGCAGGTCGATGCTCGCCTGGTTCCCGAACCAGGTGCCCAGCCCCTCGGCCGTGGTCAGCGCGGCCCAGACCTTCGCGGGCGGATGGGCGATTTCGACGGTGCGTTCGATCCGGTCGGGGAATCCCACGACAGCCTCCTCAAGTAGCAATCAATCGGTTGCTATAACTTTGTATAGCAACCGGGCGATTGCGTCAAGGGCGGATCAGGAAGCCGTGTACAGCGCGCCGAGGAACTCCAGCAACAGCCGCTCGCGTAACGGGCCGGGAGCGGTGGCCAGCAAGGCGTTGATGTCCGCCATCCGGGTGGGCAGACCCGCGTCGCCGCCGAGACCCGCGGCCGCCAGCAGCCCGGCGAACTGATCCGGCGTCAACGTCGCGGGGTCCAGCGCGGCGACGAACTCGGCCACCCGCGGGTCGACGACGACCGGCCCGGCCTCACGGGCGGCCACGACCGCGGCGCCAAGGTCGGCCAAGAAGTCCTTCTCGCTCCCCCGGTTCGCGGCCGTCACGGTCAGGTGCAGATTCGCGGGCGACGACTCGTGGGCGAACTGCGGCTGGACGTACCAGCCGCGCTCCCGCATCTCGTCCGCGACGGTGAACAGGTCGAACCCGGCGCCGTCCGCCACGGTGAACGCGAGCAGGGTCGACACCGGATCACCGAGGACCCGCAACCCATCGAGCGTCTCGATCCCGGCGCGGATCTCCACGGCCGCGTCGCGTGCCGCCGAAGCCAGCTTCGCGTAACCCTCGTCGCCGACGTGGCGCACGACCGCCCACGCCGCGGCGAGCGGACCACCGGAGCGCGTGCTCTGCAGCGTGGTGTTCAGCATCGTGTAGCCGGGCCAGTCGGCGCTGGCGAAGTACTGCGGCCGGCGCAGGTCGGCGTTGGTGTGCAAGAGAACCGACACGCCTTTCGGGCAGTAGGCGTATTTGTGCAGATCCACCGAGACACTGGTGACGCCGGGAACGTCGAACCCGAACGGGCCGAGCCCCAGGTACGGCAGCACCCAGCCGCCGATGCAGGCGTCGACGTGGAACCGGACGCCGTCGAGCAGGGCGGCGATCTCCGGGATCGGATCCAGGACGCCGTGGGCGTACGACGGAGCGCTCGCGACGACGAGGACCGTGCTGTCGTCGACGGCGGCGGCCATCGCCTCGGGAACGGCACGGAAGGTCACCGGGGCGACCGGCACCGAAACCACGCGGACACCGAAGAAATGCGCCGCCTTGTGGAACGCGGCATGCGCGGTCGTGGGCAGCACGATGCTCGGCGAAGCCACGTCCGGACGCGCGTCGCGGGCGGCCAGGACCGCGAGCATGCACGACTCCGTGCCGCCTGAGGTCACCGAACCGACCGTCTCCGCCGTGCCGCCCAGCAGACGTGCGGCGGCGCCGACGAGGTCGTTCTCCATCCGCAGAAGGCTGGGGAAAGCGGTCGGATCCAGCCCGTTGGCCGACGAGGCCAGCGCGTGCGCCGCCGCACCGAGTTCGTCCACTTCGGACAGACCGCTGTCGTAGACATACGCGAGCGTCCGGCCTCCGTGCGTCGGCAGGTCGCCCGCACGCAGTTCCCGGAGCTCCTGCAGGACGTCCTCGGCGGTCACGACCGGCGCTCCAACACCGACCGGCGCAGCAACGGGATACCCAGCACGATCAGCACGGCAGGGAGGATCGAAGCGCCGAAGAGGATCGCCGTGAGCGCGCTGTCCGGCTGCGCGGCCTTGGCGTCGAGGCTGGACTGGTATCCGCCGAACTGCAGCACGAGTCCCCACAGGCCCGGCCCGAGCGCGAGCCCCAACGTCTCCGACGCCGTCCAGACGCCGGCCGCGACCCCGGCCCTGGTCTCGCCGGTCCGCTCCTCCTCGTCGCTGATCAGGTCCGGCAGGATCGCCAGCGGGAACACCGAAATCCCCGCGTAGCCGACACCGCAGAAGGCGACGAACACCATCGTGACGGCGAACGGGAACACCTCGGCGCCGAGGAGCCCGAGCAGGCCGATGCCGAACGCGGCGGTGGCGATCCGGAACCCGGCCAGCTTCCCGACGCTCGCCCCGAGTCGGGGCCACAGCGGCATCGTGAGCAGTGCCGGGCCGACGAAACCGACGAACAGGACCGTCGAATAGCCCGAGCTGCCGAGGATCCGCTCCGCGAAGTACGGGATCGCGGCCAGCACCGTGCCGATGCCGAGCGCCTGGATGAAGTACACCCCGAGCAGCCAGCGGAACGGCCGCCACTGCGCGAGCGTCCGGAGCAGTTCACGCGGGCTCACCGTGTTGGGCCGCAGCGCGCCTACCGGAGCGCCCTTCAGCCCGAAGTACACGCCGAGTGTCGCGAGCAGGATGACCACGGCGATGAACAGGCCCATGACGCGGTAACCGGCGACACCGCCGATGAGCTCGGTGATCGCGGGCGCGCCACCGCCGGAGACCAGGATGGCGACCGCGAGGAAACCGATCCGGACGCTGGTCAGCTTCGTGCGCTCTTCGGCCGAGTCCGTCAGCTCGGCGGGCAGTGCGTTGAACGGCACCTGGAAGAACGCGTACGCGGTGGCGCACAACAGGAACACGACGATCACGTAGATCGCGTCGGGTACCGGGCCACCGAGGCCCGGGTGCGCGAACAGGGCCGCGAAGAGAATCGAGACGCCGATGCCGCCGTAGAGCAGGAACCGGCGCCGGCTGCCGGTGCGGACCATGTCCGCGTCCGACAGCCTTCCCGCGATCGGGTTGAAGAGCACGTCCCACGCCTTGGGAACGAACACGATCAGACCGGCCACGCCCGCCGCGACGCCCATCGTGTCGGTGAGGTACTTGAGGAGGAGCAGGCCGGGGACGGTGCCGAAAGCGCCGGTGACGAACGAGCCGAGCGAGTAGCGGTACCTCGTCCGTGCTGGCAGCGATGCCATGATCCTCCTCGAGGCGATTCTCCCGATGAAGGCCTCAGTATTGGATCTTGGCCACCACCGGGTAGTGGTCGGAGGGAATCGTGCCACCGTCGTAATGCACGAGCTGTACCGGGCCGACAGCGGCGAGTGGACGGCCGCCCGCGCGCACGGCGCCGACGTAGTCCAGCGAGTCGCGGTAGGTCACCGGAACGGACTTCGCCGCGTTCGGGTTCGTGGCCGCGTCGAAGGTGTACGAGCCTTCGCCCGTTGTGCGCAGGATGCCGCCGAGGAAGGCTTCGCCCTGCTGGACCTGCGTCCGGCCGAGCGAATCCTTGCGCGTCTGCCCGGCCCAGTACTCGATGTTCAGGTCGCCGGCGACGACGTCCGCCTCGGGCGCGGGCGCGTATTTCGTGACCAGATCCCGGATCTCGCCGAGCTGCGCCATCCGGATGTCGTGCGCCTTCGGCAGCGTCTCCGGCCCCTCGTCGGCCTGCATGTGGGTGCCCGCGATCCAGAGCGGCTTCCCGTTGACGACCAGCCGGGCGAGCGCGGCGCCCTTGTTGGACAGGTAATCCGCGGTGCCGGAGTACGAATTGCGGAAGACCAGCTGATGTTGCTCGGTCACCGGCGCCTTGCTGAGCACGGTGACCCCGCCATTGACCACGACGGGGGAATTCGAGCAGTTCCCGTTCACCGTGGTCCAGCCCGGCGAAGTGCCGCAGTACTGGCCGACGAGCGGGGTCTGGTGCGGCCAGACGTCCTTCAGCCGGTTCCGCAATTCCTCCGCCTGGGCGCTGAAAGCCTCGTCCAGGACGACGACGTCGGCGTCGTTCGCGCGGATGACGTCCTCCGCCGCGCGAGCCCTGGCCTGTTTGTCCGAAGTGTTCGGGCTGGCGATCCAGGGCAGCTGCCAGATGTTGAACGCCATGACCTTCACCGAGACCGCGGCCTGTGCGGGTACGGCGGTTCCGGCGAACATCGCGGCGGCGATGGCGACTACGGCGAGCTTCCGCACGTGGGTTCCTTCCTGGGTCAGGAGACGACGAACGTCCGCGAGGTTCCGCTGAACGCGGAGATCGCCCCGTTCCAGCCGTTCTTCCAGTTGCCGAAGTGGACCACGCGATATTTGCCGATCGGGGCGTTCGCGGGGATCTTCCAGTGGACGACGGCTTTCGATTCGGCGACGAAGGTCCGCGCCCAGTGGTACTTCGTGTCCCAGTCGCCGTCGTCGGCGTGCCTGATCCACTTGCCGTCGACCAGCCGCTGGATCTCCAGGAACGTGCCACCGCGCCGCAGGTCGTTCTTCGGATGCCCGGTGACGAACTCGACCGCGACCTGTTCACCGCGCGCGTAGGTGCTCTTCGCGTCGACCAGGACGTCGCCGAAGCCCTTGAACGCGGGCGCGCTGTCGAACACGACCCCGGGCTGGAAGTTGATCAGCTTGCCGCGCAGATCCCGCGGCGTCGGCCCGTGCGAGACCGTCGCCCCCGCCTTCATCGCGGCCGCGAGCTTGGCGAATTCCTGCTGGTATGCCGGAAGGGTGTAGCGGCCGTACAGGGTCGACGCGCCTTCGTACTGCTGCGAGTCGTACTCCTCGGGCGTAGCGACGTACTGGCTGTACGCGTTCGCATAACCCTGGACGAGCACGTTCTCCAGCGGGACACCGAATTCGGCGGCGACGGTCCGGCGCAGGCGCAGCCCGGCGACGATGGTCAGCTCGGCGGGCACGGCCACGAGGTGCAGCTGTCCGATCCGGACGATCTGCAGCGGCAGGACCTCCGGCGTCCACGGATACGGCTTCATCGCGCCGAACGGCACCGCGATCACCTTCGGCGCGTGCGCGTCGGCGAGCGCCTGCGGGATCGGCGCGTCGATGCCGCCGAGCCAGTCGATGAACGGGTTCTTCACGCCTTCGGGGAGCGGCAGGCCTGGGCCATCCTCGCGGCTTCCCGCCAGCATCGACACGCCGATCGCGGCCGTGCAGGTGCGCTGGGGCCGACCGTTCGGCGTGTACTTCGCGTCGACGGCGACGTCGGACATGTCCACGTAGCACATCCGGTGGTCGACGCCCCCGGTCACGGCTTCGGCGGCCGCGTCGAAAGCGCTCTTGGCCGCGCGGAACTGGAGGTCGCCGATGGTGCGGGTGTTCTCGAACTCGGTTTCGGGCGTGCCGGGTTCGAGGTTCAGGTTCGGGCTCATGTCGCCGGTGTTGGTCTGCGGGAACGCGGCGATGAACCGCGGGTCCCCGTCGAGATAGCGCACGCCGGCGTGGTCGTGCTCCCATTCGTAGGCGGCGTAACCCTTGTTGTCGCCGCTGATCAGGTGGTTGCCGTTGCTCATCGACGTACCGTGCGTGGCGAACCAGCTGATCGCGCCGACGTCGACGCCGTTCTGGCTGAACCGCAGCACCGTGACGGCCGGGTCGATCGCCTGCGGGAAGTGGTCCTTGTCCGCCTTCGGGTTCAGGTCGAAGGCCTTGCGGGAGCGGTTGACGCTCGCCTTGGTCAGCTCCGCGCGCCCGAGCCGGATCGATCCGGGCGCGAGGTTCGCGTGCGCCCGGCTGATCGCCTCGAAGATCCCGTCGACGTGCGCGTCGTACACCTGTTGCTGGAAGCCGAGGATCGCCAGATCGTAAGCGGCGTAATGGGAATCCCCGCCGCACGCGGAATGGGTGTGCGTGGCGTTGAGCAGCACGTTCTGCTCGGTGTACAGGTCGCCGTACGCCGACTGGAGCTTGCGCATCACGCCTTGGTGGACGGACTGGAACAGCGCGCCGAGGTCTGCGGTGACGAAGGCGATCCGCTTGGCGCCGTCGTCGACCACGAAGGCCCGCGCCCGGGTGCGGAGGTGGATGCCCGCGGTCTGCTGCTGCGGCATCGAGTAGCCCATCATGCCGTTCTCGGCCGCCGGGCCGGTGACGTCGGAGATGCCGACGCCGACACGGAAACCCTGCCGCGGCGCGGCTTCGGCGCTCCGCGTGCCGAGCACGCTCGCCGCGACCGGCAACGCCGCAGCGCCCGCCAGAATCCGCCTCCGGCTCACCGTCATGAGTCGCACCTCCCGGCCACGAACATGAACCGACTTCATGTTCGTGGCGGGACGCTACGTGATGGGCCTCACTGTCGCAACCCACGAACGGCCGGGACCGAGGGGCGGGCCTCTCCCCGCATCGCACGCGACGATCGCGGCCGCAGGATCGGCCATGACGTCCATCTGATCACGCGTGTCGTCCGTCCGATCACACGTGCCGTCCACGCAGTCACGCGAGGCCCCCTTCCCTCGGCTCAGCCGAGGAAACTCGACCTTCACACCTTGCCGAGTACATGAAGGACCCCTTCCTTGCGCCAGGCGCAAGGAAGGGGTCCTTCATGTACTCAAGAGGGCACTGGTGCCGAGCCGGCCAAGTCTCGTAAGCCGCGACCTATGAAAGAGACTCCGCGACCTTCGTGAGCGTGGCGGCATCGCCCCGCAGCAGCAGCGTGGTCACCACGGTCTCCTCCCACGCGGCGAGTTCGTCGCGGATCTTCTCCGCCGGCCCGATCAGCGAGGTGTCCTCCACGAGCGACGTCGGGATCGCGGCGGTCGCCTCGTCCTTGCGGCCTGCCAGGTACAGCTCCTGGACCTTGTCCGCGACGTCCTCGTACCCCATCCGGGCGAAGACGTCGTGGTGGAAGTTGACCGATTTCGCGCCCATGCCGCCGATGTACAGCGCGAGCGACGGTTTGATCCAGCTCGCGGCCTCCTCGACGTCGTCGTGGACGAGCACCGGGACGGACGCGGCGACCTCGAAATCGTCGAAACCGTGCCGGGCGCCGGGACGCGAGAAACCCTCCTGCAGCGCCGTCCGATAGAAGGCGTCGGTCTTCGGCGAGAAGAACAACGGGAGCCAGCCGTCGCAGATCTCCGCCGACAGCGCCACGTTCTTCGGCCCCTCCGCGGCGAGAAAGATCGGGATCTCCTTGCGGAACGGGTGCACTGTGGACTTCAGCGGTTTGCCGAGCCCGGTCCCGCCTTGCAGCGGCAACTGGAAGTGCTGCCCGTCGTGGGTCACCGGCGCCTCGCGCGCGACGACCTTCCGCACGATGTCGACGTACTCGCGGGTGCGGGCCAGCGGCTTCGGATACGGCTGCCCGTACCAGCCTTCGACCACCTGCGGCCCGGACGCGCCGAGCCCGAGCACGAACCGCCCGCCGGACAGGTGGTCCAGGGTCAGCGCGTGCATGGCCGTCGCGGTCGGGGTGCGCGCCGACATCTGGACGATGTTGGTGCCGAGCTTGATCCGGCTGGTCGACGCGCCCCACCAGGCGAGCGGGGTGAACGCGTCCGAGCCGTAACCCTCGGCGGTCCACACGGAATCGAAGCCGAGTTCTTCGGCCCGCAAGACCGCGTCCAGCGCGCCCTCCGGCGGGCCGGAGGACCAGTAACCGAGGTGGTAACCCAGCTTCATCGAGGCTCCCTAGTCAGTGTCCGTACTTGCGGGAAGGAGTGGTCGTGAGTGGCTCTTGTCGGGCCCCAGGCAGGCCCCCAATGTGGCATTGGAGACGCTCAGTGTCCCCAATGCCGCATTGGGGGCATCGGACCGCGGCGGCGCGAGCCGACGCCTTCGGCCGATGACCACTCGCCAAGCTTCATCGAGGCTCCTCGTCAGACGTTCGGTGAGTAGTGCTCGGGTTTGCCCCGCTCCGAAAGCGGCGGAAGGTTCCTCGCGGGAGTCTCGACCAACGGCGCGTCCGGGGCCAGTTCGCCACGCTCCCGGCGCCAGCCCGCCCTGGCACGCGGGTGGTACCGGCGGTCTCGCGGCACCAGTTTGAACGCCGCGTTGATCAGCTTCCCGACCCGGCGATGCCGCCGCTCGTCGCGTTCGGTCCAGGTGTAGCCGAGCCGCTCGCGGATCGGCGGGTCGTACAACCCCACCGTCAGCCAGACGAAGTTCCGCGCCACCTGCCCGCGGACGAGGTTCCAGGCGAAGTCCGGCAGCCAGGGCAGGAAATGCGGTTTGGCGATGTCCTGGATCTCGAGGACGTCGCGAGTCGCCTTGTTGTCCTCCAGGACGTCCTCGCACATGCGCTTCCAATACAGCTGGAAGTCCTCCCACGACTCCGGCACCGGGCGCATGCTCATGCCGTACATCTCGTACCACTGGACGTGCTCGTCGAACAGCTTCCGCTTCTCGGCCTCGCCGATCCCGCCGCAGAAGTTGTCGGCGATGAGGATCGCACTCACGAAGAACGTCGAATGCGCCCAGTAGAAGGTGTCCGGGTCGAGCGCGTGATAGCGCCGCCCGTGTTTGTCTACGCCCTTGATCCGATCGTGGTAACCGCGCACTTCCAATGCGGTCTGCCGGGCGCGCGGGCCGTCGTAGATCACTCCCCCGATCGGGTACAGCGAGCGGAACAGCCGTTGCCAGCGCTCCTCGAAGAACCGCGAATGCTCCTCGACGCCCGCGCCCAGCTCGGGGTGCATGTTCTGCATGGATCCGGCCCAGAGCGCGATGAGCAGCCCACGCCAGTCGCCGAAGTACTTCCAGGTCAGCGAATCCGGTCCGAGCGGCCGCGGTTGTGTCATCCCCGGTCTCCTCACTGAGCTGGTTAAATTGACCACAACTGTTGTCAGGTTAAAGTTGACAACGGCCGTAGTCAACAAGAGGAGCCGATCATGGCCGGCCGGAGCTGGGCAGGCACGACCCTGGACGACCGCAAGGCCGCGCGACGGGAACAACTCGTCGACGCGGGCCTCGACCTGCTCGGGACCCAGGGCAGCGCCGGGGTGAGCGTCCGCGCGGTGTGCCGCCACGCCAAGCTGACGGAGCGGTACTTCTACGAGAGCTTCACCGACCGCGAAGAACTGGTCGTCGAGGTCTACGAGCACATCGGCGAGCAGGCGCGACAGGCGCTCGTCGACGCCGTCAGCGACACGGCCGAACCCGCCGAACGGGCGAAGGCCGCCGTCCGCGCCTTCGTCGAATTGATGCTCGACGATCCGCGCAAAGGCCGCGTGCTCCTGCTCGCGCCGATCACCGATCCCGCGCTGACCACCCGCGGGATCGCGCTCCTCCCCTCCTTCGCAGAGCTGGTCAGCGGGCAGCTGTCCCACGGTGACGCGGCCGAGCGGCAGATGACGTCGATCGGGCTGGTCGGCGCGCTGAGCAATGTGTTCATCGCCTACCTCGACGGCTCGCTCAAGGTGAGCCGCGAGCGCCTGATCGACCATTGCGTCCGCCTCGTACTCGGCGCCGACCGTCAGCCCTGACCGCGTTCGGCGACCAGCTGCAGGGCGATGTCGATGATCATGTCCTCCTGACCGCCCACGTACTTCGCGGCCCCGACGCGGTAGAGGATTTCGTGTGCAGGGACGTCGTAGCGCTCGGCGGCGCGCTCCGCGTGCAGAAGGAAACTCGAGTACACCCCGGCGAATCCCTGCACGATCGACGAGCGGTCCATCACCGGGAGCCGCGTGATGTAGGGCTTCACGACGTTTTCGGCCGCGTCCATCAGCACGTCCTTGTCGACGCCCGTGCGGATCCCGAGCCGCTCGAACGTCGCCGCGAGGACCTCGGTCGGCGAGTTGCCCGCGCCGGCCCCGAGCGCCACGAGCGAACCGTCGATCTGCCGCGCACCCGCCCGGTAGGCGAGGACCGAGTTCGCGACGCCGAAGCTGAGGTTCTGGTGTCCGTGATAGCCGACCTGCGCCTCGTCCCCGAATTCCGCCACCAGCGCGGCGACGCGTTCACCCGCGTCCTCCAGGATCAGCGCCCCGGCGGAGTCGACGACGTAGACACACTGGCACCCGGCGTCGACCATGATCCGGCCCTGTTTCGCCAGCGCCTCGGGCGTGGACATATGGGACAGCATCAGAAAACCGACCGTCTCCAGTCCGAGGTCGCGTGCCGCCCCGAAGTGCTGGACGGACACGTCGGCCTCGGTGCAATGGGTCGCGATCCGGACCGCGCCCGCGCCGAGGTCGGCCGCCACCCGCAGGTCGCCGACCGTGCCGAGGCCGGGCAGCAGCAGCACCGCGATCTTCGCGTGCCGTGCCTCGTTGACCGCAGCCTCGATCAGCTTCCGTTCGTCCACAAGGGAAAAGCCGTAGTTGAACGTCGAGCCGCCGAGGCCGTCGCCATGGCTGACCTCGATCAGCGAGACCCCGGCGTCATCCAGCGCCCGGACGGTGTCGCGCACGTTCTTCTCGGTGAACTGATGCGCCATCGCGTGGCTGCCGTCGCGCAGGCTCGTGTCGACCAGCCGGACTTCCCGGCTCACGTCGTCCCAGCTCATGCCGCCACCTCCTGCGTGGCCAGAAGGTCTCCGACACGGGCGGCCGCGGCCGTCATGATGTCGAGGTTCCCCGCGTATTTCGGCAGGAAGTCCCCGTTCCCCGCGACTTCGAGGAACACCGCGACCCGCGCCTGCCCGCTCCAGCCCGGCCGCGGAGGGTCGTATTGGGGATCCGCCTTGAGCGTGTAACCCGGCACGTAACCCTGGACGGTCTCGACCATGCGGTGGATGGATTCGCTCACCGCGTCGAAGTCCGCGTCCGGGTCGATCGCGCAGAACACCGTGTCACGCATGATCATCGGCGGTTCGACCGGATTGATGATGATGATCGCCTTGCCGCGGCTCGCTCCCCCGACGAGTTCGATCCCGCGCGCCGTCGTCGCGGTGAACTCGTCGATGTTCGCCCGGGTGCCCGGCCCGGCGGAGCGTGAGGAGACGGACGCGACGATCTCGGCGTAGGGCACCGGCGTCACCCGCGACACCGCGTGCACGATCGGGATCGTGGCCTGGCCGCCGCAGGTGATGAGGTTGACGTTCGGCACGTCCAGCCGTTCGGGCAGGCCCACGGCCGGGCAGGTGAACGGGCCGACCGCGGCCGGGGTCAGGTCGATCGCGCGGATCCCGGCGGTGGCGTAGCGCGGCGCGTTGGCCAGATGCGCCTTCGCCGAAGTCGCTTCGAAGACGAGGTCCGGCAGTTCGTCGCGTGACAGCAGCCAGTCGACGCCGCCGGCGGAGGTCTCCAGCCCCAGCTCGGCGGCCTTGGCCAGCCCGTCCGAGTCCGGGTCCACGCCGACCATGTACCGCACCTCGACGTGTTCGCTGCGCCTGAGCTTCGCGAGCAGGTCGGTGCCGATGTTCCCGGGACCGACGATCGCGGCCACCGCTTTCCGTTGCGCCATGTCAGGTGACGCTCCCCGAGCGGATAGGGCACACTCAACCCATGCGTGCCGCTGGGCGGAACGACGACCCGGAACGAACCGGAGCGGACGGCCTCGTCGCCGCCCGGATCTCCGCGCTGCTGTCGGCCTTCCGTCCCGGCGACGACGCTCTCGGCGTTTCCGAGCTGGCGCGGCGGACCGGGCTGGCGAAGTCGACCGTCCACCGGCTCACCGGGCATCTGGTCGCGACCGGCCTGCTCGAACGCGAGGACGCGACACTGCGGCTCGGGCTGAAGCTGTTCGAGATAGGCCAGCTCGCGGTGCGGCGCCGTGGGTTGGTCGAGGCGGCACGGCCGTATCTCGCCGATCTCCGCGAGGCGACCAGGAACACCGTGCACTTGGCTGTCCTGGAAGGCACCGAGGTCGTCTACCTCGACATCCTCCGGGGACCGGACGCACCGTCGTTGCCGTCCCGGATCGGCGGCCGCTTTCCCGCGCACGCCACCGGCGTCGGCAAGGCGATCCTCGCGTTCTCGCCGGAATCCGTGGTGACACAAGTGATCGATGCCGGGCTGCCGCGCGTCAGCGTGCGGACGATCACCGCCGCCGGCCTGCTTCGCCGTCAGCTCGCCAAGATCCATGGCGAAGGAATCGCGTTCGAACGCGAGGAATCCGGCGTGGGTGTCGTCTGCGCGGCCAGCCCGCTGCTCGACGCGCAAGGGGTGGCGGTGGCGGCGTTGTCGATCTCCGGCTGGGCGAATCGCATGCACACCAACCGCGTCGCACCTGCGGTGCGGACCGCCGCTTTGGCGTTGTCGCGCACACTCTGAGGTCTACGCGACGAGCCCTCGCCGGACCAGTTCCGGCCGCACGCCTTCGCCGAACCAGTACGCCTCTTCCAGATGCGGGTATCCGGAGAGGACGAACTCCTCGATGCCGTGCGCGTGGTACTCCTCGATGAGGTCGGCGACCTCATCGTGACTGCCGACGAGAGCGGTGCCCGCGCCGCCGCGCACCAGACCGATGCCGGCCCACAGGTTCGGGTGGATCTCCAGACCGCGGACGCCACCGCCGGTCTTCCCGCCGTGCAGTGCCGCCATCCGCTGTTGGCCCACGGATTCGCTGGCGGACAACTGTTTCTGCGTGTGGGCGATCCGTTCGGGATCGATCGCCTCCAGCAGCTTTCCCGCCTCCGCCCAGGCTTCCGCTGACGTGTCACGCGAGAGGGTGTGCAGCCGGACGCCGAACCGGAGCTTCCGTCCCTGCTCCTCGGCGAGTTCACGGACCTTGGTGATCTTTTCCGCGACCTGCGCGGGCGGCTCACCCCAGGTCAGGTAGACGTCGGCGTGCCTCGCCGCGACCGGGAGCGCGGCCGCGGAGGAGCCACCGAAGTAGATCGGCGGCACCGGATCGGGTGCCGCCCGGGTGGTCGCACCCTCGACCTTGAGATGTTCGCCGGCGTAGTCGAACGGCTTGCCGCTCCACACGCCGCGCACGATCTCGAGGAACTCGCCGGTGCGGGCGTAACGCTGGTCGTGATCGTGCCAGTCGCCGAACCGGCGCTGTTCGACCGCGTCGCCGCCGGTGACGACGTTGAGCAGCACACGTCCTCGCGAGATCCGCTGGAACGTTCCGGCCATCTGCGCGGCCAGCGTCGGCGAGACCGTCCCTGGCCGGAACGCGACGAGGAACTTGAGGGTGCTCGTCTCGCGGATGAGCGCGGCCGTGGTCAGCCACGCGTCCTCGCACCAGGTCCCGGTCGGCGTCAGCACGCCTTCGAAACCGTTGGCCTCGGCGGCGCGGGCGACCTGCGCGAGGTAGTCGAGGCTCGGCTCGCGGGCGGCGGACGCCCCGGCGGCGCGGCTGGCGTGGAAGTGCTCCACGATCGTCCGGCCGTCACCGGTGGTGGGCAGGAACCAATGCAGCTTGAGCGTCACGGTTCCGAGCTTCGGCCTCCGGAGCCGGGCCGGTCAAACAGCGAGCCTCGCGTCCCGCGATCTGGACGCCTTCCTCCGCAATTCGTCACCTACTTGCGGAGACGGCAGGCGGTCAGCCGCCGAACATCAGCCGCCATTCCTCCAGCGACTTCGGCCGGTACACGAAGTTCGTGTCCTTCACGCGCGAAAGGTTCGCCGACGGCTCGGCCGAGTACTGATGACCCGGGTAGACGACCGGATCCCCGTCCAGCCCGGCCAGCCATTGCAGGCTCCGGTAGATCGCCTCCGCGTCACCGCCGGGGAAATCGGTCCGGCCGCAGCCTTCGAGGAACAGCGTGTCACCGGAGACGAGCCGCCCGTCGACCAGGAAGCATTGGCTGCCGGGCGTGTGTCCCGGCGTGTGCAGCAGCCGGATCGGCACCGCGCCGACCTCGAGCACGTCGTCGTGTTCGTGCGAGCGCAGATCGGTTTCCGAGACGCCGGTGATCCGGCGGACCCATTCGGCTTCGGCGGTGTTGACGTGGATCGGTACCTGGACGCGCTCCAGCAGCTCCGCGATCCCCGGGAGCGAGAAGCCCATCATCTCGCCGCCGACGTGGTCGGGGTGGTGATGCGTCGCGAGCACGCCGGTCAGCCGCATGCCGTCGGCTTCCAGCAGGTCGAGCAGATCGCCGACGGCGTACGCCGGGTCGACGATGACGGCCTCGTTCGTCTCCCGGTCGCCGATCAGATAGGCGAAGTTGACCATCTGCGTCGCGACCGGGTCCCCCACCGCGAAGTCACGGCCTGCGAGCAATTGCCGGAAGTACAGCCTGTCAGCCATGCGGACACCTTACGACGCTACTCCCCTGTGGTTCCGTCGGCCAGCTCACGCAGGATGTCCAGATGCCCGGCGTGCCGCGCCGTTTCCTGGACGACGTGGGCGAGCACCCAGCGGACGGTGAACTTCCCCGACCGGCGCGCCCGGTCGTCCGGAGAGGCCCCGGCCAGGGACGACTCCGAGAGCGCCCACTCGGCGCAGTACGCCTCGACGACCGAACGCGGGTCGTCGTCCTCGGTCAGGTCCCAGCTCGGATCCGGTGAACCTTCCCACAACGAAGGCAGCTCGGCGCCGCCCGCTTCGATCGACAGCCACCAGCGCTCCACGGCGGTCAGATGCTTGAGCAGCCCCAGCGCGCTCATCCGCGGGGACGCCGGCAGCGGGGTCGCGGCCGCCTGCTCCCTGGTCAGCCCGGCGACCTTGTTCACCGCGGTGGCGCGGAGGAAGCGCAGGAAGTCCCACTGGATCCCGGCTTCGTCCTCGGCGATCCCCGCCGGCCAGGCTCGCTCCACCGGGTCGGCCGCGCTCGAACTCCTGTTCGACATGTCGCTCACCCTACACATACGGCGATCTCGCGTGATTGAAGGCGTAACTCGCGTGATTGAAGGCGTAACTCGTGAGTTACGCGCCCGATCACGTGAGTTACGCGCCCGATCACGTGAGATCTCCGTGTGGACACCGCAGGGCTAGGCTCGTGGTTCATGTGGTGGGGTTTGGTTTGCGCGTTCTTCGCGGCCTGTGCGTACGGCGTCGCTTCGGTGATGCAGGCGATCGCCGCGAAAGCGACCTCGGGCGCCGAGGACCGCGTCGATCCCCGGCTGCTGGTGCGGGTGTTGCGGCAGTGGAAGTTCGTCGCGGGTCTGGCGCTGGACGTGATCGGGTTCGTCGCCCAGCTCGCCGCCCTGCGCGTGCTGCCGCTGTTCGTGGTTCAGGCGGCGCTGGCCGGAAGCCTGGCCGTGACGGCGGTCGCGGCGAGGACGCTCGGTGTCCGGTTGGGGCGTCGCGAGTGGACGGCGGTCGCGGTCGTCTGCGCGGGGCTCGCGTTGCTCGGGATGTCGGCCGAGAGCGAAGGCTCGTCGGCGACCGGGCTGGGTTTCCGGCTCGTGCTGATCGGCGCGGTGGTCGTACTCGGCACGGCCGGGATGTTCGCCGGCCGCGCGCCGCGGCGGATCCGGACGCCGGCGCTGGGCCTGATCGCGGGCCTGTGCTTCGGCGTGGTCGCCCTGTCCGGCCGCGTGCTCACCAGCCTTGCCCCGCTGGATCTGCTGACCGACCCCGCCGTCTACACCTTGGCCGTGGCGGGCGCGCTGGCGATGTTGTTCTACGCCACCGCGTTGCAACGCGGCAGTGTCACCACCTCGACCGCGATGATGGTGATCGGCGAGACCGTCTTCCCTTCCCTGATCGGGGTTCTCGTCCTCGGCGACACCACGCGACCGGGGTTCGCGGCCGTGGCGGCGGTCGGTTTCGTGCTCGCGGTGTCCGCGGCGCTGGCGCTGGCCCGCTTCGGCGAGCCCGCGCCGATCGAGCCGGTCAGCGCGCAGCTCGGCTGACCCCGCGCCGGGACACCAGGAGCCAGCCGAGGTACAGCCCGCCGATCGCCCCGGTAACCAGACCGACGGGCAGGCCGGCGAGGAACTGCTGGGTGATCAGATCACTCGTCACCAGCAGGAGCATGCCCATCAGCGCGGCCGCGGCGAGCCCGGGTCCCGACGACCGCGTCAGCCGCTTCGCCAGCTGAGGCGCGGCGAGCGCCAGGAACGCGATCGGACCGGCGGCGGCCGTGGCGATCGAACACAGCCCGACGCTGACCCCGAGGAGCACGACCCGGCTCCGCTGCACCGGCACGCCGAGTCCCTTGGCCGAGTCGTCCCCCATCTCCAGCAGGGAAAGCCTTCTGCCGTAGACGAGGGCGGGCGGCAGCAGGACGGCGATGGCGATCGCGACCGGGACGACGTGCTCCCAGCCGCGGCCGTTGAGCCCGCCGACCAGCCACGCCTGCGCCGCCAGGCCGTCCTGCCAGGAGGCCCTGGTGATCAGGTACGAGTTGAACGCGAGCAGCATCGCGTTCACGCCGATGCCGACGAGGATCAGCCGGAAGGTGTGCACGCCGCCCTTCAGCGCGAGCAACGCGATCAAGCCCGCGGTCACGACGCCGCCGACCAGCGCACCCAGCGAAACCTGGAGCATGCCGCCGTGCACGACGATGATCGTCAGCAACGCGCCCGCGGCGGCGCCTTCGGTGAAGCCGATGAAATCGGGGCTGCCCAAGGGGTTCCCGGACAGGCTCTGGAGGATCGCGCCACTGACCGCGAGCGCGCCACCGACCAGCAACGCGGTCAGCAGCCGCGGCAGCCGCAGGGTGGTCACGATGAACTCCGTGCTCCGGTCGCCGAAGCCGAACAGCGTCTGGATGACCTCGCCGACGGACAACGGGTAGTCGCCGGTGGTCATGCTGACCGCCCCGACGAAGAACACGGCGACGGCCAGCAGGGTGACGACGATCGCCGCCCGCGGGGTCACGCGCAGGGACAGTCCGCCGCCCGGGGTGCGGAGGACGCGGGTCCTCATCGGTGGGCGCTCCTTGATCGCGGTCACAGGCGGGCCAGCTTCCTGCGACGGCAGAGCGCGATGAACACCGGCGCGCCGAGGAACGCGACGACGATTCCCGCCTGCAGTTCCTCCGGCGGGTTCAGCACGCGGCCGACGACGTCGGCGCCGATCAGCGCGATCGGCGCGAGCAGCATCGAGTACGGCAGGACCCAGCGCTGGTCCGGGCCGACCAGCATGCGCGCGGCGTGCGGCACGGCGAGCCCGAGGAAGATGACCGGTCCGATGGCCGCGGTTCCCGCGCCGCAGAGCAGGGTCACCACGATCGCGCCCAGCACCCGGGTGCGGCCGATGTGGGCGCCGAGCGCCTTGCCGGTCTGGTCGCCGAGCGCGAGGATGTTGAGCGGCCGGGCGAGCAGCAGCGCGATGACCGCGCCGACCGCCACGAACGGCGAGATCTGCCAGAACACGTCCCATTTGCGGCCGCTGAGCGAACCGACGTTCCAGAAGCGGAACTGGTTGAACGTCTCGGGCATCAGCAGCAGGATCCCGACGATGTAGGCCTGGAGCACCGCCATGACGGCCGAACCGGCGAGCACGAGCCGATCCGGGGTGGCGCTGCGGCCCGCCGAGCCGAGGACGTACACCACGACCGACGCGATCGCCGCCCCGGCGAAGGCGAACCAGATGTAGCCGAGCACGCCGGTGACCCCGACGAACGCGATACCCGACACGACCGCGGCCGACGCACCGGTGTTGACGCCGAGCAGGCCGGGGTCGGCGAGCGGGTTCCGGGTGAGCGCCTGCATCACCGCGCCCGCCAGGCCGAGCGCCACGCCGACGACCACGCCCAGCAGGGTCCGCGGGATGCGGAGGTCGTGGATGATCACCGCTTCGGTCGAGCCGTCGTTGTGCCACAGCACCGACCAGGTGGAGGTGAACGGGATGCTCTTCGACCCCACCCAGATACTGAGCAGGAACACGAGCGCCAGCAAGGCGAGCCCGACCACCAGACCACCCGCGCGGAACGTCCGTGCCGCCGCGCTGGGCGGGGACGCCGCGGCGGCGGGCGCGCGTTCGGTGACGACCACGGAACCTCCTTCGAGTGAGGCGAGCTAACCGAACGCCGGAGTTCACCTCAACGAGCTATCTACTTAGACTAGCCTTACCTACCCCCGACCCACGGAGGCGCCGGTGTCCGCAACGGCCACCACCAGCCGGAGCGTCCTGCGCCAGGCCATCTCCGGGCAGCGACGTCGAGTCACGCTCGCTTCCGTTCTCGCCGCCGGACACCAAGGCGGTGAAGCACTCGTCCCGGTGATCATCGGGGTGGTGATCGACCAGGCGGTCGCCGGCGGTTCCGCGGGCACGCTCGTGTTCTGGCTCGCCGTGCTCGGCGTGGTCTTCGCGGGACTGTCCTACAGCTACCGGTTCGCCGCGAGAGCGGCCGAAGGCGCCTCGCTGCGGGCGGCGCACGATCTCCGTATCGCGATCAGCCGCCGCGTCCTGCATCCCGGTGGTGGCGCCGAGAACGGCAAGCTGGCGGGTGAACTGGTCAACATCGGCACCAGCGACGCGCAGCGGGTCGGCGTGGTGAACGCGGCGCTGCCGTTCGGGATCGCCGCGCTCGCCGGGGTGCTGGTCAGCGCCGTCGCCCTGCTGCGCATCTCGCTTCCGCTGGGTCTCCTCGTGCTACTGGGCACGCCGCCACTGCTGTACCTCGCGCATCTCATCGGCAAGCCGCTGGAACGCCGCAGTGAGGCCGAACAGGAGCGTTCCGCGCACGCTTCGGGGGTCGCCACGGATCTGGTCTCCGGCCTGCGGGTGCTCAAGGGCATCGGCGCCGAACCCGCCGCCGTCGCCCGTTATCGGGACACCAGCCAGAACTCGCTCAAGGCCACCTTGCGCGCCGCAAAGGCGAAGGCCTGGCACGACGGCGCGGTGCTGGCGCTGACCGGCGTCTTCATCGCGGTCGTCGCGCTTGTCGGCGGGCATCTCGCGTCGTCGGGGGCGATCAGCGTCGGCGATCTCGTCGCCGCGGTGGGGCTGGCCCAGTTCCTGCTCACCCCGTTCCTGATCTTCTCGTGGGTGAACGGCGAACTGGCGCAGGGCCGCGCGTCGGCGTCCCGGGTCGCCGACCTGCTGACCACGCCGGTGACGGTCGAACCGGGTGACGGCGAACTCCCCGCCCCCTCCGGCGGGAACGTCAAGTTCACCCAGGTGTCGTACCGCAGCCTCCGCGGGGTCGACCTCGACATCCCGGCCGGGCAGTTGATCGGCGTCGTCGCCGCCGATCCGGCCGCCGCGACCGATCTGCTCGACTGCCTCGGCCGCGCGGGCGATCCCGCCGAGGGCATGGTCCACGTCGACGGCGTCAATCTGTCCACTGTGGACCCGGACCGGGTGCGGGAGGTCGTCCTGGTAGCCGCGCACGACGCGGACCTGTTCGAAGGGACGCTGGCGGAGAACGTGCACGCCGGCGGCCGCGAATCCGGCGACGCGCTGGCCGCGTCGGCGGCGGACGAGGTCGCGGCGGCGCTGCCGGACGGCACCGCGACCGCGGTCACCGAACGCGGGCGTTCCCTCTCCGGCGGGCAGCGCCAACGGGTCGCGCTCGCCCGCGCGCTCGCCGCGGACGCGCCGGTGCTCGTCGTCCACGACCCGACGACGGCGGTGGACACGGTGACCGAGGCGAGGATCGCCACCGGGCTCGCCCGGCTACGACAAGGACGGACCACGATCCTGGTGACCACGAGCCCCGCCCTGCTCGCCGTGACGGACCGCGTCGTCGTTCTCGACGGCGGCCGGATCACCGGCGAGGGCGGCCACGCCGAACTCGCCCGCGACCGCGCCGACTACCGCGCGGCGGTGCTGTCATGACGCGTGAGCTGCTTCCCACCGCCGACGGCAGGCGGATCCGCGCGGTCCTCGGCGAACTGCTCCGCACCTCGAAGGCCCGTGCCGCCGGCGCGCTGGCGATGCTCGTCTGCGCGACCGCGATCGGGCTGCTCACCGCACGCCTGCTCGGCCACATCGTCGACCTGGTCATCGAAAAGCGGCCCGCGACCGAACTGACCACCCCCGTGGTGGCACTGGTGCTGGTCGCCGTCGGGCAGGCGATCGCGACGGCGCTGGGTGTCTCGCTGACCGCGAAGCTCGGCGAGACGCTGCTGGCGGAACTGCGCGAACGGTTCGTCGACCGGGCGCTCGGTCTCCCGCTGGAGCAGGTCGAACGCGCGGGCTCCGGCGACCTGACCGCCCGCGTCACCAACGACGTCACGGTGGTCGCGAGGGCGGTCCGTGAGGCCCTGCCCGAACTGGGCCGCTCGGTGCTCACCATCGTGCTGACCCTCGGCGCGCTCGCCGTTCTCGACTGGCGGTTCCTGCTGGCCGCGTTGCTGGCGACGCCGATCCAGCTGCACACCGTGCGCTGGTACGTCCGCAACGCCGTGCCGTTGTACGCGAAGCAGCGGATCGCGACCGGTTCGCAGCAACAGCAACTGCTCGACACGATCGGCGGCGCGAAGACCGTCCGCGCGTTCCGGCTCGCCGACGCCCACGTGGAGCGCGTCCGGCAGCGGTCCGAGGGCGCGATGGACCTGATGCTGCGTGGTGTCCGGCTGATGACGAGGTTCTTCGCCCGGCTCAACCTGGCCGAGTTCGTGGGCCTCTCTGCCGTGCTCGCGGCCGGTTTCCTGCTGGTGGGCGCCGACGCGGTGACCGTGGCGGCGGCGACGGCGGCGGCGTTGTACTTCCACAGCCTGTTCGGTCCGATCAACAGCGCGCTGGCGCTGGTGGACGACGCGCAAGCGGCCGCCGCGAGCCTCGCCCGGCTGGTCGGTGTGGCCGACCTGCCCGCCCCGCGCGAACCCGAGCTGCCCGCGAAACCCGTTGACGCGTCGGTGAAGGCGGCCGGGCTCTTTCATTCCTATGTGGACGGACACCCGGTGCTGCGGGACGTCGACCTCAACCTCTCCCCCGGTGAACGGGTCGCGCTGGTCGGCGCGAGCGGAGCCGGGAAGACGACGCTGGCCAAGCTGATCGCCGGGATCCACACCCCGGACTCCGGGACGATCGCCGTCGGCGGCGTTCCGCTCGACGAGCTCGGGCCGTCCGCCACCCGGCGGGCCGTCGCGCTGATCAGCCAGGAGGTGCACGTCTTCGCCGGTTCGCTGGCGGACGATCTCCGGCTCGCCCATCCCGGCGCGACCGACGCGGAGTTGCTGGCGGCCTTGGAAAAAGTCGGCGCGCGCGGCTGGGCCGAGGCGTTGAGCGAAGGTCTCGCGACCGTCGTCGGCGAAGGCGGGCACCAGCTGACCGTCACCCAATCCCAGCAACTGGCGCTGGCCAGGCTGGTCCTCGCGGACCCGCCGATCGCGATCCTCGACGAGGCCACCGCCGAAGCCGGGAGCGCGGGCGCGAAAACCCTCGAAGCCGCCGCGGCCGCCGCACTGGAAGGCCGGACCGGTCTCGTCGTCGCGCACCGGCTGACCCAGGCCGCGGCGTCGGACCGCGTCGTCGTACTCGAAGCGGGCGTGATCGTCGAAAGCGGGACACACGACGAACTCGTGGCCTCCGGCGGTCAGTACGCAACGCTTTGGGCGGCATGGTCGGACAACCGTTCACGGACGTGACCCGGGACGCACCGTCACCGGTTGCAATCGAGCGGTCTGCGTCTTAGGTTAGCCAAACCTGATTCTCGATTAATCCGGCACTGCGCCGGACCGCCGATCACGAAGGACGGATGATGGCCCGAATCCCCACCCTCTCCGCCGTGCGCGGGCGCCTGAAGACCGCCGGCCTGCTGGCGTCCACCCTGGTGCTGGCCGCCTCGCTCACCGCGTGCGGAGGAGGCGGCGAGTCGGCCACCCCGGCCGCGCAGAACTCCGCCGGCTCCGCGGTCGACGCGAACGCGTTCCCGACGACGATCGAGCACAAATACGGCAGCACCACCATCACGCAGGAGCCCAAGCGTGTGGTCACGGTCGGCCTGACCGAGCAGGACGCGCTGCTCGCCCTCGGCGTGGTCCCGGTCGGTGTCACCGACTGGCTCGGCAAGTTCCCCGGCACCATCAGCCCGTGGGCGACCGACAAGCTCGGCGGCGCCGCGCTGCCCGAGGTCCTCAAGGACGTGGACGGGCCGCAGTACGAGAAGATCGCCGCGCTGAAGCCGGATCTGATCATCGCGCTGTACTCCGGGCTCACCAAGGAGCAGTACGACAAGCTGAGCCAGATCGGCGTCCCGGTCGTCGCGCAGCCCAAGGAGTACAACGACTACGGCATCCCCTGGAACGAGGCGACCAAGAAGGTCGGCCAGGCCGTCGGACGCGCCACCAAGGCGAACGAACTGGTCAAGGGCGTCGAGGACAAGTTCGCCCAGGCCCGCAAGGACCACCCGGAGTTCGCGGGCAAGTCGGCCCTGATGGCGTCGACCTACGAGGGCTACTTCGTCTACGGCAGCCAGGACGGTCGCTCGCACATCCTCGAATCGCTCGGTTTCAAGCTGCCCGCCGACCTCGACGCCGCCATCGGTGACAAGTTCGGCAAGAGCCTCAGCGCCGAGCGGACCGACCTGCTCGACCGCGACGCGCTCGTGTGGCTCATCGACACCCCGGCCAAGGCGCAGGAAATCCTCGGCAAGGACGCGCTCTACAGCGGACTGAAGGTGTCGAAGGAGAAGCGTGAGGTCTTCATCGAGAACGAAGGCACCTATGGCAGCGCGGTCTCCTTCGTGACCGTGCTGAGCCTGCCGTACGTGATCGACCGGATCGTCCCGCAGCTCGCCGCCGCGGTCGACGGCGACCCGAAGACCGAGGTCAAACCGGCCAACTAGGCCGCGACCGGCTCGACACCGGTGACCTGCCCTCCCGAGTACATGAAGGCCCCCTTCCTTGCGCCTGGCGCAAGGAAGGGGGCCTTCATGTACTTCGGCCAGCCGTGAAGGCCTCTTCACGGACCGGTCCGGCCTAACCGTCCTGACGTCCCCAGGAGTTGTGCAGCGGAACGGTGATCTGCTTCAGCCAGGTCTTCGTGGTGAAGTCCCTGGCCTTGATGACCACCGAGCCCGGTGACACCTCGACCTGCAGCCCCTGGTTGAACGCGCCGCCGAGGGACACTTCCCCACCCTTCCCGTCATCCGTCCAGCCGGTCTGCACGGCCGCGGTGTTGACGACGGTGAACCCTTCGAGATTCCCGGTGCCCGGCACCACCCGGCGGACCACCCAGTCCGACAGGTTCAGGTCCCAGTGCGTGTGCCCGGAGAAGAGGAACACGTCCCGGTGGCGGCCGAGGATCGAAAGCAGCCTGTCGGGCTGGAGGTAGTCGGACCGGTAGAGCTTGTTGTGCGTACCGGAAACGGTGTTGGGCAGCGGATGATGCGTCAGCACCATCACCGGGCTGCGCCGGTTCGACCAGTACCGGAGGCGCTGTTCGAGCCAGGTGAACTGCCGGTCGCTCATCCAGACCTCGTCCCACAGTTTGGGCTCGTGGTACTTCGCGTACTGCTCGGTTCCGAGGCAGAGCACCGGAACGCCGCCGAACGAGGTCTCGGAGTAGACGGTGTTGCGGCCCGCGAACCGGTAGAAGCTGCGGAAAAGCGAATCCTCGGTCGTCCCGTTCGGCCAGGTCTCCTGGGCGAGGGTGTCGGGATCGCGCCACTTCGGCACGTAGAACTCGTGGTTGCCGATGGCCCACGCGACCTCGCGCGGATGCGGGTGCTTGTCGAAGGTCGAGCGAAGCTGGGCGTACTCGAAGTCGTAGCCGCGCGGGGTGAGGTCACCCGCGATACCAAGCCCGGCGCTGCCCGGGTTGATCGCGTGCAGGTCGTCGAGCGCCTTGCCGAAGTCGGTGAGGTCGCCCTGGATGTCGCTCAGGACGTTGAAGCGGACGACCGGCCCGTGCGGGCCCCACTTCCCTTGTGTCTGCGGTTGCGCCTCCGCCTGCCCCGGCAGCATCGCCGCCCCCGCCGCCGCGCCACCGGCGGTCACCATGAACGCTCTTCGATCCATAACCCGAACGCTACTCACGTTTTATGGACGAATTCGGTCGCGATTCTGAACAACGCAAGTCCGTGAAGGCCTCCTTGAGGGACCCAGAGTCCCTCAAGGACGCCTTCACGGACCGAAGCGGGTCAGGACTCCATGGCCTTGACGAGCGAAGCGGGACGGAGGTCGGTCCAGTTGGTCTCGACGTACTCGAGGCACGCCGGACGCGAGGCCGGGCCGAACTTCGTGGTCCAGCCCGCCGGGACCTCGACGAACTCGGGCCACAGGCTGTGCTGGCCCTCGTCGTTGACCAGCACGAGGTACGTGCCGTCGGGGTTCTCGAACGGGTTCGTCATTCCTTGTTCTCCTTCTGTGAAGCCGGTGAATCAGCCCGGCGGGTGAGCGCGTCGAGCGCGAGGAACCAGCCCTCCGCCAGTTCCCGCACCGACTCTTCGGTCAGCACGGCCTCCGGCCATGACCAGTGTGCGGCCAGTTCGGGGCCGCCGGGGCGGTCCTCGGTCAGGACGTTGATCGTCAGCGCGTGCGAGACGGGCATCGCGTCGTCCGCGCCGAGTTCGGCCGCTTCGGCCTCCGCCGCGTACGACCAGTCGGTCGCCTCGGGGACGCCGATCCGGCCCAGGTAGTTGAACTCGATCTGCGGCTTCGCGAACTTCGCGAGTTCAGGACCGGTGCGCGGGTCGAGGTACCGGAGCAGACCGTGCCCGATGCCGCCGTCCGGCAGCCCGTCGAGGTGCGCCCGGACCCGCTCGAGCGCGACACCGGCGGCGGCTCCGCCCGCGAACGCGTCGTCCAGGTCGAGGTCGCCGAGGTCGAGGCATACCGGGACGACGGTGGTGAACCAGCCGACCGTCCGCGAAAGATCCGCGCCACGGGCGAGTTCCTCCTCGCGGCCGTGTCCCTCGACGTCGACCAGCACCGCGTGCCCCCCGTCCCCGCGCCACCGGGTGACGGCCAGCGCGAGACCGGTGAGCAGGACGTCGTTGATGGTCGCTCGGGACAGGAGCGGGGCCGTCCGCTCGGCGGGCAGGGTCAGCGACACCATCTTCACGGTTCCCTGCACGTCCCGCGCGGGATCGAGCGGCCGGTCCAGCGGGAGCGGGTCTCCGCCGCCCAGCACGGATTTCCACCGGCCCAGTTCGCTCTCACGGTCCTGTGTGGACAGTACTTGCGACCACCGCCGGAACGAAGTGTCCACTGTGGACAGTTCTGGCGTCCGGCCGAGAGCGACCGCGTCCCACGCGGAAACGAGATCCGGCAACAGGATCCGCCATGAGACACCGTCGACCGCCAGGTGATGGATCATCAGCAGCAACCGGCCCGGTCCCGACGATCCAGCGTCGAACCACGTCGCGCTCACCATCACGCCGGCGTCCGGGTCGAGCCTGGCGCGAGCCGGCTCCGCGTGCCGCTCGATCAGAGAGAACAGATCACCTTCGACCTCGACGCGTTCGATGCGGACGTCGAGGGATTCGGTGACGCGGAGCGCCCAGCCGTCCACCGACCGGTCGAGCCGCGCGCGCAGCATGTCGTGCCGTGCGACGACGGCGCCGAGAACGGCCTTCAGCTGCCCACCGGTCATCCCGGACGGCGTCTGGAGCAACGCCGCCTGGTGATAGCCGTCGATCGGCCCGCCCAGTTCGCGCAGCGCGTGCATGATCGGCGTCGGCGCGATGACGTCGTCGGCCGTCAGGCTCTCGGCGACCTCGGCCAGCGCCGCGACGGTCCGGCGCGCGAACACCTCGTGCGGTGTGATCTTCAGCCCGGCCGCGCGAGCCCGGCTGACCAGCCGCATCGCGACGATGCTGTCCCCGCCGAGGGCGAAGAAGTCGTCGTCGGCGCCGAGTTCCGGCACGTCGAGCACCTCCGCGAAGAGCCCGCACAGCGCCTTCTCCAGCGGGGTCTCCGGCGCCCTGCCTCCGGCCAGCTCCGAGTAGTCCGGCGCCGGCAGTGCCTTGCGGTCCAGTTTCCCGTTGGACAACACGGGAAGCGCGTCGAGCGCGACGAACGCCGCCGGGACCATGTACTCCGGCAACGTCTCGGCCGCGAACCGCCGCAGGTCCGCGAGATCCACAGTGGACACCACGTAGGCAACCAGTTGCTTGACCCGCGGGCGGTCCTCCCGCACGAGGACGACGTCCTGCGCGACGTCCTCGTGCCGCTCGAGCACGGCTTCGATCTCGCCGGGCTCGACCCGGAACCCGCGGATCTTCGCCTGGTCGTCGGCGCGGCCGCCGAAGTCCAGCCGACCGTCCGCGGTCCACCGGGCCAGGTCGCCGGTGCGGTACATCCGGGCACCCGCTGGACCGAACGGATCCGCCACGAACCGCTCCGACGTCAGCGCCGCCCGCCCGAGGTAGCCCCGGGCGAGACCGGAGCCGGCGAGGTACAGCTCGCCGGTGACGCCGGGCGGCACCGGTCGCAGCGCCGCGTCCAGCACGTAGGCGCGGGTGTTCGCGACCGGACGGCCGACCAACGGCTTCTCGCTGTCACCGATCCGCGCGACCAAAGCGTCCACTGTGGACTCCGTCGGCCCGTAGAGGTTGAAGGCCTCGGTGCCGTCCAAAGTGGCCAGACGGCGCCACAGACTTTCGGGCACCGCCTCGCCGCCGACACCGATCACGGCCAGCGGGCACCGGTCGCCGTCGAGCAGCCCGGCTTCCGCCATCTGCGCGAAGAACGACGGCGTGACCTCGATGAAGTCGAAGCCGTCCCGGGAGATCATCGCGGCCAGGAGCTCCGGATCGCGCCGGGTCTCCTCGTCCACGATGTGCACGGCGTGCCCGTCGAGCAGCCACAGCTGCGGTTGCCAGGAGGCGTCGAAGGAGAACGACCACGCGTGCCCGACCCGCAGGTGCGGTTTGCCGGTGGCCTCGACCGCGGGCCGGTGCAACGTCGCCCGGTGACTGTGGAACAGGTTCACCACACCGCGATGCGGGACGACGACCCCCTTGGGCGTCCCCGTCGAACCCGACGTGTAGATCACGTACGCCGGATGCTCCTGGTCCAGCGGGCGGACCCGGTCCCGATCGGTCAGGTCGTGCGCCTGCCGATCCTCGGTGACGAGCGCGCACAGCGCCACTGTCTCGATCTCGGTCCGGGGCAACGACTCCAGCAGCTCGGGTTCGGTCAGGATCATCCTGGGCCGCGCGTCGGCGAGCATCGCGGCCAGCCGTTCGACGGGGTAGTCCGGGTCGAGCGGCAGGTACGCCGCCCCCGCTTTGTGGACCGCGAGGATCGCCAGCAGCACGTCCGCCGAACGCGGCAGCGCCAAGGCGACGAAATCCTCCGGGCCCACGCCGTGGGCGACCAGCGCCCTGGCGAGCCGGTTGGCGCGTTCGTTCAGCTCGGTGAAGGTCAAGGCGACCTCACCGGACACCACCGCCGTCGCGTCGGGCGAACGCCGGACCTGCGCTTCGAACAGACCGGCCACAGTGGACGGTTCGACGGCGAGCGCCGTCCCGTTCCACTCGCGCACGATCAGGTCGAGGTCGGCCTCGATCAGGATGTCGACCCTGCCGACCGGGGCGTCCACATCGGACACCATGGCGGCGAGCACCCGTTCCATCGCGGCCGGAAGCCGTTCCGGCAGGCCCCCGTCGAACAGGTCGGAGCGGTACTCAGCCGTGAGCTTCAGCCGCGCGCCGGGTTCCACCGCCCAGGTGAGCGGATAGTGCGTCGAGTCCTCGTGGCGGACGATGTCCCCGCGCAGGCCGGCACCGGTTTCGTCCCCGTCCGCGCCCGGATAGCTCTCGAACACCATCAGCGTGTCGAACAGCTCCCCCAGCCCGGCACCGCGCTGGATGTCGGCGAGCCCGAAGTGCTGATGCGCCAGCAATCCGGACTGTTCGTCCTGGACCCGGTCGAGGAGTGCGCCCAGCTTCTCGGCCGGGTCGAGCACGATCCGCACCGGGATCGTGTTGATGAACAGGCCGAGCATCCGCTCGACCCCGGCCAGTTCCGGCGGGCGCCCGGCGACCGTCGCGCCGAACACGACGTCCGACCGGCCGGTCAGCCTGCCGAGCACGATGCTCCACGCGGTCTGGACGAGCGTGTTCAGGGTCAGACCGCGCGAGCGGGCCAAGCAGGCCAGCGCCTCGGTCGCCTGCTCCGGCAGTTCCAGTGACGACCGGTCCGGCAGGGCCGGGGTCCGCTGCGGGTCGTGCGGGACGAGGTGCGTCGGCTCGGTCAGCCCGTCGAGCGCCTGCCGCCAAGCGGCTTCCGCCGCCTCCCGGTCCTGCTCCCCGAGCCAGCCGAGATGGTCGCGGTACTGCCGTGACGGCGCCACGTCGGCACCGGCGTAGAGCTGGGACAGGTCGGCGAACAGCTGCGGCACCGACCAGCCGTCGAGCAGGACGTGCTGGTGGGTGAACACCAGCCGGTGCCGTCCATCCGGCAAGGCCAGGAGCAGGAACCGCAGCAGCGGCGCGGCCGCCGGATCGAAGCGGCGCCGGTCGTGAGCGGCCTCCGTTTCGAAGTCGTCCGCCGAGTCCACGAAACGCCAAGGAACCGTGACCGAACGCGCCACCAACGCGACCGGACGGCCAGAAGCGAGGTAGCGATAGCCGGTGCGCAAGACCGCGTGCCGGTCGACGAGGGACTGAGCAGCCTCGCGCAGTCGCGCGGGATCGAGCGGTCCTTCGAGATCGAACGACACCTGGACGGTGTAGACGTCGGGGCCGTCGCCGTCCATCGTCGTGTGGAAGAGCAACCCGGCCTGCAACGGCGTCAGCGGCCATACCTCGGCCGTGTCCGGCGCGACCTCGTCGAGCTCGGCGCGTTCGCCCGCTTCGAGCTCCACCAACGGCTTCCCGTCCGCCGGCGCGGGCGCGTCGAGCCGCACCGAACTGACCTCGGCCAGCGCCGCGACGGTCCGGTGCCGGAAGACGTCACGCGGGCTGAGCAGCAGCCCGGCGCTCCGCACCCGGCCGACCAGCTGCATCGCGACGATGCTGTCACCGCCGAGGCGGAAGAAGTCGTCGTGGACGCCGACCTTCTCCAGCCCGAGCACACCGGCGACGAGCGACGCCAGCAGTTCTTCGCGCGGAGTGCGCGGGGCGTCGCCGGTGACCGCGACGGCGAAGTCCGGCGCGGGCAGCGCCTTGCGGTCGAGCTTCCCGTTGGGTGTCAACGGGAACTCGTCCAGCACCACGAACGCCGACGGCACCATGTACTCCGGCAGTGCGGCCTCGGCCAGCCGCCGGGTCTCTTCGACGTCGGCCGGGCCGGTCAGGTAGGCGACGAGCCTCCCCTCCCGCAGGACCACCCGCGCGGAGAGCACTGACTCGATCTCGCCCAGCTCGATCCGGAACCCGCGCAGCTTGACCTGATCGTCGGCGCGGCCGAGGTACTCGAGCGCGCCGTCGGCACGCCATCGCGCGAGGTCTCCCGTGCGATACATGCGCTCCCCCGCGGCGAACGGGTTCGCCACGAACCGCTCGGCGGTCAGTCCTGCCCGGCGGAGGTAGCCGCGCGCGAGCTGCGCACCCGCGAGGTACAACTCTCCCGCCACGCCAGGCGGAACCGGCCGGAGCCTGGCGTCCAGCACGTGGACGCGGGTGTTCCACACCGGACGTCCGATGGGGACGGTGTCATCGACGACCTCCCACGAGGTCACGTCCACCGATGCCTCGGTCGGGCCGTAGAGGTTGCGCAGCGGGACGCCGACTCGGGCGGCCAGTTCCGGCGGCAGCGCCTCGCCACTGCACAGGACCCGGCGGACGTCGTGCCATCCCGGCTCTTCGGCGAGGAACGCTTCCAGCATCGACGGGACGAAGTGCAGGGTCGTGATCCGCTGCTCCCGGATCAGCGCTTCGAGGTACGCCGGATCGCGATGACCGTCCGGTTTGGCGACCACCAGTGTCGCGCCGGTGATGAGCGGCCAGAAGAACTCCCACACCGACACATCGAAACTCGACGGCGTCTTCTGCAACACCCGATCATCAGCCGCCAGGCCGTACTCGGCTTGCATCCACAGCAGACGGTTCACGATGCCGGAATGCTGCACCACCACACCCTTGGGACGACCAGTCGAACCCGACGTGTAGATCACGTACGCCGGAGACGAAGGATCCACGACACGGCCCAGATTCTCTCCGGAGTAGCCATCGAGATCAGGCAAAGTATCGAGAACCACGGCGGGCGACGCGTCTTGGAGCATGAACGTCAGCCGGTCGGCCGGATAGTCCGTGTCGAGCGGCAGATACGCCGCCCCTGCCTTGTGCACGGCGTACAGCGCGACCACGAGATCGAGCGACCGCGGCAGCGACACCGCCACCACCGACTCCGCACCCACACCCCGCTCCACCAACCAACGCGCCAGCCGATTCACCCGCGCGTTGAACTCCGCGTACGAAAGCTCAGTGCCCTCGAACACCACGGCAGAAGCGTCCGGAGTCCGCGCCACCTGCGCCTCGAACAACTCCGGCAACGTCACCGGCGGAACGTCGTGCGCGGTGTCGTTCCAGAGCTTGAGCAGCGTGCGCTCGTCCTCGCCGAGGACGTCGAGTTCGCCGACCGGGATCGCCGGATCGGTGGCCACCTGCTCCAGAACGGCGACCAGCCGCCGCGCGAACGACTCGGCCGTGGCGTGGTCGAACAGGTCGGCGCTGTACTCGATCGCGCCCGAGATCCCGGCGCTGTTCTCCAGGAACCCGAATTCGAGGTCGAACTTCGCCACGCCCTGTGCGAAGTCCTCCTGGACCGCACTAAGGCCGGGAAGTTCCCATCCGTCGCCCGATTCGGGCAGGTAGACCACCATCACCTGGAACAACGGGTGCCTGGCCAGCGAGCGTTCCGGGTTGACCGCGTCGACCAGGCGCTCGAACGGCAGGTCCTGGTGCTCGAAGGCGGCGAGGTCCGTCGCGCGCACCCGGGCGAGCAGGTCGCCGAACGCCGGGTCGCCGGACAGATCGGTGCGCAGGACGAGCGAGTTCACGAAGAAGCCGATCAGCGGCTCCAGTCGTTCGTCGACGCGGCCGGAACTCGGCGCGCCGAGCGGGATGTCGTCCCCGGCGCCGAGCCGGTGCAGCAGTGCCGCGACGGCGGCCTGCGCCAGCATGAACATGCTGACGTCGTACCGCCGGGCGACCGCACGCAGGCGTTCGGTGAGCCCTCCGTCGATCGGGAAGGTGACGAGACCGCCACGATGGCTCGACTCGGCCGGCCGTGGCCGGTCCACCGGCAGGGCCAGTTCGCCGGGCAGGTCGGCCAGCTCTTCCTGCCAGAACCCGAGGTGCCCGGACGCCGTCGAGGTGAGCAGTTCGCGTTGCCATAGCGCGTAATCCGCGTACTGGACCGGCAGTTTCGTCCATTGTGGAGCGACTCCGGCCAGACGCGCCTCGTAGGCCTTGGCCAGGTCTGCCATCAGCGGTCCCTGTGACCATTCGTCCGTCGCCACGTGATGGATCACGAGCAGCAGGACGTGTTCCCGCGCGGACACGGTGAAGACCGTGGCCCGGATCGGGAGTTCCGCGTCGAGGGCGAATCCGCGGCCGGCTTCGGCGGACAACTGCGCCGAGAGGTCACCCGCGTCCTCGAAGCGGACCTCCGGACGTGCGTCGGCCAGGATCCGCTGCGCCGCGACGCCTCCCTCCTCGGCGAACACGGTCCTCAGCGGTTCGTGCCGCTCGACGAGGTCGCCGATCGCCGCGTGCAGCGCGTCCGCGTCCAGCTCGCCGTACAGACGCCAGGCGAGCGGGATGTTGTAGGTGGGCGTGACCCCTTCGAGCTGGTACAGGAACCACAACCGTTGCTGCGCGGGCGAAAGCGGCAAGGCTTCCGGCCGGTTCCCCGCACTCAAGGCCGGCCGGTCCGAGGGGTCGGCGAGCCGTTCCGCCAGCGCCGCGACGGTGGGGGCGTCGAAGACGTCGCGAACCGACACGGTGGCGTCCAGGGCGGCCGAGATCCGGCTGACCAGGCGCATCACCAGCAGCGAATGCCCGCCGAGCGCGAAGAACCCGTCGTCGATCCCGACCTGCTCGACGCCGAGCACATCGACGAACAACGCGCACAGGGCTTCTTCCCTGGCGTTCCGCGGTTTCCGGCCTTCTGTGGCCACGAACTCGGGCGCAGGGAGCGCCTTTCGGTCGAGTTTGCCGTTCGGGGTCAGCGGGATCTCGTCGAGTACGACGAACACCGACGGCACCATGTGCTCCGGCAACTTCGTCGCCACTGCTTCACGAAGCCCGTCCGCGGAGCCGACGACGTAGGCCACCAGCCGGTCTTCCTGGGCGACGACCACGGCACGCGTGACGGACCCGGACGCGGTCAGTGCCGCCTCGACCTCGCCGAGTTCGACCCGGAAGCCGCGGATCTTGACCTGGTCGTCGACCCGGCCCAGGAACTCGAGGACGCCATCGGCGGACCACCGCGCGAGGTCCCCGGTGCGGTACATGCGCTCCCCCGGGCCACCGAACGGGTCGGCGACGAACCGCTCGGCGGTCAGCCCCGGCCTGGCCAGGTACCCGCGAGCGAGCTGCACACCGGCGAGGTAGAGCTCGCCGGGGACACCCGGCGGGACCGGGTTCAGCCGCGCGTCCAGCACGTACGTCCGCGTGTTCCACACCGGACGTCCGATCGGGACGGACGGCGTCGTCTCGGCACCGGCCCGCCACGCCGTCACGTCGACGGACGCTTCGGTCGGGCCGTAGAGGTTGTACAGCGGGACGTCGACGCGGGCGGCCAGTTCGGACGGCAGTGCCTCGCCACTGCAGATCACCCGGCGCAATCCCGCGCACTCCGCGGTTTCCAGGAACAGCGCGAGCATCGACGGGACGAAGTGGACGGTGGTGATCCCGGCGGTGCGGATCAACTCCGCGAGGTACGCCGGGTCTTTGTGTCCCTCGGGTTTGGCGACCACCAGCGTGGCGCCGGTGACGAGCGGCCAGAAGAACTCCCACACCGACACGTCGAAACTCGACGGCGTCTTCTGCAACACCCGATCGTCAGGGGTGAGGCCGTACTCGGCTTGCATCCACAGCAGACGGTTCACGATGCCGGAATGCTGCACCACGACACCCTTGGGACGTCCCGTCGAACCGGATGTGTAGATCACGTACGCCGGAGACGAAGGATCCACTACACGGCCCAAGTTCTCAACGGAGTAGCCGTCCACAACGGGCAGTTCGTCGAGGACGACAGCGGGGGCCGCGTCTTCGAGCATGAACGCGACGCGGTCCGCCGGATAGTCGCGGTCGACCGGAAGGTAAGCACCACCGGCCTTGTGCACCGCATACAGAGCGACGATCAGATCGATCGACCTCGGCAGCGAGACGGCCACCACCGACTCCGCACCCACACCCTGCTCGACCAACCAACGCGCCAGCCGATTCACCCGCGCGTTGAACTCCGCGTACGAAAGCTCCGAGCCTTCGAACACCACGGCAGTAGCGTCCGGCGTCCGAGCCACCTGCGCCTCGAACAACTCCGGCAGGGTCGCGACCGGGACCTCACGTGCCGTGCGGTTCCACTCGGTCACCCGCGCGAGTTCATCGCCGACGAGAACGCCGAGCGCCGCGACAGGCCGGTCCGGTTCGGCCGTGACCTGCTCCAGCAGCGACGTGAGACGGGTGAGCAGCCGCTCGGCAGTCGGCTCGTCGGCGAGGTCCTCGGCGTACTCCAGCATCAGCGTGGCGGTGTCCCCGCCGTCGACCATCGTGAAGTGCAGGTCGAACTTCGCCATGCCGGTGTCCATCTCGAACCACTCGGCGGGCAGCCCGAGCACGTCGTGCGCGTCGCTCCGCCGGTGGTAGCCCACCATCACCTGGAACAGCGGGTTGCGGCCCGGCACCCGGGGCGGGTTCAGCTCCTCGACGACACGCTCGAACGGCAGGTCACCGTGCGAGAACGCGGCGAGATCCGCCTCGCGCACCCTGTCGAGCAGCGCGGCGAACGTCGGCTCGCCGGACAGGTCGGTCCGCAACACCAGCGTGTTCACGAAGAAGCCGACCAGGTCGTCGAGCGCCGCGTCAGTGCGTCCCGCGATCGGGGCACCGAGCGGGATGTCGTCCCCGGCGCCGGTCCGGTGCAGCAGTGCGGCCACCGCCGCTTGGAGCACCATGAACGGGCTCGCCCCGGCTTTCGCCGCCAGGTCTCGCACGGCGGCCGACAGCTCGCCGGACAGCCGGGACTTGACCTTCCCGCCCCGTCCGGTCGGCCGGAGCGGACGCGGGCGGTCCAGCGGCAGCGTCAGCTCGTCCGGTGCGCCGTTCAAGGAGCCTGCCCAGAAGGCGACCTGGGTGGCGCCGCGCTGTTCGAGGAAGTCCTTCTGCCACAACGCGAAGTCGGCGTACTGCACTGGCAGATCTGTCCACACTGGACTCGCGCCGCCGCGCCTGGCCTCATACGCCGAGGTCAGGTCGCCCAGGAACGGACGGTCGGACCATTCGTCGGTCGCGCTGTGGTGCAAGACCAGCGAGATCACGTGGTCGCCTTCGCCGAGGCGCAGCACCCGCAGCCTGACCGGGATCTCCCGTGCCAGGTCGAACGGTGTCCGTGAGAGCTCGGCGATGCGGGCCTCCAACCCGGCCTCGTCGCACTCCTCCACGGCGAACGGGATCTCGGGCGCGTCGAGAACGCGCTGGTAGGGCTCCCCGTCGTGCTCGATGAACACGGTCCGCAAGACTTCGTGCCTGCCGAGGACGTCGCCCAGCGCCAGCCGGAGTGAGCCGAGATCAAGGTCGCCCCGCAACCGGAACGTCAGCGGGAAGTTGTACGCGACGGCGTTCGCTTCCATCCGGTCGACCAGCCAAAGGCTGCGCTGGGCCGCCGAAAGCGGGACGCGTTCGGGGCGCTCGGCACGGACCACCGCCGGCCGCGCCGGTTCTCCGTCACCCGCGCGAGTGGTCAGCTCGGCCACCGTCGGCGCCTCGAACAGGTCACGGATGGCCAGTTCCGCGCCGAGTTCGGTCCTGGCGCGGCTGATCAGCCGGGTGGCGAGCAGCGAATGCCCGCCGAGGTCGAAGAAGTTGTCCTCGACGCCGACCCCGTCCAGTCCGAGGACCTCGGCGAACAGCGCGCACAGCGTCTCTTCTTCGGCGGTCTCGGCCGGGCGGCTTTCGGCGAGCCGCACGGTCTGGTCGGCGTCCGGGAGCGCCCGCGTGTTGAGCTTGCCGTTGTCGGTCAGCGGCAGCGCGCCCAGCGTGACGAACGCGGCCGGGACCATGTAGTCCGGCAGTTCCGTCTTGAGCCGATCGCGCAGGCGTTGCACCAGTTCGCCGCCACCGCGGGCCGCGGTCGGGCTCGTGGCGTACTTGGCCAGGTTCGTACCGACCGAGACGGGCTGATGCACATCGGTGACCAGCGAGCTCGGCTCTCCCTTGTGGACGAACACCGCCTCGAACGAACCGTCGGCCGACCAGGTGCAGTACACCCGGAACCCGAGCCGGTCACCGAGTTCGTGCACGTCCTCCGGTTCGATGCCGTCGTCACCACGGAACAACGCGAGGACGTCGATGAGCGGCGCACCGGCGTCCAGGGCGCGTGTCGCCTCGACCTCCGGAGCCTGCCGGGCGTCCGGGATCCGGCTCACGCGCAGCGTTTCGGCACCGGCCAGCCGGGCTTGCAGTGCGGCGAGGGAGCCCACCTCATCCCAGAACAGGCGTGGCGCTTGGGCGACCGAAAGGGTCGTGGCGGGCGCCTTGACCAGGACCGCGTCGTAGCGGTACCGGCTCAGCTCGTTGTGCAGCCGGGCCCGTTTGATCCGGACCTGCGCGGCGACGTCCGGAAGCCGCCGCGCGAGCGCGGTGAAGTAATCCGGGTCGATCAGCAGTTCCTTTTCCAGCGCGGCACCGCGTTCGATCGCGCGCCGCACCTGGGCGACGTCGGAGGTGGCGTCGGCGCGGGTGAGCTGGATCGCGGTGTGGAAGGCGCGGGCGAGGCGCAGGTTCCGGACGTCGCCGACGAACAGCGCACCGCCGGGCGCGAGCAGGCCGATCGCCTTCGTGATGACGCCGGTCAGGTAGTCGACGCTCGGGAAGTACTGGATGACGGAGTTGATCACGATGGTGTCGAACCGGCCCTCGGGCAGGCCGTCGAACACGTGCGCCGGCTGGGCGCGCAGGTTCACCTTGGCCGCCAGCTCCGGGTCCCGTTCCAGCTCGCGGTTCAGCTTCGCGATCACCGGCGCGGCGAGGTCGGTGCCCCAGTACTCCCGCGCGATCGGGGCGATCTGCCCCATCAGCAGACCGGTGCCGACGCCGATCTCCAGCACCCGTTCCGGCTTCAGTTCGGTGATCCGGTCGACGGTCGCCTGCCGCCATTCCCGCATGTGCTCCAGCGGGATCGGTGCACCGTCGTAGCTGGAATCCCAGCCCGCGAAGTCCTCGGTGAACAGGGCCGTCGGGATCTCGGTGTACTCGTCGGAGTAGATCTGCCGCCATTCGCCGACCTGGTCGGCCTCCGCCTCGGCCCGTGCGTCCCCGCTCAGCTCGGCCGGGACGACGTAGCCGATGAGCCGCTGCAGGCCGGGCGCCGACGGGTCGGGCCGCGCGAGGACGGCGGCCTGCGCGACCTCGGGGTACCGGCTGAGCGCGGTCTCGATCTCACCGAGTTCGACGCGATAGCCGCGGATCTTGACCTGGTCGTCGGTGCGGCCGAGGAAGTCGATGTTCCCGTCCGGACGGCGGCGCACCAGGTCACCGGTGCGGTACATGCGCCCGCCCCCTGGCACGAACGGGTCGGCGACGAACCGCTCGGCGGTCAGGCCGGGGCGGCCGAGGTAGCCGCGGGCCAGTCCCTCACCCGCGATGTAGAGCTCGCCCGCGACCCCGTCCCGGACCGGCCGGAGCCACGCGTCGACGATGTAGGCGCGCGTGTTCCAGATCGGTTGGCCGACGGTGGGGGTGTCGCTGTCGGTCGTGCCGCCGCCGAGCGTGTTGATCGTGTATTCGGTGGGGCCGTACAGGTTGTAGCCGTAGGTTCCGTCGGTGTCCCGCAGCCGGTTCCACACCGACTCCGACACCGCCTCGCCGCCGAGCAGCACGAGCGCGGGCCGGTGTCCCTCCAGGAGCCCTTCCTCGATCAGCAGGTGGGCGTACGTCGGCGTCACGTTGACGACGTCGACCTCGTGCTCGTCGCAGTACGCCACGAGCGCCCGCGCGTCCCGCCGCAGTTCCTCGTCGCAGACGTGGACCTCGTGCCCTTCGACGAGCCACAGCAGCTCTTCCCAGGACATGTCGAAGGCGAACGACACGGTGTGGGCGATCCGCAGCCGCCGTCCGCCCGCCGAAGCGATGGCCGGTGCGAAGATGGCGCCCTGGTGGTTGAGCTGCATGTTCGTCAGGCCGCGGTACGGCGTGACGACGCCCTTGGGTTTGCCCGTGGAGCCCGAGGTGTAGATGACGTACGCCGGATGTTCCATGCGGTCCGCGCGGCCTCGTGCGAACAGCGGGCGTTCGGCGTCGGAGATCGGGCCGCCGCCGAACGCCCTGTCTTCGTGGTCGTCGACGAGCACGCGAGGGACGTCATCAGGCAGTGTCGCCGAGACGTCCTTTGTGGACACGAGGCACAGCGGCCGCGCGTCCTCCAGCATCACCGCGAGCCGGTCGGCCGGGTAGTCGAGTTCCAGCGGCAGGTACGCCGCGCCGATGCGCAGCACGGCGAACAGCGCGACGACCATGTCGATCGACCGGGGCAGGCCGAGCGCGATCACCTGCTCCGGCGCGGCCCCCTTCGCCAGCAGCAACCGGGCCATCCGGTTGATGCGCGCGTCGAGTTCCGCGTAGGTGAGCTGTTCGGCCCCGAACACCAACGCTGTCGCGTCCGGCGTCCGTTCCGCTTGAACCGCCAGCAGGTCGGCGATCGTGTCCTCGATGACCGGGTGCTCGGCCTCGGCCCAGCCCGCCTCCAGCGCGGCGCGGTCCTCAGCGGACACCGTGGCCAGCGCGCCGACCGGTTTCGCCGGGTCGTCGACGATCTGCGCGACCAGCGACGTGAAGCGGCCCAGCACCGAGGCGGCCTCATCGGTGTCGATGACGTCGTCCCGGTAGGACAGCGTGATCCGGATTTCCTCGCCCGGCGTGACCACCAGTGTCAGCGGGTAGTGCGTGGCGTCGATGTTGAGCAGGCCGGTGATGCCGTGCCGGTGACGGAGTCCGTCGCGCCGTTCGTCACCGTCTGCGTTGCGCAGCACGAAGAGCGTGTCGAACAGCACGCGGTGCCCGGCCTCCCGCTGCAGGACACCGAGGCTCATGAACTCGTACGGGGTCAGGTCCATCCGCTCGGACTGCAAGCGGCGTACCAGGTCCAGAACCGACTCGGCCGCGTCGAGCCGCACCCGGGTCGGCACGGTGTTGAGGAACAGGCCGATGGTGTTCTCGATGTCGGGCACCGCCGCGGGCCGGCCCGCGACCGCGGCGCCGAACACGACGTCGTGCCGTCCGGTCATCGTCGAGAGGACCAGGCCCCAGGCCGCGTTGAGCACGGAGTTGACGGTCAGGCCGTGTCGCCTGGCCTGCTCACGCAATCCGCGGCCCAGGTCGGCCGGGAGCACGGTGTCCAGGTTGACCGGGGTGGCCGGTACCAGATCCCGGCCCTCCGGACCGATGACGGTCGGCTCCGCCAAACCTGACAGCGCCTCCCGCCACGCTCCCGTGGCGGCCTCGATGTCCTGGCGGTCGAGCCAGCGCAGGAAGTCCACATAGGACCCGGCGGCGGGCAGCGTGCGGTCGTCCCCGCCGAGGTCGTACAGCGCGAACAGCTGCTCGATGAAGAGCCAGGCGGACCAGCCGTCCCAGAGCAGCAGATGCCGGTTCAGCACCACCCGGTCGCGCCCGTCCCCGAGCCGGATCAGCTTCAGACGGAACAACGGCGGCGCGCCGAGGTCGAACCGCGTCGCGCGGTCCTCGGCCATCAGGTCGTCGAGCCGCTCCCGCCGCTCGTCTTCGGGCAGCGTCGAAAGGTCCACTTCGGACACCGGCGGCTCGACGTCGGCCGCCACGAACTGGACCGGTCCTCGCAGTCCTTCGCTGGTGAAACCGGCGCCGAGACTCGGGATCCGGCGGAGCAGCGCGGACACCGCCGAGCGCAACCTGCCGGCGTCCAGGCGGTGATCGAAGTCGATCGCCTCCTGGATCGTGTAGATGTCGACGCGGTCGGAGTTGTAGCTGGAGTGGAAGAACAGGCCTTCCTGGAGCGGGGACAGCGGCCAGACGTCGGCGACCGGCAGCGGGCTGAACCGCTCGACGCGCGTGATCTCCTCCTGGGTCAGTGACACCAGTTCGAGGTCGGACGGCGTGAGCCCCACCATCGCGTCCGTGTCCACCGCCGCGAGCTCCCGCAAGGCGGCGACCCAGCGGTCCGCGAGCGTTCCGGCCGGCCAGGCGAACGTCGCCGTCAGCCTCGGCCCGTACTCGGTCTCCTCGCAGGCGACACCGATCCGCAGGACGTGGTCGCCCGCCGGGGGCACCGCCGCGTGCCCGGCGACCTGCCACTCCCCCGGTCCGGCCGGGATCCGGCCGTCGTAGCGCAAGGCGATCGACGGCTTCGCGAGTCCGGCGAGCAGCGGACCGGTCTGGGCATTGAGGTAACGCAGCGGACCGTAGCCTTCGGGCGTCTTCCGGACCGTCTCCTTGACGGCCTTGAGCATCGCGAGCGGTTCGCCGGACGCGGTGATCCGCACCGGGCGGACCGACGTCAACGCGCCGACGGTGTCCACCGCGACCACGCGTCCGTGCAGGTCGACGAGGAGATCATCGTCGACGGCGGCCTTCAGCGCCGTCAGAAGAACGTCGATCACGTCTCCGTGCACAGTGGACGGCAGCGAGTCGACGAGTGTCCGGGTGTCCTCGATGGACAGCGTGACGCGGCGTTCGGTGACGTCGCCGGAAATCTCGGTGGAGCCGGGCGTCAAGGTCTCGGCCCAGTGCTCGATTTCGCCGAGCAGCGCTGGATCCTGTGCGCTCTCGGTGATCCGACGGGCGATGGTCCGCAGCGAACTCGTAACCGGGGTGAACACCGGCGGACGACCGCCGATCACTGCTTGCCAGGCGACCGCGAGATCGGCTGCCAGCGTTGTCCAGCTCCGCGCGTCGAGCAGCGCGGGATGCGCCACCAAGAGCAACCTGCCCGGCTCGTCGAACCAGACGGCCTGCAACAGGTTGTCCGTCAGCCTGCCCACGGCGCCGGAGTACTCGTCTTCGAGAGACCCGGCCCCGTGACGAAGCAGATCGGTCGCCTGGACCGTCCCTTGTGGACGGATTTCGAGCGACCACAGGACCGAAGCGATCTTCGACAGTTCGAGCCGCAGACCGTCGTGGTGGTCGAGGACGAGTTGAAGGGCTGCGGCGAGTGTCTCGACGTCGGCCCCGCTCGGCATGGTCAGCAACACGGACTCCGGCTGGACCGCCTCACCGAGCTCCCGCAATCGAAGCATTTCGGGCAGGAGAGGGAGCGCGCCGGCACCGTCGGCGTCGGCCACCGGCTCGACCGGCGTCGCGGAAGCGGCGAGCGCGGCCGGGGTCCGGAGTTCGAAAACGTCCTTGGGGCTCAGTTCGAAGCCTGCCCGCCGGGCGCGGCTCGACACGGCGATCGACGAGATGCTGTCGCCGCCCAGTAGGAAGAAGTCCCCGTGGGCGCCGACGGCGTCCAGGCCGAGGACATCCGCGAAGATCCGCGCCATGGCGCGTTCCTGGTCGTTCTCGGGCGCGGCAGCGGGCACACCGACCTCGGGCGCGGGCAAGGCGCGGACGTCGAGCTTTCCGCTGGGGGTCAACGGGAACTCGTCGAGGACGACGAACGCCCGCGGGACCATCGGGGCGGGCAAGGCCTCGCTGACGGCGGCTCGCAACAGTTCCGGATCCGCTCCGCCTGCGACGTAGCCGACGAGCGCGCCGTCCTTCGCCACCACCGTGGCGGCCGCGACATCCGGCTGCGCGGCGAGCACGGCTTCGATCTCGCCGAGTTCGATCCGGTTACCGCGGATCTTCACCTGACGGTCGGTGCGGCCGAGGTATTCGAGTTCGCCGTCTGCGCGGCGGCGGACCAGGTCACCGGTCCGGTACAGGCGCTGTCCCGGTTCGCCGAACGGGTCGGCGACGAAGCGTTCGGCGGTCAGACCGGGCCGCCCGTGGTAGCCGCGGGCCAGCTGGACACCGGCGAGGTACAGCTCACCGGCCACGCCGTCGGGCACCGGGCGGAGGCAGCCGTCGAGGACGTGCACCCGCGTGTTCCACACCGGACGTCCGATGGGGACGGACGCGCCTTCGAAACCCGTGGCGTCGAAGAAGGTCACGTCCACTGCGGCCTCGGTCGGGCCATAGAGGTTGTGCAGCGGGACGCCGGTGAGCGAGCGCCAGCGCGCGGCGGTCTCTCCGGTCAGCGCCTCGCCGCTGGAGAACACCTGACGCAACGAGCCGAGGTCGCCGGTGACCTCGTCGCTGCCAAGGAACGCGGCGAGCATGGACGGGACGAAATGGAGGGTGGTGATCTCCCGTTCCCGGATCACCCTGGCGAGATACGCCGGGTCGCGGTGGCCGTCCGGCTCGGCCAGCACCACCGTCGCGCCTTCGCACAGCGCCCAGAAGAATTCCCATACGGACACGTCGAAACTCGACGGCGTCTTCTGCAGCACCCGGTCCGAGGCCGTGAGGCGGTACTCGTGCTGCATCCACGCGAGCCGGTTGACGATCGCGCGATGCGTGACGGCCACGCCCTTCGGCCGCCCTGTCGAGCCGGAGGTGTAGATCAGGTACGCGGTGTTGTCGGGTCCGGCGGCCACACCCGGGACATCGTCGGCGACGGGTTCGCCGGTCACGGAAACCTGTGTCAGCCCGGCGACGGCAGGAATCCGCGCGGCCGTCCCAGGTTCGGAAAGCACGAGCCGCGCACCGGAATCGGCCAGCATGTATTCGAGCCGGTCGGCCGGGTAGTCCAGGTCGATCGGCAGATACGCCGACCCGGCCTTCAGGACGGCCAGCAGGGCGACCATCAGCTCGGCCGACCTCGGCACGGCGACGGCGACGACCTCTTCGGGACCGGCGCCAAGGGAACGCAGCCGGCGGGCCAGGTTCTCCGCCCGTGCGTCGAGGTCCGCATAGGACAGTTCGGTGTCCTTGAACAGCACGGCCGTCGCGGACGGTGTCTTGGCCGTCTGCTCGGCGATGGCCTCGGCCAGCGTCCGCTCGGGCACCGGATGCGAGGTCGCGTTGAGTTCGGCCAGGCGGCCGCGTTCGGCGGGCGAAAGGAGGTCGAGGGCGGCGACCGGCAGGCCCGGGTCCGCGGTCAACGTCTCCAGCAGCCGGGCGAACCGTTCCGCGAGCTGCCCTGCCGCGACCGCGTCGACCCGGGCGGCGTCGAATTTGAGGCTGAACCCCAGGTCTTCACCCGGGGTCGCGATCACCGCGACCGGGAAGTGCACCGCGTCGGTGACCTCGACGCCGGTGAGGCGCACGGGTCCGGACGCGCGCTCGTCGTCACGCGGGAAGTTCTCGACGACCACGAGCGTGTCGAACAGTTCTTCCTGCCCGGCACCGGCGATCCGCTGCAATTCGCCGAGGCCGAGATGCTGGTGCTCCAGCAAGGCCGCTTGCTCGTCCTGCAGCCGCCGCAGCACGGCGGCGACGGTTTCGGACGCGGACCAGCGCAGCCGCACCGGCACCGTGTTGATGTACAGGCCGACCGCCGACTCGAGACCGGCGGCACCGCTGTCGCGGCCGGAGACCGTGCTGCCGAACAGCACGTCGTCCCGGCCGGTGAGCCCGCCGAGCAGGAGTCCCCAGGCGCCGTGCAGGACGGTGCCGAGGGTGAGCCCGTGCGCGCGTGCCATGGCGGACAGCTCCGCCGTCGCCCGCTCGCCGAGGCTCAGGTGCAGCCGCGACGGCCGTCGCCCGGCCGCGTCCCGGGCTTCGATCAGCCGGGTGGGTTCGTCCACTCCGGACAATGCGGCACGCCAGGCTTCGCGGGAAGCCTCGTGATCGCGCGCCGCGAGCCGCCGCAGGTGGTCCGCGCGCGTGCCGGGTTCCGGGAGCGGAGTGCCCGCGTGTCCCGCCAGCAGTTCGCGGAGCAGCACCACGACCGACCAGCCGTCGGCGATGATGTGGTGGAAGGTGAGCGCCAGCTTGGCGCGATCCTCCCCGAGCCGCGTGAAGGTCGCCCGCAGCAGAGGCGGCCGGGCGAAGTCGAACCGGCGCGCGCGATCGGCCTCGAAGGCTTCCGCGGCGTCATCGGCGGCCACCTCGCGCCAGGGCAGTTCGGCGTGCCGGGTCACCGTCTGGACCACCCGACCGCCGTCGAGCTGCCGGAAGCCCGACCGCAGCGACGAGTACCGGTCCAGCAGCACCTGTGCCGATCGGCGCAGCGCGCCGGCGTCGACGTCCCCTTCGAGGTCGAGCACCTCCTGCACCGTGTAGATGTCGGCGGCCGTGCCGCCTTCGAACTCCGCGTGGAAGAAGAATCCTTCCTGCAACGGCGTGACCGGCAGGACGTCGGCGTACTCGGCGAGCGCCGCGCGTTCGGCACCGGTGAGCTCCAGCAGCGGTCGCTCGTCCACAGTGGACTCGGCGGACTCTGTGAACACGGCTTCCGCGCAGGCGGCGAGCGCTTCGGGAGTCCGGTGCTGGAACACCTGGCGCGGCGTGATGGCGAGGCCGTGTTCCGCCGCGCCCAGCACCAGCCGGATCGACAGGATGCTGTCACCGCCGAGGGAGAAGAAGTCGTCATCCGCGCCCGCCGAGTCCAGCCCGAGGACCCGCGCGACGACGTCGCACAGGATCCGTTCCCGCTCGGTGCGCGGCGCGCGGCCGGTGGCGGCGGCGCCGAAGTCGGGCAGGGGCAGCGAGGTGCGGTCCAGTTTGCCGTTCGGCATGATCGGCAGCCGGTCGAGTTCCACGAACGCCGATGGCACCATGTAGTGCGGCAGCGCCGATTCCGCGTGGCTCCGCAATTCCTTCAGCAGCGACGGCGACCCGTCCGCCTCCGGGACGACATACGCCACCAGGCGCCGGTCACCCGGTTTGACCTCGCGCGGCACGACGGCGATCCGGTCGACCCCGGCGTATCCGGCGAGCGCGGACTCGATCTCCCCCGGTTCGATCCGGAACCCACGGATCTTGACCTGGTGATCGCTGCGGCCCAAGAAGTCCAGGTTCCCGTCCGCGCGCCAGCGGACGCGGTCACCGGTGCGGTACATGCGCCGGCCGCCGCCGGCGAAGGGATCCGCGACGAACCGTTCCGCCGTCAGCCCCGGACGTCCGGCGTATCCCCGCGCGAGACCGCGTCCACCGACGTACAACTCCCCTTCGACGCCGACCGGGACCGGCCGCAACGCGGTGTCGAGGACGTAGCAGCGGGTGTTCGGGTCCGGTCGGCCGATCGGGATGGGCCCGGTCCAGCCCGGCTCGGCCGCCCACAACGTCGAGTTCACCGTCGCCTCGGTCAGCCCGTACGCGGCGACGACGTTCAGGTCTTCCGCCCAGCGCGCGATCAGTTCCGGCGGGACGGTCTCGGTGCCGACGATCAGCACCGCACCCTTCGGCAGTTCGCACTCCGGTGGCAGTGCCGCGACGAGCGACGGCGGCAGAATCATGTGCGTCGCCGCGTTGCCTGCGATGTAGCCGGTCAGTTCGACGCCCGCGACCCGGCGGTGCGACGGCACCACGATCAGCGTTCCGCCGACGCACAGCGACATGACCAGATCCCAGACCGTCACGTCGAATCCGGTCGAGGCGAACTGCACCACCCGGCTGTCCTCGCCGATGCCGATCCGTTCGGTCGCCGTGCTGATCAGGCTGCCGATCCCGTCGTGGGATAGGACCACACCCTTCGGCTTCCCCGTCGAGCCCGAGGTGTAGATGACGTACGCGGCCTGGTTCAGCGAGATTCCTGTCACGTCCACAGTGGACGCGTCCAGTGCGGCGAGTTCGGCGGTGATCGCCGGATCGTCGAGGAGAACCCGCTCGACGTCCACACCGGACGGCAGCTGAGCAGCTTCGTCCTTTGTGGACACGACGATCTTCGCGCCCGCGTGCGCGAGCATGTACGCGAGACGATCCTCGGGATGGTCGAGGTCGAGCGGGAGATACGCGGCCCCGGCCTTCATGACGGCGAGGAGCGCGACAATGAGATCGGCCGAACGCGGCATCGCCACGGCGACGACGTCCTCGTCACCGACGCCGCGTCGCCGCAGTAGCCGGGCGAGACGGTTGGCGGCGGCGTCGACCTCGGCGTAGGTCAGCCGGACGTCCTCGCAGACGACGGCCTCGGCCTCCGGTTTCCGTGCCACGACCCGGTCGAACGCCTCGGGCCAGGACACCTCCGGCGAGTCCGCGACCGCGGTCCCGAGCTCCAGCACCCCGGCCCGTTCCTCCGCCGGGAGCAGGTCGATCGCGGCCAGCGGCAGGTCCGGGCCCGCCACCAGGGCGTCCAGCACCGCGGCGAACCGGCGGCGGTGCTCGGAGAGTTCGTCGTCGGACGAGACATGCGCGTCCGCGTCGAAGTCGAAGCGCAGCCCTCGTCCCTCACCCGCGTCGTAGACGGCGATGGCGACGTCGCTGATCGGGCCGAGTTCGAGGTTGTGCACGGTGGCGCTCGCGTCGCCGAACGCCAGTTCGCCGTCCACGGCCATGTAGTTCACGCTCAGCCCGACGAGTTCGTGCACCCCACCGCTCGCACCGAGTTCGCGGGCGAGGTCCTCACCGCGGTACCGGCTGTGCTCCAACAGCGCGGAGACCTTCTCCGCGACCTGGTCGACCAGCCGCGCCGGCGTCGTCTCGGGCCGCACGGTCAGCCGCAGCGGCAGGACGTTGGACACCATGCCCGGCTGCTCGCGCAGGGCGCGGGTGGTGCGCGCGGTGACCGGCAGGCCGAGGACGAGGTCTTCGGCACCGGTCACCCGGTGGGCGTAGGCCGCCACCGCGGCGATCGCGACGCGGGACAGCCTCGTTCCGGCGTCGAGCGCGAACTTCCGCAACGTCCCGGACTTCGCCGCGGGCAGCTCCCACGAATGCCGTCGCAACCGGATCCGCCCGGACGACGCGCGGCCGAGCAGGCGCACCGGGTTCGGCCTGCCCGCGAGCTCGCCGAGCCAATAGGCGCGGTCGGCCTGCCCGTCATGGTCGGCCTCGGCGAACCCCGAGAGCGGCCAGGAAACCTCGTCGGCGGTGCCCGAGTAGAGCTCCGCCGCGCGGCGGGTCAGGACCGCCTGCCCGTACGCGTCCATCACCAGATGGTGGTAGCGCTGGAACCAGCGGACCCGGTCCGCGGCCAGCACCAGCAGCGTGTGCGTGGTCAGCGGCCCTCGGGCGAGATCGGCGACCACGGCCAGTTCGGCCCGCGCCCACTCCTCGGCCGCCCGTTCCGGATCCGGCTCGCCGGTGAAGTCGAAGACGGCGACCTCACCGGGAGTGGCCGGACGCTGGACCGGCGTGTCGCCTTCCAGTCCGACCGTCATGTGCAGGCACTCAGCCTCCGCGACGGCCCGCCGAACGGCCTCACCCAGCCGGGCGATGTCGACGTCTCCGCGAAGCTCCGTGACCCAGCCGATCGTGTAGACCGGGTCGGCCGGGTCGAGCTGCTGGGCGAGCCAGATCCCCTGCTGTGCCGGGGTCAGGGGAAAGCCGCGGTTCATCGGGGTTTGCCTCCACCGTTCAAGAACTCGAAACGTCGTATGCGGGTCAGGCGGGCCCGGTCCCGCTGACCGCGTACTCGGGCCGGGACACGTCGGCGGCTCGCCTGTCCACAATGGACTGGAGGATCTCCCCGACGCGGACCGCGGTGTTGGACAGCAGCGACGACGTGATGCCGTGCGTGTGCTCCGTGCCGCCCTGCAGGTAGATCCCGCCGTCCAGCGGCGGTTCCGTGACGATCCGGTAGTCGCGTTCGACACGGAGCCTGCCCTCGTCGTCGCGCGTGCAGGCGGAGGCGAGCTCACCGAGCAACGGCGTCGGATCCGCCGGGCTGTACCCGGTGGCGTACACGACGAAATCGGCGTCGATCCTGGTCCGCTCCCCGGTCTCCAGCGCCTCGATGGTCACCCGCACTTCGGAGCCGGTGTCGGTGACCTCGGTGGGACGGGAGACGTTGATCAGCTTCAGCCGTTCGATCCCCTGCACCTTCTCGCGGTAGACGCGGCGGTACAGCTCGTCGATGAGTTCGATGTCGACCGCCGAATAGTTGGTCGCGCCGTGGTAGCGCATCAGGCGCTCCTTGACCGCTTCCGGCGCCTCGTAGAACCGCCCGACCGCCTCGGGGTCGAAGATGCGGTTGGCGAACGCGCTGTCGTCGGCCGGGCTGTAGCCGTACCGCGCGAACACCGCGCACACCTCGGCCCGGGGAAAGCGGTCGTGCAGCAGCGCGCTGACCTCGGCCGCGCTCTGGCCGGCTCCGACGACGACGAACCGGCGCGGCTCTTCGGCGGCCATGCCTTCGAGCCGGTGCAGCAGTTCGCTGTTGTGCCAGATCCGTGTGCCCGGTGTCACACCTTCGGGGAGGTTCGGCCGCAGCCCGGTGCTCATCACCAGATTGCGGGCGCGCAGGTTCACCAGTTCGCCGCCGGTGCGGGCATGGACGTCGAAGAACACGATCTCGTCGCCGTCGAAGACCGGGGTCACCGAAAGTACTTCGGTGCCGTAGGAAACCAGGTCGTCGACCTTTTCCGCCGCCCATTCGAAGTAGTCGTGGAACTCGATCCGCAACGGGAACAGGTTCTTGTGGTTGATGAAGTCGACCAACCGGTCCTTGCTGTGCAGATACGACAGGAAGCTGAACGAACTCGTCGGGTTCCGCATCGTCGCCAGGTCCTTGAGGAAGGAGACCTGCATCGTCGCGTTGTCGATCAACATCCCGCGATGCCAGCCGAACCGGGGCTGCCGCTCGAGGAAGTGGGCGGTGACCGTCTCCGTTCCGGACGCGCCGTTGTGCTCGGTGACGGCGATGGCGAGCGCCAGGTTGGAAGGCCCGAACCCGACCCCGACCACGTCGTAGACCGGAACCCGTTCACCGACCACTGCTCGTGCCATCTTGAACCCCTAGCGCGGCTCAGCCGCATCTCGGTACTTCGCAACAAAGACCAGGGAACCCTAACCTAAGTTAGGTGAGGCTCAACTAGTACTTTCAGTGGTGATGTTCATCCCTCGACCAGGAGGAGGCCGGTCCCATGCGGGTCGCCATGTTCGGATACCAGACCTGGGGACACCGCACCCTGCGGGCGTTGATCGACGCGGGGCACGATGTCGCCCTTGTCGTCACCCACCCGAAGAGTGACCACGCCTACGAGAAGATCTGGTCCGACTCGGTCGCGGACCTCGCCGAGGCCAACGGGATCCGTGCGCTGCTGCGCCAGCGTCCCGACGACGCCGAACTGCTGGCGGAGCTGAAGGAAGCCGATCTCGACCTGATCGTCGCCAACAACTGGCGCACCTGGCTGCCGCCCGAGATCTTCGAGATGCCGCGCCACGGCACGCTGAACGTCCACGACTCGCTGCTGCCCGCGTACGCCGGCTTCTCGCCGCTGATCTGGGCGCTCATCAACGGTGAGAAGGAAGTGGGCCTGACCGCCCACATGATGGACGCCGACCTCGACGCGGGCGACATCGTGCTGCAGCGGTCGGTCCAGGTCGGCCCGAAGGACACGACGACGGACCTCTTCCACCGGACGGTCGACCTCATCGCCCCGATCACCACCGAGGCGATCGAGCTCATCGCGAGCGGGGACTACACACCGGTCAAACAGGACAGGTCGAAGGCCAGCTTCTTCCACAAGCGTGCCCTCGAAGACAGTCTCATCGACTGGTCCTGGCCCGCCGACGAGATCGAGCGGCTGGTGCGCGCGCAGTCCGACCCGTACCCCAACGCCTTCACCTACCACCGTGGCAAGCAACTGCGCGTCGTCCGCTCCTCGGTGTCGGTGGGTCACTACGGCGGGACTCCCGGGCGGATCTTCATCCGTGAGGGTGAAGGTGTCGTCATCGTCGCCGGACCGGAAGCGCGCCGCGGCCGTTCGCACGGTCTCGTCATCGAGCGGGTCCGGACCGAGGACGGCACCGAACTGGCCGCGAACGACTACTTCCGCACCATGGGCGGATACCTCACCACCCGGCCTTGACCTGCCGCTTGACCGTCCCGCGAAAAAAGTCATCACGGGACCGATGAGTTCCCGCGAAGGGCGCCGTTACATCGGGTAAGAACACTCGATGGGAGGCGCCATGACCGACACGATCGCCGCGGCGAAGGCGGGCGACGAAACCGCCTTCGCTGCGCTCACCGGAGGGCACCGGCGGGAACTGCACGTCCACTGCTACCGGATGCTCGGCTCGTTCGACGAGGCGGAGGACGTCGTCCAGGAGGCGCTGCTCAACGCGTGGCGCGGACTGGACACGTTCGATGGCGGCAATTTCCGCGCGTGGCTGTACCGGATCGCCACCAACGCCTGCCTCGACGCGATCCGCAAGAGCGAACGCCGGGTGCCGTCGCTGCGATCGTTCGCCGAAGTCCCCTGGATCCAGCCGTATCCGGACCGGCTGCTGGACGAGATCGCGCCGCCCGAGGCCGAACCGGACGCGCTCGCCGTCGCCAGGGAGACCATCGAACTCGCCTTCCTCGCGGCCCTGCAGCTGCTGCCGCCGCGGCAGCGCGCGGTGCTGATCCTGCGCGACGTGCTCGGCTGGCGGGCCGCCGAAACCGCGAACCTGCTCGACCTTTCCGTCCCCGCCGCGAACAGCGCCCTGCAACGCGGCCGCGCCACCCTGCGCGAACGCCTCCCGCAGCAACGCGGGGAATGGTCCGCCGTCGCACCGTCCGACGAGGAACGGGCGCTGGTCCGGCGGCTCATCGAAGCACACGACAGCGGCGACTTCGGCACGCTGGGCAGTCTGGTCCGCGACGACGTCCGCGTGACCATGCCGCCGGAACCCCAGTGCTACATCGGGCTCGAACACCTCGCCCGGCTCGGCGGGATCGCCGAGGAGATGGGCGAATGGCGCGCCGTCGCGGTCGACGCCAACCGCATGCCCGCGTTCGCCTCGTACCTCCGGCGTCCCGGCGACACCGTCTTCCGCGCGTTCAAACTCGATCTCGTCCGCGTCGTCGAGGGCAAGGCCGCGGAGTTCACCACGTTCGACAGCCACCTGTTCCCGGCCTTCGGTCTGGACGCCACCCTGGAGGGATGAAGCGATGCCGGAGAAGATGACCGACGAACAGCGCCGCGCCTTTCTCACCGAAGGCACCCGCAACGCCGTCTTCGCGACGGTCCGCCCGGACGGCAGGCCGCACGCGGTCCCTGTCTGGTTCGCCCTCGACGGAGACGACATCCTGGTCAACCTGGGCGCCGACACCGTCAAAGGCAAGGCGCTCAAGGAGAATCCGCGCGTTTCGGTAGTCGTCGAGGACCCCGCCCCGCCCTACTCGTTCGTGAGTGTGGAGGGCATCGCGGAGTTCGTTCCAGGTCCCGAGGGGGTCCGTCAGGGTTCGACGCTGATCGCTCAGCGGTATCTCGGGAAGGCCGGGCAGGAGGCGATCGAGGGCTGGCTGGCCTACGCGACGTCACCGGGGAAGGTGATCGTGCGCGTGCGGCCGGAGAACATCGTGGCGATCGCGAGGGTCGGCGGCTGAGTGCTTCTGGCGCCGGTGTCACGGCAGGGGCCGAGTGGGGTGGCATCAAGATCCGGGACCGTCACGACGTCGTGACGATGCGGGAATCGGGACAGAGGGTCTCGTGATTCCCTCGGGGAGGGTGACCGGGCGACCATGGGGCAGGCCCCTGGCAGAGCAGCCCGATGTACCGCCGAGCGGGAGCCACTGGCCGCGGCCCCCGTTCGGCGTCAGGATGGCCCGGTGACCGAGATCGTTTTCGACGCGAGCACCCGTTCCTGGCTCATCCGCACGGCGGCCACGAGCTACGCGCTCAGACTGGCCGAGGACGACACCCCCGCCCACGTCTACTGGGGCCCCGCTCTCACGCCGGACCAGGTCGCCGACCTCCTCCCCCTGCCCCTGACGCGCTGGGACTCCTTCAACGATCCCAACGAGGGCCTGGACGAACTCGCCGCCGACGGCGGCACCCGGTACTGGACCCCCGCCCTCCAGGTCCGGTTCGCCGACGGGACCCGCGCCCTCGAATGGCGGTACGTCTCCCACGACATCGACGGCGGACGACTGCTCGTCCATTTCCGCGATCGGCACTACCCGTTGCGCATCACGCTCGGCTACCGCGTCCCGGACGGCACCGACGTCGTCGAACGCTGGACCGAACTCACCCACGACGGCACCGAAGGCCCGATCGAGATAATCCGCGCCGACTCGGCGACGTGGGCCGTGCCGTTCCGGCCGGACTACCGGGTCAGCCACGTAGTCGGCGGCTGGGCCGCGGAGAGCCGGTTGCTCCGGGAGCCGGTGCCCCACGGCGAAACCAACTTCGGCAGCAGGCGCGGCATCACCAGCCACCATGCCAACCCGTGGGTGATGCTCGACGACGGCGAAGCGACCGAAAGGCACGGCGAGGTCTACAGCGCGGCGCTCGCGTGGAGCGGTTCGTGGCGGATCACCACCACCCGCTCGTCCGCCGGCCGTCTCACCGTGACCGGCGGCTCCGGCCAGGACGGCGTCGTCCCCCGGCTCGCACCCGGCGACACGCTCACCACGCCGGTCTTCGCCGGCTTGTACACCGAGGGCGGATTCGGCGCCGCGAGCCGAGCATGGCACGCGTACACGATCGGCCATGTCCTCCCGTATCCCGGCGAACTCCGGCCGGTGCTCTACAACTCCTGGGAAGCCACGGGTTTCGACGTCACCGAAGACGGACAGCGGAAGCTGGCGGAGAAAGCGGCGGCCCTCGGGGTCGAACTGTTCGTGATGGACGACGGCTGGTTCGGCGCCCGGAACGGCGACCACGCCGGTCTCGGCGACTGGCACGTCAACCGCGACAAGTTCCCGAACGGTCTCGAACCGCTGATCGGCGAAGTGCACCGCCTCGGCATGAAGTTCGGGCTCTGGGTCGAACCCGAAATGGTCAATCCGGACAGCGCCCTGTACCGCGCGCATCCGGACTGGGTCCTGCACCATCCACAAAGGACACGCTCGGAGCTGCGAAACCAGCTGGTGCTCAATTTCGCCCGCCCGGACGTCGCCGAGTGGGCGTTCGGCACGCTCGACTCGCTCGTCGGCGAGCACGGGATCGACTTCCTGAAATGGGACATGAATCGCCCGTTCAGCGAGGCGGGCTGGCCCGCCGACGCTGATCCGGACCGGCTGTGGGTGGAGCACACTCACGCGGTCTACGCGATCATGGACCGCCTGCGCGCCCGCCACCCCGGGCTGCGGATCGAAGCGTGCAGCGGCGGTGGCGGCCGGATCGATCTCGGGATCATGGCCAGGACGGATCAGGTCTGGACCTCCGACAACACCGACGCGCTCGACAGGCTCGTCATCCAGCACGGCTACGGCCAGGTGTATCCGGCGCGCGCGATGTCGGCGTGGGTCACCGACGACCCCAATTTCGTCACCCACCGATCCACGCCGCAGCGCTTCCGGTTCCACGTCGCGATGGCCGGAGTGCTCGGCATCGGCGGCGACATCGTCGATTGGTCCGAGGAGGAACTCGAGTACGCGCGCGGACAGATCGCGCTGTACAAGGAGATCCGGCCGGTCGTCCAGCACGGCGAGCTCTACCGTCTCGTGCCGCCGACCGGCGACGGCGTCTCCGCTCTGCAGTACGTGGCGGCCGACGGTGAGCGTGCGGTCGTGTTCGTGTTCCGGCAAGCGGCACATTTCCACACTCCCGAACGACCAGTCCGGCTCGACGGCCTCGACCCCACCGCCCGCTACCGCGATGAGGACACCGGAAAGGTGTGGCACGGCGCCCCCCTCCTGGCACACGGCCTGTTCCCAGGTCTGCCGGACGGCGATTTCGCCAGTGTGGTGATCCGGCTGACCAAGCTGTGAGTGCTCAAGAGATCAGATGTATCGCGCATTTTTGGCAACGGAAGACGGCACTGACCGCTTGACATCCCCCTAGACATCCGATCGAATGCCCGTCGTATGTGAGCCGCGAGAAGGGTGGCTGGGGCATGAGAAGGTCCTTCGCGTTGGGAGCGGCACTGCTCCTCGCCGCGAGCCTCACCGGCTGCACCGTGGGCGGCGGCACGGGCGGTTCCGGCAGCGAGATCTCGTTCCTGACCTTCGAGACGCCGAACCTTCCACCGTCCTATTGGGACTCCGCCATCAAACGCGTCACGGACCGCAATCCCGGCCTCAGCGTGAAGAAACTGGTCGCCCCGTCGACCGACCGCACCGGCTACGCCAAGCAACTGCTGCAGTCCGGCCAGTTCCCCGACGTGGCGATCGCCGTCGACTCGGCCGGTTTCGCCGAATCGGGCAACCTCTACGCGTGGACGCCCGAGGAACTCAAGGACTTCCAGTTCCCCGGCGCCAACCCGATCAAAGGCGGGCATCACCAGCTTCCCGCCAACACCCAGACCATCCCGCCGATCTACTACAACAAGAAGCTCTTCACCGACGCCGGGATCACGTCACCGCCGAAGACCTGGGCGGAACTGCTTGCCGCGTCGGAGAAGCTGAAGACGAAGGGCATCAAGCCGTTCACCATCGGCGGAGGCAAGGAAGGCTTCCCGTCCGCGATGCTGCTGGACGGCCTGGTCAGCGTCGAGGTCTACGGCAAGACACCGGACTGGCTTTCCCAGCGGCGGGCCGACAAGGTCAGGTTCAGCGACCCGGCCTTCCAGCAGGCGTTCGGCAAGTTCGCCGATCTGGTGGCCAAGGGGTACATCGACAAGACGCAGGTCTCGCGGGACTATTCGGCGACCGAGGCGGCCTTCCTCAACGGCGAAGGCGCGATGTACCCGATGGGCAACTGGTTCGCCGCCAGCGCCGATGCCAAGAAGCCTTCTTTCGAGATCGGTGTCTTCAACTTCCCTTCCGAGGACGGGAAACTTGTCGTGCCCGCCTATACCGGTGGCGGCATCGTCGTCAACGCGAAGTCGCCGCACCTCGACGCGGCAAGGAAGTTCGCGCTCGCGTTCCAGCTCGACAAGGAACAGATCGATGCCTCGGTCAAGGCCGACGGTCTGTTCCCCGCGATCAAGGGCTACACGCCGCCTTCCGACGTCGGCCCGGTCTTCAAGGCGGGCTACGAGCTCTACAAGGAAGCCGTCGCGAAGAACGCCGTCGTCAACGCCTTCAGCTGGGAAACCGCCGACGACGGGCTTCTGCCGGGGATGAAGGACAAGGTCTACCAGGCCGCGCAGGACGTCATCATCGGCCGCAAGACGGTGTCCGACGCGTGCGCGTTCCTGGACACCGAGTGGGCGAAGGCGCGCTGACACCACGATGGGGAGGAAACCGATCCTGCCGAGGGTGTGGCATTTCGCCTCGTTCGGCGCACCCGGTGTCGTCATCTACCTCTGCTTCGTCATGGCGCCGATCCTCATCAGCTTCGGCTACAGCCTGACGAACCACAACCCGTTCGATCCGCCCGCGGAATTCGTGGGTCTCGAGAACTACCGGCTGCTGTTCCAGGACGAGCAGTTCCTGACCGCGCTTCGGGTCACCACGATCCTGACCGTGATCGTCGTGGTCGTGCCGAACGTGCTCGGACTCGGCGTCGCCCTGCTGCTCGACCGGAAAGGCTGGCTGTACAACGCTTTGCGGAGCGTGTTCTTCACGCCCGTGATCCTCAGCTCGGTCGTGGTCAGCATCATCTGGACGAAGCTGCTCGACGACCGGGGGCCGGTCAACGACGCGCTCCGCGCCCTCGGCGTCGAGCATCCGCCTGGCTGGCTTTCGGATCCGGACCTCGCGCTGTACTCGCTGGCTTCGATCGTGTGCTGGCAGATGCTGGGGTTCTGCGTGGTCGTGTACCTCGCGGGCCTGCAAGGCGTGCCCGCCGAACTGCTGGAGGCGGCGGAGATCGACGGCGCCGGACCGGTCCGGCGGTTCCGCGCGGTGACCTGGCCGCTGCTCGCCCCGTCACTGACGATCAACACCGTCGTGCTGCTGATCTCGGCGTTCAAGACCTACGACCACGTCAAGGTGGTCACCAACGGCGGGCCGGGTTCGGGGACCACCGCCACCATCGCGTTCGACGTCCTCGCCACCGGCCTCGACGCGAACCACGTCGGCTACGCGTCCGCGATGGCTGTCGTGATGCTGGTGATCGTGGCGACGCTGACCACGATCGTGCTGCGGTTCCTGCGGCGGCGAGAGGTCGACCTGTGACCACGAAGGACGGTTCGTGGCTGCGGCCCGCCTCGGCGATCCTGGCGAGCGCGATCTTCTTCGTGCCGCTGTACTACGTGCTCGTCAACGTGTTCAAACCCGGCGATCGGATTGCCGAGGAGCCGGCGGCGGTCCCGCTGCCACCGACGCCGACCAACATCCACGCCGTGCTCACCCGGCCCGACGGCCTGTTCTGGGTGAGCCTGGCGAACAGCATGCTCGTCACCCTGCTGTCGATCCTGGTGCTGACCGTGCTTTCCGCGATGCTCGGGCACTACCTGGCACGTTCGGACCGGCGATGGACCAAGGTGCTCACTCTGATCCTGTTGGCGGGCTTGATGATCCCTCCCCAGGTGATCCTGATCCCGGTCACCGAGGTACTGCGCCTGACCGGGTTGATGGCGACGCTGCAGGGCTTGGTGCTGTTCAACGTCGGCTACTACGTGCCGTTCGGCGTTTTCGTGTTCACCGGATTCATCCGCGGGGTACCGGTGGAACTCGAGGAGGCCGCGCGGCTCGACGGAGCGAGCCGCGCGCAGGTGTTCTGGCGGATCGTGTTCCCGCTGCTGCGCCCGGCGACGGCGAGTGTGCTGATCTTCCTCGGGGTGTGGATCTGGAACGACTTCATCGACCCGTTGATCATCCTCGGGCCCAGCCAAGGCACCACGATCACCACCGGGATCTACCGCTCGATCGGCCAGTACCAGACGGACCTCGGCAGCGTGTTCGCGCTGATGTTCCTGGCCACACTGCCGGTGCTGATCTTCTACCTGGCCTTGCAGAAGCAGTTCGTGAAGGGACTCACCGGCGGCGCCACCAAGGGCTGACCTCCGAGCAATCAGTCATCTGATTGCTCAGAGCTCGGTGACCTTCCCGTCGGCGACTTCCAGCCGCCGCGTCGTCGCCACCGCGTCGAGCATCCGCCGGTCGTGTGTCACCAGCAGCAGCGTCCCCGGATACTCCGACAGCGCCGACTCCAGCTGCTCGATCGCGGGCAGGTCGAGGTGGTTCGTCGGCTCGTCCAGCACCAGCAGGTTCACCCCGCGCGCCTGCAGCAGCGCCAGCGCCGACCGGGTCCGCTCCCCCGGCGACAGCGTGGCCGCCGAGCGCAGGACGTGCGCGGCCTTGAGCCCGAACTTCGCCAGCAGCGTCCGGACGTCGGCGTCGGCGAGTTCCGGGACCTCACGGGCGAACGCCTCGACGAGCGGAAGGTCGCCGAGGAACAGCTTCCGTGCCTGGTCGACCTCGCCGACCACGACACCGGAGCCGAGCGACGCGGCGCCTTCGTCGACCGGGACCCGCCCGAGCAGGGCGGCGAGCAGCGTCGACTTCCCGGCGCCGTTGGCCCCGGTGATCGCGACCTTGTCCGCCCAGTCGATCTGCAGGTCCACCGGACCGAGGGTGAATTCACCCCGCCGCACGACCGCGCCGCGCAAGGTCGCCACGACCGCGCCCGCCCGGGGCGCCGCGGCGATCTCCATCCGCAGTTCCCATTCCTTGCGCGGTTCCTCGACGACGTCGAGCCGCTCGATCATGCGGTCGGTCTGCCGGGCCTTCGACGCCTGCTTCTCCGTCGCCTCGCTCCGGAACTTGCGGCCCACCTTGTCGTTGTCGGTGGCCTTGCGGCGGGCGTTCTTGACGCCCTTCTCCATCCACGAACGCTGCATCGAGCCCCGCGCTTCGAGCGAGGCCTTGGTGTTCGCGAACTCCTCGTACTCCTCACGCGCGTGCCGCCGCGCGACGGCACGTTCCTCCAGATAGGACTCGTAACCGCCGCCGTAGGTCCGCACCTGCTGCTGTGCGTAATCGAGTTCGACGACGCGGTCGACGGTGCGGGCGAGGAATTCCCGGTCGTGGCTGACCAGCACGGTCCCGGCGCGCAGCCCGGTCACGAACCGCTCGAGCCGGTCCAGGCCGTCGAGGTCGAGGTCGTTGGTCGGCTCGTCGAGCAGGAAGATGTCGTACCGGCTCAGCAGCAGCGAGGCCATCCCCGCCCGGGCCGCCTGCCCGCCGGACAGCGACATCATCGGCTGGTCGAGGCTGACGGTGAGCCCGAGATCCGCGACGACCTCGCCCGCACGGTCGTCCAGATCGGCGCCACCGAGCGCGAGCCAGCGGTCGAGGGCCAGACCGTAGGCGTCGTCCGCGCCGGGTTCGCCCGCGGTGAGCGCTTCGGTGGCGGCGTCGAGTTCGGCTTGGGCGGCGGTGACTCCGGTACGGCGCGAGAGGAACGCGCGGACGGACTCACCCTCACGACGTTCCGGCTCCTGCGGGAGGTGACCGACGGTGGCCGTCGGCGGGTTCAGCCGGACGCTGCCCTCTTCCGGCGGTACGAGGCCGCCGAGGGTCTTCAGCAGAGTCGACTTGCCCGCGCCGTTGACGCCGACGAGACCGATCACTTCGCCCGGGGCGACGACCAGGTCGAGACCGGAGAACAGCAGACGGTCGCCGTGGCCGGCGGCGAGATCCTTGGCAACGAGTGTGGCGCTCATGAGATCGGTAAGTCTACGGGGACCGATTGAACAGCTCGTGGTCCCTCGGAAGAGTGGCAAGTATCCAAGCGATCACGGAACGTGGGTAACCTGGTTGTTCTTCTGGACCCGAACGAACCCCTGAGCATTGAGGTCGGTGACAGCAAATGGCGGATTCCGCCACCCAGGTCCCCGTCGTCCACCAGCAGAAAGGCGGTACCCGTAGGCCGACGTTGAGCAGGCGGCGGGAAGTCAGTCACGCCAGCGCGCGATCCTTGTTGATGACGATCCTCGGCGAATACGTCCTGCCCCGTGACCGGCCCATCTGGACGTCGACGCTGGTCGAGGCGCTGCGCGTGCTCGACATCGAGGAAAAGTCCGCACGGCAGGCGCTCGCCCGTTCCTCCGCCGAGGGCTGGGTCGTCTCCGAACGCGTCGGACGAAGAGTGCGCTGGTCGCTCACTCCACCAGGCAGGCGCCTTTTGACCGAAGGCGCGGAACGGATCTACGCCTTCGGCAACGAAGAGAAGGCGTGGGACGGCCGCTGGCTGATGTTGATCGTGTCGGTCCCCGAAGCGAAGAGGGACCTTCGGCACCGGCTGCGCACGCGCCTGACGTGGGCCGGGTTCGGCTCACCGGTGGCGGGTGTCTGGGTCAGCCCGGATCTCAGCCGCCAGCGGGAGGCCCAGCAGATCGTGCAGGAACTCGGCCTCGACGCGCAGGCGATGTCGTTCACCGCCGCCTATGGCGACGTCGGCGACCAGGAGACGATGGTCGCGCGGTCCTGGGACCTGAGCGAACTTAAGGACCGCTACGAAGACTTCATCGACCGCTTCACCGGTTTGCGGCCTTCAGGTGAGCGTGGCGTCCTGCGCGCGCAAACCGAACTCGTCCACGAATGGCGCAGCTTCCCGTTCCTCGATCCGCGTCTTCCGCTGAAACTCCTTCCCGACGGTTGGAGTGGCGTGCGCGCGGCGGAACTCTTCCACCGCAAGCACGTCGAATGGCGACCAGAAGCACAGGCGCAATGGGACGAACTCGCGGACTCCTCCGGCTAGGGTCACGGAAAACGATCTAGCGGAGGGACTTCCGTCTTGGCCACCTCGATCCGCCTCGACCGCGAGGGCGACATCGCCGTCCTGACCATCGCTTCGCCGCCGCTGAACCTCTACACCGCGGAACTCCAGCAGGAACTGGGCGAGGCGATCGGCGAACTGGAGGCCACGCCGCCGCGCGCGGCGTTGATCCGGGCCGAGGGGAAGATCGTCAGCGGCGGCGTCGACGTCTCCCTGTTCGACGCACAGGCGAGCGCGGCCGAAGCGAAGGTGCTCTTCGACGAGATGCTGGCGATCCCCGACCGGATCGCCGCCCTCCCGTTCCCCACCGTGTTCGCCGCCCACGGTCTGTGCCTGACCTGGGCCTTCGAGGTGGCTGTCGCCTGCGACATCATTCTCGCCAGCGAGAAGGCCAAATTCGGCCTGGTCGAACGCGTCGTCGGCCTGACCCCGACCATGGGCGGCACACAGCGGCTCGCCGCCCGTGCCGGCGTCGGCCGCGCCAAGGAGTTCGTGATGACCGGTGCGACCTACGACGCCGCGACACTCGAACGCTGGAACGTGGTGAACCGGGTGTTCCCGATCGACGGCTTCGACGAGGCCGTGCGCACCTTCACGACCGACCTCGCGCAGGGGCCGACAAAGGCGCACGCGGCCACCAAGAAGGTCCTCGAGCACTACGAGCACGGCGGCGTCGCCGAGGCGAACGAGCACATCACGACGATCGCCGCCGGACTCTTCGACACCGAGGACCTGCGCGGCGCGGTGAAGTCGTTCCTCGCGGACGGCCCGGGCAAGGCGACCTTCACCGGCCGCTGAGCCGGCCCGCACGACCCCGATACCGCAGCGCCGCTTCTCCAGCGGCGCTGCGGTTTTCGTTTCGGCAGAGGTTCTTCCGGCAGCCGACCGCACGCCGTTCCCACCTCGGCGGAGGATTCCGCCGAGCGCCCCGGCCTGGTGGTTCATGACCGACGAATCGGTCTAGACCTTTTATCGGCTCCGCGCTACATTCAGGTGTGGTCTAGACCACACGCGCCATTTTCAGAGCAGGTCAGTCTCGCCGCCTCTTTTGGAGAGAACCGCCATGAGACGCACCGGAAAACGACTACTCAGCGCATTCACCGTGACACTCCTCGCCGCCGGGCTCTTGGTAGCCGCGGGCAATCCGGCATTGGCGGCGGGCCGCCTCCGCGCCGCCTTCACCCTGACCGGAACCAATGGTGAGTACACCGTCACCAACCCCAGCAGCGAAACCGTCGCCGACTGGTCCATCACCTTCACCGTCCCCGCCGGCGTCACCGCCACGAGCGGCTCCCACGCCACGGTCTCCCAGTCGGGCGACCAGGTCACCCTCTCCCCGGCGTTCTACATCAAATCGCTCGCGCCGGGCCGTTCGACCTACCCCTACAGCCCCTCCTTCCGGCTCAGTTCGGCCGTCAACCCGACCACGTGCCGGATCGACGACGCGAACTGCGACGGCTCGGGCGACACACCACCGTCGACCCCGGCCAACCTGCGACTCGTGGCGAAGACGACCACGACCGCCGCGCTGGCCTGGAACGCGTCGGCACCGGGCTCGCTGCCCGTCGCCGGCTACGACGTCTACCAGGGCACCACGCTGGCGGCGTCGGTCACCGGTACCGAAGCGAGGATCACCGGGCTGACGCCGAACACGGCCTACAGCTTCACCGTCGTCGCCAAGGACCGGAAGGACGCCAAGTCGCCGCCCACCCCGGCGCTCGCGGTGACCACCAACAACCCGGGCGACGACACTCAGGCGCCGACCGCGCCGTCGAACCTCCGCTCGACCGCGGTCACGTCGGGCTCCGTCGCGCTGGCGTGGAACGCGTCGACGGACAACACCGGCGTCGTTTCCTACGACGTCTACCGCGGTACGACCCTCGCCACGACGGTGACCGGGACGACCGCGACGGTGAGCGGGCTTTCACCGTCCACTTCGTACTCTTTCACGGTCAAAGCCCGCGACGGGTACGACAACGTCTCCGCGGCGAGCGCGGCCGTCAGCGCTCGCACCGGCGACATCGTGAACGGGTACGCCCGGGTCGGCTACTTCGTCCAGTGGGGCATCTACGGCCGCCAGTTCTTCGTGAAGAACATGGTGACCAATGGATCGGCCGCCAAGCTGACCCATCTGCTGTACGCCTTCGGGAACATCGACCCGGTCAACCACACCTGCCTGTCGGGTGTCACCAAGGGAACGACGCCCAATCCGCAGGACCCGAACCAGGGTGACGGCGCGGGCGACGCGGAAGCCGACTACTCACGGCCGATGTCCGCCGCCCAGTCCGTCGACGGTGTCGGCGACACCGGCTGGGAAACGCTGCGCGGCAACTTCAACCAGCTGAAGAAGCTCAAAGTCAAGCACCCCAACCTGAAGATCCTCATCTCGCTGGGTGGCTGGACCTACTCGAAGTACTTCTCCGACGTCGCGGCCACCGCCGCGTCGCGGCAGAAGTTCGTCGCGTCGTGCATCGACACGTACCTGAAGGGCAACATCAAGGCGTACGGCGGAGCGGGCGGCCCGGGTACGGCCGCGGGCATCTTCGACGGCATCGACATCGACTGGGAGTGGCCGGGCAGCCCCGACGGACACCCCGGAAACCACTGGAGCGCCAACGACAAGACGAACCTGACCGCACTGCTGGCCGAATTCCGCACGCAGATGGACGCATACGGCGCGACCACCGGCAAGCGGTACGAACTGCAGGCGTTCACCCCCGCCGACCCGGCGAAGGTCAAGGGCGGCTGGGAGATCCCGAAGATCTTCGACTACCTCGACGTCGCGAACGTGCAAGGCTACGACTTCCACGGCTCGGGCAGCGACAACTCGTGGGAGCCGAACCGCACCGGCCATCAGGGCAACCTCTACGCCGACGCGGACGATCCGTACAACTTCAAGTTCAGTGTCGAATCAGCGATCAACGCCTACACCGAGGCAGGGGCCAATCCACGGAAACTGACCCTCGGGCTCGCGTTCTACGGGAGAGGCTGGCAAGGGGTCGCGGACGGCGGCAAGAAGGGCGAATGGCAGAGCGCGACAGGAGCCGCGCCCGGCCAGTTCGCCGAGGAAGCAGGTACTCGTGGCTACGCGAATCTCTTGGCCAGTGTCCCCAACTGCGCCGTCCAGCACGACACCGCGGCAGTGGCCACATCGTGCTACACCGGCAACGGCGGGCAATGGTGGACCTTCGACGACGCCTGGTCCATCCAGCAGAAGATCGCCTGGCTCAAGACCAGAGGACTGCTCGGAGTCATGGCCTGGGAGATGTCGGGTGACACCGGATCCCTCATGACCACAGTGGACAATTCGCTGAAGTGACGGTTCCCGGGGTGCCGGTGTTCGTCACCGGCACCCCGGCACCGCAATGGCCACTATTCGTTCAGCCCGCTGAACAGCACGGGATCTCTTTCTTTTCGAGGCGAACAAAGGTCTTGACGCGGCTGATTCAGACCACGACACTGAATCGCGCGCCGCCGGTGACCTGGCTCACACCCGCCCGAGGAGAACCATGTCCCTACCGAGGAAACTGCTCGCCCTGACCACCCTCGTCCCCTTGGCGCTAGGCCTTTTCAGCGCCCCAACTCAGGCCGCGCCCGCCACCTTCACCCATCCCGGAGTGCTGGTCAGCCGCCCGCAACTGGACTTCGTCCGCGCCAAGGTCCAGGCAGGCGCGCAACCGTGGAAACAAGCCTACGACGCGATGATGTCGAATTCGTACGTGTCACTGCCCCGGTCACCGAAACCGCGCGCCATCGTCGAATGCGGTTCGTATTCGAATCCGAACATCGGCTGTACCGATGAGCGGCAAGACGCGATCGCCGCGTATTCCCTTTCGCTGGCCTGGTATGTCACGCGCGACGCGAAATACGCGACCAAGGCGATCGAGATCATGGACGCCTGGTCCGCGGTACTGAAAGACCACACGAACAGCAACGCTCCCCTACAGTCCGCGTGGTCGGCCTCCTCGTGGCCGCGCGCCGCCGAGATCATCAAGCACACCTATACGAGCTGGCCGAACTCCGGCCGCTTCGGCACCATGCTCCGGAACGTGTACCTGCCCGAGGTGATCAACGGCAGTCACAGCAACGGGAACTGGGAACTCAGCATGACCGAAGCCGCGATCGGCATCGCCGTGTTCCTCGACGACAAGGCGACCTACGACAAGGCGGTCGCGAAGTTCCGCACCCGCGTCCCCGCCTACCTCTACCTGACCAGCGACGGCGCGCTCCCGAAGACCGCGCCCGGCAGCGGCCTGGACACCCGCGACAAGATCGTGAAGTACTGGCAAGGCCAGACGACGTTCGTCAACGGCCTCTCCCAAGAGACATGCCGCGACTTCACCCACACCGGCTACGGCCTCGCCGCCATCGCGAACTTCGCCGAGACCACCCGCATCCAGGGCCAGGACCTCTACCCCGAGATCGCCGACCGCCTCCGCGAAGGCCTCGGCTTCCACGCGAAGTACCAGCTGGGCGCGGCCGTCCCGTCGTGGCTCTGCGGCGGCGACCTGAAGCTCGGCCTCGGCCCGATCACCGAAGTCGGGTACAACCACCTCCACACCCGCCTCGGGCACACCATGAGCAACACCGAGGCCCTCACCCTGCGCCAGCGCCCGGCCGGCACCAACAACCTCTTCGTGTCCTGGCAGACCCTCACCCACGCCGGCAACCCACAGTGACCCGTGCGGGCCGCCCGAATGCGACAGGGCGGCCCTCACGGTCCGTTTCCGCAGCTCAGACACACAGTGACCCCTGCTTGCAAGCGCCTGTTCGGGACCCGCTAAAGTACTCACATCGCACTCCACGGAGCGCGGGTCCGGGCTGTGGCGCAGTTTGGTAGCGCACTTGACTGGGGGTCAAGGGGTCGCAGGTTCGAATCCTGTCAGCCCGACCGGAAAGGCCACGTTTACGCAGGTAGACGTGGCCTTCGGTCGTTTTAGGACGCACTCAGCCCCGGAGCATGTCACATATATGTCACTCGCTCCGAGGCTGGTCCCCCTCATGCCGCCATGCCTGCCAGTGCCGCCTGACGTCGGATGTCGAGCACGTCGGCGACTTCGTCGAGCCTGTCCGGGAACAAGTGCCCGTAGACGTTCAGCGTCATGGACGCGTCGGCATGTCCAAGCATCTGCTGAACGACCTTCACGTCGGCGCCAGCGGCGATCGCGAGCGAGGCAGCCGTGTGGCGTAGCTTGTGCGGCGTCAGCCCCTCAGCGGCCAGCCCGGCAGCGTTCACGGCCGCATTGAACTCCCGGACGCGCCAGTTGTTCGCCCGGAGCGACAGTCCGCGTGCGGTGGTGAACACGAGATCGTTCTTATCCCGCCCGTCGACGAGCGGGCGGAGGACAGGCACCAGCGACGCCGGAAACGAGACCGTCCGTCGCTTGCCGGTCTTCGGCAACCCCTCAAGCTGTTCTCCCCCGATCTCGTAGAACGTCACCGCCACCCGGACGCGACGTCGCGCAAGGTCGATTCGGCCAACGCGCAGTGCGGCAGCCTCGCCCCACCTCAGTCCCGTGTAGGCCAGGAGCAGAATCAGCGCCTTGTTGATCCCGGCGCCCGCGGTTGGCCGGTCGTACTTCGTGCGCAGCCCTGCACTGGCGTTCGCAAGCGCTTCGACTTGCTCATATGACAGGTAGACGTGCTCTGCTTCTGGCCGTACGGGGAGCTTCACGCCCCGGGCCGGATTGACCGGAATACGCCGAGGCACACACCATTCGAGCACCATCGAGAGCACGCGGAACGCATGGCGAGCCTGCGACGGCCCGAGTGCGCTACCTCCATCCTCTTTGGACTTCAGTAGCTTGGCGACCCAAACGGCGATGTCCTCGCGCTCAATGGCGTTCAGCGGCAGATCACCCCACTTGGGGATCACGTGGTTGTCCAGCAGGCCCCGGTACTTCCACCACGTGGACTTGCGGAGGTCGTGCCGACTCTCCAGCCATTTTTCCGCCATGTCGGTAAAGGTCACTTTGGACGACTTCGGATCCACATAGGACCCAGCACGTAGTGCCGTCTCCAGCTCGGCGCAACGCGCTTCAGCTTTGTCCTTATTGGACGCGACCTCCGAACGGAGCTTTCCGGCGACGTCGTAGTAGCGGACCAGGTAGCGCGCGGGCGGGCGCCGCTTCTTTGCCTTGGCCTTGCGCACAGCGTCCACGTAGTCGCTGGACTGTGTGCGGTCGTAGATCCACGCGCGGGCCATCGTCAGATGCCCTTCTGGGCGTCGAGCCAGCCGGACACGTCATCCGGGAAGTAGCGGACGTACTTGCCCACGCGGATGCCCGCCGGTCCCTTGCCCAGCTTGCGCCAGGTACGGAGCGTCTCCGTGGGCACCCTCAGGATGCCCGCGACTTCATCGATCGTGAGAAGTGGGTCCATCGTAGTTCTCCTTGTCGTACTTGTGTTTGCGGTCGTCGCGGATGCGTTCGGCGATGCCCGCGGCGAGTTCGCGTTCTGCGTCGTCGGTGTATCCGGTGCCGTCGAAGGTCCAGTCGTTGACGACGAGGACGGTGTCCGCGCGGTCGTCGAGGCCGAGGCGTTCGAGGGTTTCGGCGAGCCGGAACGCGCGCCGGTCCTCGCGGATGGTCTTGAACGTTGTGGAGTAGGCCAGCGACTTGGTGAGGAAGTGCCCGCGGAACGCGAGCATGTGCGCCCAGCGCCGGAGTTTCAGGTCCTCATAGGACGGGAGGTCGCCAAGGTCCCACGCGGTTTGGATGATGCGACGGTGATGCGCCGAGACCTTGAGGTAGTCGATGTCCTGTTGCGACCGGATAGGACGGTCGGCCGCTTCGGTCTTGCCAGTGCCCTTGGTGGCGTACTTGGCGATGTAGGCCGCGAGTCGACCTTCGCTGATCTGCCCATTCTCGTCCTCGATCTCTGCCGAGGCCGCGCGTTCGATGCGCCGGACGTCGACCTGCGCGCCCCAGGCCAGGACGAGGACTTCGCCCTCAGGCCGGTGGGTGGTGACCTTCACGTGGCGCGCGGCGGCTGCGACGGCGTCGTCGAGCATGTCCGGGGTGGCCCAGGACGGGGCGTCGTCGAGGGCGCCACCGGGGCCGTCGAGGCGGACGACGGCGTGGAAGTGGACGAGGCCGCGCCGCTGGTATTCGGCGACCTTGCCGTAGGACAGGCGGGCGTGGTCGCGGAACTCGCGGGCGGTGAGCCCGGCGCGTTTGGCGATCTCGCGGCGGACGCGGGTGGTGAAGCGCTGCCACAGGACGCCCGCGTGTGCCTGCCAGAGGACCGAGGCGACGTAGTCGTAGGTCTCGGGGTCGAGCGGGGTTCCGATGCGGGTGTCGGCTTCGTGGTGGACCTCGCCGCAGCCGCAGGGGATGCGCTTCCCGCGGGCGGTGGTGCGAGCGTGGTGGACGGGGCCGAAGCTCGGGGCGGTGAGGGTGACGAAGGAGCGCGGCCGGTCGGTGACCGTGGTCGGGACGCCCTTGTGTCCGCCGATGAGTCCGGCGCGCATGAGGTGGAAGGCGTCGGCGGCGTAGCGGTCGGAGCAGGAGGGACAGACCGCGGAGCGCCGGTTGCCGCAGGGGGCGAAGATGTCGCCGCCGTGGTGGTGCAGCACCTGTCCGGTGTTGGCGTCCTGGAGCTGGTGTGCTCCGGCTAGCCGGATGGGCCGGGCGCAGCCGTTGACGGCGTGGACCTTGGCGCGCCATTCCTGGTAGTCGGCGGCCCGGACACGGGCGGTGAGGCGGTGTTCCAACGTCAGCATGTCGGAGCCCTTCAGTTGATGGAGACGAGAAACGGGGCACGGCCGTGGTGTTTGGTGGCCGTGCCCCGTCGAGGTCATGCGTGGTGCGTCAGGCGTCGAGCTTGTGCCCGTTGTGCGTGGTGAGTTGCGCGAGGACCTGCGCGGCCATCTGCTCAGGGATGCGAGCGACACGGCGGATGTCCTCGGTGGTGACTTCGCGCCCTTCGCTCCGGGCGGCGGTCACGGCGGCGTCGACGCGGCTGGAGATCTCCGCCGGAAGCCGAAGCCGCGGGGACGGCGCGGGCGGTGCCGGACGTTCTGCCGGGACCGGTGCGGGGTCGATTTCGGCCGGCGTGCTTGGCGGGGCTGTCTCGGTCTCGGGTGCGTGTCGCATCAGGAGTTTGACCACGACGAGGAACCCGAGCGCGGGCAGCGCGGCGACGAGCCATCCGGCCGGGGTGGGTTCAGCGAGCGCGACTTGCGCCGTCATCTGCACCCCGAAGCCGACGAAGAGCACCACCATCGGGAAGGTCAGGAACTTGGTGTTGCCGCGGCGGTGGTCCCGCTGGACCTCGAAACCGGCGACCACGACGATGCCTTCGATCACGACGGCGTCGGCCCAGGCGAGCCAGCCGGTCTGGCCGTGGTGGGCAGCCCAGTCGTGCGTGTGCATGAACCCAGCGGCCCCGCCGATGGCGCCCAGGGCCACGGTGACGATGATGCGGACGATGCCCACCAGGTCGAGACCAGCCGATTGCGTGGTGTCCGTGGTGGACATCACGACCTCCTTTCCTGTCAGTTCCCGTCGCGCCAGCGGGTCGCCTGGGAGCGGTAGTGATCCGCTTCCTCTTCCAGCCTTGCGGCGATCTGGTCGGCGAGGTCGGCCAAGCTCGTGCTCCGGAACCGCTCGCCGTCGACGCGGTTGTCGAGCTTCTGCCAGAGTTGGTAGTACTCCGACATCAGCCCGTTGATATTGCTCAGAAAGTCCAGGTTGCTCATAGTTCAGCCCCTTCAGTTCGGGTTGCAGGTTGCTCGGCTGGTTGCGATCGCGGACAGCCGCCGCAGTTCCGCGGCCTCGTTCTCGTGCATGGTGGCCATTTCGTCGCCCAGCTCGGCCAGCCGCCGGAAGGCAGCCGCCGTGTACGGCCCGTCGCAGATCTCGTAGAACTCGGTCTGGAGCAGTCGCAGGCGGAAGAGGTTCATGTGTTGTCTCCCAGCGGTTGCAGGTTGGACCAGCGCTGAAGCATGGACTTGCCGCGGCTGGTGAGCTGGAGCGGCAGGACCGGGCGCGGTTTGATTCCGTAGACGCAGGTCATGGTGTGTCCGGGTCGGCAGCGAGCGATGTAGCCGTTGGCGATGAGGTGGTGGACGATGTCCTCGTCCAGTGCCGGGCGGGCGCGTTCGCCGTCTTCGATCACGACGACTTTGTCGGAGTCGTCGAGCAGCCCGTAGCGGCCATCGCGGACTTCCGCGAGAACGTCCTTTGCCACCAACGGGTTCCCGGCAGCACCGGGCGTCTTCTTGCGGTCGCGGACCGGTGGGCACTGGCGGGCGGGTGTCGGCGGCGGGGCCGGGTCGACCGTGCCGAACAGTCCGAGCTGATCTCGGTTGGTGCGTCTGGTCATCGGATGCGCTCCCTCGGTTTGCCGAACTCCTGGTTGCGGAACTCGATCACCCCGAGGGCCATCCCGAGGCCCATGCAGCCGAACACGCCGAAGGTGACCCAAAACAGCGGTGAGGCACCCTGCGCCCAGAAGATCAGCGCCAGCAGGCCAACCGCGGGCGCGCCGTACTTGGTGACCAGCCACACGCGCCACACGTAGAAACCGATGCGCCACATGGTCATTCCTCCCTCAGGGGTCGGTGATCGGGACAGAAGATCAGTACTTCGGAGGTGGTCACCCAGCCGGGATAGCTGGCGACGTAGGCGACGAGTTCGTGCCAGTCCGGGAACAGGTAGACCTCGTCGTAGTCCGGTGGGTCTCCGCAGATCACGCAGTGGCAGCGGTACGCGTGCGAGTATTCGACGATGTCGTAGGTGTCCGAGTCCTGCGACATCAGCCACTCCATGATGGGGCGGCAGTCCGCGCGCGACCTGTACAGCCGCTCGTTGGTGAGATCCCAGGTGCGATCCCGTCGATTCCAGGACCTCACCTCGAAGAACGGTCCGACGACGATCACTGCGTAGTTCGTCGGCGTGAGCATCAGGCCACCACCGTGAGGCGGGATTCACCCGTCCAGCCGGAGCGGATGAAGGCGACGAGGTCGTCGATGTCGCCGTCGTCGGTGTAGGCCGCGCGGACCCGGATTGGTGTGCGGGTCTTCTGCCGGATCACGTAGCCGATACCGGCCGTCTCCTCGATGTTGGGGATCTCGTCGGCCAGCGCACCGCGGAGCCGGGAGCCGTCGCCGAGGACCATGTCCACATGCGACTGTGCGGTGACGCGCATGCAGATCCGAACCGGGAACAGCTCACGAATCGGCACAGTGTCCTTGGTCGGCTCCTGCACCGCGGCGATCATCGAGTGACCGGTAGCGCGGCCCTGCGACCCGACGATCGCGAGGTTCTTCCGCAGTGCCCGCCCGATAGTGCCGTCACCGTAGGCCAGGAGCGCGCCGATTTCGTCGAGGATCAGGATGTTCAGCGGGGTTTCCCGCGACATCGTGATCTTCCGCTTGCCGGTCGAGGCGAACATGCGCTGGACCGCGCGCAGATCCTCCAGGTACTCGTCGACCAGCTCGGCACATCGGCCCTCGTCGTCGGCGTACCGGTAGGCGACGCCCGCGAGCTTGGCGAACTCCAGTTGCTTCGGGTCGCAGATCCACAGGCGCACCTTGCCGTCACGGATCAGCGGGGCCAGTCCGCGCAGGATCGCGAGGACGACCGAGTTCTTGCCCGCTCCGGTCGCTCCGGCGATGAAGATGTGCTGACTGCCCACTCCCTGCCGCCACTCCGAGCCGTACTCGGTCTCGCCGATGTAGATGTCGCCGGGGTCGACCGCGTCGGACTCTTCGGGCATCTCCGGGGCCGGAATGGTCTCGGTGAACGGCTCCGAGCGTTCCACGATCAGCGCGACGTAGCCCGGCTTCGGCCGTTCGATCGCGATCCGCTCCACCCGCAGTGTGTCGGCGAGGATTTCGAGCTTGTCGTCGAACGAGCGGCGTCCCTGCCCGGGTGCTAGCGACAGTGTGATCGTGTCCACCGAGGGCGAGTACGAGCGCACCCGGACTACCCGCGGGAACCATTCCTGGCCGGTCTTGCGGTCCGTGGTGTACAGGTCGCAGGCCCGGAGTGCCTTGTTGAACTTCGGTCCGAAGTAGACCGACCAGCGTCGGCGCCATGCTCGCATCCGGGGAGCGGCGTAGTAGTCGAAGGTGTCCGGGTGCGCCCGGTACCAGGTGCACAGTCCGGCCGCGGTGCCGCCGATGATGCCGCCCGTGGTGGCCCAGCCGAGCTCGATACCGGAGGCGGTGAGCGTGGCGGGCACGAGCACGGAGCCGGGGTGCCGGGCGGTCCACTTCAGAGCGCGGAACTCGCCGCCCACGCGACGCGAGGACTTCGGGGCCTCGTAGCGCTTCTTGGTCCACATGGGAGTGTTTCTCCTTGGGGTAGAACGAAAACAGCCCCGCGTCCTCGGTCAAGAGGGGTGCGGGGCCGGTCTCGTGCGGAAGGTTGTTCAGGTCATGGCCGGTCGGGCGTCGAGCAGCTCGGTGGTGAGCGTGCCCATCGCGCGGGCGGCCTTGTCGTGCGCGGCGCGGAAACCGTTCTGATTCAGCGGCATTCCCCGCATCGCGTGTTTGAGCTGGAGCAGGGCGGACGACAGGTCGTCGACCACGCGGTCTACCTGATGGCTCATGTCAGAACCTCCACTCGCGCGAGATCAGTTCGGCTTCGTGCTTCTTGCCCAGCGTCCGCAGGTGATCCAGCGCGGCGAAGGCGTTCGCCCGGTACTGCTTCAGTTCGTCCTGGGTGGCGATGCTCCAAGAGTCGGCACCGGCCGCGCCGTCGTCGACCTTCGCGATCAGCTTGTCTACGTCCCCCAGGATCTCGCCCAGGAGATCCAAAATCGATGTGAACGTGGCGTAGCGTTCCTGGGCGCGCCGGTTGAGCACTCCGATTTGCATGTCAGGCCCTTTCCTGTGTCCCTGCCGTCAGTTCGGCGGCCGATTTCAGGTCGGCGGCAAGGAATCTGACTGCGTTCCCTACCGCCTGCCGGATCTCCCGTTCCGGGTGCGTAGCTTCGAACTTGCGGTACGCCTCCGTAGCCGCGGTGATGATGTCCAGGATTTCCGGCATGGTGTTCAGCCTCCGTTCCGGATCACGTGTCGGGCGTGTTCCAGGCCCGCGCAGAATCCCGCCTGCCAGCCGAGGTCCGTGGTCGGTTCCTCCAGCGCTTCCCTGCGTTCCTGCTCCAGGCGAGCCGCGAGCATGCGGATCACCGAGCCGACGCGCACCGGGCGGCCCATCACCGACCGACCTTCGCGGCCAGGCCGAGCGACAGCACCAGGGCCGGAATGCCGATCATCGGAGCCGCCGCGATCAGGCAGCCCGAGAGGACCAGCCAGAACACGTACGGCAGTACGTTCGCGATCATGTCGTTTCTCTCCTCAGGGGTAGTTCCATTGCGCGCCACACACTTCGCATGTCGCGATCCCGCACACCACGTAGAACTTCGCGGTGCAAACGTGCTTGGTCTCAGTAGCCCCGCTTCGGGCCGGACGGGTCATACGAGGACAGCCCGCCCCTGCCCGCCACAACTCCCACCATCGTCCTTCTCCTTTCCTGCCTCAGATTTCCTTGTCGAGTTCCGCGTTCATCTCGTCCATGTGGGCGTCGACGTCGGCCTCGTCGAACCCGCTCCAGATGCCCATGACATCTCCCTGCTGTCGCAGCTATCGGTTGCCAGCGTTGCGAATCTGGTAAAGCCCAAAGGTCCCCGGAGAATGGCGCCGGGAACCAATGCGCGCCACCACAAACGGCGCGGATTTTGGCATGGATCGGCCCACTGTGTATTTGTCAATGAACGGAAAGCGCGCTGGACCCGGCTCGAACGGGCAGCCTGCCTACAGGGCAGCGCTCCAGGGTGTTGTGCCGCGGGCACTGGGGAGGTTCCGCGAACCGGTCACCCGCCGGTCATGTGGCCGGACTCAGGCAGCGTCGCGAACAGCGCCCATCCCGGCAGGCTTCAGCCCCTCAGCCTTGAACCACAGGCCCGAACCCGTGATCCGTCCCTCATCGTTGGTCGTCTGCCAGGTGTTCAACACCGGCGCGATCAGCTCCACATAGGTGCCCTCGTCGAACCCATCCCCCGGGTCCGTCGCCAGCGTAACCTTGATCTCTTCGCCCTTACCCGGGCGGCGTCCTTCCACCGGGCGCGGCTTCGCGAACAGCATCACCACGAACGGGATCGTGCCCGTGCGCTTGTCCGCCACCGGGGTGAGCTCCCCGTTCTTGTCTTCCTTCATCTTCATGGTCGGCGCTTCGGTGACCATGAACTTGTAGCCAGTGCTGATGAACGGGATGTCCTGCATGTCGAGCCTCCAGAGAGTCGAGCACCTGGTATCGTGTTACATACCTAGTATGCGTCGACATACCTGGTATGTCAAACCATACCCAGTCAGTCACTCGAATGGACCAAGGATGACCAACGATGACCAGTAGCGAACGAAGTCAAGGCAAGGCCGTACCGCAGTACATGCAGATCGCCGACGACCTCCGACAGCAGATCCGCGCAGGGTTGCTCCAGGTTGACGCGCCCGTCCCCAGCGCAGCAGCCCTCTGTGAGCAGCACCGCGTCAGCATGATCACCAGCAAGAAGGCTCTTCAGGTCCTCCAGAGCGAAGGTCTCGTCTACACCGTTCCAGGCAAAGGCACCTACGTCGCGAAGCTGGATCGGATGATCCGGACCATGCCCTACAGGCACTTCGAGCAAGAAGAGCGCACGTACGTACGCGAAGCCGGTCGAGCGGGACGCACGCCAAGCGCCAAGCACGACACTCACGAAGTGCCGGCCACCGAGTGGGTCGCCCAACGGCTGGATATCTCCCCCGGGGAGCGTGTCACCGAGACGACCTACCGAGTGTTCGCCGACCGCCATCCGATGAGCATGTCGACGTCATGGGAGCCCAGGAGCATCACTGGCGGAACCGTCATCGAGCACCCGCACGAAGGCCCCCATGGCACACACGGCCTGAACGCGCGGTTCGCTGCGATCGGATGGACCATCTCGCACATCCAGGAGCGGCTGATTGTTCGGCCCCCGACCGCGTTCGAGACGTCCGAACTGGCCATCCCCGCCGATGTTCACGTCGTCGAGGTTCGGCAGACTGTTCTTGCAACGCAGGGTGATTCGGACGACTTGATCCCCGTTGAGGCAGCCGACATCATCTTTCCCAGTGACCGCTACGAGTTCGTCTACATGATGGACCGACCACAGTAAGGCAGCAGCAGATGGGTAAGCACCACCCCGAGGAAGACGATGCGCCGCGCGCGGTCGGCTCAGACGGCACCGTCGACCATGAGCGACCGTACGGCGAGGCGACGCAGTTCACCCTTGCCGACTTTGGCGAAGTGCTCCCTGTACGGCTGCATGGCTGCCCCGAATGTGGTGACCCAGATATCACGTGTGCTGCCACCAAGTGCTACCGGTGCGGTTCCTCGTTCACAGCCGCATACAAGCTTTCGCCCCGTAGCGAGTGATCTGCTACCTTTCGAACTTGAACGCCTCGTAGCTGTGAAGTGGGCCAACCAACCTCCGCTACGGGGCGTTCCTCTTTGGACTTCCCCTGTCTCTTGTAGACCCTGCTTGCCGGGGGCGTCAGGCTCAGTGTGTTCAGAGTTTCTTTTCTTGTTCAAGGCGGCCCCTGCGGGGCCGCACGGCCTCATGCCCTTTGCCGCGGCCGAGCCCCGCACGGGGCATGCGGCTGGCGCCGGTCCCCGCGCGGTCGGCCGCGGCGAGGCAGGCCGTGGGGTCCTCGGACCGTTCAAAGAAGAAGATGTCCTCGCCGGACGGGCAGGTCTCCGAGATGGCCAGGAGAGAGCGCACGTCGCGTTCGTGCGTGGCCATTCGGCATCCCGACGACCTCCCAGAGGGCATCACACCGTGTCAAGGGGGCAGACCGCGGGCACGCGCCGGACAGACTCGAAGTGCCCCCTTGACACGGTGCGATTGGGCTTGCGCCAGGTCGACGAGATGCCGAAGCGGCCCCCCACTTGTAGGTGGAGATCCACCCCTCGTCACGATGAGACCTGTGAGGCAGAGCGGCATTGACTCCGCCCCACAGGCCTTATCAGTTAGTCGCCCTTGTGCTTGGTCTTGTCGACCTGCACGTAGCTTTGTCCGGGCTTGGGGGTAGGCGGCAGAGGCTTGCCCTCGATCGCAGTGACCTCGGTCTTGCTGCCAGGCACCTTGTACTGCCCGGACGAGGGTGCCGGCGTACCCGGCGTGTACTTCTTAGCCATGATGTTGATCCATATCTGCGAGCTCGGACACCCGCACAGCAGCCAGCCTTGTCGCTAACTACTGCCGCCTTGTACGGTCGCAGAGCACGCCAATGCACTGGACCCCGGCCGAGGTGTCGACCCCGGTCGGGGTCTTTCCTGTTCGCGTTAGTCGAAGTGTAGCCGACGTCACCGACATTTCCGGACCATCAACACCACATGTAGGCCCACATGGGCGAGCCAACCCCTATGTGTAGTGGGTGGGTAGCGCACAGCGAGCGAGTCGCACTAAGCGTAGCCTTACCTCGATACGCCTGATCGGCCGTCACCGACTCCCAGCAGTGCAGCCGCGGCGCATGCCACATTCATGCCACATGACACCCACGTGCGACGACTAACGACGACCACCGACGACTCGCGTTTTTGCTGGTCACCAGGCGTGCGCGACATAGGCGAGCAGGTCAGCATCGCCCCGAATAAGGTCAAGGGGTCGCAGGTTCGAATCCTGTCAGCCCGACCGGAAGACGAAGCCCCTGGCTTGTACCTCAGGTACAGGCCAGGGGCTCTTTCTTGTTCAGCTCAAAACCAGGCCGATAGTCTTGAGGTGAAGTCCCTGTGGACCGGTTCTGGTTCGCAGAGGCTCCACTCCTACATCGCAGGCCGCTCTCGCGCTTCCCTCAGCGCGGTAAAGGCAGTCCCCCGCGAGACTCCTGCGAGCTCGAAGAGTTCGGGCTCGACGTCAGGGAGGTAGCCATGCGTAACGAGGTCATGCAACAACTGGACGTCCTTGTCGGCTCGTGGCGGACAACGCTGCGCAACGCATGGTTCCTGGACCCCGCTGACCAAGAGGTGCCTGGCTCAGCGACGGTCGAGTGGCTCGGTGACGCGTTCGTAGTCCTCCGCTGGACCATGGGCGCCGACGACGACAAGGCGGCGAGCGAGATGGTCCTGGTTCTCGGCCGCAGCGATACCCGCGACACCTACACAGCCCTCTACCACGACGAACGAGGTGTCTGCCGAGTCTTCGCCATGACTTTCGACGGCACACGCTGGCACCTGAACCGCCAAGACCCCGACATGCACCAACGCTTCATCGCCGACGTCCAACCAGACCGGATCAACGCACGCTGGGAAGCGTCCGAAGACCACGGATCCACCTGGCGCAAGGACTTCGACGTCATCTTCGAACGGATCTAGCAACGCAAAGCACGGAAGCCAAGTCAAGATCGATTTGCCCGGACAGGGGATGATGTCACGCACGGCAGCCTGTCCCGGATCTCTCACCTGGGCAAGCCAAATGGGAGGGATCGCGCCCGGCGACTTGGGCGCCTCCCTCTCAGGCGAGGGTGGCGCCGTAGGCGGTGAGCACGGAGCGTAGTGGCTGGAAGAAGCTGACTTGGCTGTTCCCGCCGGACAGCACTCCGTAGCCGACGCCGCCATAGAACAACGGGCCGCCGCTATCACCGCTCTCGATGGGGATGTCGGTCGCGATCGTCCCGACGACCTGCTTGTCCTTGCCGTAGTTCACGGTCTGGTTGAGGCCGAGGACTTTCCCGCACGTCTTCTTCGTCGTCATGCCGCTCTTGCACACCGGTTGCCCCACCTGCGGGATGCCCGCGCGCAGGATCCGCTGGGTGCTGCCATCGTATAAATTGACTTGGCTGGGCCCGGAGCCGGAAAGGTCACGGACACGGCCGTAATCGGTCACCGGGAAATGGCTGTCCACGTTAGGGCCGATACCTTCCCAGTCCAGCCCGTGTTCGGTGCAGTGCCCGGCCGTGAGGACATACCGGACGCCCTTGACGAGAATCGCGAACCCCGCTGAACAATAATACGGTTCACGGCCGGGTCCCGGCGAGACCGTGTACATCGCATCACCGCCGTTCACCGCCGACTGCTGCGCCGCACCGACCGCAGACGGAGCCGCGGAAACGACCGGGCAGGTCAACAAGACGGCCATAGCCGCGGAAAACAGCACCCCGGCCTGCCTACGGCGTGAGCAGCCAAACATGATCATGTCCTTCCATCCTCAGGAGACTGGAGATGTGCGACCAGTCCAGTACCGCGCAGCCAGCGGCACAACCGGCGTCAGCCTGACGAGTGATCAAAAGCCGACGGCCGCCGAGATCTGTGCACGATCGCACTGACCCAGGCCTCGCAGTTCCCTGCTCACAGACCGCCAGAGGGTCCCCTTCTCCGACACCGCCGGGCTCAAGCGCTCGCTCGCCGCGAAGGCGTTCACCCGGCTGCCCGAGCCGTGGCAGGCGGTGCTGTGTCACAGCGAGATGGCAGGCCTCGGTTTCATGACCGTGTCAGCGCCGGACATCCTGGAAGAAGTCCCGATCAGATCAAGTCTCTGACGCCTGCCGCATCAGCAGGCGCCCCGTTGACGACGACCACCACCCGCCCGCAGATGCCGGCCCGAAACCAAAGTCACTCGTGGTGATTCGATGCGTCATACTCCAGCGCCGCAGAGGAACCGTCGCCCAGCGAGTATGACTTACAGGTATTCGTAGAGAATCAGCTACAAACAATCAGCAATCAGTTGCCAGCGTCCCGTGTCATATTCGTTCGGCGATGTTCGGACATGAAGGTCTCGACGACCAGGGCTGTTTCGTCGGAGCGACGCAAGAAACCCCTGTTCCCGCCCGGGCAGCGTACCCGGCAATTCCGGACTACAGCTCGAACTCCCCCGGCGCGAGGCTGCGCGTCAGGCAGAACTCGTTTCCTTCCGGGTCGGCCATTACCACCCAGGACCGGCCGTCTCCCTGTCCCACATCCGTCTTGGACGCGCCGAGCGCGAGCAACCGCTCCAGTTCGGTCTGCTGGTCACTGTCGATCGGACAGACCTCGAAGTGCACCCGGTTCTTGGCGATGGTCTTGGCCTCGGGAACACGGACGAAGACCATATTCGGCACAGCGGGCCCGCCACGCAACGCGGCCAACCGCTGTTCGTCCGGCTCCTCCGGATCGGGCCCGATCTCGACCGCTGCGCCGTTCTTGTCCTCATAAACGACGTAACCCAGAACGCCGCACCAGAAATCCGCCAGCCGCCGCGGATCCACGCTGTCGATGGTCGCCCATTCGAACCGACTCGTCATGCACGATGCCTTTCCATTTCGGATATCCCGGGTTCATTCTATTCCACGAACCTCGGTCCGGGCGCTTCCGAAGGATTCGGGGTTCCGATGCGAACCGGCTGACCTTCCAACTCACTGGTGACACGAAATCGCTCGAAGGGCGGTATCGGCAGGACTCCGCGACTGTTCGGCGGGGCGACGCGGTCACTGTGTCAGCACTCCCGCCGCCCACGTGTCGATGACGGTCCGTAGTAGTTTGCCCACCGCGACGACCCGCAGTGCGCAACCTCGGACGCTTATGCCCGGGATGTGAGCGGGCAGTCACGTACGCAGGAAGGTGTCCTCCAAAGCGAGCGTCGGTTGAGTCCGCACGAATGCCCGGCCGCGACAGCCTTCCGCGTAGTACTCCAACACGACGACGGGGCCGGTCTTGCGGTCATCGACCGTGAGAAGAGTCGCCTGTTCACGGTAGACATCGACAATGAGGTCCGATGCCCATGTGTACCGAACGCGGACGCTCTGATGAAGCACGTCCCAGGACAGGTGGAGCTCCCCGGTGACAGAGACGGGCACCCGCAGCTCCCGCACCCAATCGTCGTCCGACGCTTCTTCAGCCTGCGGGAGAACACCGAACGCGGAGAGCCACACGTCGTCATCGGCAACCACGAATTCCACCCAGGAAGCGTACGCCCGACCGTTTCAGTTTCAGCGCGCCGTATCGACGCCGGGAAACTGCTGAGCCGGCCAGCTCCACTTCGAAATCGGGCATGGTCGGCTCCCCCTTGGCCGGCGGTTGCCGTCAGATCAGGAGGGAGTCCTTACCGGCCACTGATCCGCCGCTGACCGGCCGCCATCGGGGAGCGGCCTACAAACCGTATGCGCGCACAAAGGTGTCGACGGCCGACTCCGCTATGCCTTCGAGTTCACTCTCCGGGAGAACACGAGCGCCGAGGCGAGAGCGAGATTCCAGCGGCCCGATCAGCAGAGCGAGGAAGTGTTCGGCGGCCCTGGCCGGATCGCAGGAGCGGAGCGCGCCGGAAAGGGCGAGACGGGCGAACCGGTCGGCCAGCGCCTCGGTCAGATCCACCGACGTGCGCTCCTGCATGGCGACCACCAGCTCGGGGAACGTGGCCAGTTCGGCGTAGGCCAACGACCGGAGCGCGTGCGAACGCTCGCCGGAACAGATCCGCAGCAGACGGGAAGCCGCGGTGCCGAGGGCCGCGCGGACATCTGCTCCCGCGTCGCGGAGCGGTCCGATGGCGTCGAGCGAGTCGGCGGCGACACCGTCGGCGGCGGCCGCCATGGAGCCGCGGAACAGCGTCTCCTTGTCGCTGAAATGGTTGTAGACGGTGGGTTTCGCGACCTTGGCCTCATCCGCGATCTCCTGAACGGAAGCCCGGGCGTAACCACGGCGCGCGAAGACCGTGAAGGCCACGTCCAAGATCGCTTGACGTTTGTCGACCCGCCCGCGCGGAGCGGTCACCTTCGTCACGACACGATCCTCTCCACCGGTCTCCGAAATCCAGGATTGCACATGAACCTATCCGTTCACTACATTGAACTCATCGGTTCAAAGTACAGGAGGAAGTCTTGATCGTCCAGTTCATGCGCTTCGCGTTCCGCGAGGAGAGCACCGAGGAACAGAAGACTCGCGCGTTGGAGTTGATCCGCCGGACCGCGGCGGTGGAGTCGATAGCGTTCTCCACGGTCGGCAGGTTCCTCGGCGACCCGGCCGCGGGCTACACCCACGCCTACTCCTTCGGCCTCGCCGACCTCGACGCGCTCGAGCGCTACATGTACGACCCGGTCCATCTGGCCGGAGATCCGGAGATCCTCCCGCACTACGCCAAGTTGCACGTCGGGGTCGCCGTCACCGACGACCCCGATCCGGAGCTGGCCGCGAAGATCACCGCCGTGTACGAAGGCAAGCTCGCCAGGTATCCCGAATGGGAGCGGCTGATGACGGCGATCCCCGACGTCCGGTTCGGGTGACCGGGCCGTCTCGCAGCGGAATGCCGATCGCGCGGAAACTCGCGGCCGGCTCCCGCCCGCGAGCGAAGAGGACACTCCGAGTGGTCATCGCGCCCGCCACTATTGCACGAGTCCTCCGAATGGCCGCAGGAGAAAATACACAGCGTATTTCCGCCGCGGATTAGCGAAAACGCATTTCCGCCTCGATCGAGTGAACTCAGTCCGCCCGATCGACCTGGTAAAACGCGACAAAACCGCAGGCAGATTCGTTCCGATCACCTACCGTGCGCATTGATCAACGCACTGCTTTCCTGTTAGAGATGATCGTTCCCGATTCGTCTCCCGTTGCGGATGACTCTGCGCAAGGACAGGCCCCGATGACCGAACTGCAGACCTCTTGCGATGGCGCACGCCTACATCCGGTTCGCGCGCTTCTCGTACTGGTGCTGGCGATGCTTCCGCTGTCCGGCTGCGGTACCACCGGGGACGAGGGTGGCGGCGCCGCTGCCCCCGTGGCGCCGCCACCCTCGTCGCCCGAGGTGTTCGCCTCGCTGCCCGAGGCGAACACCTTCGGACAGCTGAACTCCGCGCCCGCGGACCCGTCCCCCACGCTCCCCGCCGGCGGCGAAGTACTGCATCCCAAGGCGGATGCGGTGGTCTACCGCGCACCCGGCGCGGAGCCGATCGCCCGGCTGCCCGAAACCCAGATCGGCTCACCGACCTGGGTCCCGGTGATCGCCCGGCAGGGCGACTGGGCACAGGTACTGCTGCCCGCCCGGCCCAACGGCGCGACCGGCTGGCTGCACGCCACCCCGGAAACCGTGGAATCGGCGCACAATGACTTCCGGGTCAACGTGGACCTCGCCGCATTCCGCCTGGAAATCCTGGAACTGGGCAAACCGATCGGCTCGTGGACCATCGGCACCGGCAAACCCGAACACCCCACGCCAACCGGTCGCGCGTTCATTCTCGCCTCGATCAAGGAGAGCGTGAACACCTACAGCCCGATCGTGCTGCCGCTGAGCAGTCATTCCGACTCGCACGAGACCTTCGGTGGCGGGCCCGGCACGGTCGGCCTGCACACCTGGCCGGACGACAGCTTCGTCGGCAAGGCCACCAGCGACGGCTGCATCCGGGTCACCCGCGAGGCACTGGACCGCCTCGTCGAGCTGCCGCTCGGCACCGTCGTGAACATCACCTGAAACCCGATCATGGAGGTAATTTCCTTGTCCCCACGCACAACCAGCGTGCTCGCCGGCGCGGCCGCGGTCTGCCTGGCCTTCACCGCCACCCCCGCCGTGGCCGCCCCGGCCGAGTCCGCCTACGCCATCGCCGCGTCCGGTCTGGTCACGATTCCCCGTACGCCTTCGGTTTCCGGCGCGGGCAAGGAGTCGCTCGCCTCAGTGGCGCTGCCGGCCTCCGGCCCGTCCCTGGTCAGCGCGAAGGTACTGAACGCCGACGTGAAACCGGGGCACGCCAAGTCCAGCGTCGCCGGTCTCTCGCTGAACCTCGCCACCCTGCCCGCCGGGGCCACTTTGCCCGGGTTGAGCGCCGACGTGATCAAGGCCGAATGCCAGGACGGCAAGGGTTCGGTGTCGATCGCGAACCTCGAGGTCGGCGGCAAGGCGAACAAGCTCGACCAGGTCCCGCCCAACACCACCGTCCCGCTGGCCCCGTTGCTCGAACTGGTGGTGAACAAGCAGACCAAGAACGCCGGCGGCACGCTCACCGTGACCGCGGTATCGGCCAAGCTGCTGGGCCGGACACAGACGCTGGACATCGCATCGGCGACCTGCGCCAAATCTCCCGGCGCCACCCCGGAACCGCCGACCAAGCCCAGCGGTGACAAGCCTCAGCCCGGCGGCAAGGCCCCCAAGCCCACCCCGGTCCCCGCGCACCTGGACGTCACCGGCTGACCGCCCCGGACGGGCCGATGAATCGGCGAGCGAAGAGTATCGCGCCCGGCTTCGGCTCGTCCGGACTCAGCAGATGCTGCGCCTCCACCGTGAAACCCGCTTCGCGGAGCCAATCGGCCACGCGGGACGGCCGTCGAAGGTACCCGTCCGCCGCCCGCGTGGACTGGTCCCCATTCCCGCTCGTCTCGTCCTCAGGCTCGTCCCCGACGTGGAAACCCACGGCCACCATCCCACCCGGCCGCACGATCCGATGGAACCGCGCGAGCACGCCCGGCACCACCTCGTCCGGGATATGGATCAGCGACCACCACGCGAGCACGCCGGCGAGAGAGCCTTCGTCGACCTTGAGGTCGGTCATCGAACCGACCTCGAATCGCACATCGGGGTGTTCTCGGCGAGCGATCTCGATCATCGCGGGAGACAGGTCGATACCGAACGCGTCCACGCCCAGCTCCCGCAGCAGCGCGGCGGTGTGCCCCGGCCCGCAGCCCACATCCGCGACAGGCCCGCCACCGATCGCGCGGACCAGGTCGGCGAACAGCACGACCCCCGCGCGAACGTGAAGTTTCCTGTCGAGCAGGTCTCGGGTCTCATCGGCGTAGCCGGCCGCGAGCGTGTCATACGAGTTCCGGGTCTCACTCAACCAGTTCACCAACGAACCGTAGCTTCCGCGATCGGCGAGTTTCCTGAAAGTCCCTCTCCGACGCGAGCGACCAAGGTATCGTCCAAGTCGATTTCCAGGATCTACATCTACTGAGCGGGCAGTGCAGATGGAGGCGGACGGTGTCACAAGGTTTCGCGGTCGACCCTGAATTGGTCAAGCACGCCGCCCAGCGCGCGAGCGAGGCCGTCACCCATTTCGAGACACACGGCACGGCCGTCAAGAACGCGCAAGCCGTGATCGAGAGGAATTCCGCACTACTCGGCGACTATGGCGACGCCGGGGTCTTCTTTCACGCCTGCGAAGACTTCAGCAACAAGTTCAAAGAAACCTTCGACACGCTCATTTCATACAACGACAGCTTCGTCGACACGGCCCGACGGTTGCAGGGCGGTCTGCAGACGGCTTCGAAGCTCTATGCCGAAACCGAAACGGCCGCGGGTGAACGACTCCGGCGCATCGGAGAACCCTGGATGGACGGGGGCCGCTGATGGGACATCCACCGTACTGGCCGGATCGCGCGCCGGCCCATTACCCGCAATTCGACCGATACCAGGATCAGTGCGACGAACTGGCGGTCTGGGCCCGCTGGGTGGCCGGCTGGGTGGACTGGCTGCTCCACGACTACGGCCCCACCGGCCCGCACCCCGACCGGTGGGTCAACTATCCGTTCGAGCGGTTCTTCCATCCGTCCGACGTCATCGCGCACCAGCAGCTCAAGGTCATGCATCAGGGGTGGCTGGCCATCGACGAGCTGCGCTACAAGTCGGCAGGCGAGGCAAGTCCCAGCCTCGACGTGCTCAACAACCTCGACAGCGCACTGGGCGCCGCGCTCGGCAGGTGGGAAGGCGATGTCGCGGTCGGCGTACAGACCTATCGTGAGGAACTGGAGAACTACACCGAACCCTACATTCTGGCGGTCGGCAAACTGGGCCAGTGCCTCATCGCGTATTCCCAGACCTTCGAACAGGCGCGAGCCGACATGGTCAAGGTCATGAAGCAGTTCGTCGGGGCGCTCCAGGCCGAGACGTTCGCCGACCCCGAGTTCGAACAGCTCGGCCTGACCATGTTCGACGTCATCGGCAACTGGGTACTTGGCAAATTCCCGTTCGCCATCGACAAGATCCTCGGCCTGGACAAGGTGCTGGCCGAAGCCGTTCAAGGTGCACAGCGGACGAAGGATCCCGCGGCGATCGGCGGTGGCAACTACTGGGAGATCTGCGATTCGTATCTGGTGGCCGCCAACGGGATCTGCGACGACGCCCGCGCGGCGATCACCAAATTGACCGCGCGCCTGGACAACGTCGACGACGAACTACGTGATCCCCCGCAACTGAACGTCGACGTGAATCCTTGAGTCCCGAAGCCAGCCGGTTCGACGTTCCCGCGACGCGACCGATCGAGGGCGGCCTCACTGGTTACGACTCGAATTCCGCGCATCATGCTGTCTCCTCCGGTAGAAGTCCAGGCCTGATCGATCACTCGGCTTGTGGTCGTTTCGCCTGCCGAGTTCCGGTTGGGTGAAGCGCAGCGTCACGAAGACGAGACGGCCCAGCAATCCCTTGGCCATGAGGTCTTCGATCGCCTGCCGGTCGGCCGGTGACGCTCCCTGGTCCAGGTCGGGCGGCGCGAGGGCGATCCGCAAGTCCGGCTGGGACGGTGGGCTGACGCTCACCCACCGCATCCCCGCGAATCCGACGTCCTCGCGTGCTTTGAAGCCGAGCACGTCGCGATAGAAAGGATTTGGCCCGCGCCAAGAAGTTCTCTGCCGAAGGCCTCGGCTTCACACTCGACAAGGCCACCCGAGGCTTCGTCTCGTTCAGCCTCGCCGAGGGATCCCCGCGGCTGGCTGGGCCGCGCCGACACACCTCGTCATCACCGGGATCCTCGCACCGGCCAACTGGCCGAGCCCGTAGCTGCTCTGGACGGCAACGGGATCAGAAGTCAGGTGGTGGCGGAGTGGGCTTACGCCGCTGACGAGCGAAGTACTCCGCCCAAGGCGTCATCGGCCAGACAGATCTCGCAGAGCATCGTACGGCGCGCGTACGACCGTTCCGCCGTTCTTGCCATCGACTCGGCCGGATACGTGCCCTGGTGGCCGCCCGGCGACGATTTCATGATCGTCGCCGGGCATTCTTACCTCTGCTCAGCAGCGGTATTCCACCTGCCATTCCGAGCCAAGCGGCACGTTGCTGACCTTCACCCACTGTGGCCCCTTGTACTCGTACCACCCCTGCTCGGCGATGCAGCCTCGGGCCACCCAGTATCCGTCGGCGTCCCTGACATGGGAGTCACGTGAACTCTTGCCAGGCGCCAACGTTGTCCAGCTGCTGGAGTCGTGTCGATCACCCCACGCCTTGGTGATCCGCAATCCACGATCAGAACTCGACAGATTGCGGATCACACCGCAGAGCAGCGGATACGGATAGCATTCCGCCGCAATCCCTGCACCCGGCCGACTTGGCGCCGGGTCCGCCGCCACGGCGTTCGCGGACGTCGGCACGGCGAACAACGCGGCGGAAGCCGCCAACCCGATCGCGAGTTCTCGCATCAACCTCATCGTGATTCCACCCCTCGATTTCGCTGCCTGCCCGAATGGGCCAACCCAGTCTGCGCATCGACTTCCGGCGAGCGGAAGCGTCTCGAGGAGACTTGGGACGATGGGACAAGGTCCCGCGCTTCACCTGCGGAAACATCTCTCCCATGGGACGCCGTGGGACGAGCCGCCCAACGTCCGGGCGGCTTCCCGGGTACCTCGGCCGATATCGTGTGACAGAACCGGCATCGATCTTGCAGAGGCACTCTATGTCCTGGTCACCAGCTCACCAAGCCGTCGAACTCGAAGACCTTCCCCGGCTACGAGACCTCCTCGATGCCGGTCACGACATCGAGGACGACAACGGCGACGGCTGGACCCTTCTGCGCCACGCCATCGACGTCGAACACGACGGCCACGTCCAGACCGGTGAGCCGCTGCATGCCGACACCACCGCGTTCCTGCTCGCTCGCGGAGCCGACCCGCTCCGGCGCCGCAACGGCATCCCGGTCGTCGAGGAGGCGGGGATCCGGGGGCATTGGCTTGCCGTCGAAATCATGCGCGGTTGGCTCAATCGAGGGCACCAGACGCCCTAGCAGGTTGATCGCGAGTTTCAGCGCGTGCGTGCCACCCCAGCCAGCCCGCGGGAACGCGGCGCGTCCTTGTCGGCGCCCGCGACGTCGGGGCGCCACCGAGGCAGCCACACCAGACCGGGCTCGACCAGCTCCAGGTCTCCGAAGAACTCACTGATCTGCTCGCGCGAGCGCATGATCGCGGCGTGGTTGGTCCGGCGCTCGTACTCCTGCGCCACCCGCTTGCCCGCGTTCTGCGTCTCGACGTCCTCGGGCGCGACATGAATATGCGACACGGCCAGGAAGCTTCCCGGCGGCAGCATCGTGCGGTGGAAACCGAGTGCGGCGTGCGGATTCTGCTCGTCGGGCATGAAATGCAACAGCGCGACCAGAAGCAGCCCGATGGGCTCGCTCCGATCGATCAGGCCGGTGTCCATCACGCGGTCCCACAGCAGGCGCCGGTCGAAGAAATCGGCGTCCAGGGCGGCATGCCGGGCCGGGTCCGCCGTCTCTTCGAGCAGGATCTGGGCGTGCGCTTGGGCGATCGGCTCGTTGTCGATGTACACCACCCGGCATTCACCCGGCGCCACCTCGTCGGCGACCTCGTGCACGTTGCCCTGCGTCGGCAATCCGGACCCGATGTCCACGAACTGCCGGATCCCCTGCCCCACCATGAAACGGACTGCACGACCGAGAAACGCCCGGTTCGCGCGGGCGAAATCCCGGATCTCCGGCAGCACGGCGAGCTGCTTCTCGGCGAAAGCCTGGTCGACGGCGTAGTTGTGCGTCCCGCCGAGCAGGTAGTCGTATACCCGCCCCACCGAAACCTTGTCCACCGACGCGGCCACCCGCGCGGCCTCATCCATGCTCATCCCGATCCCCCAAGACCTTCGCGCAGGAAACGCATCGAAGACCGCACAGTACCGGTCATGAGGTGCCATGGGCCGATCTGCCTCCTCCCTTGCGGTGAATGAACCGAAACACGGGAATCAGGCAGCTAGCCTCGAAAGTGGAAGTGGGCCGTGGACCATACGACCAACGAGGTCGCGCACGCCGTCGGCGGCTCGGTCAACCAGACCGGGGTCGTGCAGGGCGACACCCACGTCCACGACGTTCGCCCCGCCGCAGTGCCCTATTCCTCACGTCGTTCAGCCTCACGCCGAGCTGTGTCGAGGAACTTCGGCATGTCCTGCCGCAACCGGATGGCCCTGAAGAATCACGGGACGCCTTATCGCGACCTTGCACAGCCAGGCACGCACGTCCTTGCCGGGTGCTTTCTTCAGGGCTTTTCGACCGCCGATTGGGTCACGTCCCAGGCATCATGAGCGTTCTTCACTATCTTGAAGCTGGCGGCGTACATGTCAGGCAGGTACTGGTCGATGGCGCAAACGATGCGGTTCCGCGTGAGCCATCGACGCGAGCTTTCGGACGACTGTGCACCTTCGAGTGAAAGGCGCCTGAGCGAGCGTCTCCCATTGAGGAGCCTTCTGTCACTCCGACGTGCGGTCCTTATCGATCCGGCTCGTGCCGAAGATTTCCGTGCAAATGCCCCACCTGGATCGCCGTTCCGAAGTCGCCGCCGGTGATGATGTTCGTCGTGCCCGCCGGTCGCGGGGCGTCCGGAGTGATCGGCGCGGGTTCCGCCTCGGCACCGAAACCGTGTGTCAGCAAGTCACCGCTCGGCCTGGGCACATAGAGGTGGACCGTGCCCGAGTACTCCTTGACCTCGACCCGCCGGGCCACCAGCAAAGACGAAGGAAGCCGCGCGTATTCCGTCCGCAGCACGTCCTCGAAGACCCGCTGCGACAACGCCACCGCCAAGAACGTCTGCCCGGGATCGGATCGCGCCAGCAGATCACGCACCTCGGGCGCGTCGAGCAGCCGATGTGTCGTGATCACCGTGCTGCCGACCACGGCCGCGGAGCCGGGATCCCGGACCGGGCCGACGTTCAGGCTTGCCCGCATTCGCAGCCGGACCCGCCGGTCGCCGGTGGGCCACCGGGCATCCCGTTCCGCCAGCGCCTCCTGGAGCGCGTCGAAGAACCGCATCACCACCGCGGGCAGGTGACGCGTCGCGAAACCGATCCCGAAACCGTCGCCGGTGTCATGCGGGAACAACGCCTCACGCCAGACGTGGCCGAGCCCCGCGCGTTCGAAGGCGAGCGCCAGCACGTCGGGAATGGCGTCCGCGAGCACCGCCTGCCCTCGATCGGAATGACCGCCGAATTCCTTGGTGTCCACGACCAGCACCGCACGGTACGGCGGTAATTCGTCGATGTCCGTCATCGCGCTCCTTTCCTGAATTCAGAGTGCGACGTGGCCGGTGATACCCACGACCGTGTCGCCACCGACCCAGATCTCGCCGTCGGACTGCTCGATGTGCACCCGCCCGCGGCGGTGCAGCTTCGTACCCTGAGCGGCGACATATGCGGCCGGGGCGACGGCGGCGGGAATGAGCCACTGCGCGATCGCGGCGTTCAGGCTGCCGGTCACCGGGTCCTCCACGAACGTGCCGTCTTCATCGACGAACGCCCGCACCTCGAAGTCGACCTCGCCGCCCGGCGGGTGCGGACCGAACACGCCGACGTCCGGATATTCACCGAACGCGGTCGGATCGGGGTCGAGCGCCAGTACCGCCTCGGCGGAGGCGAGTTGCACCGCGACCCACGCCGGCCCGTTCTCCGCCCACCGCGCGGCCAGGATGTCGCCCGGCTCGACCCGCAACGCCGCGGCCAGAACGTCCATCGTCGATGGCGGTACGGGACCAGTTCTGCGCAACGGCGGAGCGGCGAAGGCGAGCCGGTCCCCGTCACGCCGCACCGCGACCAGACCAGCGCCGCACTCCTGCACCAGGCGATCTGCCGTCTTCGGCGTGCCACCGCGCTCCAGCCACGCACGAGCGGACCCGAGCGTCGGGTGGCCCGCGAAGGGCAACTCGCGGCTCGTGGTGAAGATCCGCAGCCGGTAGTCGGCGGCCGGATCGGTCGGCGGCAGCAGGAACGTGGTCTCACTCAGGTTCGTCCAGCGAGCGAACGCCGCCATCTGCCCGGTGGTGAGGTCGTCGGCGCCATGAACCACCGCGACCGGATTTCCGGACAGGAACTCGTCGGTGAACACATCGACCTGACTGAACGCTCGCATGCCCTCAAAGCTACCGACCGGACACGGGACGTGGTGCGTTCGACCGCCCGGCGCGTTCTCACCCGTTCTGGCCACCGCGGGTCCGGCCATCTCGGTCTACGGCGGTCTCCAGCACGATCTACCGCGGCGGCTCGATGATCGCGGGTACCGGGTCCGCCCCGAACGGCAGCTATTTCGGCTACCCGGTCGATCCCGGCACCTATCAGGTCCGCATGCCCGCCGGGAACAAGGACGTGAAGATCCTCGACCTCGGCGGCAAGGCGCACTCGGTCATCGTCAGGGCCTGCTGACACCGCACAGTCGACATCGGTCGGCGTCAGCGGATGGTGCGGTGAATCCAGTCGGCGTAGGCGGGCACGCTCGTGTACAGGCCGGGGCCGTTGGCGCAGGGCACGTCGTCGTCACCGGGGCCGGAGGTGACGCCGATCAGCTCCCACCGGCCGCCTTTCCCGCGCTGGATCTGCGGCCCGCCGGAGTCGCCCATGCACGCCATCGCGCCACGCTTGCGGCTGATCGTGCAGAGCCGGGTCGAATCCGCGTAGCCGGGCGAGCATTCCGACACCGCTCCGAGGCGGGTGTCGAGCTGCTGGAGCCGTTCGGGAAACACCGCCTTGGCGATGTCGCCGGTGTCGACCGTGGTGCCGAAGCCCATCAAGCGGGTCGGCGTGCCCGGCCTGCCGGGGCGGTCGGCGATGCGGATCGGCTGTTCGGAGACCGGGCGGTCCAGGCGCACCAGCGCGATATCGTTCTTGTTCGGCTCACCCGGCTGGTAGCCGGGGTGGCGCACCACGCGGTCGATCGTGCGCACGGTGCCGCCGGAGGTCCGCTGCCGGCTGCCGATGCGCACCGTCCCCTCCGGCCGGGCCGGGTTGTTCTCCGGGTCGACACAGTGCGCCGCGGTCACCACCCATCGCGGGTGGACCAGCACGGCTCCGCACACACCTTTGGCGTTGTTCAGCTCAGGCACGATCTCCGGGATCGAGGCCATGAACTCGTAGCGCTCGGTGGAGTTCTTCCCGTTCACCACGGCATCGGCACTCCCGGGCAGGACGATCGCGCAGAAAGTTCCTGCCAGCACGACACTGGCGGCACGAATCAGGTGGCGGCGCACGGAATCCACTCTCGACATACTTTTCCTTCGTTCGACGACTTCGGATCGATCGGGTCCAGCATCGCGGTCCGCCGCGTCCTGGACCACCGGGTCAGCCCGCTGATCCGTCGTGGTGACCGCAGGACGCCCTGTGGTGGTGCCGGCCCTACCTACCGTCCACAATGGACGACAGCCCACGGAGGAGTGACCGGCGTCACTATTCGGCGGGTTGCGGCAACCTCCGGCACCGGTGAACGCCTTCAAGCTCAGGAAGAACCGATATCGGACCTGGGGAGCACATGAAGAGACTTTTCGTCATGCTGACCGCGATACTGGCGGTCCTCGCGTTGGCACCCGCCGCGCCCGCCGGCGCGACGACCCGCTTCGACCGGGAGCTCCAGTCGCGCATCGCACGAGCCCAGGCGTACGCCGACAGCAGGCCCGGTGACACCGGAATCGTCCTCCGGGACCGGTGGACCGGCGCCGTCTACCGGAGCCGGGCCGCCGGGACCCTCATTTGGGCCTGCTCCACCCCGAAGCTGGCGATGGTCGTCGACCTGTTGCTGCGCAACGATTCCGGGGCCGTCCAGCTGACCGCCGAAGACCGGGACCTGATCCACCGGATGCTCGACTCCAGCGACGACGCCGCCGCCCACACGCTGTGGACCCGGTACGGCGGTGAGGCCGAGTTCGCCAAGCGCTTCCCGTCGTACGGGATGACCGACATGCGGTTCACCGATCAGCATCCGCACCACTGGGGCTGGATCCTGACCACCGCGAACGACCTGGACCGCCTGGTCGACTACGTCCTGACCGAACTCCCCCGGCAGCACCGGGACTACATCGTCCGCGAAATGCGCACTGTCGACGTCAACCAGCAGTGGGGTGTCTGGGGCGCCGGCCCTGCCGCGCGCCCCGGCAACAAGAACGGCTGGTCCGACGACAACGACGACGGCTCCTGGATCATGAACTCGGTCGGCTTCGTCGGCCCGCATGAGCGATACACCCTCTCGCTCATGAACAACACCAAGGTCATCCAGAACGGTTACGAAACCGGCCAGGAAACCACCACCAAGATCAGCGAGATCCTGTTCAAGGGATACTTCAAGGGCTGACCACGCGACGTCGGACCCGGCGGATCACGCCGGATCCGGCGCTCGGCCCCCGATCGTGCTCGTCGGCGGCGAGCCGGAGCGGCAGGGTTCGCGCATGGCGCTGGTCTTGCCCAACGGGTTCTCTTGAGGGGTAAGGCAAAGGTGTGGGGTCGCGGGGATTCGCTCGCGGCCGTGGGGCGCCCAGGTGTCGCGAAAGCCACTTTCGGGACCTCAGGCGTCGCGAAAGTGGCTTTCGCGACGCATCCCGACCATGGGTTCCGCGAAGGCGCCGACGCAGCGAAGGCCCCCTTCTTCGCTACCGAACCCCTGCACCCGACGTTGCGAAAGCCACTTTCGCAACGTTGAAGGTTACCAAAGTGGCTTTCGCAACCTGCCGCCTTTGCCTTACCCCTGTGATAAGCAACGATGCGTGCAGCCTAGATCGCCGCCCGGGAGAGCTTGGATGGAGCGATCCGGGAGCGCAGGCTCCGGTTTGCTGCACCGCAGAAGCCAGAAGCGAATCCTCATCACCGTGGGCGCCGCGGGCGTGGTCGAGCAGAGCGGCCTCGGGACGCCGCCCGCCGACGCGGAGGACATCCGGGAGTGGGTCAAGTTCTGGGGCGGGGCCTGATCCAGAGGCTCCACAATGGACTGCCGAGCGCTTCGAATACGGCCCTCGCCGACCTCGCGCAAGCCCCGAACGAACCCTTGTTCCCTTGACGAACCGCCTGTTTAGTCGGGACGTCCTGCACACGGCAGGGATTGGTTCACCCGGGAAGCGAGGCACGATGAGCGGATTCGAAAAGGCGTTACCCCGCAGGATCGGCACGATGGTGAGTGCCGTGCTGGTGGCGGCAGGCATCTCCGTCACCGGCTCCGGCACGGCGTCGGCCGCGGACTATTACTACGAATTGCCGTATCCGGCAGGCGAGGCCTATCAGGTCACGCAGGGACCGGAGGGCACGTACTCCCACGTCGGTCCTTACAACGAATACGCCTGGGACTTCGGTCTCCCTGCCGACTACGAGGTGTCCGCCGCGCAGGGCGGCGAGATCATCTTCTCGAATTGGTCGCCGTACTGGCAGAACGGCATCGAGGTGCTCATCCGGCACTCCAACGGCACCTGCACGCACTACGCGCATCTGAACCGGGCCCTCTACAACGCGGGCGCCTGGGTGCCTCAGGGCCGGGTCGTCGGCTGGTCGGGCAGCACCGGGGCGTCCACCGCGCCGCATCTGCACTTCCAGGTGATCGACTGCGGCAGCCGCGTGGGCATCCCCGCCACCATCCAGGGCTGGACCCCGTCGACCGGCACCTGGCCGGTCAGCGTCAACAACTATGCGTGAATCGCGCTGCTCTTTCGTCTCCTACCAAAGAGTGGACGGCCCCGAGACGACCCGGCCGTCGTCGACGGGGTTGACCCAAATGCCCAAGGCGACGTCGATCACCTGCTCGCGATAAGTGATTTCGGCAGAGAGCGCCTGGCTCTCAAGAGAAGGACGGACCGGCGCCACCAAGCGAGTTCACCGGCCGCGGAAGCGGGCGGCCAGTGCGGCGATCGGTGACCGTCGTGCCCGCACCGGGAGCCGTCCGGAGGTGATGTCCTCCAGCAGGGTCGCGACGGTTTCCCTGGCGCAGGTGCGGTTCGCGCCGATTCCGCCCGACGGGCCGCGTTTGATCCAGCCGACCACGTAGGCACCGCTACGGCTGTCGACGCGGCCCGCGGTGTTCGGAATCGTGCCGCGGGTCTCGTCGAACGGCAGGCCGGGCACCGGTGTTCCGCGGTAGCCGACCGCGCGGACGACCTGTCCCGCGGCGATCTCGACCGGCCCGTCCGGACCGGTGACCCGGACACCGCGCACCTGTGTGTCGCCGACGATCCCGGTGGGAGCGGAGTGGAAGCGCAGGACGATCCGGCGTGAGTCCGCGACCGGCGGCGCGGTCCAGTCGACGGGCTCTCGGCCGAGTTCGCGCAGCAGCGACGCTTTGCCGGTGCCCTCGTCGATCGCGGCCGCGGTGCGCGGGTCCGCGTCGTCGACGACGAGCGGCACACCGGCCCGCTGTGCCAGCGCGAGCAGTTCCGGGGAAGTGTAGGCGGCGTCCTCCGGCCCGCGCCTGGCGAGCAGGACGACCTCACAGACCTTGCTCGTACGCAACCGTTCCAGCGCGTGCGGGGCGATCGTGGTGCCGGTCAGCGCGGCGGGATCGGCGGTGAGGATCCTGGCGACGTCCAGTGCGACGTTGCCGGTGCCGACCAGCACGACCCGTTCCGCGGAGAGGTCCACCGCGTTCGCGGGTACGTCCGGGTGGCCGTTGTACCAGCCGACGACGGTGGTCGCGGCGATGCTGCCCGGCAGGTCCTCGCCGTCGAGGCCGAGACGGCGTGCGGACGAGGCACCGACGGCGTAGACCACCGCGTCGTGGCGCTCGGCCAGCTCGTCGACGGTGACGTCGCGGCCGACCTCCGTGTCAAGGCGCATCCGCAGCCGCGGGTGCTCGTGGAACCGCGAGAAGGTTTCGCCGATCCGTTTCGTGGCGGGGTGGTCCGGGGCGACGCCGAAGCGGACGAGTCCGCCGGCGACCGGCAAGCGGTCGATGAGGGTGACCCGCGCGTTCGTGTGCAGGAGCAGATCCTCGACGGCGTACATGCCGGCCGGGCCGGTGCCGACTACGGCGATGTCCGGCGGCGCGAAGTCGCTCGGGATGGCCCGGTCGAACGTCGGAGGACTCCAGTGGTGGAAGTTCGGCGCGGGATCGGCCGCGGGCACGGTCTCGCGGTCGGCGTAGTACTCCGCGTTGAGCCCCGCGTAGACCTGGAGCGAACCGGTCAGCAGATCGGCGGGGAAGATCGCGTCCACCGGGCAGGCGTCCGCGCAGGCTCCGCAGTCGATGCACGAGGCCGGATCGACGTAGAGCATCTCCGTGGTGCCGAAGTCGGGCTCGTCCGGGGTCGGGTGGATGCAGTTGACCGGGCAGACGGACACACAAGTGGCGTCGTTGCAACAGGTCTGGGTGATCGCGAAGGCCATGTCAGATCAGGTTCGCCCGCTTGTAGAACACCAGTGCGGGCCGGGTGAGCAGGCCGCACGAGCCGAGGAACTCCATCAGCCCGGCGCAGCTGGACCGCATCATCGACTTGTGGTGCTCATTGGACTTCGCCTCGCGCAGCGCGCGTTCGGCGTCGAGTCCCGCGTTCTTGTAGACGTCGCGGTTGATCATGCTGCTGACGATGAAGTACGACGCGATCGCGATGACCAGCGCGTTGATCCGGCGGCGCAGGAAACCCGCGCCCTCCAGCTGTTCCCGCGTCTCCTCGCGGGCGAACTTCATATGCCGCGATTCTTCGACGACGTGGATGTTGTTGATGGTCCGCACGAACGGGACCACCCGCTCGTCACGCATCCAGTCGCGCTGCATTACGTCGAGGACTTCTTCGGCGACGAGGATCGCCGCGTACGCCGCTTCGCCGCGGGCCGTCGCCTTGAAGACGCGGCCGAGCTCGACCGCGAGCCTGCGCGGACGGTACGGGGGCGCACCGAGCTTTTCCGCCCCGCGGGCGAACATGATGGAATGCCGGCATTCGTCCGCGATCTCGGTCAGGGCCCACTGGAACGCCGGATCGGTCGGGTCCTTGGCGTAGAAATCGCGCAGCACCATCTGCTGCAGGATCATCTCGAACCAGATACCGGTGCTCGCGACCGAGGCTGCCTCCTGGCGCGTGAGCTCCTTCTGCTGCTCCGGAGTCATCTCCGCCCAGTAACTCGTGCCGTAGAGCGTGCTCCACTCCGGGCTGGCACCGTGGAAGTCCTTGTCCAGCGGCGTCTCCCAGTCCACCTCGGTGGCCGGGTCGTAGGACAGCATCGCGGAGGAATCGAGGAGCCGCCGCGCGGTCTCGTGGCGGCCGGCACCGGCCGCTTCCGCGGTGCGGGGCACATCGGTGCTGGTCATACGGACCTCCCTGACTAGACGTTACCGAGGTTCACTGTTACCCAAGGTAACACCTAAATGGCGGCGCCGCGAGAGGGGGATCTGAGGAGCGTGCCGGACCGGATACTCGAGCGGCACCAGACCACGCGGCCGGCATCCCGTCGATCACGAAACACACGCTGTGCCATGACCTTCGGATAGCCCGGCCCGGGCCCGCCGGATTCAGCCCGCCTCGCGCCCGGTCGGCCCGATCATCGTGCGTGTGGTGAGAGGCCTGCGTACGCGGCCAGACGGAGGGCGAGCCCATCCTCTGCCTCGGCCGCCCCGAGCGGCGGTGGCTCGAGCAGCGCCGTGGCCTCATCCGAGTACAGGCTCTCCGCGAACGTGGCGACCGCCCGTGGTGGCGGCAGCAGTTCGAGACCCTGGTACCCGACGACGATCAGGTCTTCGCCGCTACTGGTCTCCACACCCAAGGCCCACCCGTGTCGTTCGTCCCACAGCAAGGCGACGTCGCGGTCCGGTCTGTTCGGCAGTCTTCGCTCGAGTGCGATGTACGCGCTCGCGATCGGTTCGAGCTGCACGCAACAGGCGTCTCCGTGCAACCCCAGCGCCTCGATCACCAGGCTCACATACCGGTGTAGTCCCTTCAGGATCACGTCGTCGAATTCCGGTTCCATGCCGATCGCCACCTCGTGCTCGTCCTCGTCGGCACTGCGGCGCCGGCTGCTCGACGCGGCAATGAGGTTCACTCCGCCACGCGGAGGGTTCCACCCGTGCTCGGAGCGAAACGCGGACCGCGAGAAGGCCGGCTCATTCGGCCATCGCCGCGGGGTTCCGGCACGATCGACCGTCTTCTCTACGTAGGCGTGCGTCATGGTTCTCAACTCCGTTTGCGCCATATCCGGCTGGTGGGGGCCGGCAGGAGACGATTACCCGGTGCTCCGGAGATCAATCATCCGTCGGCGACGGCCGGTAGTTCGGGTTCTCCCAGACGAAGGTGACCTTGTTCCCCGCCGGATCGGCGACCTCCGTCAGCTTGATGAAGTCGTAGTCCTGGACCAGGCCGCACTCCACGCCCCTGGCGCCGAGGGAGCCGACGGTGTCGTCGATGTCCTCGACGACGATGACCACGGCGCTCTTACCCGCGGCCTCCGGTGCGTGGGCGACCTGGATCCCCGCGTTTCCGGCGAGCAGCCATTCCGCGACGCCTTCCATGGGCTCGGCGTCGGGCCTCCGCCCGATCCACCGCTCGTACCACGCGACCGCGGCGGAATGGTCCGAGACCGGCAAGACAGCGTAAACATCCTTGAACTTCGGCACGGGCAGTTGTCCTTTCACCGCGAAATGGTGTCGATTCGCTTTCCCCGGCCCACGGCAACCGCGCCCACGACGACCATGACCGTCATCCCCGCCAGTTGGAGCACGTCGAGAGCGAACGCCGAGCCGTCGGCCGGTGCGCTCAGCCTGCCACCGAGTCCGGCGTAACTGAAGGAGGCCTCCAGGAAAACCGCGGACATCACGGCACTGAGCAGGATCATCGAACGGCCGGGTACGACCGCGACCAATACCGGCAGCGCCAGGAACAACGAAGGACCCGGGCGGGTCAGATCGAAGTCCTGCGTGGCGCCGAGCCCGATCTCCACTGCCGCCAGTGCGGCCACAGCGGTGATCACGAGCGGACGGCGCGGATTTCGGGGACTCAGTGGCGGGATCTGCGGCTCGGTCGCCGTCGCCCGGTTGATCACCAACGCGATCACGCCCGCCGGCGCCGAAACCACCAGTCCGGCGACCATCACCCAGTTTCCGGCCGCCAGCAGTGTATTCGGCGAGGAGAGCTGACGGCCCAGCATTTCGCCGGTGCCCAGGAATATCCACGCCGTCAGGGCGATCGCGGCCAGTGGCGACCAGAACGCCCGGCGGTCCAGCCACAGGATGACCAGTGCCCCGGCGATGTAGCCGAGTCCCGCCGGGACGACCTTCACGAATTCGGGAGCCGCGATCCATTGCAGGATCGTGCCCAGTGCGGCGACGGCCTGGCCGCCGATAGTGGCCCACATCGCGGGCCGAACCACTTTTCCGGTCATATCCGCGAGTCTGGTGACCGGGGATCACCCGCGCGTCGGCCCTGGAGCGGCCTTCCCGGCTACCGCACTCGACGTAACGGGTGTATTCCCCTCACGACTCAGCCCAGCTCCGGAATCATCTCACCGATCAGGCGGATGCTCTTCAGCACCTTTTCGTGCGGGATACCGCCGATCTGCTGCAGGCACATCATCCGGTCGATGCCCAGTTCCGCGTAGGCCCGCAGTTTCTTGCGACAGGTCTCGGGGCTGCCCACGATCAGCGAGTCCTGCGCGCTCAGTACGGTGAAGATCTCGTCGTCCGGCACGTTTTCGCCTTGCAGGATCCGGGCGATCAGGAGATTCGCCTCGGTCGGGGCGTTCTTCGCCTCGCCACGTAGGAAGTCGCCGGTGAGCCCGCCGCCGTCGGGCGCGGCGACGATCTCCTCCTGCCGGGCGTTCAGGCGCACGAATTCGCTCGCCGCCTCGAAGAAGTTCAGCGCCGTCACCGTGTACCAGGCCGCGGCCGCGGCGGCGCCGTCGCGCATCGCCTCCTCGTCGGTGTCGGCGCAGTGGACGAAGGTGAAGAACCCGACCTGGTTGTTGACGAAAGCCCCGACAGGATCGGTACAGCTCTCGGCCGCGTCGCGGTAGAGCTTGATCAGCCGTCCCGCGCGCTCCAGTGACTCCCACATCGTCGTGCCGAGGACACCGACGCCACGGCGGCCCGCTTCTTCGAAGGACGCCGGACTCGCGGCCGCCTGCCAGAGCGGCGGGTGCGGCTTCTGGAGCGGTTTCGGCGAAATCGACACGTCGTCGACGCGATAAGCGTCGTTTTCGCAGGAAAAGCGTTCGGAAGTCCACATGCGCGGGATCATTTCGAAAGCCTGCTGCGTCTGGGCGCGTGCCTCGTCCGGTTCGATGCCGAACAGTCGCCATTCGGGAATCGTCGAGCGGGTCAGCCCGAGTTCGACCCGGCCCCCGCTGAGATGGTCGAGCGTCGCGGCGCGTTCGGCGACGCGGATCGGATGGTTGAACCGGCCGGGCGCGAGTACCGCGGAATGGCCGAGCCGGATCCGGGTGGTGCGCTGCGAAAGCGCGGCCAGCATCAGCTCGGGCGCGGAGGACAGGCTGAACTCCCCCGCCCCGTGGTGTTCGACCTGCCACCAGCAGTCGTAGCCCAGTTCGTCGGCGAGGACGGCCTGTTCGATCGCCTGGGCGAACCTGAGCCCTTCGTGTCCCTCCGGCCACGGCCGCGGGTTCTGGATCTCGTTGAACAGATCGATCTTCATCCATGGCCTCCGTCTGCCTCAGGTCACCGAGAGATCAGTCCGCGGGTGCGCGCGCCGCGTTACAGAAGTCGCACGTTCGGCGCAACGTGGCCGGAACGGCGCGGCGCCGACCGAGATCCGTTCGTCACCGATACGGGCAAACGGGTTCAGCCGCGCACAATCAGGTGACGAACACCGAAGACACACTTTCCCGAATGCCGCGCCCCGTCGCGGATTGTCGCGATTCGGCCAGCACATCGGGGACGGTAAATCGCGCATGATCCACTCACAAGAGTGAGCAACACCCGGCAATGGCGCGTTCCTTTGCGCCGGAAAGGGGAATTGTGAGCGCTACTCAAATGGCGGCATTCGACGACGCGACCTTGTCGTAACGTCGATTCCATCCACACCACGCACCGAATTCCGCTATCCCATGGAGGTTTTCGTGATCCGACGTCCTCTGCGCACCATGACCGTCCTGATCGGCGCCGCGGCAGCCGTCACCGCGTTCGCGTCCCCGGCTTCGGCGGCGACCTCGGTGCTGAGCGAAGCGGCGGGCCCGGCCGCATTGGCCGCCGTGCAACAGAAGCTCGGCACCTCGCTCGGCGCCGCCTTCGCCGGCTCCTGGCTGGACACCACGACCGGCGAACTGGTCGTCGGCACCACCGACGCGAGCCGGTCGGCGGGGATCCGCGCCGCGGGCGCGATCCCGAAGGTACTCCGGCACAGCGCCGCCGAACTGAAGAAATTCCAGTCCACATTGGACGATAGAACCGAAGGCGTACCCGATTCGGTCGCCGGCTGGTATGTCGACGCGCCCACGAACGAGGTCGTGGTCAGCGTGGTGGGCGGCGATCCCGCAGGCCGGGCATGGGCCACCTCCGCCGGCGTCCCGGTGCGGGTGGACCAGGTGAAGAACGCGCCGCGGCCGTTGTGGAGCGTGATCGGCGGGCAGGGTCTCTACTTCAGCGGTGGTGCCTGCTCGGTCGGTTTCAACGCCTACGACGACGATGATCATTACGTGATCACCGCGGGCCACTGCACCGAACTCGGTGGCACCGTCCGCGGTGTCGGCGGCACGATCGGCAGGGTCGAGCGGTCGTCCTTCCCCGGCAACGACTACGGGACGGTCAAGGTGACCCACTCCGACGTGTCGACGCCGCCTCGGGTCGACCGCTACGGAGACGGATCCGACGTGCGGATCGAGGGTGCCGACGTGGTCGGCGTCGGCGGCCGGGTCTGCCGGTCCGGGATCACCACCCACTGGCACTGCGGACGGGTCGAAGCGCTGGACCAGACGGTGAACTACGGCAACGGGAACATCGTGCGAGGTCTCACCCAGACCGACGCCTGCGCCGAACCCGGCGACTCCGGCGGCTCGTTCGTCAGCCGTCCCTCCTCCGGTTCCGGCACGAAACTGGTGCAGGCGCAGGGTATGACGTCGGGCGGTTCCGGGAACTGTGACGTGGGCGGCACCACGTTCTTCCAGCCCGTCAAGGAGGTACTCAACCGCTACGACCTGACGCTCGAAAAGGACTGATCAGCCGAGGGAAGGGGCGGCAGGCTCACCAGCCGCCCCTTTGACCTGTTCGGCGAGTTCGCCCGCCTCGAGGACCAGCGCCTCGATCTCGGCCCAGCGGCGACGGACCCGCTCGTGATCGGCGACCAGCGTGCCGGAAACCATGCCCAGGAACAGATTCGCGTCCGTCCCGACCTCCGCGAGCCGCAGGAAAGGCCGCCGGTCGTCCTCAGTTCCCGCCCCGTGCGCCGCCGCCCATTCACGGGCACGCATCCCGGCTTCGTGGCACGCGTCGACGAGAAGGGTCCGGATCTCCTCCGGCCGGTCCCCCGGCCTCGCGGCAGGTTTCCCCATCAGCGTGAAGATGTTCCAAGCCACCGAGAGCAGGCAGTCGGCCACCTCGTCCATCGACTCCACGTCCACCGGGCGAGTGTTCCGGCCCGCGCTCGCTGCCAGGCGCAATGACTCGCGGGAACGGCAGGGTCGACCCGATCGGGTGGAACCCAGGCGACTGAGCCGAAAGTTCCGTGTCAGGTGACCGGTCCGTGAAGGCCTCCTTGAGGGACTCTGGGTCCCTCAAGGAGGCCTTCACGGACCGGTGAGCGTGTCCACGAGTTCTTGGTCGCGCGCGTCGGCCATCCGCAGCCCGGCGATCAGTCCGGAGAGTCCTTGGTGGCCTTGAGGCCGGATCGCGAGAATGCCGCTGACGAAGAACAGCAGGTTCGCGAGCGGCTCGAATCCGCTGTTGACCGCCGAAGCCAGGGTGAGCAGCGTGAAGTAGCCGCCGGAACCGGCGAGGAACCGCACCGCCATCCGCCACAGGGCGGGCTTCCCGCCGTCCGGCCCGGCGGGGCGCAGCAACACGACCCGCTGGCCGAAGCTGGCGCCGTTACCCGCGAGGGGGATGACGAACAACAAGAGCACCGCGGGCAGCAGGGTGCCGATCAGTGCCGTGACCACCGTGTCCGGCTCGCCCACCAGCAGGGTCGTGAGAATCGCGACGGTGGTGCCGAGCAGGACGACCGACACGACATCGACCGCCATCCCGAGCAGACGGCGGCGCGCCGTGACCGGCCGCGGCGTGCCCGGAGGTGCGGACGGCTCGTTCCCCGGCAGGAGCCGCAGCAACGGGGCCAGCCCGAAGCCGAGGGCGGCGCCGAGGGTGTTGGTCAGCAGATCGTCGACGTCGGCGAGCCGGTACGGGCATTCGAACAGGAACCAGACACCGGTCAGCTGGGTGCATTCGATGAACAGCGAGACCGCGAACCCGATGGCGACGGTGGCCGGGAAACCGCGCCGGAACAGGTGCCGCACGAACATGCCCAGCGGCACGAACAAGGCGACGTTGAACACCGCCTGCTGGACGGCGGGATTGCGCAGGAACGCCCGGATGCCCGTCCCGGTCTGTTCGCGGCCGATGTCGGCGAGGAACTGGAACGGGCGTAGTTGCAGATGACCGGCCGCGTGTTCGGCGCACCACGCCGTCGTCGTCTCCGGGATGGGGAGCAACGTGTACGTCCACAGGGACATGGCGTAGACCAGGAAGCCGAACACCAGCAGGACCCGCCATAGCCCGAGTTCGCCGCGGCGCCGATAGCTCGCGGCGATGTACGGGACGGCCAAGAGGCCCGCGAGCACGAAACCCGCGAACACCGCGATGACCGCGGAGATGGTCGGATCAGTCACTCGCGGAAGTTAACAACGCACGCTCCGGCGCACCCGTCACGCCACCTGGGCGGGTGACGGCGAGGGCTCGCTGATGCGCGAGCGCGGCGATGGCGAACGTCAGGTGGACGACGACCCAGTTGCGGTCTTCGCGGTGCACCCGCTGCAACAGGTCGAGGGTGGCGTCGCCCGGTGTGCGCCCCTGGCGGCAGGCGTCGGTGAACGTCTGGGTCAGTTCGTCGACGTTCCTCCGGAACTCCGCGAAGGCGTCGGCGGGTTGGGCGTTGGTGCAGAAATCCACGGTCACGTCACTCAGCGTTCCATAGCGCGACGCAAAGTCACGAATTGGCCGAGTGCGAATCACTCACGTGAGGTAGTCGGCGGGCGAATCTGTGCTCTGCGTCACGCCGATGCGAGCCCGGCGGGCAGGCGGCGTTCCCGTTCGGCCGTCTTCGCCCGACGGGTGACCGGGAAGCGCTGGTCGAGTTCGACCAGCAGCGGGGTCGCCGCCATCAGTGCCAGAAGAGCGAGCCCGGCGTAAGCGCCCATGGTCGCGATGATCGTCATTTCGGCCTCCTCGATCCCGTACCGCCTGTTCCGGCGGCCTGGAACCAGGATCACCCGCCGACAGGGGCGGGCGGATCGGTCATCCGGCGGATGTGCCTCGACCGGTCGGCCTTTTCGGCACTGTCCGATCGGCCGATCCAGGACGGCGGTGCAGCAGGTCGAACCGCGACCACATGGCCTCGGCCGCCTCGATGGATTCCCCGGTGCGGACGGGATCGACAGCGGCGAGCTGCGCGACGATGGCCTGCACCAGGCTCATCCCGGCGGTCAGCGACGGGAAGAAGGTCACGCCCTCGGCAGGCACCATCAACACCTGTTCGACCGCACCCGCCAGCGCGGGGCTGGCCGCGTCGGTGATGGCGAAAGCGCGAGCTCCCCTGGCCTTGGCCTCGTTCGCGGCGAGCACGGTGCTCTCGTAGAGCCGCCAGAAGCTGATCGCGATGAGGACGTCTTCGGAGGAGAGTTTCGCCGTGGCGTTGGCGAGTTCGGCGTCGCCGGCGGTGATCGCGTGGACGTCGTAGCCGGCGAGCCGGGCGTTGTGCGCGAAGGCGATCCCGACCGCCGCGTAACTGCCGTCGGCGATGACGACTGTGCGGCGCGCGGCGGCGACGGCCTGCGCGACGTTACGGATCTCGTCCTCGGCGAACCGCCGGTTGAGCAGAGCGAGGCTGTCGAGGTCGCGGCGCAGCGACGCCGATCCCGGCGAGTCGACGTCCCGGTGTTCCTCGGCGACCTGTGGCGCGCTCAGCGACGACATGTAGCGCGCCCGCAATTCCTGTTGCAGCGCCGGCCAGCCGGCGAAACCCAGCGCCTGCGCGGTGCGGGTGACGGTGGCGACGTTGACCCCGGCGAGCTGGGCGAGCTCGGCCGTCGAGCCGAACGACGCCCGGCGCGGTTGCGAGACCAGCACTTCCAGCACGGCGGCCGACTTCGGCCGCAGGCCGCGTTCCGGCGTCCGATCCCGAAGCCATGCCTCGAAGCCGTCGTCGGTTTCCGTCTCTGTCACGCACGCCCTCCCTCGACCGCGTCACGGTAACGCATCGTGCCCGCCGAACCACTTGCAACAACCATTGCAGTTTTGATGAAACGCAGTATACGTTGTCCGCACTCTCGTGACTCCTAGTCGCCCGAACCACGGAAGGCGTTCCCCATGACGCTTCTGGCACGACTCGACCGGCTCCCATTGAGCCGTCCCCACTACCTGCTCCTGCTCATCGGCGGGCTCGGTTACACCTTCGACGGCATGGACTCCGCCGTGGTCGCCTTCCTCCTTCCGAGCGCGAAAGCCGTGTGGGGCCTCGACAACGGGCAGCTCGGGCTGATCGGGTCGGCGACACCGTTCGGCTTCCTCTTCGGCGCGATCGGCGGCGGGCTGCTGGGCGACCGCATCGGCCGCAAGAAGGTCATGATGTACGCGCTGGCCTTCTACGCGGTGTTCTCGGTGGTCGCCGCCTTCTCCCCCAACTATGAGGTCTTCCTGGGCGCCAGGGTGCTGGCCGGGGCGGGCGCGGGCGCCGAAAGCGCGATCATCGCGCCGTTCCTGTCCGAATTCGTGCCCGCCAAACGACGTGGCTGGTTCGTCGGCGCGCTCGCCGGGTTCTTCTCGTTCGGGTTCGTCATGGCCGCGCTGATCGGCCGGTTCGTCGTCCCGACGGTGCCGGAAGGCTGGCGGGTCGCCCAGCTGATCACCGCGCTGCCGATCGTCATGCTGCTGTGGTGGCGCCGTTCCCTGCCGGAATCGCCGAGGTTCCTCGTCGCGAACGGGCGGCACGCCGAGGCGGAGAAGATCGTCGCGAAACTGGAGCGGGACGTCGAAAAGGCGACGGGACAGGAACTTCCGGCCGTCCCGGAGACCGAGACCCAGCCCGCGACGGAGACCCCCAAGGTCAATCTCCTCAGCGCGCTGAAGTTCCTGTGGAGCCCGGCGATGGCCCGGCGCACCGCGGTGATCTGGACCGTGTGGTTCGTGATCACGTTCTCCTACTACGGCTTCTTCTCCTGGATCCCCACGCTGCTCGTCGAGCGGGGCATCACGGTGACCAAGAGCTTCGAGTTCTCCATCATCATCTACCTGGCGCAGATCCCCGGGTACTTCTCCGCCGCGTGGCTGTCGGAACGGCTCGACCGCAAGCACACCATCGCGTTGTACCTCGCGGGTTCGGCGGTGAGCGCCTTCTGGCTGAGCCAGATGGACGCGCCGTGGTCGATCACCTTGGCCGGGGCGGTGCTGTCGTTCTTCCTCAACGGCACCTACGCCGGCGTGTACTCCTACACCCCAGAGGTGTTCCCGACCTGGATCCGCGCCAGCGGGACCGGGCTGTCCAGCGCGTTCGGCCGGGTCGGCAGCATCCTGGCCCCGACGATCATCGGCCTGTCCGCGGCGAGCCTCGGGTTCGCCGGCGTCTTCGGCATGACCACCGCCGTCCTGGTGGCCGGGGTGGTGGTCGTGGTCGTGTTCGGCCTGTCCACCGCCGGCCGTTCCCTGGAAGAACTGACCGAACACGGCGCGCCCGTGAAAACCGCGAAGGAGATGACGAAGTGACGGTGTCACTGTCCACTGTGGAGGACAAGACCCGGGCCTCGATCGGCGTACGGCTGTTCACCGTGCTGGCCTGGGTGCCCGAACGGCGGGCGCTGCGGCGCGTGCACAGCAGTCATCCGGACGAGTATCCGGTGGGCGGCGAGAAGACCGTCGAGGTGGCGGCGGGCTGGCTGGAGCGGTGCATCACCGGGCAGGAGCCCTATTTCGGACCGAACAGCGCGGCGGTGCGGGAGATCTTCGCCGACCACGAACTCATCGACCGGCTCGGCTGCGGCGCGGTGATCAACGTTCCGGTGGTGGCCGACGGCCGCACCCTCGGCGTCCTCAACATCCTCGACGCCGAAGGCAGCTACGACGACGATTCCGTCGCGGTCGCCCGCTCCCTGGCACCGTTGGCGGCCCCGGCCCTGCGCGAACTCCTGGAGGAGACCCGATGACCGGATCGCTGCTGCTCCGCAACGCCCGCCTGCTCGACCCGGTCAAGGGCGAGTACACCGAGGGCGACCTCCGGTGCGCCGACGGCCGGATCGCCGAGATCGGCGTGGGTCTCAGCGCCGGTGACGCCCGGACGGAGGACCTGCGTGGCGCGTTCGTGCTGCCCGGTCTCGTCGACGCCCACGTGCACGTCACCGCCTCGACCGCGGACCTGGGATCGCTGCCCGCCTCGTCGCCGTCCTACGTGGCCGCGCACAGCGCCCGCACGATGAGCCGGATGCTGGACCGGGGCTTCACCACCGTCCGTGACGCCTCCGGCGCCGACTACGGCCTCGCCGACGCGCAGGCCGAGGGCCTGTTCCGCGGTCCGCGCCTGCTGTTCTGCGGCCGCGCACTGAGCCAGACCGGCGGACACGGTGACAGCCGGACCCGAGGCGCCAACGCCAGCGACGACCACCCGTGCTGCGCCGGTCTCGGCCGGGTCGCCGACGGGGTCGACGCGGTCCGCGCGGCCACGCGCGACGAACTGCGCAAGGGGGCGCACCACATCAAGGTGATGGCTTCCGGCGGCGTCGCCTCCCCCACCGACCGGATCGACTCGACGCAGTACTCCGCCGAGGAACTGCGCGCGATCGTCGAGGAGGCGGAGGCGGCCAACCGGTACGTCGCCGCGCACGCCTACACCGCCCGCGCGGTCAACCGCGCGCTGGAACTGGGTGTGCGGTCGATCGAGCACGGCAACCTGATCGACGACCTCAGCGTCGAACTGTTCCTCCGGCACGACGCGTACCTCGTGCCGACCCTGGTCACGTACTGGGCGTTGAAGGAGGAAGGACGCGAGCACGGACTGCCGGAATCCAGCTGGCGCAAGGTCGACGAGGTCCTCGGCGCGGGTATGGCCGCACTCGAGCGGGCGGCCAGGGGCGGGGTGAAACTGGTGTACGGCAGCGATCTGCTCGGCGGGATGCACCGGCACCAGAATCACGAGTTCCGGTTGCGCGCCGAAGTCCAGTCCACGCTGGAGGTGATCCGCTCCGCGACGTCGACCGCGGCGGATCTGCTGAACCTGACCGGCGAGATCGGCACGCTGGCCCCCGGCGCGCACGCGGATCTGCTGGTCGTGGACCGGGATCCGCTGGAGGACATCGGCGTCCTCGCCGAGCCGGAGAAGTTCCGGCACATCGTTCAGGGCGGGACCGTGGTCTCCCCCTGACGCAATTCGTCACCTACTTGCGCTGCATTCCCGTCGCAAGTAGGTGACGAATTGCGGGTCAGGAGAAGCGCTGCGGGACGTCCCACGGGTTGTCGTCCCGCAGCGGTTCCGGCAGCAGATGCGACGGCCAGTCCTGATAGGACACCGGCCGCAGGAAGCGTTCCACGGCCGCCGTCCCGACGGACGTCGACGACGGTGACGTCGTCGCCGGGAACGGTCCGCCGTGCTGCATCGCGGCGGTCACCGCGACGGCGGTCGGCCAGCCGCCCCACAGGATCCGCCCGCTGCGGGCGGCCAGCACCGGGCGCAGCGCCTCGATCTCGGAGGCCTCTTCGGGCAAGGCGTGCACGGTCGTCGTGAGCTGACCGGGCAAGGACGCCAGAACCGGCAGGACGTCGGAAAGCCGGGAGTACCGCACGACCACACCCAGCGGACCGAAGCACTCTTCGGCCGCATCGGGCACGAAGCCGGCCAGGTCGATCTCGAGCAGCCGGGCCCCGGCTCCCCGGACGATCTCGCGCATTCCCGGGATCGCGGCCAGCCTCTCGGCGCCGGCGTGGAATCCGGACGCGATGCGGTCGTTCAGGAACGGCGCGGCCGAAGTCTCGCGCAGCCGTTCTGCGACGAGATCCACGAACGGCCCCGAGGACGGCGCGAACACCAGACCCGGATTCGTGCAGAACTGGCCGTTGCCCAGCGTCAGCGAACCGGCGTAACCCGCCGCCAGTTCCTCGGCCCGCGTCGCCGCGGCGCCGGGCAGGACGATCACCGGATTGACACTGCCCAGCTCACCGTGGAAGGGGATCGGCACCGGCCGCTCGGCCGCGATCCGCGCCAGTGCGAGCCCACCCGCCACCGACCCGGTGAACGCGGCGGCCGCGATCGCCGGATGGCGCAACGCCTCCACCCCGGCGGCTTCCCCTTCGACAAGGCCAAGGAGCGCGCCCCATCGACCGAGTGCCTCCACGACGGCCGACGCCGTCCGGCGGGACAGCTCCGGGTGTCCGGAATGAGCCTTGACCACCACCGGGCATCCGGCCACCCATGCCGAGGCGGTGTCCCCGCCCGCCACGCTGAACGCGAACGGGAAGTTGCTCGCGGCGAACACCAGGACCGGTCCGACAGCGGTGCGGTACCGGCGCAGCTCCGGCCGCGGGCCGGGCGGCCACGACGGATCGGCACGGTCGATCCGGACGTCGTGGACCGAGCTGCTCTCGGCCGCGAGCAGCCGCAGCTGGAACGTCGTGCGGGCCAGCTCGCCGGTCAGGCGTTTCGTCCCCAGCCGGGTCTCGGCGTCGGCGACCTCGATCAGGGACGGGCCGGCCGCGTCCAGCGCGTCGGCGACACCCGTGATCACGGCGGTGCGCGTCTTCGGGTCGGTGGCGGCCCACTCACCGGCGATCTCCGCCGCCCTCTCGATGTGCTTCATGCTTCCTTCCTCTCCGGGTTCTCCGCCGCGGCGGCTCGGCCTGGGTGCTGCCTCGCGTCAGAGCACGAAGCCGGCGGGGAACGGGTCGTCCGGGTCGAGCAGATAGGTGGCGTTGCCGGTGATCCACGCGCGCCCGGAGAACTCCGGCACCACGGCGGGGACACCGCCGACGGTGGTCTCGGCGACCAGTTCGCCGGTGAACGTGGTGCCGATGAACGAGCTGTTCTCGAACGGCGTGTGCAGCGGCAGTTCGCCGCGGGCATGGAGCTGCGCCATCCGGGCCGAGGTGCCGGTGCCGCACGGCGACCGGTCGAACCAGCCCGGATGGATCGCCATCGCGTTCCGCGAAGCCCGGGCATCCGACCCCGGAGCGAGGAACTGGACGTGTTTGCAGCCCCCGATCAGCGGGTCCGCCGGATGTTTCGGCGGACGCTGTTCGTTTATCGCCGCCATGATGTCCAGCCCCGCGGCCAGAATGCGGTCCTTCTCCGCCCGGTCGAACGGGATGTCCACCTGGGACAGTTCGAGGATGGCGTAGAAGTTGCCGCCGTAGGCCAGGTCGTAACGTACCGCGCCGAGGCCCGGCACCTCGACGACCGCGTCACGTTCGGCGAGGAACGACGCGACGTTGCGGAGCTTGACGCGTACGGCGCGGCCGTCCCGGACCTCGACCTCGGCGTGCACGAGCCCGGCCGGGGTGTCCAGGCGTACCACGGTCTTCGGTTCGGTCACCTCGACCATGCCGGTCTCCACCAGCACGGTCGCCACGCCGATCGTGCCGTGCCCGCACATCGGCAGGCAGCCGGACACCTCGATGTACACCACGCCCCAGTCCGCGTCCGGCCTCGACGGCGGCTGCAGGATCGCGCCGCTCATCGCCGAATGGCCGCGCGGTTCGTTCATCAGGAACTGCCGCAGATGGTCCATGTGGTCCATGAAGTACCGGCGGCGTTCGGCCATGGTGTCGCCGGGGATGGCACCGATCCCGCCGGTCACCACCCTGGTCGGCATGCCCTCGGTATGCGAGTCGACGGCGGTGATCGACCGGATCGATCGCACCTACGCCACCCCCAGCGAGGCGAGCGCGCGGCGCATGTCGGCGGTGACCTGCTCGCGGTGCTCGTCGGTCAGCGGGCCCCGGGGCGGACGGCACGGACCGCCGTAGCGGCCGACGAGGTCCATTCCGAGTTTGATCGCCTGGACGAACTCGGTGCGCGAGTCCCAGCGGAACGCGGCCACCAGCGGTTCGTAGAGCGCCCTGGCCTCCTCGAGTTTGCCGGACCGCGCCAGGTCGAACAGCCGAACCGACTCGGCGGGGAACACGTTGGGGAACCCGGCGAACCAGCCGGTCGCGCCCATCAGCAGGCTTTCCAGCACGACGTCGTCGGCGCCGCTGATCACGTCAAGGCCCGGTGCCTGCTCCCGGATCTCCAGCACCCGCCGGACGTCACCGGAGAACTCCTTGACCGCGACCACGTTGTCGATCTGCGCGATCTCGGCCAGCAGGGCGGGGGTGAGGTCGACCTTGGTGTCGATGGGGTTGTTGTAGACCATCACCGGCAGCCCGACCGACGCCACCGCCTCGAAATGCGCGAGCACCTCGCCGCGGTTCGCGCGGTACATCGTGGGCGGCAGGCACAGCAGGCCGTCGGCACCGTCCTCGGCCGCCACCTCGGCCCAGTGCTTGGCCTGATGCGAGCCGGGGCCGTGCACGCCGACGACGACGATCCCGTCGTCGCCGACGGTTTCGATCGCGGTGCGGGCGGCGCGACGGCGCTCCTCGTCGGTCAGCGAGGAGTACTCGCCGAGGGAGCCGTTCGGGCCGACACCCCGGCAGCCGTTGTCGACCAGCCACCGGCAGTGTGCGGCGTAGGCGTCGTAGTCCACGGCCAGCCCGGCCGGCGCCGACTCGTCCGCCCGGTACGGGAGGGCGGTCGCGACGACGACGCCACCGAGGTCGGGGGTGCTCATTCAGGTTCTCCTTCGGTTCGGGCGGCCAGCTCGCCCAGCCGGATCGGCTGGGCGATCGGGCGGTGGTGCCGTTCGGTGCCACCGCAGAGTTCGGACACGGTCGGACCGCAGATGCGGCCCTGGCACGGGCCGAGGCCGGCCCGGGTGCCGAGTTTCAGTGCGTGCGGTCCGGGACAGGCCGCGTCCCCCGCCGCACGCGTCAGTTCGCCGTACGTGGTTTCCTCGCAACGGCAGACGATCGTGTCTTCGCGCAGCCAGCTTCGCCAGGCCGTGCCGATCGGATGCGCCGTGGCGAGGCGTTCGGCGAAGGTGCGGGCCCGGTCGCGGGCGCGGATCAACCCCGGCGACGGCTCACCTCCGGCGGCGGCGCATCCCGCCACCGCACCCTCGGCGGCCGCGGTGACCGCGCCGCCGATGCCGGTGATCTCGCCCGCGGCGAAGACACCGTCCACAGTGGTCCGTTGCGCGCCGTCGACCCGGACGAAACCGCCGTCCAGGACGCAGCCCGCGGCGACGGCCAGTTCAGGCTGCGGCGTGAAGCCGTGTCCGACGCAGACCGCGTCGACCTCGTACGTCCGCTCGGTGCCGGGGACGATCGACCAGTCCGCGCGGACCTTCGCGGTCACGACCTCGCGGACGCGATCGGCCCCGCGTGCCTCGATCACGGCCCGGCCCGGCCGGTACGGGACCCGATGACGCGCCAGCGTCGCTGTGTACCGCGCCAGTTCGCCCGCTTTCCCGGCGTGGGCGGCCAGACGCCACGGGCGGGACGACCATCCTTTTCGGACGGTCGTGAACGGGTTCGCTTCCAGCACCGCGACCACTTCGGCGCCGACGCCCAGCAACGATTCCGCGACCGGCAACAGGAAGGGCCCGGCCCCGGCGACGAGGACCCGCTCACCGATCGCGACCCGCTCACCCTTCGCCAACGCCTGTGCCGCACCCGCGGTGTACACGCCGGGCAGTTCCCAGCCCGGGAACGGCAGGGTGCGGTCGTGCGCGCCGGTCGCCAGGATCAGCGCGTCCGGGACGAGGGACAGCCGCCGCCGTCCACCACCGTCGGCTTGTCCCCGCAGGACGTGCACCCGCTTCTCCGCCCGGTCGAACGCCCAGACCGTGGACCCGGGCAGCCACTGGCACCGCGGATGCGCGAGCACCCGGCGGCTGCGGTCGAACTCCGCCCGGCCGTGCTGAACCCGCTCCGGACTCCGCGCCGCGTAAGCCTCGGGCAGCATCCGGTGGTACTGGCCGCCGGGAGCGTCCGCCTGGTCCAGCACCGTGACGCGGGCACCGGCCCGCAGCGCGTGCTCGGCCGCCGCGAGCCCGGCGGGCCCGGCGCCGACGATCACCACTTTCACGTGGTCTCCTCCCGGGTCTGGGTGCGGATTTCGTCGCCGTCGGCGGCCGGACGGCGGCACGCGCGGACGTCGGGCACATCGTTGACCGTGAGCAGACAGTCGAAGCACGCGCCGATCCCGCAGAAGACCCCTCGTGGCGCACCGGAACGCGTGGTCCGCCACGAGGCCCGGCCCGCGGCGAGCAGGATTCCCGCGACGCTCTGTCCGGCGATCCCGATCAGGGTCTCGCCGTCGACGGTGATCCGGATCGGGCGGTCGGTGCGGCCAACCGGATCGCGATCACGCGGCAGCAGCCATCCGCTCATGCGGCCACCTCCGCCAGGACGGCCGGACGGTCCACAGTGAACTCTTCGACCGGCATCGCCGGTTCCGCCCCGGTGAGCAGTTCGCGCAGCAGCCGCGCGGTACCGACGCTCAATCCGATACCGGCGCCTTCGTGCCCGGTGGCGTGCCAGAGGTTCTCCAGCCGCGGATCCTCGCCGAGCACCGGCAGATGGTCGTCCACGTAGGGCCGGAAACCGCCGTACGCGCGCATGATGGCGACGTCGGCGAGTGCCGGGAACAGCCGCAGCGCCTTGACCGCGATGGCGCTCAGCACGTCCGGGCGGATCGCGTCGTCGAAATCCACCCGGCGGCGTGACGAACCGATCAGCACGGTGCCACCCCAGGTCGACTCGACGACGGCGGAGGTCTGCAACTCACCCGAATCGGCACCGACCGCGCCGACGTAATCGGCGTCGTAGACCTTGTGCCGGACGACACCGGGCATCGGGGTGGTCACCAGCACCTCGCCGCGGCGAGGGCGGACCGCGATCGGGGCGCCGAGGCGCGCCGAGACCTGGCCTGCCCACGGGCCCGCGGCGTTCACGACGATGTCGGCCTCGATGACCTCACCGGGCACGCGGACGCCGGTGATCCGTCCGTTGTGGACGGACACACCCAGCACCTCGGTGTCGGGCCGCAGCCGGGCGCCGTGGCGCAGTGCCGAGCCCAGTAGCGCGAGCGTCGCACCCGCGGGCTGGACCTGAGCGTCTTCCGGGTAGGTGAACGCGGCGGTCACCTCACGGGTCAGCGCGGGTTCCGCTTCGGCGAGTTCCTGGGGAGACAACGGTTCCGCGCGGACACCGAGTTGCGACGCGGCGAACGCGGTGAGAGCGCGGGCGCCGTCGTCCGTGGTGGCGACCACGATGCCGCCCTTGGGGTCGTACTCGATCTCCGAAGCGGCACGGGCGTCCTCGTCGGCGATCTCGGCGACCAGCCGGGGCCACAGCGCGATCGAAAGCTTCGCGAGTTCGAGTTCGGCGCCGGGTCCCTTGTCCGAGACGAGGATGTTGCCCTCGCCGTGCGACGTGGTGCCCCCGGCGGGACGGCCGCGGTCCACGACCACGACGTCGAAGCCCGCCTGGCTCAGCTCACGGGCACACGCGGCGCCGACGATGCCCGCGCCGAGCACGACCACGCGCGTTCGGTTCATCGACCCTCCATCGTTCGGTAAAGCGAACGATCGGAGAGTAGGTTCCCGCCAGGAGACGTGTCAACACCCCGGGTGCGGTCAGCCCTTCAGCACCGGATGCGGCCTGCCGTCGAGCCGTTCGTCGGCGCGATATTGCAGCAGCAGCACCGAGTGCACCGGCCCCTTCGAAGCGGTATAGCAATGCGGCTCGCGGGCGTCGAAGGCGACGTAGTCCCCCGGCCCGACCTCGACGCCGCGGCCCGCCACCTCGACCAGCAGCGAACCCGACTGCACGATGGTGTGCTCGATACCGACATGCCCCTGCGAACGCTGCGGCGCGTCCCCGCGCACCACCTGGTCGTACACCTCGAAGACGCCGTCTCCGGTCTCGATCCGCCGCAGTGGCCGGAGATCCACCCCCTCACCGCTGAGCACCTCGACGTCGGCGCCGCGCACCACGGTGAGTGCGCCGCCCGCCCGGTGGTCGAGCAGATCCGAGATCGCCACCTCCAGCACCCTGGACAGGCTGAACACGGTCTCGATGGTCGGATTGCCGCCGCCGGACTCCAGTTGCGACAGCGTCGCCTTGCCGATGCCCGAACGCCGCGAAAGCTCCGACAGCGAGATACCCCTCGCCGCCCTGGCCGCACGCAGGTTGACCGCCAGCATGTCCCGGATCGAGGGCGTCCCGTCCTCCACCGCTTCTCCCCTGTCGTTCGTCAAACCGTACGACCGGATGGGCGAATCGTTCGCTTTGCCGATCGAGTTCGCGGACATCATGACACGCGTGCCGACACCGGGGGCATAGCCGCGGCCGATGGGGCGACGCGATGGTGGGCGGCTCCGGCCGCGATGAAACTCCATCACCAACCGGTGTGTCACCGTCGACACAGGGTCACGGGCGCACCGTCGTTTCCCTCCAGCGAGGAGATCCCCGTGCAGCTGATCCGCAGATCCGCGAGCCGACGACTTCGAGCGTTCGGCGCGGTGCTCATCACGACCCTCGGGCTCACCGCGACCGCGGCCGTCACACCGGCGACGGCGGCCGCGAACGCCTGTCTCACCGGCACGCTCGCCTTCGACCATCTCGACGCGGAAGCCGGGACGAGCAAACCCCTGCGCACGCAGGTGGCCCGGAACGCGAACTGGGAACTGTGGGGCCGCACCGGCTCCGGCGCGGCGGCCAGGCTCGCCGCCGGCATCACCGGCGCGTCCGACGGCCGGTTCACCGCCTGCCACACCGCGTCGCTCGCCGAGGCGTACGTGCGGTTCCGGTCGAGCAGCACCTCGATGTGGCGGGTCGTCAAGGCCGCGAACAACACCACCGACTACGCGTTCGACTCGGCACGCCGCACGAACGTGTCCGGCACTCTCGATCTCGGCACGGTGAAGGTGCCTTCGACGCTGCAGCGGGCGTGGAAGGTGGTGGACACGCTCAACGTCCTCTACTGGAAACGCGCGAACCCGTCTTCGTCGTGCTGGACGGCCAGGCAGTCCGACGGACGCTGCGACCAGATCACCTTCGTCTGGGATCCGAAGGTCGCCGGCGGCGGCTACTGGGACTACCCGAACACGAACTACGTCTTCCTCGGCGCGACGATGCCGGACTCGAAGCACCTCATCCTCCACGAGGCCGGGCATTGGCTGCAGTGGCAGCTCTACGGCCGCGGCTTCCCCGTCGTTGACAACTGCAACCCGCACTACATCGAGAAGCACAGCTCGGAATCGTGCGCGTGGACCGAAGGCTTCGCGGACGCCGTCGCCGCCTACGCGCTCGGCGACTACCGCTACGTCTACGACAACGGGAGTTCCTACAGCTTCGAGAACGACGCTTCGACGCCCGGCTGGGACGACGGCGACACCGTGCAGGGCCGGGTCGGCTCGTCGCTGCTGGACCTGTGGGCGCCGGGCGGGCCGGACGGCGGGAACTGGAACCGCACGATCGCGCTGATGACCCGCCACTTCAGCCAGGACTTCCGTGAGTACTTCACCGTGGACCGGCCAGCCGCGGGCCTGTCCACGACCGGTGCCGCCGAGCGGATCCTCGCCGGGCACACCATCCGGTACTGACGGGGACCTCGTGAGTGGTGAGGACGGTTGTTGTCGAGGGCAACGCAAAGGTGCCGGATCGCGGGGATTCGCTCGTGGCCCCTGGGCGACTTCGCTACCCGCACCCTCTTCCCGACGTTGCGAAAGCCACTTTCGCAACGTTGAAGGTTGCCAAAGTGGCTTTCGCAACCTGCCACCTTTCCTTACCCCTCAAGTACTGACAGGGCCACCGGAGGGCCGGAGCTCGGCCCGGCCCTCCGGGTCTCACCCCCTGGCTGCCTGGACCCAGGCGGTGACCTCGTCGGCGGTCGAGGGGAAACCGCCGGAGAGCAGGGCGTGCCCCGACCCCGTGACCACGACGTTGTCCTCGATCCGGATGCCGATGCCGCGCAGGTCCGACGGCACGGTGAGGTCGCCGGCGTGGAAGTACAGACCGGGCTCCACCGCCAGCGCCATCCCCTCGGCGAGGGTGCCCTCCCGGTACGCGGAGGGATGCGCCGCGGCGCAGTCATGGACGTCCAGCCCGAGGAAGTGGCCGGTACCGCAGACGATGTACCGCCGATGCTGCTGCCCGTCCGGCGACAGCGCTTCGTCCACCGACACCGGAAGCAGGCCCCAATCGTGCAGGCCCTCCGCGAGCACCCGCAGCGCCGTCGCCTGGAACGCGCCGTAGTCCTGTCCGGGCCGGACCTCGCCAAGGGCCGCGACGTGCGCCTTGTGCACGAGGTCGTAAACGTCACGCTGAGCCTTCGTGAACTCGCCACCGACCGGGAAGGTGCGAGTGATGTCGGCCGTGTACAAGGAATCCAGCTCGACTCCGGCGTCGAGCAGCAGGAGGCTGTCGTCGGTCACCCGCCCGTCGCAGCGCGTCCAGTGCAGGATGGGCGCGTGCGGCCCGGCGGCCACGATGGACGTGTATCCGGGGCCGGTGCCCTCGGTGCGGGCACGGCGGTCGAAGGTCCCCTGCAGCCAGCGCTCCCCGCCGCCGCGGACGGCCTCCGGCAGCGCGGCCAGCACGTCGGCGAATCCGAGGGCGGTGGCGTCGACGGCGTCACGCAACTGGCCGATCTCCCACTCGTCCTTGATCCGCCGCAACTCGGCGAGGACGGTCCGAAGCCGATCGCTGTGGCCGAAGCCGAACGCGTCGAGGGCGGGATCGACCCCGGCACCGGTCAGGAAGCTCGGGTACCGCCCGCGCAAACCGTGCGGAAGGTCCTCCAGCGGGCGGCAGTCGATGCCGAGCACGTCCCCGTATGCCGCCGGCCCGGCGGCGGAGCCGACCCACAGCGGGCTGGTGTCGGCGTCGCCCACGAAATCGGGCTCGTTCGGCTCGGCCGGGCGCGGGACATACAGCGTCGCGTGGTGGCTGTCCCCCGCCGGGGTCATCACCAGGATCGCGCCCTCACGCTGGCAACCGGTGAGCCAGACGAAGTCGCTGTCGGCGCGGAAGCCGTGGAAGGTGTCGTTGGACCGCACCACCGCCCGGCCCGCCGCGAGCGCGATCCGCTGGCCGGGCAGTTCCGCCGACAGCCTGCCGCGATGGGCCGCGGCCGCCTCGGCGGTGCCCGACGGCAGATCGACGGCGGTGTCGGCAGGCTCCCAGCCTTCGCCGATCCAGTTCCGGAACCCCTTGGCGGCCAGCAGCGCGCGCAGATCCGGCCGGGTTCGGTCGCCGGTCATCGGCTCCCCTTTCAGGTAGTCGGAGTCTTGGCCGCACCTTCGCACCACGAACGGCCCGGCCGTAATGACCGGCGGCGATAGACTCCGCCTATGGCCCTGGAGATCCGGCACCTGCGGGCGATCTGCGCCATCGCCGAAGCGGGCAGCCTCTCGCAGGCGGCCGCCGCGCTCGGCATGTCGCAGCCGTCGCTGACCTCTCTGCTCCAGCGGCTCGAACGGCAGATCGGCGCGCCGCTGTTCGTCCGCAGCCACACCGGCGTGACCCCGACCCCGGTCGGCGAACAGACACTGCGCCGCGCGCTGACCCTGCTCGTGGAGTTCGACCGGTTCGAGAGCGACCTCCTCGGCGCCCTCGGCGAGGGCCCGGTCCGGCTCGGATCGTCCCAAATGGACTGTCTGCCCACCTTCGTCGAGCGGCTGGACGACGCGCTGCCGGGCCTGGACGTGACCGTCCACGTGGAACCTTCCAGTGCCGTGCTGGCACAGGCGCTGGCCCGCGCGACCCTCGACATCGCCGTCATCGCCATGTCGGACGACCAGGAAGTGCCGCTGGCGAAACACCTGGGACACCGGGTGCTGTTCTCGTGGGTGCCCGTCTTCATCGGCCTTCCCGCCCGGCACCGGCTCGCCGACGGCTTCGAAGTCGACCTGGCCGATCTCGCGGACGAAGCGTGGATCGGCCCGCCCGGACCCGAGGACGGCTCGCTGACGTCCCTGCGCGCGGCGACGCACCGCGCCGGCTTCACGCCGCGGATCCGCTTCGAATGCCCCAACGGCGGCGGGCGGCACCTGATCGCCGCCGGGCAGGCGGTGCAGCTCGTGGAACCCACCGCGCCCGAACTGCCGGGCATGGTCGTCCGGCCGCTGAAGGGCGACCCCATGCGGATGCGGCTGGTGCTGGCGTGGCGCAAGGAACGGCTGACGTGGGACCAGACGGAGAACGTGTACCGCGCGGTGATGACGTCGTACACGCGGCACGCGATGGCGTCGACCCCGTTCCGGACTTGGTGGGAGCGGCGGCGGAGCTCGCAGTCCTGGGACGGGCTGGTGGACTTCTTCCGGGGCGCCGGGATGTAACCAGATCACGCCCAGCCGCGATTGACCCCGTACCGGGCGAACGGAAACGGGGGGATGATGGCGCAACGGCTTTGGCTCGGACTGGCGGTCGTCTACACGTGCACCGCCGTGGTCCAGCTCTACCTTCTCGTCACCACCGGCGCCGTCTGGGCCGGGACACTCACCGCGATCGGCTTCGTGGCGGCACTCCTGTGTGTGCTCGCCTCGTGGAAGGCTTCGAAACAGGAACGGGACGACACCAGGGGAATCGACTCGCGCCGGCCCTAGCGATCGGGATAGGTGGCACCCCAAGGCTCTTCTTCGAGACGGACGCCGTTGGCGACGTACGCGATCGTCCGGTACCAGCCCGCGAGCACGAGCAGCTCCAGGAGTTGCGAGGCCGGGTAGTGCTCGGCGAGCGCGGCCCACGCCTCATCGGAAACCGTTGCCGTGTCGTGGAGTTCGTCGACGGCGCCGATCAGCGCGCGATGCCGCCCGGACCAAGCGGGATGCCCGGCGTCGCCGGAAACGGTGGCTTCGAGCTGATCCGGCGTCAAACCGACCGACGGTGCGTAAATCGCGGCGTGGACACCCCATTCGTAGCGGCATCCGCATCGGGCGGTGACCCGGGCGATGACGATTTCCCGGTCCAGCGCGGGTAATTCCCCGTGCGCGAGCAGGCCCGCGCCCAGGACGCGCATCCGTGAAGCCAGTGCCGGATGGTGCTGCAGCACCCGGAACAGCGCCAGCGGATCCTGTGTCACGCCGGGCGGCATCCATTTGCGAAGGGCCTGTTCGACGTCCGCCTCGTAGGGCGGGACGAGTGGTGCGATCCGTGCCATGACCACCTCGTGTGCTTCGACTTTCGAACCACTATGCTGCTTCGAAAGTCGAAGCGCAAGGGGATGACATGCCCGATCACCCGACCCCGCGGCCCGGGCGGCCGGTCCGCGGCTCCGAAACCGGCCGCCCGCTCATGGCCGCACTCGATCTGCTGGGGCGCCGGTGGACCCTTCGGGTGATCTGGGAACTGCGCCAGGGAGACGTCGGATTCCGGGAACTCCAGCGGCGCTGCGAACTCATGTCGTCCAGCGTGCTCTCCACGCGGCTCGGCGAGCTCACCGAAGCGCGCATCGTCGAGTCCGGCGAGGAAGGTTACCGCCTGACCCCTTTGGGGGAACGACTCCTCGACGCGTTGCACCCACTGGAAAAATGGGGCCGCGCCTGGGAAAAGGCCTTACGCGAATGATCATGCGCGAAGATGAATCCCACTGTTCACCGCCCGTGGTATTGCCAGATATGGCCGGCGGCGTACGGTGAGAAGTACGTGAGGGTTGAGTCCACCAGCCCGCGAGACCGACCCACATTTCCGCGGCCCAGCACTTTTCCCGGGGCGACGCGGCGGCGAGTCGACTTGCGCAGCTGTTGTGCAGGCTTACCCGTTGTCCGTCTCGTCGTCCCCGGTCATCCGGGAGACCAGCATCATGATCGAACGCGTTCCGTCCACCCGTGGCAGCCGCGACGGCCCGATTCTCCGCGCCGTCATCCGTCCCGGCGTTCCCTCGCCGCGACCGTCGGACGAGGACCTGTTGCGGATCCGGCGGATCCGGTGGAGTCAGGACCTGCTCGTCGTCGCCGCGACCGGGGAGGTCGACCTCGCCACGGCCGGAAAACTCGAACGCGCACTGAGCGGCCGCCTCCCCGCGACCACGGTGCTCGACCTCACCGAGGTGGGCTTCCTCGGCGTCGCCGGGTTACGGGTCATCGAGTCCGCCGCGGCGCGCGCCCGGTTCCACCACCGCGCGACCCGGCTCGTCGCCGACACCCGGCCCGTGTTGCGCTTGCTGCAGCTGTTCCGGGTCGACGCCCATATCCCCGTGTACCGGCGCCTCGACGAAGCGATCCGAGAAGTATCGAACCGCTGACCGCCGCGACGCTCAGGATCCGGCGAGCGGCAGAAGCGTCGAGAGGCCGGTCTTCGAAGCCAGCCGCCGGATCGTCGGCGACGGCAGGAAACTCAGGTCGACACCCTGGGTGCCGCACCGGTCGTTGATCCTGACCAGGGCCGCCAGCCCGGTGGAGTCACAGAAGTCCACGCCTTCGAGGTCGACGACGAGCCTGCCGGGCGCCGGCTCCAGCGCCGCCTCGAACGTCTCCTTGAGATCTTCGGAGGTCGTCAGGTCGATCTCGCCCGCCACCGCGATGACGACCTCGGCGCCATCGGGCCTGGTGACGGTCACCGAGAACGGGATCTCCCGGTTGTCGCCGTCTCCGCTCGTCACCGTCATCCACCCCTTATGTCGGAACCCCGCTGTTCTCGAACATATCGGATCGCGAGGCCCTCTCGCGCCGCACTCGTGTCCCGGTCCCGCCGGTGCCTTAATCTGGTCACTGGATCCGGTGGTCGTGGACCGCGGCGGGCGACGAGGAGAAGCTTCGTGATGCCGATCGACGAGCCGGTGCGCGAGACCACCGGCGAGCTGATCCTCGAGGTCGCCGCCGTCCCCGCACAGGCGGCCGCGTTGCGGGATCTTCTGGCGAAGTGGGCACTCGAACGTGGTCTTCCCCGGGAACTGGCCGAGGACCTCAAGCTCACCTCCTACGAGGCGATGACGAACGTCGTCCGGCACGCGTACCCGGACGGCACCGACGCCAACGTCATGACGATCACCGCCGCCCACGAGGACGGCCGGCTCAAGATCACCGTCGCCGACGAAGGGCGCTGGCGCGACGGGCGCCGCCCGGACGGCGGACGCGGCTTGCCGATCATCCGAGCCTTCGCTCCGGAGGCCTCGGTGACGAGTACACCCACCGGGACCATCGTCCGGCTCGCCTGGCCCTGCCCTGCCGTGTGACCGGCCTCAGGCGGGTCCGGCGACGATCCCGTTGACCCAGCTGCCCGGACGCGTGGCGGTGTCCTGACGAAGCACCGGCAGCCCGGACGGCCAGTCCACGCTCACTGCCTCCGTCTGTCCCGGCGGGACGGTCACCAGCTTTGAAGGTGTCCATGAGGCCGAGCCTTGGCTTCCGGCCGAGCCCGGAGTCCGCGACAGCACGGTGACGGTCGCCGTCGCGGTCGAGCCCGGCGGCACCTCGTTACCGGGTTCGCCGTTGTCGACCCGCGGCAAGTGGTACACCGGCCCGTTCGGGTCGGCCGGACCGACCAGGTCGACCTCGGGCACGCCGTGCAGGCCGCAGGCACGCGGCGAGACGTTCTCGAACGTCAACGGAACGTCGTACTGGCCCGTCGCCTCTTCGAGCTGCGTCGGCTCGCCCAAGGACACCGCGAGGTCCGCCGTCGCGCACCGCGGCGTGGCGGCCTCGGCCGGACCGGTCACGGTCAGCGCGGCGATCCCCAGAACGGTCACCGCGGCGGCTTGTTTCACCCGGACGTTCATGACATCTCCTCCCGCTCGACGAGCGAACTCACCGGGAAAGATGCCCACGGAAACCGGGACTATGCCGCTGCTCCGCCGGAACAACCCCGAGGAGTGACACCCGCCTTCAGGACCGCCGGGTCGCGTGCGCGGCCCAGCGGCCGTTGATGCGGTGGACCTCGACGTCGCGTTCGTAACAGGCGGAGAGCCCCTCGCCGGTGAGGACCTCGTCGATCGGCCCCTCCCCGGTGACCTTGCCGCGCCGCACCATCAGGGCGTGCGTGGCCGTCGCCGGGATCTCCTCCAGGTGGTGTGTCACGGTGACCGTGGCCAGTTCCGGCTGGGCGAGCGTCAGGTTCTCCAGCGCCATCAGGAGATCTTCGCGGCCGGGCAGGTCGAGACCGGCGAACGGCTCGTCCAGCAGGAGCAGCAGCGGGTCGGCCATGAGCGCCCTCGCGAGCCGGACCCGGGCGCGTTCACCCTGCGAGCACACCCGGACCGGCCGGTCGCGCAATTCGGTGCAGCCGACCAGTTCGAGCAGTTTCGACGCCCTGTCCCGGATCGCGTCGTCGTAGCGATCCCACAGCGGGAGCACACTTCCGCTGAACCCGGTGAGCACCACGGTGTGCGCGTCGTGGTTCTCCGCGTCCGGCAACCGCTGGTTCGCCCCGACGAAGCCGATGTGCGTCCGCACGTCACGCAGGTCGACCGCGCCCATGCGATGGCCGAGCACGACGGCCGTGCCCGCGCTGGGGAACCGCTGGGTGGAAGCCACCGAGAGGATGGTCGACTTCCCGGCCCCGTTACGGCCGAGGACGACCCAGCGCTGGCCGTAGTCCACCCGCCAGTCGACGTCCGACACCAGCGGCACGCGGCCGACGTGCACCTCGACCCCGGAAAGCTCCACCGCCGGTCCGTCGAGGTTCGGCTGCACGAACACGGGTTTGGTCACGCGGTTCATGATCGCAGGGCGCGCGGCCCGCACCCGCCCGGGGTCCGATCATCGGATGATGTCGTAGACCAGCTTCTGGACGCCGTTGGAGTACGCCTCGCTCTCGACGAGCTTGAGGTTCTGCTTGTCCTTGTCGCTGTCGCTGAAGAGCTTCTTGCCCGCGCCGAGCAGCACCGGGAACAGCAGCAGGTGGTAGCGGTCGATCAGCCCGGCGTCGGCGAGGTCCCGGTTCAGTTCCGCGCTGCCGTGGAGGATGATCGGCCCGCCCTCGGCCTCCTTGAGCTTCGCGACGTCGTCGAGCGAGCGGAGGATCGTGGTCTCGCCCCAGTTGCCGACGAGGTCCTCCTCCCGCAGCGTGGTCGAAACGACGTACTTCGGCATCGCGTTGTAGCCGGCGAATTCCTCTGTCATGGTGGGCCACACCGGCGCGAACGCCTGGTAACTGACCCGGCCCATCATCATCGCCGTGGCCTCTTCCTGTTCACGGCCCTTGAGCTCGTACGCCGCTTCGTCGAACTCGATGCCGTCGAAGGTCCAGCCGGAGTTGCGGTAGCCCGGCTCCCCGCCGGGCCCCTCGACGACGCCGTCGAGCGAGACGAACGCGGTGGCGATCAGGGTGCGCATCTGGTTTCTCCTTGGTCGTTCCGAACTGCTTTCGACACTGCGTCGACCGGGGAACGACGGATTCGACACCGGGCCGAAAAGTTTTCAGGCTTCGGCGTCGCGGACCAGGAGGGCGATCTGGACCCGGTTCTCGACGCCGAGTTTCGCGAGCATGCTGCTGGTGTGGGCCTTCACCGTCGCGACGGTGATGTCCAGCCGCCGCGCGACGTCGGTGTTGGACAGCCCCTCGGCGATGGCGCTCGCGGTCTCGCGTTCGCGATCGGTCAGCGTGGCCAGCAGCCCGCGCGCGGTCTCGCGGGACGCCCGGCGCGCGTCGGACGAATGCGGCCCGGTGGCCGCGGCGATCAGTCGGGCCGTGGCGGCGGGCGAAAGCGCGGGTTCGCCGGTCGCGACCGTCCGGATCGCGGCGAGTATCCGCGGCGGCGGGGTGTCCTTGAGGACGAAGCCGAGCGCGCCGACGCGCAGTGCGCCCAGCACCATCTCGTCCGAGTCGAAGGTGGTCAGCACCAGGACCCGGGGCGGCTCCTGGCGGCGGAGGATCTCCTCGGTCGCGCTCAGCCCGTCGCGACCGGGCATCCGGACGTCCATCAGGACGACGTCGGGCCGCTGCTCCCCCACCACGGTGATCGCGGCGTCGCCGTCGGCGGCCTCGCCGACCACGACGAGGTCGGGTTCGCCGTCGACGATGAGCCGCAGCGCCATCCGCACCAGGTGTTCGTCGTCGACGAGCACGACCCGCACCCGCTCGCTGTCCATTCACTCGCTCCCTTCGCGGACCGGCCACGGCAATCGCGCGGTGAGGACGAATCCGCCGCCCGGCTCCGGGTGGTGGTCCAGTTCGCCACCTGCCAGCCCGACCCGTTCGGACAGGCCGAGCAGGCCGTATCCCGACGCGGGCGGGCCCGCGATCGCCCGCGCCGCACCGGAATCCCGGACCGTCGCCCGCAGGCCGCCGCCCGCTTCCCCCTCGACGGTGACGCCCACTTCGGCACCCGGCGCGTGTTTGCCCGCGTTGGTCAGCCCTTCCTGCACGATCCGGTAGACGGTCCTCGCGACCGAGCCGGGCGGTTCGCCCGACGTCGTGACCGTCAAGGTGACGTCCAGTCCCAGCGCCCGCGCGTCCGCGACGAGCGACGGCAGGTCGGCGAGCGAAGGCTGCGGTGGCTCCAGTTCGTCCGGGCTCGCCCGCAGCACGCCGAGGACGTCGCGCAGTTCCTCCAGCGCCTGATGGGAGCCGTCGGCGATCCCGCGAGCCAGTTCCGCGACCTGGTCGGCGGGCAGATCGGGGCGGTGCCCCAGCACCCCGGCCTGCATGGCGACCAGCGAGACCCGGTGGGCGAGGACGTCGTGCATCTCGCGGGCGATCCGGTGCCGCTCCATGATCCGTGCCTCGGCCGCCCGCGCGGCCTGCTCTCGCTCCGCGCTTTCGACCCGTTCCCGCAGGGAGCGCACCTCCTCCCGGCGAGCCCCGATCGCGGCGCCCACGGCCACCACGATGCCCACCAGCAAGGCGGGGAGGCTGATCAGCAGCCACAACGGTCCCGGTACCTCCCGCTGGGGGTAGAGATCGACCGTCAGCACCGCGGTGACCACGGACAACACTGCCGCCACCGCCGTTTCGGCCGGTCGCCGCCGGGTGGCCAGCGAGCAGAGCGCCAGCAACGCCGCGCCGGCCGCCAGTACCGAGACCGTCGAGGCGAGGATGACCGCGGTCGTGATCACGACCGGGAAGCGGCGGCGCCACAGCAGGGCGATCAGGCAGGCGAGTGCGATCAGCGGATCACCGGTGGTCAGCCAGTCCACCCTCGGACCCGTCGCACCCACCGGCAGTTGCGACGCCGTGACGAGCCAGAGCAGCACGCCCAGCGCGGCCGCGGCGAGCAGGCGCCATGCCTGCCCCCACGGACGGACGGGCGGCTGGGCGTCGGTGATCACCGGCCCATCATGGTCGACCCGTCCGCGGCGGCGCAGCCGGACACAGGACGATCCTGGCCCCGACCTCGGTCGGGACCGGACTCGACTTTGGTCGGACGCGAAGCGCGACGCGCTGCCGATGTGCTCCCGGATCCGCGACGGCGATGCTGGGTCCGACCGCGAAACAGGAGGTAGGAAGCATGACCAAGGGCGGCTATCTGGGGCTGCAAATAGTCGGGATGGTGGCCGTCGCCGTCTTCGCGCAGGCCGCCATCCGCAGCCTTTTCGATCACTCCGCGACCCAGTTGTGGGGCGCGTTCGACTGGGTACCCGGTGAATGGGGCGGAAGATTGCTCGTGTTCCTGCTGCTCGTGGCAGCCGGAACGGTGCTGGCGGGCTGGGCGCACGACCGCGGCAAACAAGCGTCCCGCTAGGGGGACGCTTCTCCGCTAGGATCCGCAGCCGGGCGATTCCGTCTACATCGGACGGAATCGCGGGGCTGGTCGATCGCGGGAGAGTGCATGGCGGACGGAGTCGGCTCGCTTTCGGGGTGGCCCGCCGATCCCACCGAAGTGACCAGCTACGTGGGTCGTGACGCCGAGACCGGCGAGGCGCGGCGCCTGCTGGAGACGTCGTCGCTGGTCACGCTGACCGGGCCGGGCGGTGTCGGCAAGACCAGGCTGGCGTGGCGGGTCGCCGCGGCCCACAAGGAAGCGACCGCCGACGAGGTCGCCTTCGTTTCGCTCGCCGAGCTGCGGGAACCCGCGTTGCTGGTGCCGACCGTGGCGAATGTCCTCGGCTTCGGCGACCGCTCGGCGAAACCGGCCATCGAAGTGGTCGTCGAGGCGCTTCAGGCGAGCCGGTTGCTGCTGGTGCTGGACAACTGTGAGCATCTGGTCGACAGCTGCGCCTGGTTCGCCGACACCGTGGTCCGGTCCTGCCCTCAGGTGACCGTGCTGGCCACGAGCAGGCAATCCCTCGGGGTGGCGGGCGAACGGGTCCTGCCGGTGCCGCCGCTGGCGATCCCGGAACAGGGCGACTCCTTCGAGCGCGTGATGAACGACGAGTCCGTGCGGCTGTTCGTGGACCGCGCGACCGCGGTCGCGCCGTCGTTCCGGCTCACCGAGGAGGACACCGAGCCGCTGATCCGGCTGTGCCGCAGGCTCGACGGGCTGCCGCTGGCCATCGAACTGGCCGCCGTCCGCGCGCGGGCGTTGTCCCTGCGTCAGCTTGCCGACCGGCTGGACCGGCAGTTCTCCGTGCTCACCAAGGACCGGCGGGGGCGGCCGGAGCGGCACGAGACCATGCGTGCCCTGATCGACTGGAGCCACGACCTGTGCACCGGGCCGGAACGCCTGCTGTGGGCGCGCGCGTCGGTGTTCTCCGGCAGCTTCGACCTCGACGCGGCCGAGCAGGTCTGTTCCGGCGGCGAACTGCCGCGCGAACGGGTCCTCGAAGTCGTCGACGGTCTGCTCGACAAGTCCATCCTGCTGCGCGAGGAGTACCCCGGCGGCGTGCGGTACCGCATGCTGGAATCGGTGCGCGAGTACGGAGTCGACAGGCTCACCGAGACGGGCGGGACGGCGGAGTTCCGGAAACGGCACCGTGATTGGTTCGCCGAACTCGCCTGCCGGTACGCCACCGAATGGCTGGAGACCGATCAGCTCGGCTGGATCGGACGGCTCCGGCGCGAGCACGCGAACCTGCGCGTCGCCCTCGACTACTGCACCGGCGATCCGGAGGACGCGGTCGTCGGGCTGCGGATGTTGCGTGACGTCAAGGAGTTCTGGATCGTCCGCGGGCTGAACACCGAGGGCCGGATGTGGGTCCGCCGTCTCGACGAGGTCGCGGCACCGGGTGTCCCGGAGCGGGCGCACGGGCTCTGGCTGTCCGGTTTCCTCGCGGTGGTGCAGGGAGATATGCCTGCCCATCGGTGCATGCTGGACAGGGCGGCCGCCGAAGCCGAGGCGAGCGGCGACGAACTCGCGGCCGCATACGTGCTCCACGTACGCGCCTACGCCGCGCTGATCGGCGACGACATGTCCGAGGCCGCCCGTCTGTTCGGCACGGCCATCGAGCTTTTCCGAGCACACGGCGACGAAGGCGCGGACCTGTGGGCGAGCTACAACCACGGGCTGGCCGTCTGGCTGAACGGCGACATCGACCGCGGCCGGGCAGTGCTCGCCGAAGCCGTCGAACGCTGCGAACGGCGGGGCGAGGTCTTCTGGCGGGGCTGGGCCCTGTGGTCGCGCGCCGCCGCCGAATACCTCCAAGGTGATCTCGCCGTGGCGAGCCGGTGCTGCGAACAGGTCCTCCGCCTGCACGAGCGAGTGGACGACCGCGTCGTCGTCGGGTTCACGCTCACCGTCATGGCAGGCTGCGCGGCCCGCACCGGCCGCCCCGACCGGGCCGCGCTCCTCCAGGGCGCCTCGATGAACGTCTGGCGCACGGTCGGCGCCTGGCCGACCCGGTACGCCGCGTTCTCCGAGCCGCTACAGACCGACACCGAGGTCGTGACGGCGGCGCTGGGCTGGGAGGTCGCCATCAAGGAGTTCGCCGACGGCGCCGCTATGCCGATCGGCGACGCGATCGCGTACGCCCTCGATGAACGGACCCCCGAGCCGCGGAAACCCGCCGCGCAGGTGCTCACCAAACGCGAGACCGAGATCGCGCACGTGATCGCCGAAGGGTTGACGAACCAGGAGATCGCCGACCGGCTCGGCATCGCGCGGCGCACGGTGGACACCCACATCGACCACATCCTCACCAAACTCGGCTACTCCAACCGCGTTCAGGTCGCCACCTGGGTGACCCGGTCGGCAGGCCCCGCGTGAGCTTCACGCCGCCCTGATCGGGGTGGTCGTCCCTGCCGGTTCGGGCGTGAGCAGCTCCACGCGCAAGGCGATCCGCAGGTCCAGCCGGGTCTGAGGGTCGTCGAGCCGGGAGCCGAACAGGACCCGGAGGCGGCGCAGGCGATTGCGGACCGTCTGCGGGTGGACGCCGAGGTTCTCCGCGATCTCGGGTGCCCCGCCGCGGGCGGCGAGCATGGCGTCGAGGGTTTCGGCGAGTTTGGTGCGTTCGTTCGCGGGCAGATCGGCGATCGGCGCCAGGCTGCGCGTGACGAGCGCGGAGGTGAGCACCTCGTCGGCGAACAGCCAGTGCGTGGTCAGGTGATCCGACCAGCGCACGAGGGGGCCGTCCTCGATCACCTCGCGGCGGACCAGTTCCAGCGTCCGACGGGCCCAGCGCAGGGACACCGCGGCTTCGGCGGGCGCCACCGCGGGCCCGACCGCCGCCCGCGCCCCCGCCAGTACACCGCTGATCTCGACGTCGTCGGGCACGAGCAGATGCGGGTATTCGCCCCCGAGATCGGCCAGCACCTCCGGGCCGAACGAGGCGCGCACCGCGCCGGGCTCGGCGGCGACGGCCACCACCCTGGCGGGCGGCACCCAGCCCGCCTCGGCCGCGAGACCCGCCCACTTCGCGGGCGGGCGGCCGCTCAAGAGCTCCTTCAGCAATTCTTGGCGCAACTCGGCCACCGAAGGCGTGTGCGCGGCGCGGTAGGCCGCGGTCGACAACCGGATCAGGACGTCGGCGCACCGGAGCAGGGCCTCCACCCCGCTGTCCATCACGGACGAGCCCGCCCCGGGCTGCCTCGACAACGACGCCAGCACGGGCAGCGCGGCCCGGCCCGCCGAGTGGTACGCCCGGGAGAGTCGCTCCAGATCCTTGCCCGCCGCGTACTCGGCGACACCGACCTGCCGGAAGGCGTCCGCACCGGCGGCGATGCCCAGCGCGGAGTTCATCCGGTCGTGCTCCAGCACGGAGGCGACGAACTCCGTGGCGCGCGCGTCGAACAGCGACGCGTGCTCGGGCAGCGAATGCCGGATCCCGTCGACGACCACGCGGGCGATCACGAGGGCGGCGGAACGGGCTGGGGCAAGGGACGCGGTCAGGGTCATCATCGACCTCCGGAGCAGCGGGAATCGTCGGGGCGCCGAGTCTGCTACTCCGGAGTAGCGGGGCACATCGGGTGAATTACGTACTCGCGCCCATCCGGCCTACGCATCACCCGTTCGTGGTGGTCACCGGCGCACACGCGCGGCTATTCGCCGGTGCGTGAGCGCGGCACATGGCCTTCCCCGCTCGCCCCTTCGCTGTAGCTGGTGATGCTCCCGGCACCAAACCGGCGATCACACGTGACCGAGTGGACGACACGTGTGACCGCCATCCGCGCACCGGGCAAGTCTCACTCGCAAACGGCTCCGTGCGCCGCGCTGCGGACGACCTTGGCGTACTTGCCGAGCACTCCGCGCGTGTACGCCGGAGGCTTGGGCACCCAGCCCTCCCGGCGGGCCTCGATGTCGTCGATCTCGGCCTCGAGCGTCCGGTTCGCGACGTCGAGCGTGATCGGGTCGCCGTCGCGCACGAACGCGATCGGCCCGGCGTCGACGGCTTCCGGCGCGATGTGGCCGACGCAGAGGCCGGTCGTGCCGCCGCTGAACCGGCCGTCGGTGATGAGCAGGACGTCCTTGCCCAGCCCGGCGCCCTTGATCGCGCCGGTGATGGCGAGCATCTCGCGCATCCCCGGCCCGCCCTTCGGGCCTTCGTACCGGATGACCACGACGTCCCCGGCGACGATGCGGCCCTCGGCGAGCGCGTCGAGGGCGGCGCGTTCGCCGTCGAACACCCGCGCGGTGCCGGTGAACGTCGATTCGTCGAAGCCCGCCGACTTCACGACAGCGCCTTCGGGCGCCAGCGATCCCTTGAGGATGGTCAGTCCGCCGGTCTTGTGGATCGGGCGGTCGAGCGGGCGGATGATCTCGCCGTCGATCCCGGCGGGCGCGATGCCTTCGAGGTTCTCGGCCATGGTCTTGCCGGTCACGGTGAGCACGTCGCCGTGCATGAGCCCGGCGTCGAGCAGCGCCTTCATCACCACGGGGATGCCGCCGACCTTGTCGACGTCGTTCATCACGTACTTCCCGAACGGCTTGAGGTCGCCGAGGTGCGGGACCTTGTCGCCGATGCGGTTGAAGTCGTCGATGCGCAGGTCGACCTCCGCCTCCCGCGCGATCGCGAGCAGGTGGAGGACGGCGTTGGTGGAACCACCCAGCGCCATCACGACGGCGATCGCGTTCTCGAACGCCTCCATGGTCATGACCTGCCGCGCGGTGATTCCCTGGCGGAGCATCCCGACGACGGCCTCCCCCGACCGGTGGGCGAACCCGTCACGGCGCCGGTCGACGGCGGGCGGGGCGGCCGATCCGGGCAGCGACATGCCGAGTGCCTCGGCCACCGACGCCATCGTGTTGGCGGTGTACATGCCGCCGCAGGCGCCTTCGCCGGGGCAGATCGCGCGTTCGATCTTGTCCACTTCGGCGCGGGTGATCTTGCCCGCCAGGCAGGCGCCGACGGCCTCGAAGGCGTCGATGATCGTGACGTCCCGGCCGTCGACCTGGCCGGGCATGATCGAGCCGGCGTAGAGGAAGACGGAGGCGAGGTCGAGCCGGGCCGCGGCCATGAGCATGCCCGGCAGCGATTTGTCGCAGCCGGCCAGCAGCACGGAGCCGTCGAGCCGCTCGGCCATCATCACCGTCTCGACCGAGTCGGCGATCACCTCGCGGGACACCAGCGAGAAGTGCATTCCCTCGTGTCCCATGGAGATCCCGTCGGACACCGAGATCGTGCCGAACTCCAGCGGGTAGCCACCCGCCGCGTGCACACCGTTCTTGACGGCCTTGGCGAGCCGGTCGAGCGAGAGGTTGCACGGGGTGATCTCGTTCCACGAGGACGCCACCCCGATCTGCGGTTTGGCGAAGTCGTCGTCGCCCATGCCGACCGCGCGGAGCATCCCGCGAGCCGCCGCGCGCTCCAGACCGTCGGTCACATCGCGCGAACGAGGTTTCAAATCCGGCTGGTCTTGCGGCATCGGAACACCTTTCTTCGTGGCGGGACACCGGGCACGCTGCCAACCGGACGCGCCCGGCGCAACTCACCGCTCCGCATCCGGTCCACGATGCGGCGCTCCCCGGTGCAGCGCCACCCGGTCGCCCGGTTTCCATCGTGGCCGTCGTGTACGGCCAGCACGTCGCGGTCGGTCTCGTCGTAGATCTCACCGACGATCTCTTCCAGCAGATCCTCCAGCGTGACCATGCCCGCGACGGCGCCGCTCGGCCTTGAAACTCCGCAGCGCGTCCGACACCCGCAGTGAATCGGGGAACACCACCGCCGGTCTGACGGCCCCGGCGAGGTCTTCGTGGTCGCCGAGCAGGTCGCGCAGCTGCACCACACCGACGACGTCGTGGGAAGCGGGTCCGCAGATGTCGGAGCGGCTCGCTACTGACACGTCGTTCCGATACCTTCGAAGGACCTGCACGGACGGAGTCCTGATGTTCACACTCAAGACCGCTCCCGCACGGACCTTGCGGCGCCGGGCTGAGGAGATCGCCAAACCGGTGACCCGCTGGAGCATCGGCCACGCGCTCCCCCGCGTCGCGCTGCGGGCAGCGGCACGCCGGGGCGATCTCCAGGGCAGGCTGTCGGTCGAGGCGAGCGGCGGAGCGGACCTGACCGGACTGTTCGACGAGATCCGCTCGCGCGGCGCAATCGCCACCACCCGGGTCGGGCATGTGACCACCCGGCATTGGGCGTGCAAGGAAATCCTGAGCGACGACGCGTTCAAAACCGTGCGGTTCGTCCCGGACAATCCGCTGCTCAACCGGCTCGTCGCCTGGTCTTCGTCCGGGTTGATCCATCCGATAGAACCGCCGTCGCTGCTCGCGAGCGAACCGCCCGACCACACGCGCTACCGGAAACTGGTCACCCGCGTCTTCACCGCCCGCGCCGTCGAGCAGCTACGGCATCGCACGCAGGCGATCACCGACGAACTGCTCGACGGTCTCGACCCGGCCGACCCCGTCGATCTCATCGAGCAGTACTGCGGACTCCTGCCGGTCACCGTGATCAGCCAGATCCTCGGCGTCCCGCTCGAAGAACGGGACAAGGTGCTGGCGCTGGGCGGTGCCGCGGCCCCGAGTCTCGACCTCGGCCTCCCGTGGCGGACCTTCCGGACAGTGGAAGCGACCTTGGCCGAGTTCGACTCGTGGCTCACCCTGCATCTGGAAAAGCTGCGGGCGAATCCCGGCGACAACCTGCTCAGCAAGCTCATCGCCGCCCGCGAGGACGGGGTGGGCCTGACCGAGCGGGAACTCAAGGCCACCGCGGGACTGGTGCTGGCGGCCGGCTTCGAAACGACCGTCAACCTCCTCGGCAACGGCATCGCCCTGCTCACCAGGAATCCGGGCGAACTCGCGAAGCTGCGGGCGGATCCGGACCTGTGGAGCAACGCCGTCGACGAGATCCTGCGCTACGACCCGCCCGTCCTGCTCACCGGCAGGCTCTGCGCGCGCGACACCGAGATCGGCGGGACACGCGTCGCCCGCGGGGCGATCGTCAGCACCGTGCTCGCGGGCGCCAACCGGGACCCGGAGATCTTCGACGACCCGGCGACCTTCGACGTCGAGCGGGCGAACGCGCGCGACCACGTGTCGTTCGGCGCCGGGCGGCATTACTGTCTCGGCGCTTCGCTAGCGAGGATGGAAGGGGAAATCGGGCTGCGGTCGATCTTCGAGCGCTTCCCCGATCTGCGGCTTCTCGGTGGGGCACGGCGGCGGCAGACCCGGATCCTGCGCGGATTCGAAACGCTCCCCGCCGCGCTCGCGTGACGGGCTCGTGAGCGGTAAAGACGGTTCTATTGAGGGGTAAGGCAAATGTGGCGCGGGCTGCCGAAGGTCCGGAGGCTCGCCAACCGTCCACAGGGGACGCGAACCACTCGACCGACCTTGAGCACCTGGCATCGACCCTCAAGGCAGGCAACAAGGCCTTACCCCTCGTACCACTCAAGAGAGGGAGGGCTGCCTCACCCGCCGAACCTGCCGCATGATCCGTCCCGGCCTGAGTACGACTACGACATGGCGTCGTACCGGTTCGAGCGCAAGCGGTCATTCGACGCGCTCGCCCGGCACAACCGCGGGCAAGCGGGCATTTTTACCGAACCGGGGCCGGAAACCGGCCAGTAACCTCACGCCGGTGAAGACGGACCGCCGAGGCAAGGAAGCGCCGGAACTGCCTGTCCTCACCGTTATCGGGTGCCTGCTGGGGTTCCTCATGACCGTGCTGGTGCTGATCGGCCCGGGGCTGCTCTGGATCAGCACTCACTTCGAACCCGAGGACGACGACCGCCTGGTGGTCGTCGCCATGGGCCTGGTGTTCACGATCGGCGGGCTGGGCACCGTCACTTCGCACCTCTGGCAGAACGCCAAAGCCCGTGAGGTCCACCGCGGGCTCGACCGGAAAGGTGTCCGCGCGAACGCCGAAGTCGTTTCCAGCAAGCGGATCTGGGTCGGCGAGGTGAGCACTCCCGCCGACGACGTCGACCTCGTGGTCACCGGTCCCGGCGTGACTCCGTTCAGTGCGCGAGTGCTCACCGAGGACGTCGGCCGCTACGAAACGGGCACGGTGGTACCCGTCGACGTCGACCCGAGGACCCTCCTGTTCCGCCTCGCCGACTGACCTCGCGGGGTCATTGCCCGGCAGCATCGTATCGCTTATCGTATATGAAATTCACCCCCCGATGCTGCGAGGTGACCTCGTGACCACCGCCACCGCCGACCCGACGACCACCACGGTCGCGCGAGATTTCACCGATTTCCGCACGGTGGTGTCGCAATCCTTCGTGCCGCTGCACGTGACGAGCGAGCACCGCGACCATTTCCGCGGCCGCATCCGCTCGTGCGGCGCCGACGACGTCCAACTCACCGAGGTGACCGCGTCGGCGCACGTGGTCGAGCGGACGCCGGAGCTCATCGCCAGGGCCGACAGGCATTACTACAAGCTGAGCCTGATCCTGTCCGGGACCGGGCTGCTGGTGCAGGACAACCGCGAGGCGATGCTGCGTCCCGGTGACGTGGCGTTGTACGACACGCACCGGCCGTACACCCTGGCGTTCGAAGAGGATTTCCGCACGCTCGTGGTGATGTTCCCGCAGCGGCTCATCGATCTCCCCCGCGATCTGGTCGGCCAGCTGACCGCGGTGCCGATGTCGGGCAAACGAGGCATGGGCAACGTCGTCGTGCCCTTCCTCGCGCAACTCGGCAGCAACCTCGACCAGCTCGGCGGGCCGGCGGGTGTCCGGCTCGCGCATACGGCGGTCGATCTGCTCGCCACGCTGTTCGCCAGCGAACTCGACCTCGCCCGCTCGACCGCCGGGCCACACCACGAACTGATGCGCCGCGTCCTCGCCTACATCGACACGAACCTCTCCTCCACCGACCTCGGCCCGGCCCAGATCGCCGCCGAGCACTACATCTCCACCCGGCATCTGCACGGCCTCTTCCACGAACAGGGGACGACCGTCTCAAGCTGGATCCGCACCCGTCGCCTCGAACACTGCCGCCGCGAATTGCTGGATCCCGTGCACACTTCGCGACCCGTCGCGGCCATCGCGGCGAAGTGGGGTTTCGTCGACGCGCCGCATTTCAGCCGGGTGTTCAAGACGGAATTCGGCTGCTCGCCGAGCGAACTTCGCCGTGGCTTGACCGTGAGCGATCGGTTGTTGCCACCCAGCGCGTGACAGCTGGCCCTTCCGGTGCGGTCACCTCGACGATGACCGCATGCCCGAAGCATCAGAGGAACAGTGGCGCACCTATGACGAGTTCGCCGCCGGAATAGCCACCTACCGCCTGCCGAACGCGGACCTGTCGGGACGCGAGCTCACCGTCACCCTCGACGACGGAACGACGCTCGCGCTGCGGTTCGAGGACGCCGAAACCGTCTCCTGCAACGGCATCAAGGATCCGTACGACGCGGTCGCCGTCCGGGAAGACGTTTTCTTCGTCAATCTCCCACACACCAGCGTGGAAGGTGAAGCGCTCACCGTCGTCTTTTCCACGACGACGCATCGCGCGCTCGCCGTGCGCTCGGTCATCGGCGCCGAGGACGTCGAAGGCGTTCCCCGTGTCTCCCAGACGTTCTGGTCCGGCACGACCGACGCGGGCGCGCCGGCCGGTGAGGTACCGGGGCCGTCGCGCGACCTGATCGGCAAGCGCAACATCTACCGCTACAGCCCGGAACACCTTTACGAGCACGTGTACGTGTCTTCGCAACGTTATGCCTGGCAATGCCTCGAAGGTGTGCAGCGCGGCCACGGGGACATGGACCTGTCGACGGTGTGGAAGTTCCAGGACGGGCTCTACCTGTTCTGCTTCCGCGAATTCCGCATCGCCGTGGCCAGTGTGTGGCTGCACGACCTCGGCTACGGGCTGAAGACCACCGGCGTCTTCCTCGGCCTGACCGGCGATGGCCGGTCGGAACACTCTCGCGCGGGCGGGCACATCTACCCACTCGGCGCCGTCGCCTATCCCGACGCGCAACCGGTCTGACCACCGTTCACCAAAGACATCAGGAGTTCTCAGTGTCCAATTCAGACATCATCGCCGCGCATTACGCCGCGAGCGACCGGGGCGATCTGGCGGGCATGCTGGCCCCGCTCGGTCCCGGCACCACCTGGACGGAGGCGGCCGGTTTCCCTTACGCCGGCACCTACACCGGCCCGGAGGAAGTACGGGACAACGTCTTCGGCGCGATCGCGAAGGACTGGGACGGCTACACCTTCACCCTCGGCGACCTGCTCGACGCCGATGACACGGTGATCGGACTCGGAACCTACCAGGGCAAGCACCGCGAGACCGGTCGCTCGTTCACCGCCCGGGTCGCGCACGTGTGGCGGTTCGACGGCGGCAAGGTGGTCTCGTTCGAGCAGATCGTCGACTCGGTGCCCGTCGTGAACGCCATGGGGAACCGGTGAAACCCGCACGGCGACTGGTCGCCCTCGCCGCCGGCGTCCTGCTGGCCACAGCCGCCTGCGCCGGGGCCGAAAGCGGTTCGAGCGGCCCGATCGTGGTCGGTTCGGTCAACGCGCTGAGCGGCGCGGCCACCTTCCCCGAGGCATCCCAAGCCGCGAAGGCGGTCTTCGACGCGGCCAACGCGAGCGGCGGCGTGAACGGCAGACAGATCGAGTACAAGGCCCTCGACGACAAGGGCGACCCGGCGGCCGCGGCCGCCGCGGCCCGTGAAGTCGTCGGCCGCGACGAAGCGGTCGCGCTCGTCGGCTCGTCCAGCCTCATCGAGTGCGAGATCAACAACAAGTACTACGAGCAGCAGAAGATCCTGTCCATGCAGGGCATCGGCGTGGACCCGGCGTGCTTCACCAGTCCCAACATCGCTCCGGTCAACGTCGGCCCTTACCACGACATGACGCTGACCCTGCTCTACGGCTCGGAAACGCTGAAGCTGAACGACATCTGCGCGCTGCTGGAGATCGCGGGCAACACACTGCCGTCGTACCAGGCGGCCATCGACGAGTGGTCGGCCATCACCGGCAAGAAGCTCAAGTACCTCGACGCCACGGTGCCCTACGGCGGTTCCGACTACACCTCCTACATCGTCAAGGCCCGCAACGCCGGCTGCAAGGCGATCACGGTGAACCCGGTCGAACCGGATTCCATCGGACAGCTCAAGGCCGCCGCCGCGCAGGGCTGGAACGACGTCACGTGGCTGCTGCTGACCAGCGTCTACAGCGAGAACTACGCCAAGGCCATCACCAACGCCGGTGCCGGCGTGTACGTGCCCGCCGAGTTCTACCCGTTCACCGACGCGACCAGCCCGCAGAACAAGGACTGGCGCGAGCTGATGGCCAAGAACAACATCCCGCTGACCTCGTTCAGCCAGGGCGGCTACCTGGCGGCGAAGTACTTCCTCGACGTCGTCAAGGGGATCAGCGGGGACATCACGCGTGAGTCGGTGACCAAGGCGCTGCGCGAGATGAAGCCGATCACCGATCCCATGGTCGGCACGCCGTACGTCTTCGGCCCCGGCCAGACCCACCACGACAACACCGCGGGCTGGCCGATCAAGCTCGCCTCCGGCACCAACAAATGGGAGCTCGTCGCCGACGACTGGCTGCGGATCCCCAAGAAGTAACCGGAACGGCAAGTGGTGGGTCGCGTGGGTCGTGAGTGGCGATTCGGGTTCTAACCCGAATCGCCACTCACGACCCCCCGGACCGGACGGCCACTTGCCCTCCCCCTCCCCTCCCCTCCCCCCACTCAGGAGGATTCATGCTGCAGGGAGCGCTGGCAGGCTTGGCCGCCGGCGGACTGTACGCGGTGTTGGCGGTCTGCCTGACGCTGATGTCGCGCCTGGTGCGGGTGGTGAACTTCGCCCAGTCCGCCACCGGGATGTTCGGCTGTTACGTGGCGGTGTTCCTGTCCGTCCACGCGGGACTGCCGACCTGGCTCGCCACGGTGGCGGGGATCCTGCTCGGCGGGCTGCTCAGCGCGCTGCTCGGCTGGATCGTGTCCACCTGGCTCGCCGAGGCGGACACCGGCACCCGCTCGGCGGTCACCGTGGCGGTGCTGCTCCTGCTGATCTCGTTGTCGTTCATCCTGTTCGGCAACAAACCGCAGCCGTTCCACCCGATTCTCGACGGACCGGCGGTCACCGTGGGCGGCGTGGTGATCAGCCAGGTCACCGTGGTCACCGTCGCGCTGGCGGTGCTGGTGGCGGTGGCCAGCCGGATCGTGCTGAGCCGGACCTCAGCGGGAGTCCAGCTCAGGGCGCTTTCGGAACGTCCGACGACGGCGGAGCTGCTGGGCATCCCGGCGAAACGGCTCAGCGTCGCGGTCTGGGCGGTCACCGGGGTGGTCAGCACGCTGGTCATCTCGATCGTGGCGCCGTCGCAGTCCAACGACGCGACTTCGCTCGCGATGCTGGTGGTCCCCGCGGCCGCGGCGGCCTTACTCGGCGGATTCCGCCGCCTCGACTTCGCCGTCGCGGGCGGGCTGGGGCTCGGCCTGATCCAGGGTGCCGCCGCGCAGGTCGACGGCCTTTCGGTGGTGCGGTACTTCCTACCGTTCGCAGTGATCGTCGCGCTGCTGCTCTGGTCGCAGCGCAAGGAGGTGTGGGATGCGGCTCGCTGAACGAGGGATGCCGTTCGTCGTCGCGTTGGTGGCGATCGCGGCGGGCTATGGCCTGAGTGTCGGGCTCGACGGGTATTTCGTGTACCTCGGCATGAGCGCCGTCGTCGCCGGGATCTCGCTGCTCGGACTGGGCGTGGTCACCGGGAGCGCGGGAATGATCTCCCTGTGCCAGCTGACCTTCGGTGCGGTCGGTGCGTGGACGGTGTCCGCGCTGAACGAGGCGGAGGCCCCTGGCGGTTTCCTCACCTGGCTGCTGCTCGGCGGTCTCGCCGCCGGGCTGGTCGGGGTGCTCGTCGGGCTCCCGGCGTTGCGGCTGCGCGGGATCAACCTCGCCGTCGTCACGCTGGGGCTCGCCGCCGCGGCCGATCTCGCGCTGGTGCAGCTCCAGTTCCCCGGCGTCGCGGGCGGGATCTCGGTCGAACGGCCCGACGCGTTCTCCGACGACCGGTCCTACTTCCAGCTCGCCATCGTGGTGCTGGTGCTGTGCTGCCTGGCCGTCTACTTCCTGCGCCGCGGGCGCTGGGGCAGCGCTTGGCAAGCGGTGGCCTTCTCCGAACGCGGCACGGCCGCCGCCGGGACGAGCGTGCGGACCTCGAAACTGACCGCGTTCGCGGTGAGCGCCACCCTCGGCGGGATCAGCGGCGGTCTGCTCACCGGACAGGTCGGGCTCGCCTTCCCGGCCAGTTTCACCGCGATCCAGTCGCTGGCGCTGTACGTGCTGGCGATCATGTCGGGCGCGCATCTGATCGACATGGCCGTGTTCGGCGCGGTGCTGTGGGTCGGCGTTCCCGAACTGCTGAAACGCTGGGGGATCCCCCAGGACTGGGGTTTCGTGGTGTTCGGCGTGCTCGGGGTCCAGGCGCTGGCCGGCGGCGGGAACCTCGGCACCACGGTGCGGAACGTCTGGTACCGGCGATCCAAGAAGGAACCGGCGAAACTCGACCTCGCCGCCGGGACCGCGGACATCGAAGCCAAGGCGCCCGGCCCGCCGGTGCTCACCGTGCGCGGTCTGAGCGTGAACTTCGGGCACGTCGCAGCACTGTCCTCAGTGGACATATCGGTGCCGGAACACGGGGTGCTCGGCGTGATCGGGCCGAACGGCGCGGGCAAGTCGACGCTGGTCGACGCGATCAGCGGCTTCCTGCCGAACGCCGAGGGCCGGGTCGAACTCGGCGGCAACCCGCTGACGGGGTCGCCGTCGAACCGGGCCCGCGCCGGATTGCGCCGGACGTTCCAGCAGGACCGCGTCCCGCCGGGCCTGACGGTCGGGGCGTACCTCAAATTCCTGGCCAGGCGGCGGCTCACCGCCGATGAGATCGGCGAGGCGCTGGACTTCTTCGGCTGCCCCTCCGCCCGCACTCCACTGTCGCAAGTGGACGTCGGCGCGCGCAGGCTGGTCGAGGTCGTCGGGCATCTGCTGGCGCGGCCGCGTGTCCTGCTCCTCGACGAGCCGGCCGCGGGACTTCCGCACGAGGAACACGTCGCGTTCGGGGAACGGCTGCGGCAGGTTCCCGCCCGGTTCGGGGTGTCGGTGCTGCTCATCGAGCACGACCTCGACCTGGTGCGTTCGGTCTGCGACACGATCACCGTCCTCGACTTCGGCCGTGTCCTGGCCTCCGGCCCGCAGGCCGAGGTGCTCGCGGATCCGGCCGTGCTCAAGGCGTACATGGGCGAAACGGAGCTGTTGTGAACGCTTTGCGGATAGCGGGGCTGACCGTCACGCGCGGCGCCGGGCCGGTGATCTCCGGTGTCGACCTGACCCTGGAGCCGGGCCGGATCACCGCGCTCGTCGGCCCCAACGGCGCCGGGAAGACCAGCCTGCTGGAGGCTGTCTCGGGTGTGGTGCCCGCCTCGGCCGGGACCGTCCACATCGGACCGGACGAGATCACGAAGCAGTCGCGCGTCTCCCGCGCGCGGCGGGGTCTGGCGCATATCGAACAGGGCCGCGCGGTGTTCGGCGGCCTGACCGTGCTGGAGAACCTGATGCTGACCGCGCGCACCCGCGCGCGGGCCGACGAACTGTTCGAACTGTTCCCCGAGCTGGAGAAACGCCGCGACTCACCGGCGGCGCTGCTCAGCGGGGGTGAACAGCAGATGGTGGTGCTGGCCCGCGCCTTCGCCGCGCGGCCGTCGTTCCTGCTGATCGACGAGATGTCACTGGGACTCGCGCCGGTGGTGTTCACGCGGCTGCTGCCGATGGTCACCCGCTTCGCCGAGGAAGGTGCGGCGATCCTGCTCGTCGAGCAGTTCACGCATCTGGCCCTCGGGGTGGCGAGCGACGCGCTGGTGGTGTCTTCGGGGCGTGTCACCTATGCGGGTTCCGCGCAGGGCCTGCTGGACTCCCCCAGCACCCTGCACGCGGCCTACCTCGGCGAATCCTGAAGCGCGTGAAGGCCCCCTTCCCTCGGCTGAGCCGAGGGAAGGGGGCCTTCACGCGCAACTACTACTGAGGGGTAGGGCAAAGGTGGCGTGGCCGGTGCCGGGGTCGTGAGTGGCGATTCGGGTTAGAACCCGAATCGCCACTCACGACCACCTCAAGAACCCATTCCCGCCCGTTCGAAGGCCAAAGTCGGCAGATCGACGGCGTGCGCGCCGCCGTCGGCCACGATCACCGCACCGGTGATGTACGAAGACTCCGAAGACCCCAGGAACCGCACGATCGACGCGATCTCCTCGGGTTCGGCGGGGCGGCGCAGCGGGACCTCGGCGGTGACCCGCCGGTAGCCCTCGGCGTGACCGCCGTCGAAGCCCGCGGCCTCGGCGAACTGGTCCATCTCGCCGTCCGCCATCGGGGTCCGCACCCAGCCGGGGCAGACCGCGTTCGCGCGGACGCCCTTCGGCCCGTAGTCGCGGGCGATCGAGCGCGTCAGGCCGATCAGCGCGTGCTTGGCGACGGTGTAGCCGGCGACGTTCGGCCCGGCGAACAGCCCGGCCAGCGACGACACGATGACCACCTGGCCACCGGTTTCGACCAGTGACGGCAGCGTGGCCCGGCAGAACACGAACGCGCTGGAGAGGTTCGAGCGCAGGGCCAGTTCCCATTCCTCGTCGCCGGTGTCGGTCACCGAAGACAGGCCGTGCCCGCCGGCGTTGGCCACCACGACGTCCAGCCTGCCGAACTCGCCGGCGATCTCCGCCGCGGCGTTCTCGGCGGCTTCGCGATCGCTGGCGTCACACGCGATGACGCGCGCGCCGGTTTCGGCGGCCACCTTCTCCAGCGGCTCGCGCCGCCGTCCGAGCACCACCACCTGGGCACCCTCGTCGGCATACCGGCGGGCCACCGCGGCACCGATACCGGTACCGCCACCCGTGATCGCGACAACCTTCTTCACTTGCGGAGTCCTTTCTAAGCGGGGAAACCGGAACGGGCCGAGACGCCGAAGTCGGCGAGCACGGCCTGGCCGTTGACCGCCCGCGAGCGCGCGGACGCGAGATGAAGCACTTGCCAGGCGACTTCTTCCGGAGCCTGCACCGGGAACGCGGGATCGTCGAGGACATCGCCGAGATCGCCGCGCGCCATCGGGGTGTCGACCACCGAGGGACAGACGCAGTTCACCCGGACGCCGGGAAGATCGACCGCGAGAGCCCTGGTCATCGCGACCACGGCCCCCTTCGAAGCGCAGTACGGCACCATGCCGGGCGCGCTGGTGAACGCCGAGTCGCTGGCCAGCAGGACCACCGAGCCACCCGACGCGGTGAGCCACGGCGCGGCGTGTTTGACCAGCAGGAACTGGCCGGTGACGTTGACCGCCATGAGCGCGGCGAAGTCCGCCGCCGAGGTTTCGGTGACCGGTGTCCCCACCGGTCCGGAGATCCCGGCGCAGCCGACCACGACGTCGAGTCCGCCGAACCGGTCGGCCACGGCGCCGACAGCGGCGGCCACCGACGGCTCGTCGGTCACGTCGGCCCGGACCGCCAGGAGACCGTCGGCGAGTGTCGGCACGGGTGCCCGGTCGACGGCGCCGACCCTGGCCCCCTCGGCGAGGAAGGCGTCGACGCAGGCAAGGCCGATACCGGACGCCGCGCCGGTCACCAGCACGGCCTTGCCCGCGAGATCCAGTCGCATGGCGCCATCCTCCGGTCCGGGCCTTTCACGGAGGTTGGCCGTCAGTGCACCCTTCTTGTCCGCGGCCGCACGGCGGCCTTTTCAGCCGGGGGCGGACCGGCAAGACTGCGAAGCATGACCAGGCCGCATCCGCTCGACCCGCTGACCGCCGACGAACTCACCGCAGGCCGCGCGATCCTGGCCGGGGAGGGCCTGCTCACCGAGACCACGCGGTTCCCGGCCGTGCTGCCCGTGGAGCCGGAGAAGGGCGACGCCGCCCCTGATCGCCGCGTCCAGTACACGCTGCTGGACACCGCGACCGGCCAGGCGCGTGATGTGGTCGTTTCGCTGGCGAAGCGCGAAGTGGTCTCCACTGAGGACTGCGGCGAAGGCCAGCCCGCGTACCTTTTCGAGGAGTACGACCTCGCCGCGTCGATCACCAAGGCGTCGCCGGAATGGCAGGCCGCGATGGAGCGGCGCGGTCTCGGTGACCGGATCGGGCACGCCTTCTGCGCTCCCCTGGCGCCCGGGTTCTTCGGCAGGCCCGACGAGACCGGCCGGGTCATCCGCTCGCTGACGTTCCTGCGCGACGACGAATCCGACAGCCCCTGGGCACATCCGGTCGAAGGCCTGATCGTGCACATCGACTTGACCGGGCAGCGCGTCATCCGGGTGGAGGACGAAGGTGACGTGCCCGTCCCGCCGGAGCACGGCCGCTATGACGGTGTCCCGGCACGCACCACCCTCAAGCCGATCGAGATCACCCAGCCGGAGGGTCCGAGCTTCACCGTCGACGGCAACGAGGTCACCTGGGAGGGCTGGAAGCTCCGGGTCGGCTTCAACGCCCGCGAGGGTCTGACCCTGAACCGGATCTCGTTCCAGGATCGCTCGGTGCTCCACCGGGCCTCGGTGCCGGAGATGGTGGTGCCCTACGGCGACACCGCGCCCGGCCGGTTCTGGATCAGCTACTTCGACGCGGGCGAGTACCTGCTCGGCAAGAACGGCAACGACCTGCGGCTGGGCTGCGACTGCCTCGGCGTCATCCACTACTTCCCCGCGTTCGTCGCCGACGATCACGGCCACCCGGTGGAGATCCCGCGTGCGATCTGCATGCACGAGGAGGACTACGGGATTCTCTGGAAGCACACGGATCTCGCCGGCCGCGCCGAGGTGCGGCGGTCGCGGCGGCTGGTGATCTCGTCGATCTCCACCATCGGCAACTACGACTACGGTTTCTTCTGGTACTTCTACCTCGACGGCACCGTGGAACTGGAGGCGAAGGCCACCGGCATCGTTTTCGCCGGCGCCGCGCACCCAGGCACGGAACATCCACACGCCAACGAGATCGCGCCCGGCCTGTTCGCGCCGGTGCACCAGCACCTGTTCTGCGCGCGGCTGGACGTGGCGATCGACGGCGAACGCAACTCGCTCGTCGAGGTCGACGTCGAACGGGTGCCGATGGGCGATCAGAACCCGTACGGGAACGCGTTCACCTGGAAGGAGACCCCGCTGCGAACCGAACGGGAAGCACAGCGGCACGCGGATCCGGCCAAGGCACGCGTCTGGGAGATCCGCAGCGCGGAACGGACCAACCGGCTCGGCTCGCCGACGGCGTACCAGCTCGTGCCGAGGCCGTCCGCGACCCTGATGGCACAGCCTGAATCGACCGTCCACCAGCGGGCGACGTTCGCCACCCGTCACCTGTGGGCGACGCCGTACCGCGCGGACGAACGCTTCCCGGCAGGCGACCGCCCGAACGCGCATCCGGGCGGAGCGGGTCTCCCCGCCTGGACCGCCGCCGACCGCGATCTCGTCGACACCGATCTCGTGCTGTGGCACGTGTTCGGCCCGACCCACATCCCGCGTCCGGAGGACTGGCCGGTCATGCCGGTCGACTACTCCGGTTTCTCGTTGCGTCCCTACGGCTTCCTGGACCGAAACCCGGCCTTGGACCTGCCTTCCGGCGCCTCCGACGATCACTGTTCCGCCCACGAGCACTAGGACTCATCGATGCCCGAACTGACCCTGTCCGATACGTCCACCTGGCTGCCGCTGGACGGTCTGGCCCCCGGTTTCGACGCGAACAAGGCACCCACCGTCGGCGACCTGCACGGCCGCACCTTCGAACTCGCCTGCGAAGACGGCACCACGTTCACAGCGGCCTTCTCCGGCACCCGGATCGAATGGTCCTACCGCGGCACGGGGACCGACCGCTGCGAGACGTTCCTGGTCGACGACGACCTCTACTACGTCCAGTTCCACCCGCAGGCACGGCAGGACGAGGCGTTCACGCTGCTACTGGACCTGCGCCGCGGCCGCGCCCTCCTCGTGCTGAGCAAGATCGGCGACACCTCGCCCCGTGTCACGCAGGCCTTCGTGGCCGCCACGATCGGCGGCATCGAGCCGGCCGGGGAATCGCTCGCCCCGACCACGTCGCTGGTCGGGCGCCGGGTGCTGTGGGTGTACAGCACCGAGCACGCCTACGAGCACGTGTACCTCAGCCCGCACTGGTACACGTGGCAGTGCCTGGCCGGTCCGGAGCGGGGGCTCGCGGACACCGACGAGAACTCGGTCTACGAGCTGCGGCCGGGTATCTACGTCTTCGCGTGGCGGGAGAAGGTGATCCCGTGCGCGTCGGTGACCGTCGCCGACCACCGTGACGCGAAACGGCTGCGCTCGCACGGTGTCCTTTTCGGACTGGACGCCACCGGCAGCACGCCAACCCATTTCACCTTCGGCGCGCACGGCAAGCTGTTGAGCACCACCGTGCACCCCGAGGCGTACGACCCCGCCGGGAGCTGAGCCTTGACCGCCGACATCGTCCTCACCAACGCCACCGTGTACACAGTGGACGGTGGCAGACCCTGGGCATCGTCACTGGCGATCAAGGACGGCAAGGTGCTGTCCTTGGAGGACATCGAACGCGGGCCGAACACCGAGGTCGTCGACCTCGAAGGCGCTTTCGTGATGCCCGGCCTGGTCGACGTGCACAACCACCACGCCCTCGCCGGCCGCGCGGCCCTGTTCGAACTGAACTTCGGCCTCGACGCCGGACTGGACGACATCCTCGCGGCCGTCCGCTCGCGGGCCGCCGGGCTCGGGCCGGACGAGTGGGTGGTCGGCGGCGCCTGGGCGTCCACTTTGGTCAGCGCCCTTTCGCGGTCTTCGGCCCGGCACGCGCTCGACGAGGCCGCCGGCGGACGGCCCGTCATGCTTTCCGACGACAGCAGGCACAACCGCTGGGTGAGCAGCCGGGCGCTGGAACTGGCGGGCGTCACCTCGTCGACGCCCGACCCGGCGGGCGGGGAGATCGTCCGCGATCCTTCGACCGGTGAGCCCGTCGGCATTCTGCTCGAGGCGGCGGGCGTCGCCGTCGAGCGGGCGCTCAGCGAGACCCGGACGCTCACCGCGGATCAGCACGCCGCGGCGTCACGGCACGGCATCGGCACCCTGCACTCGTACGGCGTGACCGCGTTCCAGGACGCCGGTGTTTCGTCGGACATCCTGCGCGCGCTGAAGTCGCTGGACGACGCGGGCGAACTACGCGCGTGGGTCGTTTCGTCGCTGCTGATCAATGACCCGATCTTCGGTTTCGACCCGATCGGGGCACCGCTGCTGGAGGTCGCCGGGCAGTACCGGAGCGAGCACCACCGGCCGGACTTCGTGAAGATCTTCCTCGACGGTGTCCCGCCGACCCGGACCGCCGCGTTCCTGGAGCCGTACCTGCCGGACGCCGCGCACGGAGCCTGTCACCACGGCGCCACCACCATGCCGGGTGACGAACTCGTGGGCTGGCTGCGCACCGCCGCCGCGGCGGGCCTGTCGGCCAAGGTGCACTGCACCGGGGACGCGTCGGTGCGGGCGACGCTGGACGCCGTCGAGAAGGTGCGTGCCGAGGGCTTCACCGAATCCCGGTTCCAGGTCGCGCACGGCCAGTTCGTCCACCCCGACGACCTCCCCCGCTTCGCCGCGCTGGGCGTCGCCGCGGACATCTCGCCGTTCCTGTGGGTGCCCGGCGTCATCCCGGCCGCCATCGCCGAGGTGCTGCCCGGTGATCGCGCCGGGCGGATGCAGCCGAACCGGTCGCTGCTGGACGAGGGCGCGCTGGTCGCGGGCGGTTCGGACTGGCCGGTCAGCGAATCGCCGAACGCTTGGGAGGGCATCCACGGCCTCGTCACCCGTCGGGATCCGACCGGCACGTTCCCCGGAGCGTTGTGGCCGGAGCAGGCGATCACCCTGGCCGAAGCGGTCGAGGTCTTCACTCTCGCGGCCGCCCGCGCGATGGGGCTGGGCGACGTCACCGGCTCATTGGTGCCCGGGAAGTCGGCGGATTTCGTCGTCCTCGACCGCGATCCGTTCCGAACCGATCCGGCCGCGCTCGTCAAGACAAAGGTGACACAAACGTGGTTCGCCGGGCACCGCGTGTATCACCGGGCCTGATCTCCTACACTGGTAGAAGAACCAGTGCGGGAGGTCTGCCGATGCCGAAGATCATCGACCACGACGAGCGGCGTAGTCACATCGTCGACGTCACCTGGGATTTGATCACCCAGGGCGGGATCGAGGCCGCCACCATGCGCGAGATCGCGGCGGCCGCCGGCTTCGCCAACGGCGCGCTCAAGCTGTACTTCCCGAGCAAGGAAGACATCATCCAGGCCACCTACGAACGCGCGCTCGGCATGATGCGCGAGTACGTGGAGCTGGACGAGTTGCGCGGGCTGACCGCGCTCCGCGAGCTGTGCGTCTCGTCGATGCCCATCGACGAGGACCGCATCGCCGCGGGGCGCGTCCTGCTCACCTTCTGGCAGCTTTCGCTCACCAACCCGAAACTGCAGGACAAGTACCTCGAACACATCCGCTCGTGGCGGGGCCTGCTGCACCGGTATCTCACCGAGGGCAGGGAGGACGGCGACATCGTCACCGAGATCCCCGACGAACAGCTGGTCGACGAGGTCGTGCTGATCAACGCCGGGGCGAACGTGATGAGCCTGGTCGCCGGGGAGTTCTCGACGATCGCTTTGCAGCGACAGCACCTAGAGTCGTTCCTCGAGCGTCTCACCCGCCCCTGACGGGCCCTTTCCCGCATCGGACGCCGTGAAGGCCTCCTTCCCTACCTTCAGGGTAGTGAAGGAGGCCTTCACGGACTTCCGCCTGCACAACCGGACTCGCGTGATGAGGCGGAACTCGCGCCACCACTATGAGGACGTTGCGAAAGCCACTTTCGCAACCTTGAGCGTTGCAAAAGTGGCTTTCGCAACGTGCCGGCGCCGGCCGATACCGCAAGTAGGTGACTAATCGCGGGAGTCGAAGATCCGGGTCAGGAAGCTCGCCACGTGCCGGTGCGAGCGCGGTGAAGCCGGGAGATCCGTGTACAGACCGTAGAACCCGTGGATCTGCCCCGAGTACCGCGTCAGCTCGACCTGCGGCCCGGCGTCGGTCAGGCGCCGCGCGAACTCCTCCCCCTCGTCCCGCAGGACGTCGTACTCGGCCGTGAGCACCAGTGCCGGCGGGAGCCCCGTCAAGTCGGCGGCCCGCATCGGCAGCAGATACGGATCGTTCAGCTGAGCCGGATCCGACACGTACTGCTCGAAGAAGAACCGCATCGCCCCGGCGGTCATGCCGAAACCCTCGGCGAAGTCCACATAGGACCGGAAACCGTCGTCCGGGTGACCGTAGACCGGGCAGATCAGCACCTGCGCGGCCACGGGCGGGCCACCCCTGTCGCGGGACATCATCGAGACCACCGTCGACAGGTTGCCACCGGCACTCTCCCCGCCGATCGCGATCCGCCCGGAGGCGACCGCGGGACCCGCACCACCCGATGCGAGCCATTCGACGACGGCGTAGCAGTCGTCCGGAGCCGCCGGGAACGGATGCTCGGGCGCGAGCCGGTAGTCCACCGCGACGACGGCGACCTTGGCCATGTTGCACACCGCCCGCGACGCGACCTCGTTCTCGTCGATCGAGCCGATCGTCCACCCGCCGCCGTGGATCCAGACGAACGCGGGCACCGGAGTGGCCGACTCGGGCAGGTAGATCCGCACGCGCACGCCAGAAGGCAGCACATGGTCGGTGACCGAGGCGACCTCTTCGACCGACTCGGGACGTCGCCAAGAGGCGGCGAACGCGGCGCGCAACTCGGCGGCCGTCGGGGGAACAGCGGGCGCTTCGGGCTGCGGACTGCGGGCGAGCAGCTCCTTGACGGCGGGATCGAGGGTCACGGTCACACCGCTTCCGCGACGAGCACCCGCGGGCTGCCCGGCAGCGCCAGCCGGTCGGTGACCCGCCAGCCCGCCCCGCTCAGCCACGCCCGGACCTCGGCCTCCGGGTAGACGACCGTCCCGTCGATCACCAGGTACTCCCCCGCGTGCAGGGCGTCGATCGGGCGCTGGACCCCGTCGTCGTCGAGGAAGAAGTCGAGCAGCAGCAAAGTCGCCCCCGGTGCCGCGGCGGCACGGGCGTTGCGCAGGATCTCCGCGTTCTGCTTCGCGTCGAACCGGTGGACGACGTGGTTGACCATCACCAGGTCGAACTCGCCTTCGGGGCGCGCGGTGGGGGTTTCCGCGCCGACGACGGCCGCGCGGTCCGCCAGGCCCGCCTCGGCCGCCGCGGTGGTGACCGACTCGGTGAAGCCCGGGTCGAAGACGAACGTGGTGCGCAGTTCGTCGTTGGCCTTCATGGCCTCGACCGCGAACGCGCTCGAGAGGCCGCCCAGGTCGAGCAGCTTCCGGTGGGGGCCGAAATCGAACGCGCCGGCCAGCATCTTGGCGTGCAGGGCGTTATACGTCATGACACCGGCCATGAACGTGCCCCAGCGTGCGTCGTCCATCTCCAGCTTGCCCGGCTCGCCACTGTCGGCCGTGTGACCGAATTGCAGCCAATGCGGGTAGCTGATCGAGTCCAGGAACGTCAGGAACGGTGCCAGATCGAGGTCTCCGCCGCCGAGGTACTCCGTGGCGTCGGCGGCCGGCTCGTACCGTCCGTCCACACGGGACAGCAGACCGAGTGATGACATGGCGTCACCGAGGATGCGGGTGATCTTCTCCGGTTTGCCGGTCTTCCCCGCCAGTTCCGCGGCCGTCAGCGGCCCGTCGGCGAGTGCGGTGAACAGGCCGATCCGGCTCGCCGCGAAGAGTTGCTTTGCCGCCATGTACCCCACGGCGATGTCCACGATCCGCTCGGGACCGGCAGTCTTGGTCGACCCGCTCACGGGTGCCCTCCTTAGCTCGTTTCCGCCGAGAGTCTACAGGCGTAGACAAAAGAATCCAGTGCAAGTTTTCGCCCACCACCAGGAAAAACCTGCCGGATATCAACTTCCTACATTCGTAGAATATACCCATTGACAGCACCTCCACCCGGTGTCAACATGCGTAGAACTACCCCCGCCGGAGGCCCGTTCCCCGGCAGTGCGGCCCGCTTCGGGCGGGCTCGGGAAAGGGGATTCATGACCCTGCTCGAATTACGAGAACTGACCGTCGGCGTGATCGCCGACGAAACCGAACGCGAACTGGTCCGCGAACTCTCGTTCGACCTCGAACAAGGCCGGACACTCTGTGTGGTCGGCGAATCCGGCAGCGGTAAAACGGTGACGGCCTTGTCGATCATCCGGTTACTGGAGTTCGTCGCGCCGGTGTTCACCCGCGGTGCGATCACCGTCGACGGCGTGGACGTCACACGGCTTTCCGCCGACGAGATGCGCGCCTACCGCGGCCCGCGGATCGGCATGATCTTCCAGGAGGCCTTGGATTCACTCAACCCGAGTCAACGGGTCGGCAAACAGCTGGTCGAGGCCTACCGGAAGCCCGGTTCCCTGCCACGCCAGGCCGCGCGCAAGGGCACGCCGCTGCACCGTGAGGCCGAGGCGAAGGCACGCGGTTTGTTGCAGGAGGTCGGGCTCACCGACACCGACCGGGTGCTTTCCCTGTACCCGCACCAGATGTCCGGCGGGATGCAGCAGCGCGTGATGATCGCGCTGGCGCTCATGGCCGACCCGACCCTCCTGATCGCGGACGAGCCGACCACCGCCTTGGACGTGACCACGCAGGCGGAGATCCTCACCCTGTTCGATCGCGTCCGCCGCGACCACGGCACCGCCTGCGTCTTCATCACGCACGACATGGGTGTGGCCGCGCAGGTCGACGACCGGATCGCGGTGATGTACCGCGGCGAACTCGTCGAGCTCGGGTCCACGGAGGACATTCTGCACGCACCGAAGCATCCCTACACCAAGGCGTTGCTCGACTGCGTCCCGCAGCTCGGGGTGAGCAGGCGCGATGGGTTCCCCACCATCTCCGAAGCGCTGCTCGAAGCCGCGATGAACGGCGAATCGGCGGTCGCGACCGAAACCAGGTCGTTGAGCCGCGCGAAGACCGGAGACACCGGCGAGGGCACCGCGCTCGTCATCGATTCGGTGTCCAAAGTGTACGGACGACGCGGCCGGTTCTCCCTGAGCCGCGAGCCGGAGGTGCACGCGGTCGACAACGTCTCCTTGGCGATCGCGCCCGGCGAGTTCTTCGGCCTGGTCGGGGAATCCGGTTCGGGCAAGACCACGCTCGGCCGGCTGGTGAGCGCGCTGGAGACGCCCACGGAAGGCACCATCACCTTCGGCGAGCACCGGTGCACCCCGTCCGGCCTCGACGGCGACCAGCGCGCGTTCCGCCGCCGCGCGCAACTCATCTTCCAGGACCCGCAGAGCTCGCTCGATCCCCGGCACACCGCCGCCCGGATCATCGCCGAACCGTTGCGGGAACTCACCGGCCTCCGCGGCGCCGAGCTGGACCGCCGTGTCACGGAACTGATCGACGAGGTCGGCCTCCCCTCCGACACCGCGAAGAAACTCCCCTCGCAACTCTCCGGCGGGCAGCGCCAGCGTGTCTCGATCGCCCGCGCGATCGCCGCCGAACCCGACCTCATCGTCGCCGACGAGCCCACCTCGGCGCTCGACGTCTCGGTGCAGGGCCAGGTGATGAACCTGCTGCTGGAACTGCGGCGCACCCGTGCGCTCAGCTTCCTGTTCATCACGCACAACCTCAGCCTGGTGCTCTCCGTAGCCGATCGCGTCGGCGTGATGTACCAGGGCGAACTGATCGAGATCGGCGAACCGGACGAGATCCGGCTCCACGCCCGGCACGAGTACACCCGCCGTCTCCTCGCGGCGAACCCCGAACTGCCCGCCCACCCCCACACTGGAGTGCGGAACCCATGAGACGAACCCTGACCAAGGCCGCACTCGGCCTGGCGACCGTCCTGCTGATCAGCTCGTGCATGGGAGGGCAAGCCGGCGGCGGGGCCGCCGATGGGCCGCCGAAGCCCGGCGGCAACCTGAACGTCGCCGTGCCCACCGATCCCCAGTCCCTCGACATGGTCGCCAACCCCGGTCAGGTGACCGCGCATATCGGCAACATGATGTACGAGAAGCTGTTCGAGGTCGACAAGGGCTTCGCCGCCCGGCCCATGCTGGTCGAGGACTACACCACCAGCCCGGACAGGCTCACGTACACCTTCAAGCTGCGCCAGGGCGTCACCTTCCACGACGGCAACCCTCTGACGTCCGAGGACGTCGTCGCGAGCCTCAAGCGATGGCAGCAGGTGCACCGCACCGGCCAGCTGGTCACACCGGACATCGAGGCGATCACACCCGCCGACCCGGCGACGGTGACCATCAAGCTCAAGCAACCCCGCTACCCGCTGATCAACGAACTCGCCGGCGCGGGCACGGAGATCTACGAGGCGAAGAACCTCGCCGGCGTCGCGCCGACCGGGTTCGCTCAGGACAAGGCGATCGGGACCGGGCCGTACAAGCTCAAGAGCTGGGACATCGGCCGCGAGCTGGTGCTGGAGCGGTACTCCGGCTACAAGTCCCTGTCCGAAGAGGACTGGGGCGGGCAGGCGGGCGCCAAGCACGCGTACCTGGACACCGTGACCTACAAGGTGGTCTCCGACCAGGACGCGCTGATCAACGGCCTCCAGACCGGCCAGTGGGACCACATCATGCCAACGAACGACCAGTACGAGCCGCTGCGCGACAACCCGGCCGTGGTCGTGCACAACCTGCCCGGCGGCAACGACAACGTGGTGATCCCGAACTTCAACACCGGTTCGAAGTTCGCCGACCCCCGTGCCCGCGAGGCGCTGAACCTGCTGCTGGACAAGCCCGCGATCAACGCGGCCACCGGCGGCAGCAAGGACCTCACCATCGAGACCGGCGCGTTCGCCTCACCGGACAACAAGCAGTTCTATTCGACCGCCGGCGAAGAGGTCTACAAGAAGCACGATCCGGAGAAGGCCAAGCAACTGCTGGCCGAGGTCGGGATCACCGCCGGCGCCACGATCCGCATCGTCACCACGAACTCGTACCCGGAGTTCGGCAAGTGGGCGGTGCTGATCCAGGACAGCCTGTCGAAGATCGGCATCAACACCAAGATCGACACCTTCGACTTCGCCACCATGCTCGGCACGCTGACCAAGGAACCGGGCGGCTGGGACATCACCACGCTGTTCTTCGACTCGGCGCTGACCTCGCCCGCGCAGATGCCCGCGCTCACCCTGGGCACGCTGAACGGTTCGTCCTCTCCCGAGCTTGACGCGCTCATGGCCGAGTTCAACGCTTCGACCACGCCGGAGCAGGCGAAAGCGGTGGTCGACAAGCTTCAGGCGTTCACCTGGAAGCAGCTGTCGGTGATCACCCTGAGCCAGTCGAAGCTGTACGCGGCCTACTCCCCCAAGCTCAAGGGCTACGGCGACTTCTACCGCGTCTTCTGGAACACCTGGCTGGCGTCATGACCGGTCTGCTGCTGCGCAGGCTGCGCGATCTGGTGATCATCCTGGTGATCGTCGGGACGATGATGTTCTTCGTCATCCGGCTGATCCCCGGCGACCCGGCGCAGGCCATCCTCGGCCCGACCGCGCGACCGTCCGATGTGGACGCCCTGCGGGAGAGCATGGGACTGAACGGGACACTCTGGGAGCAGTACTTCAGCTGGGCCGGGAACGTGCTGCAGGGCGACTTCGGCACGTCGATCACCTACCACGCTCCGGTGCTCGGTGTGGTCGCCGACCACATCCTGCCGACGCTGACCCTCGCCGTGCTGTCCACGGTGATCAGTTTCTTCCTCTCGGTCGCGATCACCTCGTGGCAGGCGGTGTCGCCGCGCAATCCGGTGGCGCGGGCGCTGGACCGGTTGTCCGCGCTCGGGATGGCGATGCCGGACTTCTGGATCTCGCTGATGCTCGTGCTGGTGTTCTCGGTGACGCTGCGCTGGTTCCCCTCCAGCGGCTACGAGAACCTCTTCACCGATCCCGCGACGGCGGTGCCCGCGCTGGTGCTGCCGTTGACCGTGCTGGTCATCGGGCAGACCGCGTTGTTCGTGCTCACCCTGCGGGAAAGCTTGCTCGGCGAACTGCCGTTGGCGTATCTGCGCACCGCGCGGGTGAAGGGACTGTCGGAGCGGCAGGTCATGACGAAACATGTCCTGCCGAACGCCCTGATGCCACTGATCACCCAGCTGGGCAGCAACTTCGCCATGCTGGTCGGCGGGATCGTGATCATCGAGTCCATCTTCGTCGTGCCGGGGCTGGGCCATCTGCTGATGGGCGCCGTGTCCACTCGCGACTTCCCGCTGATCCAGGGTGTGACCCTGTTCGTCGCGGTGCTGTTCGTGCTGGTCAACCTGCTGGTGGACCTGTCGTACGCGCTGCTCGACCCGAAGGTGCGTGTCTCGTGAGCGTGGCACTGGTGGAAAAGACGTCGCCGGTACGCGAAACGCCGCCGCCCGGCCGGGCCGCCAGGGTGTTCCGGCGCAACCGGATGCTGGTGATCACGACCGGGTTGCTGGCGGTGATCGTCCTGGCCGTGATCGTGCTGCCGTTCTTCCTGCCGAGCGTCAGCGCGACCGACCCGGTCAACCGGCTCCTGCCGCCGTCGGCCGCGCATCCCCTCGGCACGGACTCGTTCGGCCGTGACGTGCTCGCCCGGCTGGTCTCCGGCGGACGGGCGTCGCTCGGGCTGTCCGCGCTGATCACCCTGTGCGCGGCCTTCACCGGCCTGGTGATCGGCCTGATCAGCGGGTTCTTCCGCGCCGCCGACGCGGTGCTGATGCGGGTGATGGACGCCTGGATGTCGTTCCCGGCGATCATCCTCGCGATGGCGCTCGCGATCTCGCTCGGCGCGAGCATCTGGACCGAACTCATCGCGCTGACGGTGATCTTCACGCCGTTCACCGCCCGCGTCATCCGCAGCCGGGTGCTCGGCATCGCCGGGCGTGCCTATATCGGCGCCGCCCGGGTTTCGGGGATGAGCAAGTGGAAGATCCTCGTCGTGCACGTGTTCCCGAACGTGCTGCCGCTCGCGCTGGTGCAGGTGGTGATCCTGTCCGCGGCGGCGATGCTGGTGGACGGGGCGATGAGCTTCCTCGGTCTCGGTATCGCTCCCCCGACCCCGACCTGGGGGAACATGATCGCCGAGGGCCGCTCGTACCTCGTGCAGGCGCCCTGGCTGGTGATCGTGCCCGGCGTGACGATCATGGTGTGCGTGTTCCTTCTGAACCTCATCGGCTCGTCGCTGCGGATCGCCGTCGACGCCCGCGCGCGGACGCTGAGCGAGATGCAGCGCCTGCGCACCCGCCGCCCCTCCGGCAACTGAGAAAGGATTCCGTTGTCTGCCACTACTTCCCTGGCCGTGCGCCGCTTCGCCCCCGAGACTGTTTCGGGGCCGCCTGTGCTGCTGGTGCACGGATTCGCCTCCGACGGGCACACCGACTGGATCACCACGGGCTGGCCCGCCGCGCTCACCGCCGCGGGCCGCGAAGTGCTCGTGCCCGACCTTCCCGCGCACGGCTCCAGCCCAGCTCCCTCGGGCTCCCTGGGTGCCGCCGCGATCACTTCGGAACTGACCCGGCTGGTCTCGGATCTGTCCGAAGTGGACGTTGTCGGATACTCGCTCGGCGCGCGGCTGGCTTGGGAACTGCCCGCGCAAGCTCCGGTCCGGCGGCTCGTGCTCGCCGGCGTAAGCCCGTTCGAACCGTTCGGCGCCGTCGACGTCGCGGCCGCGCTGGCGTTCGCCGACGGCGGTAAGGCACCGGCGGATCCGCTGACCGGGATGATCGCGCACATGATCACCGCACCGGGACGGAACCCCGCCGCGCTCGCGCGGTGCATCGAGGACCTGCGGTCGGAGCCTTTCGCGCCGGTTTCCGGTGCTGTGTCGGTGCCGACGCGGTTCGTCGCGGGGGTGGAGGATCCGGTGAGCCAGGGCATCGAGACGTTGGTCGAGCTGGTGCCGGGTGCGGATCTCGTGCGGGTGCCCGGGGATCACGGTGGGGCTTTGCGGAGTCCGGAGTTCAAGGCTGCGGTGCTGGAGTTCCTCGGCTGAGGTTGCGCCGGTACCGCCTTCATGTCATGAAAGGGTCGTTCAGGACATCTTTCGTCCTGAACGACCCTTTCATGACATCCGGGAGGCGGCGCCGGCTGCGTTGCGAAAGCCACTTTCGCAACGTTGAAGGTTGCGAAAGTGGCTTTCGCAACGCAGCCCTCTCCCACGCCCTCGCAACGGCTCCCTCCCTCGCCCGCAACAGCTCCCGAGGCACGACCGATGCCATGAAAGGTCCTTTCCTTGCGAATTTTGCAAGGAAAGGACCTTTCATGGCACGTCAGGCAGGGGTGGCGGCCTCGCGTGGCGATGGAGCAGCGGGCGCGGATCCAGCACTCCCGCAACCGCAATGAAGGACGCTTTCATAGCAAATTTTGCTATGAAAGCGTCCTTCATTGCGGTCCCGAAAGGCGTCAGAAGGTCCCATCGGCGGCGACCGAACGGTCCAGCCAGAGATCGTCCAGAGCCGCCCGCACCTCAGCCCCGCGAGAAGCGGCCAACGCGACAGCGCCCAGGTTGTCCTCCAGCTGGGCCATCCGGCTCACCCCGAACAAAACGTTCGCCACCGGCGCGTACGCCAAGCAGAACGCGACAGCCAGCTGCGAAGGGCTCACCCCGAAGTCCCCGGCCACCGCAACCACTCGCGAAGCGGCGGCACGGATCGAATCCCGGATCCCGCCCGGATCGGCGCCGATCTTCCGCGATGGGGTCTTGCCGAGCAGCACGCCACCCTCGAACACGTCGGACGCCTGCAGCGTCAACCGCCCGGCCTCGAAATGTGCGCCGTAGAAAGGACCTTCCGCCATGGACCGCCGCGCGACGCTGTACTTGAGCTGGGCGAAAGCAGGTGCGGGAAGTCCTTCGCGCGAAGCGAAGTCCAGTGCCCGGTCGAGGTCCGCGGCCTGCCAGTTGTTCACGCCCCAGACGTCGAAGCGGCCGAGCCGGATCTGTTCGGCGACCTCGGTGACGATCCGTGGGATGTCCGGGCGCTCGAAGTAGTCGCCGACCACGACGGCTTCCGCGCGGTCGACGCCGACGCGGTCGAAAGAGGTCGCGAGCTGCTCGGCGAAACCGGTGTTCGGGTAGTCCCAGAGCCAGAGTTTGCCGCACAACTGGTATTCGTCGCGGCTGATCCCGGCCGCTCGGACGGCCTCGCCGAAGAGGAGGTCCGTGCGCGACTGTTCGGCATGCGGCCCCATGTTGTAGTGGGCCACGTCGAACAGCGTGACCCCGGTGTCGATCGCGTGCCGGATCAGGCGCACCGCGTCGTCGAAGTCCATGCGGTCCCAGGTGTTCCACGATCCCAGGCCCAGCGCCGAAGTGGCGAAGCCCAGCCCGTTTCGCTTCTCGTGCACGAGATTTCCTTTCGCTGGCAACGGAAACAAGTTTTAGTCTACGATCGTAGAATGAACAAGAGACTAGTAGTGGTGACCGGCGGTGCCAGTGGCATCGGCCGCGGAGTCGCCGAAGCCTTCCAGTCCGCGGGTGACCGTGTGGTCATCGCCGACGTCGACGCCCGCGCGGCCCACGACCTGGCCGGTGAACTCGGCGCGGAGCACGTCGAACTCGACATTTCCGACCCCGGCTCGGTCGACGCGGCGCTGGCGTTGATCACCGACCGGTTCGGCCCGGTGGAGGTCCTGGTCAACAACGCGGGTCTCGCCGGGGGCGGCGGTCCGTTGGTGGGGCTGGACATCGGCATCTTCGATCTGTGCATGCGGGTGAACTTCCGCGGCACCTTCCTGATGACTCGCGCGGTCGGCGCGCACATGCTGGAAGCAGGCACCCGAGGCGCCATCGTCAACATCACCTCCATCGGCGCCCGGCAGCCGACCCCGGGGCTCGGTCACTACGAGGCCACCAAGGCCGCCGTCGAGGCGCTCACTCGCTCCGCCGCGCTCGAACTGGCACCGCACGGCGTCCGTGTCAACGCCGTCGCGCCCGGCCCGGTGCTCACCCCGATGACCGCCGGTTTCGCCTCGGACACCGCCGCCCGCGCGGCGTGGGAAGCGAGGATTCCGTTGGGAACCATCGCTTCCGTCGCCGACGTGGTGCCGTCAGTCCTGTTCCTCGCCTCCGCCGACGCCGGCCATCTCACCGGGGTGAGCCTCCAGGTCGACGGCGGGCAACTGCTCACCTGAGTACACGACGCGGCCGCCGGACACGGTGAGTTCGACACCGACGTCCGGCAGGTCCGCGAACGCGACCTCGAGCGGATCGGCCGCCAGCACACAGAAATCGGCGACCCGGCCGACGGTCAGCGATCCCTTCCAACCCGCCGCCCCGTCCTGCCCGGCGGCCGCGACCGTGTAGCAGCGCAGCAATCGTTCCATCAGCTCGGCATCCACTTCGGACATCTTCAGCATCCGCGCGGCTGCGGCGATGTGCACCCGCCAGTCGGGAGTGACCACCGGCGCGTCACTGCTCAAGGTCAGCGGGACACCCGAACTCAGCATGTCCCCCAGCGGCCAGGCACGGGCACCGACCTCGACGCCGAGCGCGGCCGACAGCATGCCCCGCATGGCGACCGCGATCGCGGGCTGCGTGGTCAGGCCGATCCCCGCCGACGCCATCCGCGCCAGCTGATCCGCTGTCACCAGATCGCCGTGCACCAGGTGGTCACCGCGGCGAAGCGACCCGAGCGCGGCCTCGATGCTGCGGTCCCCGGTGGCGTGCACGGCGACCGTCATCCCGGCGTCATGGGCGAGGCGGATCATCGCGGCGAGGTTGTCCGCGCGTTCCGGATCGTCGTCGCCGTCGACGAGCAGCGCACCGTGCGAACCGTCGGCGTAACAGTGATGTGTCCACGCGGAGCGCATGGGCGGGATGCCGTCGGCGAAGATCTTCACGCCGGGCACGCTGAGCCACAACGGATCCGCGGCCGGCGACGGCGTCGCCAGCCCACGCTCGAAGTCCGCCAGCGAACTGGCGCCGTCGAGCAGGCCGAAGAGCCGCAACGCGGTGACTCTCGCGCGAAGCAGCCCTTTCGCCGCCAGCGCCGCGTACTCCTCCAGCACCTCGGCGCCGAAACATCCCGTCTCACCCGGGCCGAGACCCGGTTCGGTGTAGCTCGTGATGCCCAGTGACGCGCACAGATCGCCCGCGCGCAGGATGGCGGCCCGGCGCTCGGCCGCGGTCCGTACCGTTTTCTCTTCTCCCCCGGTGAATCCGGCGCCACCGATGAGCGTGTCCGGCCACCGGGCACCGAGCCAGGTCGCGTGGAGGTGCGAATCGTTGATACCGGGCAAAGCGGTTCTGCCCGCGAGGTCGATCACCTCGGTCTCCGGGCCGATGTGGTCCAGCGCGACATCACCGAGTGCGACGATCCGGTCGTCGCGTACGGCCATCGCCCGCACGACCGTGCCCGCCTGGTCGAAGGTGCGGATCGGACCGCCGCGGACCACCAGCGATGCGGGGCGAATACGTTGCGACGGCATGGTTTCCTCCAGGATCTGGACTTTTTCTCCTACGACTGTAGACTAAAAAGATGGTCAACAGAACCGAAGCGGCGGTGCTCACCGAACACGGCTCCGCGCTCACCTTGCGGGAACTACCGCTGCCCGAGGAGCCGGAACCGGGCGCCGCGCTGGTCCGGATCACCTGCACGACGCTGTGCGGCACCGACGTGCACCTCTGGTCCGGCCAGATGACCTTCCCCGGCATGCTCCCGATGGTGCTGGGTCACGAAATGGTCGGCGAGGTGGTGGCCGTCGGACCGGGCACCACCGACACCCTCGGCCGCGAGATCGCCGAGGGCGACCGCATCGGCTGGTCCGAGTCGACGTGCGGAAAGTGTTACGGCTGCACGATCCTCCGTGAACCGGTCGCCTGCGAGAAGCGCGGATACGGTTTCCTCCAGCGCTCCGACGTCTTCCCGTACGCGACCGGCGGTCTCGTACGGTACTGCTACGTGACCCCCGGCGCGGCCAAACTCCTTCTGCCGGACGATGTCAAGGACACCTGGGCCTCGATGTCCGGCTGTGCGGGAAAGACCGTGCTGCGGGCGGTGTCGCGTTCGGGCGGGATCCGGCCCGGCGCGACGGTCGTGGTCCAGGGTGCGGGCGCGCTGGGCGTGTTCGCCACCGCCGTCGCGCGGATCTCCGGCGCGGGCGACGTGATCACCATCGGCGGCCCCGCCGACCGGTTGAAGACGGCCGAACGTTTCGGGGCCACCGCGACGATCCCCGTCGACGGCAGCACGGAAGATCGCATCGATCGGGTCAAGGAACTCACCGGCGGCCGGGGCGCCGACCACGTCTTCGACTTCGCCGGCGGGCCGACCATCGGCGAGGAGGCTGTGGCGTTCGCCGCGCAGCGCGGCACGGTCGCGATCGTCGGTTCCACCGGTCCCGCCCCCTCCCCCGTGGCGCTGGGCACCGTGATGGGCAAGGAACTCACGGTCGTCGGCTCGCTCAACGGCGACATCGCCGACTACCACCGCTCGGTGGACTTCTTCCGCACGTTCGCCGATCGGCTGCCGTGGGACGAGCTGTTCAGCGCGCCCGTCGGCCTGTCCGAAGCTTCGAAGTGCGTCGAGTCGATGTCGCGGCTCGGCGAACTCAAGGCCGTCATCGATCCCCGTCTTCCCTAGGAGACCTCCATGTCCGTCATCCCCCAGCGCCGGATCGGCCGCGACGGGCCGCTCACCGGCGTGCTCTCGCTCGGCTCCTGGCACACCTACGACCGGATGGACTTCCGCGAGGCGGTGGACCTGATCCGCACCGCGGTCGATTCCGGGATCACGCTCTTCGACGTCGGCGTATACGGTTTCCCCGGCGCCACACCGGTCTTCACCGACGTCCTGTTCTCCGCCATGGTCCGCGCGGCCGGTCTCCGCCGCGACGACTACCTGCTTTCGAGCAAGCTGTGGCTGGAGGGCTATCCGGAACACAACCTCCGAGACCAGCTCGACAACGCGCTGTTCCGCGCCGGCGTCGAGCACGCCGATCTGGTGGTGCTGGGCGATCTCCGCCGCGACGACACCGATTTGCACCAACTGGTGCTGGACCTGAACGAGCTCCGCGAGGCCGGGCTCTTCCGGCAGTGGGGTGTGAACAACTGGTCCGCCGCCACGATCCAGGCCCTGCACGACTTCGCCGCGGCGGAGAACGTGCCAGGGCCCGCCATCGCGCAGCTGAAGTACAGCGTCGCGCGAAGGTCCATTCCGGACGGTGAGCCCTTCAAGAAGGTCTTCGGCGAGCTCGGGGTCACGCTCCAGTCCTCGGACATCTTCGAAGGCGGGGTCCTGCTGGGCAAGAACAGCGGCGCGCGCCAGGTCGGCCGCGACCCCGGTGACATCCGCGAACGCATCGCCGCCTCCGCTCCGGAACTGGTGAAGCTCGCGACCGAACTGGACGCCACCCCGGCGCGGCTGTGCCTCGCGTTCACCCTCACCCACCCGGCCAACACGACCACCCTCTTCGGCGCGACGAGTACCGAGCAGCTCAAGGACAACCTGGGCGCGGTGGACCTCGTCGAGCGCGTCGGCGCGGACCGGCTCCGCGAGCTCGTCGAGCCGTATTGGGCCGACCGGGGCGTCGTCGATCCGGAGGGACCGTGACGGCCTTCGACCCCGAACTCACCGCGGCCCTCGAAGTATTGCCGGCGGGACCACCGTTGAGCACCGGCTCGCTGGCGGGCATCCGGCAGGCGATGGCCGACGGGAACCTGAGTTGTGCCGAGGCGATCGGCGACCGGGATCTCGTCTGGGAGGACCGGCAGGTGCCCGGTACCGGCGTGGTCGTCACCGTCGTCAAGCCGCGGGACGCCCAGGGCGCGCCGGGGTTCTACAACATCCACGGCGGCGGCATGGTGCTGGACGACCGGTTCGCCGACCTGCCCCGGATGGTCTCGCTGGTCGAGGAGTTCGGCTTCGTCGCGGTCACCGTGGACTACCGGCTGGCTCCCGAGCACCCGCATCCGGCACCGCTGGAGGACTGCTATGCGGGCTTGACCTGGATGGTCGAGCACGCGGACGGACTCGGCTTCGACCCCGCCCGCGTGATCGTCGGCGGCGGCAGCGCGGGAGGCGGGTTGAGCGCGGGAATCGCCTTGCTCGCCAGGGATCGCGGCGGCCCGGCACTCGCCGGTCAGCTGCTGCTGTGCCCGATGATCGACAGCAGCAACGGCTCCGCGTCCACAGTGGAATTCGGCGAACGCGGCGTGTGGGGCCGGGCAGCCAACGAGTTCGGCTGGCGATCACTCCTGAATGGACAGACCTCGCCGTACGCGGTCCCGGCGACCGCGGAGGACCTCACCGGGCTACCGCCCGCCTTCATCGAGGTCGGCGCGGCCGAGATCTTCCGCGACGAGGACGTCGACTACGCGCGGCGCCTCTGGCAGGCGGGGGTGCCCACGGAACTGCACGTCTGGGCGGGCGCGTACCACGGTTTCGACCGGATCGCCCCGGACAGCGAGGTGACCCGGGCCGCGCTCGCCGCCCGGGCCTCCTGGCTGCGCCGCACTATCGGCCGAGCATGAACCGGGCGGCCTGCTCGCCGACCAGCACCGCCGGCGCGTTGGTGTTGCCCGTGGTCACCCGCGGCAGCACCGACGCGTCGGCGACCCGAAGTCCGCTCAAACCGTGGACGGCGAGCTCCGGGTCGACCACGGATTCGGCGTCGGTGCCCATCCGGCAGGTCCCGACCTGGTGGTGGTAGGTGATCGCGGTCCGCCGGACGTAGTCGCGGACGTCGGCGCCCGGTCCCGGATACAGCTCGCGGGCACCCCAGTCCTCCGCCAGCGCGGCCGCCCTGCCGATCTCACGGCACTGTTCCACCGACGCGACGAGGCTCTCGAAGTCAGCCGGGTCTTCCAGCGCGGCGAGGTCGATCAACGGCTCGTCGAGCGGGTTCGACCCCGAAAGCCGGAGACTGCCCCGGCTGCGCGGCGTGACCATGCCCGCCATCAGCGAGAACCCGGTCTCCGGGCCGGTCATCCACGACTCGTACATCGGCACGCTGAAATGGATCGGCTGCGTGTCGGGCACCGCCAAGCCGGGACGGCTGCGCCAGAACAGATGGGTCTGGGTCACCGAACGGCCGGGCGCGGGCGGGTCGACCTGACGGCGGTCGGTCGCGAAGATGACCGGCGAGAGCAGGTGGTCGTGCAGGTTCTTCCCCACCCCCGGCAGATCCGCCACGACGTCGATGCCGTGCGCGGCCAGTTCGCCTGCCGGACCGACACCGCTGCGCAGCAGGATCGCCGGGGACGCCAGCGCGCCGGCGGCGAGCACGACCTCGTCGGCGAAGACCTTGCGCAGTTCGCCGCCGACCTCGGCCAGCACACCGGTCACCTTGTCGCCCTCGAACAGCAGCCGATGGACGAGCGCTCCCGTGTGGACGGTCATCCGTTCGGCGGCGGGTCGCCCGTAGGCGAGCCAGGTGTTGAGCCGTTCGCCGTCGCGTGTGGTGACGCGCTGCACCGAGACGCCGTCGAGCTCGTCGCCGTTGTAGTCCGGGTTGAACGGCAGGCCGGTCTGCACTGCCGCGTCCACAATGGACTGCTGGATCGGATGCAACGGCTCGTTCAGCACGACGTCGAGCAGATCCTTCTCGATCCGTTCGAACACCGGGCGCACGTCGTCCCACCGCCAGCCGGGCAGATCCCAGCCGTCGTAGTCGGCCGGGGCGCCGCGCACCCAGATCATCGCGTTGAGCGAATGCGATCCGCCGAGCACCTTGCCGCGCGGCAGATGCAGCCGCCGGTTCGCCGCGTGCGGCTGCGGCACCGTGTAGTAGTCCCAGTCCTCGGGGCCGTGCCACAGCTCCCCTGCCCGCGAAGGGTCGTGAATGGCCGGGTTCGTATCCGGCCCGCCCGCTTCGAGCAGGGTGACCCACGCCCCGGAGTCGGCCAGTCTCCTGGCGACCACCGAACCGGCCGAACCCGCTCCCACCACGATGACGTCCATGTCCCTCACCCTCGCAAGGCACGACGCCGTCCGGCGGATTCGGTTCGCTGGCCGACAATCGGCGTGCCCTGGCGGGCAAGACCGGGGACCTCGTGGCGCCCGATACTCGATCACACACCGGTCGAGGAGGAGCTAGCCATGGCCACACGCCTGTTCATCGACGGACAGTGGACCGCCGCGGGAGGCGGGTCACTGCCGACGTACGATCCGGCCACCGGCCAGGTGATCGAGGACGTCGGCACCGCATCGTCCGCCGACGTCGACGCGGCCGTCGGCGCCGCACGGAAGGCCTTGAACGACCCCGCCTGGGCGGGACTGCTGCCGGTCCAGCGGGCCGCGCTGCTGTTCAAACTGGCGTCGCTGGTCGACGAGCACCACGAGGAGCTGGCCGCGCTCGAGACCCGTGACCAGGGTCAGCCGATCGGTATCTCCCGCCAGGTCAGCGTCACCGGCGCGGCCGAGCATCTGCGGTACTTCGCGGGCTGGGTGACCAAGATCCAGGGCACCACCAACCCGGTGTCCTTCCCGGACACGCTGCACTACACCCGCCGCGAGCCGGTCGGGGTGAACGCGCTGATCACGCCGTGGAACTTCCCGCTGATGATCCTGGTGTGGAAGCTCGCGCCCGCGCTGGCCACCGGCAACACCGTGGTGATCAAGCCCAGCGAGGTCACGCCGCTGACCAGCATCCGGCTGGTGGAACTCGTGCACGAGGCCGGCTTCCCGCCAGGGGTGGTCAACCTGGTCACCGGCGACGGCGCGGTGGGCGCGCTCCTGAGCAAGCACGACGACGTCGACCACCTGTCCTACACCGGGTCGACCGCCGTCGGGAAGCTGATCACGGCCGCCAGCGCGGAGTCGAACCTGAAGCGCCTCACCCTCGAACTGGGTGGCAAGGCACCCAGCATCATCGCCGGTGACGCCGACATCGACGCCGCCGTCGCGGGCAACCTCGCGGGTGCGACGCTGAACAGCGGACAGGTCTGTGCCGCGTACACCCGGTTCTTCGTGGACCGCAAACGCGAGCAGGAGTTCGTCGCGAAACTCGCCGCCGGGCTGGAAGACCTCAAGCTCGGGCCGGGCCTGGACGAGTCCACCCAGCTCGGGCCCCTCGTGTCCGCGAAGCACCGCGAGCACGTGGACTTCCTCGTCTCGACCGGCCGTGAGCAGGGCGCCGATCTGGTCACCGGCGGCCGGCGCATCGACCGCGAAGGCTACTTCTACTCGCCGACGCTGTTCGCCGGAGTGGCCGACGACATGACGATCATGCGCGAAGAGATCTTCGGGCCGGTCCTCGCCGTCACCGCCTACGACGATCAGGACGAACTGCTCGCGCGAGCGAACGACACCGAGTACGGACTCGCGGCCACTGTGTGGACCCGCGACCTCGGCGTCGCGCAGCGGTTCGCCAACGGCATCCGGGCGGGCGCGGTGTTCGTCAACATGCCGCCGATCCCGGACATGGCCGCGCCGTGGGGCGGATACAAGGCGTCGGGCTGGGGCCGCGAGATGGGGCCGTGGGCGATCGACGCCTACACCGAGATCAAGTCAGTCTGGCTGCACTACTCGTGACCGCCGGCGACGCGGTGAACTCGACCGCGATGAGCAAGTCGCAGATCGCCTACCACTGGATCAAGGCGAGGATCGACGACGGCACCTTCTCCCCCGGCTACCGTCTCGTGTTCGGGCAGATCGCGCAGGAACTCGGGGTCAGCACCGTACCCGTGCGCGAGGCCGTCCGGCGGCTGGAAGCCGAGGGGCTGGTGACCTACGAGCACAACATCGGCGCGCAGGTCGCGATGGCCGACGAACGCGACTACCAGCACACCATGCAGACCCTCGCGCTGGTCGAGGGGTACGCCGCCGCGCTGGCGGCGCCGACGTTGCCCGCCAAGGCACTCGACGACGCCAAGGGACTCAACGCGGAACTGACCGCCTGCCTGGACAACTTCGAGCCGTCGCGATTCACCGCGCTGAACCGCGATTTCCACCGCGTCCTGTTCGGCACCTGCCCCAATCCCCAGGTGCTCGATCTGGTCAACCGCGGCTGGAACCGGCTGGCCGGGCTGCGCACGTCGACGTTCAGCTTCGTCCCCGGCCGCGCACACGAATCCGTGCAGGAGCACCAGAACATCCTCGACCTGTTCGATCGGAACGCGCCGGCCGGGGAGATCGAACTGGCCGTGCGGGAACACCGGTTGACCACGTTGGAGACGTTCCTGGCCTGGCGGCATCCCTAGGGGTTCGTGGTGAAATCCGGCCGGGTGGTCGTGAGTGGCGTTTCGGGTTAGAACCCGAAACGCCACTCACGACCAACCGGACCCAGGCCTCCCTCGACGGGCTTAGGCCGGGACGGTCTCCGGCGGCGGGAACGCGTAGAAGCGGACCGAGAGTTCCTTCTCCCCCTCCACCGGACGACGTCGGCGCCGGCAGTACCGCGCGATCAGTTCGCGGTACTCCGCGTCCAGTTCACGGAATTCCTCTTCGGTCAACCGCGCCGAGGCCCGTTGAGCCGTCGACCACTGGCCGAACTCGTCGCGGTGCTCCGCGGCCCAGGACAGCAGGGCGACCTCGTTCGCATACTTTGCGTCGAGGAACGCGGTGACCCGCTCCCGCTCCTCGCCGTCGTAGTCCTCCGGCCTCGGCTCACGGAGGTCCTGCGGGATCGCGATCCAGTCGCCTTTCCGGTCACGACGCACAAAACCGTTGTCCTGCAAGGTTTTCAGACATCCGTCGACTTCGGTTCGCCCCAGTCCTGTGCGGCGCGCGACCTCCTCCGCTCCGCCGGGAAGCTCGCGCGTCACCCAGTGGTATCGCGGGTCTTCCCGCATCGCGATGTCGCGCAACGTGACCGATCGCCGCGGCAACGCTTCGCTCGACAGCCTCCGCGCGGCGAGGGCCAGCAACACGGCGACCGGGATCTCGACGAGGACGGCCAGCGCGACGCTGGTCCACCGTTCGGACGACGTCCAGCCGAGCATGACGTCGAACCAGGCGTCGCAGCACAACATCGCGGCCGTGGCGGACAGCAGCGGCACGGCCGCACGGCGGCGACGCAACCCGAGCCACGCTCCGGCCGCGAAGCAGAGCAGGAGTGCGACGTCGAATCCGACCCAGGCCGCGCGCCACTGGCCGGTGTCGTACCGGTCGGGCAGCGTATGCGCGAGGTAGACGGTCCAGGGCACGAGCAGGACCGCCGCACCGGCGAGCACCGTCAGCAGTAGGCGTCGGATCATGATCACGACGGTAGAAGGGGGCGGCGGCAGGGGCATCCGGGCTTTTCCCTGGTCCGGCCTCAGGGGCGCCGCACTAGCCTGAACGGCCGATACCGGGACGGGCTGGGAGAAAAGTAAATTCCGGAAGCCCGATCCGGGCCTTTACTGGGGGTTACATGAGTCCCGCGCTGGATACATCGCGTCCACTGTCGACTTTCAGATCCCGAGTGGCGGCTCTGGCCGCAGGGATCCTCACGTTCTCGTCGGTCGTGACGGGCTTCGCCGCCGAGGCGGCACCTGCGACGGCCCTCACTTCATCGGCGTCGAGTTTCACTGCCGTCCAGCCGACCCGGTTCCTGGACACCGTCCGCGGCGTCGGGATCCCGGTCGCCGGCGGCCTCGCCCTGCGGCAGTAAGCGACAGGTGCCTCGTGAGTGGTTAGGACGGTTCTGGCGAGCCTCCTCTCAGTACGTGAAGGTCCCCTTCCTGTACCTAGCCGCAAGGATGGGGGCCTTCACGCGCTGTCGCAGTAGCGCTGAGGCTCACGGTGGCGTTTCGAACTCTCATGTCGTGAAGGGCCCCTATGAGACCTTCAACGTCTCAATGGAGCCCTTCACGACATCCCCACGGACCGGGGCCTGGCATCAACCGCAGCTTCGGCGGCACTCCCGTCGGCCTGCCGGCCGGTGCGGGATACGCGGTCGGGAACCGGCTCGTCGACGCCTATCTGGCGGCGACGGGCCGGACCGCTTTCGAAACCTGAGTGCCCGATCCGGGCGCAGGACGCTAGGACTCGCGGCGCCTCGACCGGATCGTGAGCACCACCAGCGCGCCACCGAGGAACAGCAGGAACAGGCCGGAGACCAGCAGTCCCCGGACCTCGCTGCCGGTCGAGGCCAGCGGTCCACTGTCGGTCGGCCCGCCGCCAGGAGTGGTCGCTCCCGGCTGCCCCGGCGTGGTGGTGACGGTCACCCCGGGGCCCGGCGTCGTGCTCGACGAGCTGCTGGTCGTCGGTGACGTGCTACTCGAGCTCGAAGATGTAGCGGTGCTGCTGCTCGTCGGACTCGGAGAGGTGGCGCTGCTGGAGGAACTGCTACTCGGCGCCGAACTGCTGCTGGACGTAGAGGTGGTGCTCGTCTGGCTCGACGAGGTCGGCGTCGTCGAAGTCGCCGTGGTCGAAACCGCCGTCGTCGAGGTGGAAGTGGGCGAGGTCGACGTGGCCGAGCTGCTGGTCGTCGTGGAACTGCTGCTCGTCGTGGTCGAACTGCTCGTCGGGCTCGTCGAAGTCGAACTCGAAGACGACGACGAAGAAGAAGTGGAGCTGCTCGGGGTCATGGTCGGCGCGCTGACGCATTCGGGCAGGTCGCCGTCGAACGGATAGGCGTGGAACTCCTGCCCGCCCCCGCCGGTGGCTTCGGAGGTGTGCACGAGCGAGCCTGTGGTGAAGAAGCGGCCGTTCATCCCGGACGCGGTGATGGTCGCGGTGCTCCCCGGCTCGCCGATCAGCACGCTCCCCTGAAACTGGGCGCCACCGGCGATCTTCACCTGGGTGGCGTCCGGGAAGTTCCACAGGAGACGTTCCCGCAGTTTGTTCAGCGGGTCCTGGTCGTTCAGGTCTCCGGTGTAGGTGTTGATCGTCCTGGCGGCTCCCACCAGGTTGACCAGGATCGTGGCCCCCGCCGGGATGCCTTCGAACTCGATCCCCTGCATGCCGCCGGTGGCGCCGGTCAGGTCGAAGTCCACGGTGAACACCTGCAGCGCGGACTTACCGTCTCCGGTGAACAGGGTGCGGTATCCCTGGTTGACCGCCGTGCCCGTGGCCGGACGCGGCGTGGTGCCTTCCCGTGCGTAGCACTTGCTGGCCACCCGAAGATCCTCGCGCAGGCCCACATAGGGTTTCACCGCGTCGGGGTCCTTTTCGAGTTTGCCCATCACCGTCCCGGTGACGGTTCCCGCGTGCCGGACGACACCGTCCTCGGCAAGCAGCCGCTGGCCCGTCGCGATGCTGACGTTCCCGCCCGTGCTCAGGAAGTCCGCGCCGTCCGGCGGCGGAACGCGTGATCCGACACCGGCGACGCCGACGTTGTAGACGGAGGACGCGCCTGCGCGTTTCGCCATGTCGAAATCACCGAGGACGACGACTCGCCCTTCGGCTTCCGCCGCCGCTTCGCGTACTTGGAATTCGCCGCCGACATAGACGTTGATGCCGTTGTCCCGGCCCGCGTAGTCCTTGTTGTTCACCGGCGGGTATTTGTCCGGGCAGGCGGATCCGACACACGGTCCCAGGCCGCCCGGTAAGGGGGCGGCGACCGCGCCGTCGGTGACCACGAGGGCCGCCACGCACACCGCGGCGGCGGCACCGGCAGAAAGGGAGGCGAACCGCCTTGCACGCATGGGGCGATTCTTGTGCCCTTCGACCGGGTGAACACAACCGGAAACCGGAAATACCCCCGACCGGGCGAGGAAGGCAACCCACCCCATTCGTGGTCGTCCAGTGTTATCCAGACGACGAAATTCCTGGTGGAAGGCGAAAACCCTAGAGTAGGGCCGGTGAAGACCGAAGTGGACCGGCGCGTCGGTTCGGTGGAAGTGCTCGCGGGCCTTCTCGTTGTCGTTCTGCTCCTCCGAGGCCCACTCGACGATGTCCTCGGGACACCGATCGTGCAGACCTGGACGACGGTCTTCGTTTCGATCGTCCTCCAGGCCGTTCCGTTCCTCGCTTTCGGCGTGACCCTTTCCGCGGCGATCGCGGTCTTCGTCCCGCGCGAATTCTTCGCGAAAGTCCTTCCGAAACATCCCGCTCTCGCGGTTCCGGCGGCCGCGGCGAGCGGAATGGTGCTGCCGGGATGCGAATGCGGTTCGGTCCCGGTCGCCGGCGCCTTGGTACGCAAAGGGGTCACCCCTGCCGCCGCGCTGGCGTTCCTGCTCGCGGCCCCCGCCCTCAATCCGGTCGTACTGGCCGCCACGGCGATCGCGTTCCCCGATCAGCCGTCGATGGTCTTCGCCAGGGCGGCGGCCGGTCTCGCCGCGTCGGTCGTGATGGGGTGGCTGTGGCTCGGCCTCGGCCGGACGGAGTGGATCAAGCTACCCGAACACGCTCACGGTGACACGCGCTGGCGGGCGTTCGCCGGGGCGGCAGGCCACGACCTGGTGCACGCGGGCGGATTCCTGGTCGTCGGCGCCATGGCCGCCGCGACACTCAACGTCCTGGTCCCCGGCCGCTGGCTCCAGGCCGTCGCGGACAACCCGGTGCTCAGTGTCCTCGCGTTGGCCCTGCTGGCGGTCCTGCTGTCGATCTGCAGCGAGGCGGACGCCTTCGTCGCCGCCTCGCTGACCCAGTTCTCGCTCACCGCCCGATTGGCGTTCCTGGTGGTCGGGCCGATGGTCGACCTGAAGTTGTTCGCCATGCAGGCCGGGACCTTCGGCAGGCGGTTCGCCGTCCGGTTCGCGCCCGCCACGTTCGTGGTCGCGCTCGCCTGCGCGGCCGTGACCGGGGCGGTGCTCTGGTGAACCGGACCGCGGCGACCGTCGTGCTGCTCCTGCTGGGCGCGGCCGTGGTCAAGGTCTGCCTGACCGGCCAATACCTGCGCTATGTGAAGGAAGGGCTCTGGCCGTTCCTGCTCGCCTCGGGCGTCCTGGTCCTGATCCTGGCGGCGGCGAACCGCCATCGTCACCCGAAGGTGGCCTGGCTGCTCCCGCTTCCGGTCCTCGCGTTGCTGCTGGTCTCCCCGCAACCACTCGGCAGTTACGCGGCGGGCAACGCGGGCACGGCACTGGCCCGCCCGGACGAGTACCCGCCGCTGCCCGACGGCGACCCGGTGAAGGTGACCGTCCTGGACTACGCCTCGCGCGCGGTGTTCGACGAGGGCCGTTCCCTCGGTTCGAGACGGGTCGTGCTCACCGGCTTCACCGCCGCCGGCCCGGACGGCGGGGCGCTGCTCGTCCGGATGATCCTGACCTGCTGCGCCGCGGACGGGCGCCCGGTGAAGGTCGTGCTGGACGGGAGCGTCCCGCACGAACCCGACACCTGGGTCGAGGTCACCGGCACGTTCCGGCCGGGGTCCGTGGCGGACGCCGTCAACGGCGAACGCATCCCGTTCCTGAAGGTCGAAATCGTCACGCCGGTGGCCGCGCCCGAACGTCCTTACGAATAGCTACGTCCAGCTCCACTGGATCCCGTACTGGCCGGGCTGCGGGTCCAGCGTGATGAACTGGAACGTGCTGGTGTCCCGGTCGAACGTCGCTTCGCAGCGTTCCTCGGGTGGCATCGAACCCCTCGGCCGGAAGAAACCGGCGCACCGCCGCGGCAGTCGCTTCGGGTCGAAGACGATCTGCACCGCGACGTCGCGGGCCGGGCGGTAGAGCGCGATCTGGACGTGCTTTCTGGCTTGCCCCGGTGGGAAGCGCACCCCGAACTCGACGACGGCGAGTTCGCCGGCGGCCAAGGTGCGGTCGAGAGCGAACTCGAAGACGCAGGTGGACGACGGGACGTCCGCGCGGAACCGCGCCGGACGGCAGCCTTCGGCGAACAGCACGGCCGGCGGCTGCGTGATGCTGGAACACCGGTTCACGAAGACGAACCTCGACGTGCCGTCGTGATCGGCCCGGATCAGCCGCCGGACCCGGACCGATTCCTGGTGCCCCTCACCGTCCACCCGGTACGAAAGGTATTGCGAAAGCCGGTTCGGGGTGTCGAGTTCGTCCGGTGTCACGTCCATTTTGGCCAGTGCGCGCGCCACCTCCTCCGGCCGCCGCCACACCTGGTCGTAGGGCAGGGCCGTGTCGGCCCGGATGGTCCAGCGGCCGCGCGGCCGTCGCGGGCCGAGCAGACCTGTGAGCGTCTCAGGCCGCTGGCCCAGAATGGTTTCCAGCGCGGTCACGGCGGCGAGCGAACTGGCCCGTTCCGGCCGGTTCTCACCATTCTGCCAATAGCTCAGCGCACTGACGCTGACCGGCGTCTCTTGGTCACGCAAGCGGCGGCTGATCTCGCTGAGACTCAGCCCGCTGCGTTCGATCGCGGCGCGCAGGGCGGCACCGAATTCCGCCGGAGCGAGACTCGTCATGAAGGCGCAGCGTACCGTCCGAAACGCCCGACTTTCGTCGGGTGAACCGGGCTCCGTTCAGAGTTATCCAGCCCCTCGGCGACTTTCCGTTGACGCTCCTCCGGCCGCGGTTAGGGTCTGAATCGTCGGAAGAATCCCCCGGAATTCCCGAATCCCACTTTCCTCCCGTCGCTGACCGAAGAGGATTTTCCATGCGCTCAACCACAAGCCGATGGCGCCGCCGGACACTCGCCGTCGCGACCTCCACGCTGGCCGTCGGGGCGTTCCTGGTCGCCGCGCAACCGCAAGCAGGCGGAGCCGCGCCACCCGCCGTACCCGAAGTGGCCGATCAGGTTCCGCAACTCGCCGAGGCGGGTGTCACCGGCGGCCCCGCCTCGGTGTCCGGTGACGGCGCGGCCATGATGGCCGCCCGATCCGTTTGCGCGCCAGGAGCGCATTGGCTCCGCGTCCGGTTCACGGAACTTTCGTTGCGCGGCAACGACTCCGTGACGCTGACCGGCAGCACCGCCGGCTCGTTCACGCTCACCGCTCAGCACTGGCCGGGCAAAGCCTTCCACACCCGCGCGTTCGAGGGCGACTGTGTACGGGTGTCGGCGGCGCTGGCCGACCCCGCCAGCCGCTTCGCCATCGACGCCTATCAGGCGGGTGACGGTCCGCTCGCCGCGGCGACCACGACCGTCGCGGCGGTCGGCGACGTCTGCGGGTCTTCGTGCAACCAGACCGCGCCGCTGATCGAGAAAATGAATCCACAGGCGCTGATCCTGGCCGGGGACAACGCCTACAGCTCGGGCACGCTGTCCGAATACGAGAAGAATTACGACCCCTATTACGGGCAGTTCAAGTCCATCACCTATCCGACGCCGGGCAACCACGAGTACAACACGTCCGGCGCCTCGGGTTACTTCGACTACTTCGGCACTCGGGCCGGTGAACGCGCCAAGGGCTACTACAGCTTCGACGTCGGTGACTGGCATTTCGTCGCGCTCAACTCCAACATCACCCGGAGCACCGGCTCGGCTCAGGAGACCTGGCTGAAGAACGACCTCGCGGCGAGCACCAAACCTTGTACGGCGGCGTTCTTCCACCACCCGCGGTTCAGCCGGGGCTCGCACGGCGACGACTCGTCGGTGACGCCGTTCTTCCAGGCGCTCTACAACGCGAAGGCGGACCTGATCGTCGTCGGCCACGACCACAATTACCAGCGGTACGCACCGTCGCGGCCGGACGGCACACGCGATGACGTGAACGGCGTCCGCGAGTTGCTGATCGGCACCGGCGGCCGGGGTTACTACAAGTTCGACCAGTCGTCGGCCGCCGTGCAGGAAGCGGGTAACACCAACACCTTCGGCGTCGGGAAGCTGACGCTGAGCGCGACGGACTACCGCAGCGACTTCGTGCCGGTGTCGGGCCGCACCTTCACCGACACCGCGACCGGCAAATGCAAGAAGGGCGTGTCCTCCCCCACCTTCTCCGTCGGCACCAGCCCGTCGTCGGTGTCGGTGCAACCGGGCGGGACAGCGTCGGTGACGGTCAACGTCGGCAGCACCGGCGGCTTCAGCTCGGCGACCGCGCGGTCGGTGTCGGGCCTGCCCTCGGGAGTGACCGGCACGATCTCGCCGTCGTCGGTCACCCCGCCCGCCAACGGCACCACGACGGCGACGCTGACCCTGACCGCGTCGGACGCGGCGACCGGCTCGACAGCGGCCACGGTCACCGGGTCATCGGGCTCCACGACCCAGACGGCGCAGGTCTCGGTGAGCGTCGGTCCGGCGGGCGGTGAGGCGTTCGCCGACGACTTCGAGACCGACAAGGGCTGGCGGCTCAACGCGGCCGGGGCGGACACCGCCACCTCGGGCAAATGGGAACGGGGCGATCCCGAGCAGACCACCTCGACCTACAGCAACCAGATCAAGCAGCGCGGCGATACGACCAGCGGCGCGAACTGCCTGGTCACCGGTCGGCTGGCCGGATCGGAGTACGGCGTCAACGACCTCGACGGCGGTGGGTCGTCGATGGCCTCGCCGTCGTTCACCGTGCCGTCGGGCGGCAAGCTGACCTTCTCCTACACCTTCGCGCACGGCGACAACGCGACTTCCGCCGACCACCTGCGGATCCGCGTGCTCGACGGCACCACGCCGACGACGGTGTTCGAGAAGCTCGGCTCCGCGACCGAGGTCGCGGGTGCCTGGCAGACCGCGACGGCCGATCTGTCGTCGTTCGCCGGGCGCAGCGTGCGGCTGCTGGTCGAAGCCGCCGACGCGAGCACCGCGTCGCTGTGGGAGTCCGCGGTCGACGACATCCGCGTCAGCGCGTAGCCATGTACCTCTCCACCCTCCGTTCCACCGATCCCGCCCGGCCCGCGAGCCGGGCGGGATCGGTGCCCGCGACCGTGATCGGCCTCGGCGTGGTCAGCCTGATCACGGACATGTCCGCCGAGATGGTCACCGCCGTGCTCCCGCTGTACCTCGTCTACGGCCTCGGCGTCGGCTACCTGCAACTGGGCGCGATCGACGGGCTCTACACGGGCGCGACCGCGCTGTTGCGGCTGGCGGGCGGCTACCTCTCCGACCGCCTCGGCCGTCCGAAAGCCGTCGCGCTGGCAGGCTACGGCCTCTCGGCGGTCACCAAACTCGCCTTCCCCGCGGCGGGATCCTCGCTCGGCGCGATCGGGCTGGTGATCGGCGCCGATCGCGCCGGCAAGGGCATCCGCACCGCGCCGCGGGACGCGATGATCACCCTCGCCACCCCCGCCGACGGTCTCGGCCGCGCGTTCGGTGTCCATCGCGCGATGGACACGGCGGGCGCGCTGCTCGGGCCGATCGCCGCGTTCGGCCTGCTGACGCTTCTCGTCGGCGACTATCCGGCGGTGTTCGGGGTGAGCTTCTGCCTCGCCGTGATCGCGGTGATCGTGCTGGCCGTGTTCGTCCGTGCCCCCGCCGGGACGGTCGAGCGGTCACGAGTACGGCTGCGGGCGGGTTTCGCCCTGCTGCGGCAACCCGCGCTCCGCCGCACCTGTCTGGCCGCGGCGCTTCTCGGGGTGTGCACGGTCGGCGACATGTTCTTGTTCGTCGGTGTGCAGCAGTCCGCCGGCTTGCCACCGGGAGCGCTTCCCTTGCTGCCGTTGGCGACGGCGTTGAGCTTCATGGCACTGGCCTCACCGATCGGACGGCTCGCCGACCGCGTCGGACGGTGGAAGGTGTTCCTCGGCGGTCACGTCGTGCTGCTCGCCGCGTACGCCGTCCTGGCCGCTTCGGCGAGCGGATGGCCCGTGGCGGCGGTCGTCCTGGCTGCTCACGGGGTGTTCTACGCGTGCACGGACGGCGTCCTGATGGCGCACGCGTCGCCGCTGGTACCGGAGTCGTTGCGGGCCACCGGTCTCGCGATCGTCCAAACAGGACAGGCGCTGGCCAGGGCGGCGGGCGCGGTGGTGTTCGGCGCGCTCGCGGCGGGGGTGGCGTTGCGGCCCGCGTTCGCGGTGTTCGCCGTGGTGCTGCTGGTGTCGGTACTGGCCGGAACGAGGGTGAAATGAAACGGATGTGGGTGGGCGTCGCGGCCGTGGTGGTCACGGTGGCGGCCGGGGCGGTCTTCGTCGGACTGCGCACCGGGGACGCGGTGGCGGAACAGCGGCTGGACCTCGCGCACGGCGGCCTGCTGTACGTGGACGACTCGGGCCGGGTCCGGCAGGACGACCGCGTCGGCCCGGCCTGTCAGCGCGTGGACGTCGCCGCGGGGACGCTGGCGTGCCTGCGCGCGACGGCGATGCCCGATCAGGCCGAACTGGTCGTCACGAAACCGGGAGCCGAACCACGGTCGATCTCCGAATGGGGGCTGCCGTCCCGGGTCCGCGTCTCCCCGTCCGGACGACTGGTCGGCTGGACGGTGTTCCGCTCCGGTGACTCTTATCTGGGCGGGGTAGGCACGTTCTCGACCACCTCCGGGATCTTCGACCTGGACACCGGAAACCATTACGGCTCCCTGGAGGACTTCGCGCTCACCGTGGACGGAAAGCCGTACCCGGCCCAGGATCTGAACTACTGGGGAGTGACCTTCGCCCGGGACGATCTGACGTTCTACGCCACCGCCAGATCGGCGGGCGGCACTTGGCTGGTGTGGGGTGATCTCCGCGGTCGCACGCTGACCGCGATGCGGCGCAACGTCGAATGCCCGTCGCTCTCGCCGGACGGCACCCGCGTCGCCTACAAGTTCCGTACGGGCGACCGGTGGCGGCTGCACGTGCTCTCTCTCGCCGACGGCCGCGACGTCCCGCTCGCCGACCCCGCGCATCTGGACGACCAGCCGCAGTGGCTGGACGACAGGACCGTCGCCTACGGCCGGGACAAGGCGATCTACGCGGTCCCCGCCGACGGGACCGGCGCTCCGGCGCTCGTCCGCGCGAGCGCCTCCTCTCCCGCGGTGGTGCGGTGATCCCGCGCGACTGCACCCGCACGGGGCTGGCGCTGGCCGCGCTGGCGGCCGTCGTCGTGATGGTTCTGCCCGCGCCCGCCCCCGAGGCCAAGGCACCCGCCGTCCCTTCGCTCACCGACGTCTGGCCGGACGCGAGGATCGCCGCGAACGCCGTCACCGGGGTGCCTTACACGCCGTTGGCGTTCCTCGATTCCGGTACCTCGGCCGGAGTGCGGCAAGCGGACGACGTCGTCCGGCTCGTGGTGGGAGATCGTGTACTCCGCGAGGTCCCGCCGTCGGGCTCGCCCCGGTTCGTCCTCGCCACTTCCCCGGACGCGCTGGTGTGGCTGGAACTGTCCGACATCACCGGGACGGGGACGTTGTGGCGGGCCGGGCCACACGGTGAGGGCCCGGTCCCCGTCACCGCCGACACCGGGCGGGTCGTGCTCCTGGACTCCCAGTACGACCTCGTCGTGCACGACGCCCAGGCCAGCTGGGTGGCCGTGCGGGGTGACGCCACCGAGGTGCGGACGGTGGCGTTGGCCGGCGGCCCGGTGACCCGCACCCCACTGCCCGGCGACTACGCGCTCACCGCGTGGCCCTTCGCGACGGCGGCGGCCGTCGAACAGGCGGGACCGTCGGAACTCGTCGACCTCCGCGACGGCCGCAGGACGAAGGTCGACGGGCAGAGCGTCGAACTGGTCGACTGCACGCCGTCCTGGTGCCGGGTCCAGGTATTGCGCCAGAGCGGGACCGCGCGGCTCGACCTCATGCGACCCGACGGCTCCGAGCGAAGACGTGTCGGAGGGAAGGGGATCCGGCCCGCGTTCGGCGACGTCGTCGTGCTCGACCGGTACGCGGTCGTGGTCGACGACGATCGCGGCGTACTCGCCCTCTACGACACGGCCACCGGCAGGCTGGCCGACCTGGCCGCGGAGTTCGGCACCGTGCTGGCGCGCGGCCCGTTCGTGTGGTGGTCCGCGGGCGGGAACGACGCTCTCACCTGGCGGGTACTGGACCTGCGGACGCTCGAGGCGTCTGCTTGACTGCTGCCGTGCCGTCCGATCGTGAGACCTCCGTCGAAGCGGAGTTCCTGCGGGTGGTCGGCCGGTTCGCCGGTCCGGCCAGAGGCGCCGGATTGCTGGTGATCAGCGTTTTCGGGGTGCTCGCCACACCGTCGGGCGCGCTACCGCTCGCCTTCGGTCTGCTCGCGCTGGCGCTGGTCACCGCCGTCACCGAATACCTGGTGGGAAAGACGGGCCGGGGCAGACCGGTGGCGTTCGCGCTGGCCTTGGTGCGCGCCGCGGCGATCTGCGGCACCCAGTTCCTGACAGCGCCCGAAGCGGGCGAGCTGAACCAATGGGCTCTGAACGTCCTCACCATCACCGCGATCACCCTCCAGTGGGAATGGCCGCCGAAGATCACCGTGCCCGCCCTCGCCTGCCTGCTGGCGATCGAGGTGGTGCCGCTCGGTTTCGAGGGCGGTCTCTCGGTGGTACTGCGTGTGCTGCTCGAGGCCACCCTCGCCAGGGGCGCCTTCCTCCTGCTGTCGCGGACGACGCGCCGGATCGACCATCTCCGTGAGCGCCGTGCCCGGCTGACGCGTGAGGAATCCCTTGCCGTGGAACGACGACTGCGGGAACGGGAGTATCTGGCCGTCCTGCACGACACGGCGGCGGCCACCTTCCTCACGGTCGCCCAGCGCGGGGAAACGGCGGACCCGGCCGAGGTCGCCGGCTACGCCCGCCGCGATCTCGCGATCCTCACCGGCGAATCCGGTCCCGGCAGTGTGGTCGATCTCGAGACCTCGTTGCGCGGCGTGCTCGCGCAGAGCCCGGTGACGGTCGAGACGCACTGGTCACCGGTCCCGCCGATCCCGGCGTCGGCGGCGCTCGCGCTGGTGCGGGCCGTGCGTGAGGCGCTGGTGAACGTCGATCGGCACGCGGGTGTCGGCGAGGCCAGGCTGACAGTGGTAGGCGGGGTACGCGTAACCGTCCGGGACGAGGGCCGCGGTTTCGATCCGGCGCGGACACCGGCGCAGCGGCGAGGTGTGCGCGGTTCGCTCGTCGAACGCATGGCCGCGGCGGGCGGCCGGGCCGAGGTGACCTCCGCGCCCGGCGCGGGGACCACGGTGGACCTGGTGTGGCCCCATGAGTGAGACCGCGGACCGGGTCCTCGGCGGCTGCCGGATCGCGGTCCTGCTCGCGACGGCGGTGATCCAGGCCGGGCTGAGCCTGCCCCGGCTCGGCGACACCGCCGACCGGTTGGCGTTCGCGGCGCTCGCCGTGGTGCTGGTCGTGGCGGCGTGGTGGGTCCTGCGCTGGAAGCCGGTCCCCTGGCCGGTCGCGATCGCGGGGGCGGTGCTGGTCCTCGCCGCGTCGACGGTCGCCGTCTGGGCGCTGCCACCGGATCGGCTGCTCGGCGGGGACGACTGGGCGTCCGGTCTCGCGGGCTGGCATCTGCTGGTGCTGCTGCTGGACCGCCCCGCGCTCGCGATGGGCGCGCTCGTCCTCCAGATGACGCTCACCTTCTCCCGGCAGATCGGTTCGGCGCCTGCCGACCGCGGCGAGATCGGCGGCCTGGTGATCGTCGGGCTCAGCGTGCTCACCTTCCAGGCCGCGACGCTGGCGCTGATCAGGGTCGTCAACCGGCGGGTGGGCGAGGCCGCGGTGGCCTCGGCGGAACGCGACCGGCAGGCCCACCGCAAGGCGCTCGCCGAGGAGCGCGAAGCCGACCAGCGGAGCCGGTTCGCCGGTCAGCTCGGCGCCACCCTGCCGCTGCTCGCCGGACTGGCCGACCACACCTTGGACCCGCGCGACGAAGCGGTCCGGCGGCGCTGCGCGCTCGCGGCGACGCAGCTGCGACGGCTGTTCGCGGAGAACGACGACGTGCCCGATCCGCTGTTGCACGAGGTCTCGGCCTGCGTCGATCTCGCCGAGCGGCGGGGACTGACGGTGACGCTGGCGGTCAGCGGCGAACCGGCGCCGATCCCGACCGGCGTCCGCCGCGAACTGACCGGTCCGCTGATGACCGCGCTGGTCGCCGCCCGATCGCAGGCCAGGGTCAGCGTCCTGCGGACCGATGACGAAATCCGCGTCGCGGCGATCACCGACGGTGAACCCGGTGCGACGGCGAACGGATCGGGCGCCGTCGACGTCGAATGGCACGCACTGGGAGAACAATCGTGGATGGAGGCGAAATGGCGTTCGGGACCGAACTGACGGCGGTGGTCGTCGACGATCATCCGGCCGTGCGGGCCGGGGTCGTGTACTGGCTGTCGTCGGGCAGCCCGCCGGTCACCGTCGTGGCGGAAGGCGAGGACGTGCGGGCCGCCTGGATCGGCGAGGGCGCGCGGGCCGACGTCGTCATCCTCGACCTGCACCTGAACAGCACCACCCCGGCCATCGGTGATCTGCGCCGGCTCATCGAGGCGGGCCGTCGCGTCGTCGTCTACTCGATGCGGGCCGACGACGAGACCGTCCTGCAGTGCCTCGAACTCGGCGCGCTCAGCTATCTCACCAAGGCCGAGGGCGCCGAGCACCTCCTCGAAGCCGTGCGCGCGGCGGCGGCCGACCGGTCGTACACGCCGCCGTCGCTGGCGGGCGCGCTGGCCGGGGACCGCTCCGAGCGGCGCCCCGCCCTCTCCGCGCGTGAGACCGAAGTGCTCATCGAATGGTTCCAGTCCGAGTCGAAGGACTTCGTCGCGCACCGGCTGGGGATCTCGCCGAACACGGTCAACTCGCATCTCGAGCGGATCCGGGTCAAATACGCCCAGATCGGCCGGGAGGCCCCCACCAAGGCCGCACTGGTCGCGCGGGCCATCCAGGACGGCCTGATCGGCGTAAGCGATTTGTGATCGGTTGTGGTGCGAACGGGCCACAGTCGCCACCGCCGGATGCGGCTACGGTGCGTGACGAGCTCGCCGGTACCGGTTCGGCGGACGTCCTAGGAGATCCATGAAGTCCGCCCTGATCGCCACCTGCTGCGCCGCCGCACTCCTGCTTTCCGCCTGCGGCGAGGAAGCGGCAGGGAAGACCGTCCGAGCCGATGGCACCATGGCGCCAGGCAGCGAGCTGAAAGTCGGCGAACGCGCCGTCGTCCCGTTCAGCGACGCGGGCAAGTCCGGCACGATCGCGATCACCGTCAAGTCGGTCGAGATCGGGCCCAAGGAGGACCTCGCCGGGTTCAAGGACAAGGGCGAGGGCACGCTTCCGGTCTACGTCCGGATGGTGATCGAGAACGTCGGCGGCACGGACCTCGCCGACACTTCGGTGTCGGTGCGCGCGGTGGACGCGAACGGCAAGGGCACCAAGGTGATCATGGCCGGCGGCACCGCGGCCTGCAAGGGCGAGACGGCGCCGGAGAACTTCAGCACACCGGGCGCGACCTACGAGACCTGCGACACCGAAGGCGTCAAGGACGGTAGCGAGGTCGGCGGCGCGTCGTTCGGCGGCGACGGTTACAAAGACGACCCGATCACCTGGAAGAAGTGAACGGCACCCCATTAAGCCGAACAGCGTAACCTTTTCGTAACCGTTCGTGGTGCGAATGGCCCACACCGTTCTACTCCCTCATCGACTACGGTGCGTGGCGAGAACGCCGGAGCAGGATTCGGCGGGGAGTCCGAGGAGATCCATGAAGTTCGACCGCATCGCCCTGTCCGCCACCGGCTGCGCCGCCGTGCTGCTGCTTTCCGCCTGCGGCGGCAAAGAGGAGTCGGGCAGCCCCGCTCCCGCCCCGGCGCCCGCGCCGACGACGGCCGCGGCGTCCTCGCCCGCGACCAGCGGCACCGTCCCGGTCTCGAACGCGGACGCCACCGCGCCCGGCAGCGAACTGAAGGTCGGCGAGCGCGCCGTCGTCCCGTTCAAGTACGGCAACGACAAGTCCGGCACCATCGCGATCACCGTCAAGGCGATCGAGCTCGGCCCGAAGGAAGACCTCGCCGCGTACGGCGACAAGGCCAAGGGCATGACTCCGGTGTACATCCGGATGACGGTGGAGAACGTCGGCGGCACAGACCTCACCTACAGCACGGTGCGGCTGCGCGCGGTCGGCCCGAACAACAAGAGCACCGGCGTGATCATCACCGGCGAGACCCCGAAGTGCCAGTCCGAGTCGGCGAAGAAGGACTTCAAGACCGTCGGCGCGACCTACGACACCTGCGAACTCCAGGCCGTCAGGGACGGCGGCGAGGTCGGCGGCGCGACCTTCGGCGACGGTGACGGGTACAAGGACGACCCGATCATCTGGAAGAAGTAAGGCCCTCGCGGTACGTGAAGGACCCCTTCCTTGCGTCTAGCGCAGTGAAGGGGTCCTTCACGTACTGGGGTCCCGATCGATGGCCGAGGCGCTGGAAGCCCGCCGCATTCAGAGGGCTGAATGCGAAGAGCGTCCAGGGGCGCTCAACCGCCGCACCGCGTTCGCGCAGGCGAGGGACTCCAGCAGCGGAACGGTCCGCTCCCAGCCCAGACAAGCGTCCGTGATGCTCAGGTCGGGCCGCGGCGGCGTGGACCCGACGTCCTGCCTGCCGTCGGAGAGGTACGACTCGATCATCACCCCGGCCAGCGCGTCGTTGCCCGCCGAGATCTGGTCCGCCAGGTCCGCGACGACCACGGGCTGCCGGTTGTGGTCCTTGCCGCTGTTGCCGTGCGAGGCGTCGACGACGAGCCGGTGCGGCAGTCCCGCGGTGGTCAGCGCGTCGAGGGCGTCCGCGACGGCGTGGGCGTGGTGGTTGGGTTTCGGGCCGCCGCGCAGGACGAGGTGGGCATCCGGATTCCCGGCGCTGCGCTGGATCCGCGGGCGGCCGTCGGCCGCGGCGCCGGGGAACACGTGGGGCAGCGCGGCCGCCCGGACCGCGGCGACGGCCGTGTCCAGCCGTCCCGACACGCAGTTCTTCATGCCCATCGGCATCGGCAGCCAGGACGCCAGGTGCCGGTGCGGCTGGCTGGCGACGGTCCGCGCTCCGATCGCGCCCCAGCTGATGGTGTCCGCGAAGTAGGGCGCCAGGAACGGATCGACGAACTCGTACGCCAGCGGCAGCCCGGTCGCGGCGGCGTCGTCGAGGAACCTCCGTCCGATGCGGACACCGGCGGCGAGATCGCCTTTGCCGTCCAGGCCGGGGTCGGGTACCAGACCGGTCCAGCCCGCGATCGTCCGCGGTTTCTCCAGGTAGGCGCGCAGGACCACGACGAGGTCGTCGGCGAACCGGCGAGACGCCTCGGCGAGCCGGTGCGCGTATTCGAGCGCGCCGTCGGTGTCGTGCACGGAACACGGGCCCACGACGACGAGCAGCCGGGAGTCCCGCCTGGCGAGCACGTTCGCGACGGTTTCGCGGTGCCGGACGATCTCCTCCGGCACGAAGCCGATCGTGACCACCTCGGCCGGACTGGGCAGCTGGTCAAGCATCCGCATGACCTCTCTTCTTGTCGGGGGCGGCCACCCCGGTCCGGGGCAGCCGCGTCGCACCGGCGACCGCCACGACGGCGAGGCCGAGAACACACCAGAAGGCGTCGGCGAAGACCGGGGCGACGTCCGGGCCGCGCGCGGCCAGCCGGGCCTGCAGCACCAGGGCCAGCACCGCGGTGCCGATCGAGCCGCCGAGCGTGTTGAGCAGGTTCAGCGCCCCGGCGGCACGGGGCAGCCGGGCGGGTTCGACCCGGCGGTAGACGATCGTCATCACCGGCGCACCGATCAGCGCCGCGCCGAAACCGCGCAGCAGCAGGGAAACCACGATCACCCAGTCCGGGAGACCCAGGCCGAGCTGGGTGAAGGGTGCGGTGCCGAGGGCGACCAGCCCGATCCCGATCAGCACCAGTGTGCGTGGCGAAAGCCGGTCGACGAGCCGGTTCACCAGCACCGACCCGGCCGCCGCGCCGATGCCCTGCGGCACCAGCAGCAGTCCGGTGTCCCATGTGGACAGTCCTGCGCCGCGTTGGAGGTAGAGCGGCAGCAGGAACATCGTGCCGAACACCGACGCGCCGAGCAGCACCAGCGCCAGCGCGGCGACCCCGAACGGTGGCTTCGTGAACAACCGCGGATCCAGCAGGGGTGCTTCGGCCCGCAGACCGTGCCGTACGAACGCGGCGAGCATCACGACGCCCGCCGCGACGCCGATCCCGGCGACCACCGGCGAGCCCTGTTCGAACCAGGTGAGCCCGAAGACCAGCACCGCGAGCCCCGGGGAAAGCAGCATCGCGCCCCGGAAATCGAACCGCTCACCCTTGCCGCCGGGTTCGCCGGCCGGGACCCAGCGCCGCGCCAGGACCACGGCCGCGACGCCGACCGGGAGGTTGACGTAGAACAGCCACGGCCAGTCGGCGACGGCGAGGATCGTGCCGCTCGCCAGCGGGCCGAGCACCGGCGACAACAGCGGCACGAGCCCGACGACGCTGATCACGCGGCCGATCCGGTCCGGTCCGGCGGCCCGCGCGAGCAGCGCCTGCCCGATCGGCGGCAGCAGGCCGCCCGCGAGTCCTTGCAGGACACGGAAAGCGATGAGCGCGGGCAACGTCGGCGCCAGCGCGCACAGCAGGGACGCCAGCAGGAACACGACGACGGCGGTGAGCCAGACGCGGCGGCCGCCGAACCGGTCGGCGAGCCAGCCCGACGCCGGCACCGCCGTGACCACGGCCAGCAGGTACGCCGTCGTCACCCATTGGACGCCGGTGACCGGCGCGCCGAACTCGTCGGCGAGGGTGTCGACGCCGACCGAGACGATCGTGCTGTCCAAGGTCGCCATGAACGTGCCGAGCACCAGGACGGCCGCCGTGCGCCACAGCGCGGCGTCGATCGGGCGCGCGGTCACCGTTCACCCACGAACCGGGCGGCGTCGCCGTCCAGCCAGGACGGCAGTTCCCGGAGGAAGCCGACGAGATCGCCTGCCAGCGACCGAGCGTCGGCGTCCCTTGCGTACAGGACGCCTTCCCAGCCGTGCTCGCCGGGAACGACGGTGACGCTCACCGGATGGTGCGTCCGTTCCCGGAACCTCGTCCCGGTGACGGTCAGGCCGGGCGCGGGTTCGCGCAGCTTCGCCGGATCCACCGGGTAGTTCTCGAACACGAGCAGGCTGTCGAACAGCCGCTCGCGGCCGGCGAGCGACGCGAGTTCGGGCAGGCCCATCCGGTGGTGCGCGGCCATCGCCTGTTGCCGTGCCTGCACATCGGCGAGGGCCTCGGCGACCGTCCCGGTGAACCGGGCGCGTACCGGGACACTGTTCGCCAGCAGGCCGATGATCTCTTCGACACCGTCCACATCGGACGTCCGGTTCGAGGTCATCACCCCGAAACTGACGTCGGGGCGCCCGGCGTGGGTCGCGAGAACGGCCGCCCACGCGCCCTGCAACAGCGTGTTGACGGTGAGTCCGCGCGACGAGCCCAGCCTGGTCAGTTCCGCGACCAGCTGACCGTCCACAGTGAACAGCGCGGGTTCGTCGGATCCGCCGGTGCGCGGCAGGTGGTCGCCTTCGGGCAGGCCGTCGAGTTCCGCCCGCCATGCCCGGACGTCGGCGGAGTGGTCGGCCGCGGCGAGCAGCCTGGTGTACCGGGTCGGCGGAACCGGCTCCGGCAACGGCTTTCCCGCGTACAGCGCGAACAGTTCGCCGAGAATCCGTGGCGCGGACCAGCCGTCGGACAGCAGATGGTGACTGGTCAGCACGAGGGTCTGGCGGCCGGGTCCGTGCCGCAGCACGGTGACCCGCCACAGCGGGCCGCGGGCAAGGTCGAACGGCTCGGCGAGTTCCTCGTCCGACGCGGCATCCATTTCGGACACGTCACGGACGCGGAAACCGGCCCGCGGTTCGGTGGGAATCACCTGGACCTCGTGCGACGGCGGGAACACCGCGCCCAGGTTCGGCTGCCGTCGCACCAGCGCCGTCGCCGCCGCCCGCAAAGCCTCGACGTCGAGGTCACCGGACAACGTGAACGCGGCCTGCACCGGATACGGGTCCTCTTCCGCCGCGCGGGACTCGCGCAGGATCACCTCCTGCAACGGCGTCAGCGGCAGGACCTCGCCGGGGCCCGGCATGTCGGCGGCGAGCGCGTCCAGTTCGCGACGGAAACGCGCACCGAGCACGGCGATCTCGTCTTCGGTGAACAGCGCGGACGGCCAGGTGAAGCGGACACCGAGCGTGCCGCCGTCGGGGACCATCGCGTTCACCGTCAGCGCGTACGGCAGAGGCATTTCCGCGCCGCCGCCGGAACCGAGCGGATCGGCGTCCGGCGGCCGCTGCCACAGGGTCTCCTCGATGGGAGCCTCGGGGAATCGGCCGAGATAGTTCCAGGCGATCTCGGGCCGTGGGCCGTCGACGCCGAGGATTCCGTGCCCGAGGCCGTCCCCCGCCGCGCGCAGATGGTCACGCACGGCCCGCAGCGCGTCCGGCAGCGGTCCGGCGGGCGGGGCGATCCGCGCGGGATGTACGGCGGTGAACCAGCCGGCGGTCTGCGCCAGGTCGACCGTTCCCGCGAAGTCCGGCGTGTGCCCCGGCCGCCCGTGACTCTCGACGGCGACGAGCAGATCGGCCCCGGTCCCCCGCCAGGCGGCGACGGCCCGGGCGAGCGCGGTCAGCAGCACGGTGTCCGGGCCGGTGCGGTAGGCCGTGGGCAACGCGGTGAGCACGGCGTGGGTCGTGTCCTCGCCGATGTCGACCCGGTGATGGCGGGCGGTCGCCACGGTGTCACGTGCCGGATCGAGCCGGGTGCGGCCGAGCGTGGTCACCGGCGCGGCGGCGATCCCCCGCCAGTAGGGCAATTCGTCATCTCGATGCGGCGCGGCGGCGCGCAGCGACCGCGCCCAGCCGAGGAACGACTGCCCGCGCCGGTGCAGGGTGTTGCCGTGGAAGGCCTGTTCGACGTCGTCGAGCAGCACGCGCCAGGTCACCGCGTCGGCGACCAGGTGGTGCGCCACCAGCAGCAACCGTCCTGGCCGCTCGTCCCCCGCGTCCACCAGCACCGCCCGGAGCAGCGGGCCGGTGCGCGGGTCCATCCGTGCCACGATCTGTTCGAGCTGCGCGTCCAGCGCCGCACGCGGATCGCCGGGCGCGCGGACGGCGGTGAGCACGTCGGCACCGGTCACGGCGCCGACGTCCGGGACCCGCAACACGTCCTCGACCAGATGCGCGCGCAGCACGTCGTGGCGGGCGAGGACGGCGTCGAGCACCGACCGCCAGCGGGCGACGTCGTCCGCCGAAGGCACGCAGATCTCGATCCACTGGCAGAACCCGTCGGCCGCTTTCCCCGCACGCAGCAACAGATCGCGCATGATCGGCGTGAGCGGGGCGTCTCCGACCGCGTGGGCCTCTTCGGCCCGTTCGGGTTCACCACAGCGGGCGGCGATCCCGGCGACCGTGCCACCTTCGAGGACGTCGCGAGCCGTCAGGTTCAGCCCTTCTCGACGAGCGCGGGAAACCACCCGCAGCGAGGCGATGCTGTCCCCGCCCGCGTCCAGGAAGCCGTCGTCCAGGCCGACGTCGGGGCCGAGCAGGTCACGGACCACCCGCAGCAGCACGGCTTCCGCCGGGGTGGCGGGTTCACGCCCGCCATCCGACCGGGCTTCCGGCGCGGGCAGCGCTGCCCGGTCCAGCTTGCCGCTCGGACCGAGCGGAAGCCGGTCCAGCGCCACGAACGCGGTCGGCACCATGTACGCGGGCAGCTCCGCGGCGAGGTACTCGCGCAGCGCGGCCGCATCCGGTTCGGCGCCGTCCACGGGGACGACGTAGGCGACCAGCCGGTCCTCCCGGACGATCACCGCGGCGGCGCGCACGTCGTCGTGCGCGGTCAGCGCGGTCTCGATCTCGCCGAGTTCGATCCGGAACCCACGCAGTTTGACCTGGTGGTCGGCGCGGCCGAGGAAGACGATCTGCCCGTCCGGCCGCCAGCGGACCAGGTCGCCGGTGCGGTACATACGCTCCCCCGGCGGCCCGAACGGGTCGGCGACGAACCGTTCGGCGGTGAGCGCCGCCCGGCCGACGTAACCCTGGGCGAGCTTCGGCCCGGCCAGGTACAGCTCGCCGGTGACGTTCGTGCCGACCGGGAGCAGCCCGCCGTCGAGCACGTACGCGCGGACCTCCGGATCCGGACGGCCGATCGGGAGCGGACCGGGATCGGCCGGGTCGTAATGCCAGGTGACCGAGTTGATGGTGACCTCGGTCGGCCCGTAGGCGTTGAACAGCGCCCGCCGGTTCCCCCAGCGCCGCGCCAGCTCCGGGTCGAGCCGTTCGGCGCCGACGACGAAGAACACGTCCGGGTCGACGGTGGCGTCGTCGGGCATCGCGGAGAGGAACGAAGGCAGCAGGTTGAGCCCGGTCACGCGGTGTTCGGCGGCGTAGGCCAGCAGGTCGTCGCCGGAGATCCGCACCTCCTCCGGCGCGATCACCGAGGTGCCGCCGGACAGCAGCGGCAGCATGAACTGCCAGAAGGCGACGTCGAAGCTCGTCGAGGCGAAGTGCAGGTACCGCTCGGCGGTCCCGATCCCGACGATGTCCTCCTGCAGCGCGATCAGGCTCGGCACGCCGCGGTGCGGCACCGCCACGCCCTTGGGTTTGCCGGTGGTGCCGGAGGTGTAGATGACGTAGGCGAGCGCGTCCTCACACGATGACACAGCGGGATCCGTGTCCTTTATGGACAGTACGTCCGGGCTCACGACAGGAAGACCCTCGACGTCCGAAGTGGACACGACGGCGGCGGGTTCGATGTCGTCGAGCATGTACGCGAGCCGGTCGGCCGGGTAGTCCGGATCCATCGGCACGTGCACCGCGCCCGCCTTGATCACACCGAACAACGCGACCACGAGGTCGACGTCACGGCGCAGCAGGACCGCGACCGGGTCCTGCGGTTTCACTCCGGCGTCGATCAGCGTGTTCGCGAGCCGGTTGGCACGGCGGTCCAGTTCGGCGTAGGTCAGGCTCCGGTCGCGGCACACGACGGCTTCGGCGTCCGGCGTCTCCCGGACCCAGCGGCCGAACTCCTCCAGCATGCCGCCGCGTTCGCGCTTCGGTTCCGGGCCTTCGCCGAGACGCAACATCGCGCGTTCTTCGCCGGCGTCGAGTGCGCGCAACCGGGCGACCGGCCTGGACGGATCGGTGACGATCTCGGTCAGCACGGCGCGCAGCCAGCGGCCGTAGGACTCGGCCTCCTCGCGGGTGAACGCCTGGGGCTGGTAGCCGAGGCCGACGGTGAACTCGTCGTCGGGCAGCACGATCACCGTGAGCGGGTAGTGCGTGGCGTCCGTGATGTCGACCCCGACGAGGTCCAGCCCGGGCGCCAGGGTGGTGCGGGAGCGGCTGGAGAGCGGGAAGTTCTCCATCACCAGCATCGTGTCGAACAAGTCGCCGACGCCGGCCACGCGCTGGAGGTCCGGCAGTCCGGCGTGATGGTGATCGGTGAGCCGGACGCTTTCGGTGTGCACACGTTCCAGCACGGTGGCCGCGGTGTCGGCGGCGTCGAACCGCACCCGCACCGGGATCGTGCTGCCGAGCTGCCCGATCATGCGCTCGACGCCGGGAACGTCGGCCGGGCGACCGGAGACAGGGCAACCGAAGACGACGTCGCGGCGGCCGGTCAGCCTGGCGAGCAGCACACCCCAGGCGGTCTGGAACACCGTCGTCGGGGTGATCCCGCGTTCGCGGGCGAAGGCACGCAGCCGCTCGCTGAACTCCCCGCCCAGTTCGACGGTGACGCGGTCCGGACGCTCCACAGTGGACTCGACACTCGCCGGGGCGAGCCGGGTTCCCTCGTCGAGCCCGGCCAGCGCCTCGCGCCAGGCCTCCAGTGCCGCGTCCGGATCGCGTTCTCCGAGCACGCGGTGGTACTCCGAAAGCGGCGGTGCGACCGGGGCGGCCGGGCCGCCGCCGAGTTCGGCATAGGTGGCCAGCAGCGTGCGGCCGACCAGTGGCATCGACCAGCCGTCGAGCAGCGCGTGGTGGTTGGTGAGCACCAGGCGGTGCTCGTCCGGGCCGAGGGTCAGCTGCAGGAACCGGATCAGCGGCGGGGTCGCCGGGTCGAACGGCCGCGCGAGTTCGGCGCGGCACTCGGTCTCGACCTGCTCCGGTGAGACCTGCGCGAACCGCCAGTCCAGGGTGACCTCGGCGGGCACGACCTGGACGACTTCGCCCGCGTCGGTGGTGTGCAGGTGGACGCGCAACGCGGGATGCCGCCTCAGCACCTCCGCCGCGGCCTCCCGCATGCGGCCGGCGTCGAGCGCGCCGCTGAGCAGGGTGACGGCCTGCACCACGTACACGTCGGTGTCTTCGGTGCCGCGCGCCAGGGTGTGGAACGAAAGCCCGGTCTGCAACGGGGTCGCGGGCAGCACGTCCTCGACCCGGCCCAGGCGTTCGAGCGTGTCGATGTCGGCCTGGTCGAGGCCGACCAGCGGCAGATCCGACGGCGTGAGCCCACCGCCGTCCGGTCCGATCAGCGCCGCGTGCGCGGCCAGGGCCTCCAGCGCTCGCGACCAGGCTTCCTGGAGCGCCGCAACGCTTTCCTCCGGCAGGACCTCGCCTGCCGCGGTCCATTCGACGGCCAGCAGGGGGCGGCCGTCCTCACGGACGAAGCAGTTCAGCGCCAGTACCTGTTCCAGCGATTTGGCGTCCGGTTCGGTGACCGCGAACGGGTCCTCCTCCGGCAGCCGCCAGCCGGTGCCGGGCAGCGCGGCGAATCGGCCGAGGTAGTTCAGGACGACGTCCGGCCGCGGGACGGCGGCGAGTTCGTCCCGGGTGAGCGGGTCGAGGTAGCGCAGGACACCGAAGCCGATGCCGTTGTCCGGGACGGCGCGTTTGGCCTCCTTGGCCGCCCGCACCAGCTTTCCCGCCGCGTCGCCGCCTGCGAGCGCGCTGCCGAAGTCCGTGGTCGCCGCCACCGCGCCGGCGGCCACCCGCAACGGATGTTCGGCGGTGAACCAGCCTACGGTGCGCGAGAGGTCCATCCCGTCTTGATCCCGGCCGTGTCCTTCGAGGGACACGGCTTCCGCCTCGACCGGTGCACCCCGCCACGCTCGAAGGGCGAGCACCAGCGCGGCGAGCAGGACGTCGTCCGGTCCGGCACGGTAGGCCGAGGGCAAACCGTTGAGCACCGCGTCGGTCTGCTCCGGCGAGGCGAGCGTGACCGAACGCCGCGCGGTCGCGACCGTGTCCACGGCCCGATCGAGCGGCCGGTGGCCGAGACGCGGGCCGTCGAGCGCGCCCCGCCAGTGCTCGAGTTCGCCACGTCGGGCGCCGGAAGTCCCTTGCTCGGCAAGGCGAAGCGCGTGCCGGCGCCACGACGTCCCGACCGGTTCGAGCGGTTCACCGGCGCACGCGGCGCGCAGGTCCGGCAGGAGGACCCGCCAGGAGACGCCGTCGATCGCCAGGTGATGGATCACGATGACGAGGTGATCCGGCAGCAGCGCGACCCGGAGCACGCCCTTTCGAAGATCAAGGGATGCGGCCAGCTCCGCCGCGACCTCGGCCGGTTCGCCGGTCGTCTCGATGACCACGTCGGACGCCTTCACCACGCCGCGTTCCCGGACCCGCAATTCGTCATCTACTTGCAGCCGAAGAGCATCGTGGTGGTCAAGGAGCGCTTGCACGCCTTCGATCAGCAGGCCGGGTGGAAGGTCCTCGTCGAGCCGGATCGCGGTCCATTGCGTGTATCCGGCGACGGTCGTGACGTCCGGATGCGGGTCGAGCAGGGCACGGACGATCGGAGGGGCGGGCACCTCACCGACGGGTTCGTCCGGCGGTGCGGCCGGGCCGCCGATCTCCGCGCTCGCCGCCGCCAGTGCTTCGAAACTGCGGCGGGCCAGCAAGTCACGCGGGCGCAGGTCGAGTCCGTGCGCGCGCAGCCTGCTGCTGACGCTGATCGCGGTGATGCTGTCGCCGCCCAGTGCGAAGAAGTCGTCGTCGACGGCCACCTCTTCGACGCCGATCACCTCCGCGATGGTGGCGCACAGCAGCCGTTCGCGTTCGGTGGCCGCGGTCCGGCCCGCCGCCGCGCGCGGGGCGGGCAGCGCGGCCCGGTCGATCTTCCCGTTGGAGGTCAACGGAAGCGTGTCGAGCACGACCACAGCGGCGGGCACGAGATGCTCGGGCACCCGCCCGGCGAGCTCGGCGCGGACCTCGTCCGGGACGACCTGCCCGACGACGTACCCGACGAGCCTCGGCCCACGCACGGCGGCCGCCGCCGCGCGCACTCCCGGTACGGCGGCCAGCGCGGCCTCGACCTCGCCGAGTTCGACGCGGTGTCCGCGCACCTTGACCTGGCCGTCGCGGCGGCCCAGATACTCCAGCCCGCGACCGGGCACCCAGCGGACGAGGTCTCCGGTGCGGTACATCCGGTCACCGGGCGCGCCGAACGGATCGGCGACGAACCGTTCGGCGGTCGCACCGGGGCGTCCGAGATAGCCGCGCGCCAGATGCGGTCCGGCGAGGTACAGCTCGCCCGGTGAGCCCGCGGGCGCGGGACGCAGCGCGGCGTCGAGTACTCGCACCGCCGTGCCGGGTACCGCGGTCCCGATCGTCGGTTCCCCGGTGTCCAACCAGGATCCGGCACCGTCCACAGTGGCCTCGGTCGGACCGTACATGTTGCGGGCGCGGACACCCGACTCCACGACCCGGCGCCACAGCGCGGGCGGAGTCGCCTCGCCGCCGAGGACGAGGAGCGCGGGCGGGTGCGGGCCGTCGAGCAGCCCGGCGTCGACGAGCGGCGCGGCCATCGACGGCGTGGTGTCGACGACGTCGATCCGGTCGCGGGCGAACGCGGCCAGCAGTTCGTCGGCGTCACGCGCGACATCGGTGCCGTAGACGTGGAGTTCGTGCCCGAACAGCAGCCACATCAACTGGTCGAGCGCGGAGTCGAAGGCGAACGAGTAGGTGTGCGCGACCCGGAGCCGCCGGCCCGCGGCGCGTTCGGTCTCGGCGACCGTGGTCGCGCGGTGATGACGCAGCAGCGTCGCCAGTCCGCCGGCCCGGCCGAGGACGCCCTTGGGGCGGCCGGTGGAGCCGGAGGTGAAGATGACGTACGCGAGATGGTCCGGGTGCCGCGGCACGTCGAGCGGCGAGGAGTCCAGTGTGGACAGATCGGTTTCACTCAGCAGCAAATGCGGCCCGGGCACGATCTCCGCGTCGACGGCGATCGTGAGCACCGCACCGGCTTCGGCGGCGAGTTCCCGCAACCGTTCGACGGGATGGGCGAGATCCAGCGGCAGGAACGCGGCCCCCGCGTCGAGCACCGCCAGCAGGGCGACGACGAGGTCCGCGGATCGCGGCAGGGCCAGCGCGACGACGTCATCGGGACCGACACCGCGGGAGCGCAACGCCCGGGCGAACCGGTGTACGCGCGTGACGAGTTCGCCTGCGGCCAGCCGTTCGCCGCCGAAGACCAGAGCGGTCTGTTCGGGATCGAGCCGGTCCAGAAGTTCGGATACGTCAAGGAGTTCGCCGTCCGGCGCGGGTGTCGTCCACGCCTGGAGCAACGCGTCCCGCTCCCCCGTCGGAACGAGGTCGGCGCCACCGACGGCCGGGCCGTCCGGTTCGGTCAGCGCGGTGATCAGGCAGCGCAGCGCGGTCAGCTTGGCGTCGACGGCGGCCTGGTCGTGGGTCCGCGCGTCGACCTCGAAGCCGAGCAGCAACCCGCCGTCCGAGGTCGGGAGAACCGACAGGCCCATGTCCTCCGGCGGTCCACCGGCGACGTTGCGCATGGTGCCGTGCGAGCCGGCGAAGTCGAGCTTCAGGTCGAACGCCTTGAGGTTGATGCCGCGGCCGTGCAGCAGCGCCCCGGCACCGGGCACCGCCAGGTCCTGCGGCAGGTCCTCGACGCGATACCGCTGGTGCGTGCGCATCTCCTTCAGCGCGCCCGCGACCCGCGCGGTCAGCTCGGCCGCCGAATCCACCGGGAGCACCGTGACCCGCAGCGGCAGCACGTTGACCGCCATCGCCGGGGTCCGCAGCGCCGCGCCTTCGCGGCACATCAACGGCATCGCGAACACGACGTCGGTCCAGCCGAGCACGCGGTGCAGGAAGGCCGCGTAGCAGGCGATCAGGGCGTCGCCCCAGGTCGTTCCCGCGCGCTTTCCCAGCTCGCGCAACCGGGCCACGTCCGAAGCGGGCAGGATCGATCGGGCGGTCACCGTGCTTTCGGGAGGCCCCGACGTGCCACCGCCGTCGTCGATATCCGGCAACGGCGTGAATCGCTCGCGCCAATACGCCCGATCCTGCTCGAACCGTTCACTCTCGCGATATGAGCGATCGGCCTCGACGAGATCGGCGAACCGCGCGAACGTCGAGGGCGGCACGTCCTTGCCCAGGACCGAAGCGGTGTAGCGAGCGGCCGTCCGGCGCGCGAGCATCGCCGCGGTGTAGCCGTCGAACACGAGGTGGTGCCCGAGCTGGGTGAACCACACGTGCGACTCGGAAAGCCGCAGCACGAGATGGGCGAACAGCGGCCGGTCCACCATGTCACGGCACGCTTCGGCGACCCGGCGGCGTTCGGTCTCGACCCGTGCGTGCGCCGCGGCCACCGGATCGGCCTCACCGCGCAGATCCACCACCTCGGGCGGCGGCACCGCGTCGTCCGACACCACCTGACATGGCCCGTCCGCCGTCTCGAAAACGCGCAGCCGCAGGCTGTCGGCCTCCTCGGCGGTCGCGCGGATCGCCTCGGTCAGCGCCTCGACGTCGACCGGCTTTTCGCCGACGATTTCGATGACGTCGCCGACGACGTAGTACAGCGAGTCGGGCTCAAGCCGCTGCGCGGTCCAAATGCCCAGCTGGGCTCCGGTGAGGTTCAGCATGAGGGCACCACCATCGGGGTTCCGGTCACCGGGTCGGGCACGACGACACTGGGGAGATCGAAGACCTCCTTCATCAACTCGGCGTCGACGATGTCGGCGGGAGCGCCTTCCGCGACGATCCGGCCGTCGCGCAACGCCACGAGGTGATCGGCGTACCGGCAGGCCTGGTTGATGTCGTGCAGGACGGCGATCACCGTGCGGCCCTCGTCGCGCAGGCGCGCCAGCAACCCCAGCAGCTGGTACTGGTGCGCGATGTCGAGGAACGACGTCGGTTCGTCGAGCAACAGGTACGGCGTCTTCTGCGCCAGCACCAGCGCCACCCACACGCGCTGACGCTGTCCGCCCGAGAGTTCCTGCACCGGCCGGTCGGCCAGCCCCGCCACCCCGGCCGCGGTCATCGCGTCGAGCACCGCGCGTTCGTCCTCTTCGGACCACGACGCGAACAGCGACTGATGCGGGAACCGGCCGCGTGCGACCAGCTGCCGGACGCGGACGTCCTCCGGCGCGACCGGGTCCTGCGGCAGGAAACCGAGTTCCCGCGCCAATCCCTTGCCGTGGAAGGAACCGACGTCCTTGCCGTCGAGCAGGACTTCGCCTTCGGCTGGCCGCAGCAGCCGGACGAACGCGCGCAGCAGCGTCGACTTGCCGCACGCGTTCGGTCCGACGACGGCTGTGAACGCCCGGTCGGGCACGTCGAGGGTGAGCCGGGTCGACACCACCCGGTCGCCGTAGCGGAGGGTCAGGTCCCGAGCGGTCAAGCGGGCACTCATGTGCGCCGCACCTCCTTGGTGAGCAGCCAGATCAGGTAGCCGCCGCCGATCACGGTGCTGATCACACCGACCGGCAGCGCTTCCGGCGCGAGTAACATCTGGGCGGCCAGATCGGCGGCGGTCAGCAGCACGGCACCGGTGAGGGCGGCGGGCAGCAGGCCGATACCGGGTGTGCGGGCCAGCCGCCGCCCGATCTGCGGGGCCGCCAGCGCGATGAACGCGATCGGCCCGGCGACGGCGGTGACCGTGGCAGTGCAGCCGACCCCGATCAGGACCAGTACCAGCCGCAGCCGGTCCCACCGGACGCCGGTGGTGACCGCCAGTGCCCCGCCGAGCCCGGCCTGGTGCAACGCCGGCGCCCTGGTGAACAGCACGACGAACAGCACGGCGAGCACACCGAACGGGATGGCGACGTCGTCCCAGCCGACCCCGTTGAGGGAACCGGCGTTCCAGCCGACGGCCGCGATCGCGATCTCGAGTTCCGCGCGCAGCACGATCCACGAGTTGAACGCGGTCAGCATCGCGTTGATCGCGATGCCGATCACGATCAGCCGCAGCCCGGACAGCCCGCCGCCGAGCGACAACGCGTACACGATCGCCGCCGTGAGCACGCCGCCGACCACCGAACCGACGGTCAGCTGCGTCGACGTCCCCGAAAGCACGGTGATCGCGAACAGCGCTCCGGTGTACGCGCCGGCGTCGAGGCCGATCACGTCCGGGCTGCCGAGCGGGTTGCGGGTGATGTTCTGGAAGATCGCGCCCGCCAGCCCGAGCGCGGCGCCGAACACCAGCCCCGCCAGCACCCGCGGCAGGCGCCATTCCCGGATGACCACGCCGGGACCGCCACCGGAACCGGTGAGCGCGGCGAACACGCGGGCGGGACTTGCCCACGCCGCGCCGTAGCAGAGGCCGAGCAGCGTCAGCCCGGCGATGACCACGATCATCGCCACGAAGAACCAGAGGGTGCGGCGTTCCAGCCGGGCGGAGAACCGCCCGCGCCGCAGGACGAGTGTGCTCACAGTGTTCACAGCGGCGCCGCCCCGTATTTGCGGACGGCCCAGATCAGCACCGGGCCGCCGAGGAACGCGGTCACGATCGCGACCGGGACTTCACCGGTCGGCAGCAGGACCCGCGAGCCGACGTCCGCCGCCAGCATCAGGACCGGGCCGAGCAGTGCGGCGAACGCGATCAGCCACGGGATGGACGCGCCGGCCACCCGCCGCGCCAGATGCGGCACGATCAGCCCGACGAACAGGATCGGCCCGGCCAGCGCGGTGGCCGCGCCCGCCATCAGCGTGATCAGCAGCAGGGTGGCCATCCGGACGCGGGCGACGTTCGCGCCGAGGGTGTGCGCGACCGTCTCGCCGAGCGCGATGGCGTTCAGCTGACGGCTCACCGCGAACGCGCCCAGCAGGGACAGCCCGATGATGATCAGCGGCACCGTCGTCGGCGCCTGTTCCCGGCCTGCCAGCGAACCGACCGACCAGAACCGGTAGACGTCGAAGGTTTCCGGGAACAGCAGCCGCAGGCCGAGGGTGAGCCCCAGCAGCACGGCGCTCAGCGCGGTCCCGGCGAGCACAAGCCGCAGCGGCGACTTGCTGCCGACCGCGTACACCAGCGCCGAGGCGCCGAGCGCGCCCACCACCGCCAGGCCCAGTTCGACGGTCGCCGACGCGGCGAGGCCGAACGACGAACCCACCGCGATGGCGAACCCGGCCCCCGCGGTCACGCCGAGCACGCCGGGTTCGGCCAAAGCGTTGCGGGACAAGGCCTGCACGAGCACCCCGTCGTCGACGAGGGCCGCGCCGACGCCGATCGCGAGCACCGCCCTCGGCATCCGGATGTCCAGGACGATCGCCCGGTCACTCGGGTTCCCGTCGCCGAGCAGGGCGCGCACGACCTCTCCGGGGGCGATGGCGTGCGCGCCGATGCCGACGCTCAGCACGGCGACCACGACGAGCCCGAGCAGTGCGGCGCCGAGCAGCGCGGACCGCCCGGTGGTGGTCACTGCTTGAGCAGCGGCGCGAACGCCTGGTCGACAGCGTCCAAAGTGGACGTCGCGGCCCGGTAGGTGGCGGCCTCGGTGTAACGGAACGCGTAGACCTTGCCCGCCTTCACCGCGGGGAGTTCCTTCCACAGCGGCGAGTCGAGGACGTACTTGACCGGCGCGGGCACGGAACCGTCCGGGCCGACCGAGTAGCTGATCGCGTCGGCTTCGGCGAACGCCGTCGGCAGCTCTTCGATCGACGGGTACTCGCTGACGTCCTTGGAGCCGCCGCCCTTGACCTTGACCTGGCCGTAGTAGGTGGCGCCGAGGTCCTGTGCGGCGTTGGTGCCCCACGAACCGTTGAACTCGCGCTGGAAGTTGCCCTTGGCGACCTCGCCGTAGGCACCGACGTGACCCAGCTTCAGCTGCGGCAGCACGGCCTTGTACTTCTCGGCCAGCCCCTTGGCCTTGGTCTCGTACGCGGTCTTGACGGCGTCGAACCCGGCGGCCGCACCCGCGGCATCGGCCTGCTTACGGGACAGCTCACGCCACATCGACGGCACCGACGGGCCGATCGCCACGACCGGGGCGATCGCTTCGAGTCGCTTGACGTCGATGTCGGCGAGCACCGGCTTGGGCACCCCGATGACGATGAGGTCGGGATCAGCCTGCGCGATCGCCTCGTAGTTCGTCTCCGCCGCCGTCTCGCCGGCGACCTTCGCCAGTTCGTCGTACTTCTTGCGCTCCTGCTCGTTGAACAGCGGGACACCGCGCTTCCAGCTGGACACCCCGACCAGCGGCGCGCCCGCTTCGAGCAGGGCGGGGACCGCGTAGCCGGTGGCGATGACCCGCTTCGGCGAGACCGGGATGGTGATCTGGCCGTTGTCGGCGGCGAACACCCGGGTCTGACCGCCGTCTGCGGCCTTGCCGTCTTCGCCGGAACCGCAGGCGGTGGCCGCGGTCGCGACCGTCAGCGCGAGCGCGATCGCTCCGGCGAGACGTCGGGTTCTGGTGGTGCGCATGGGAATTCCTCGTTATTTCAGTGGGTGGGGATCAGTGGTCGTGGTCGTCGTCGAAGTTGGCGACGCCGAGTTTCCAGTAGCCGGTGACGTCGTGGTCGGCCTTGCCGAGCCCGAGGTCGTTCTTGAGCCATCGGCGCAGGGGTTTGATCTGCCCCGCCTCGCCCGCGACCCAGGCGTAGAGCCGTTCACCTGCGGGGACTTCGATCGTCTGTACCGCGCGGGCGAGCATGTCGGTGGTGCCCGGCGCGGCGGCACCCCGGTGCAGCCAATGCACTTCGACGTCCTCGGGTGCGGACAGCTCGATCTCCTCGGCCGCGTCCGCGACCTCGATGAACGCCCAGCCCGCGGCGGTGCGCGGCAGTTCTTCGAGCCAGCGCGCGATCGCGGGCAGGGCGGTGAGGTCGCCGGCGAGCAGGTACCGGTCGTAGTTGTGCGGCACGATCAGCCCGCCCGGCGGACCCGCGACGTGCACCGGCGTACCCGGCGTGACGGCCTTGGCCCACTCGGCACCGAGTCCACCGTCGTGCAGCGCGACGTCGAGGTCGAGTTCCCCGGAGGCCGGGTCGTAGCGGCGGACCGTGTACTCGCGCGTCGTCGGGAACGGCTTCGGCCAGCGCAGCATGTCGCCGTTCGGCTCCGGCAGCCTCGGCTCCGGGTCGAGCTCCGGGAAAATCAGCTTCACGTGCTCGTCGGGCGAATGCGCCTCGAACCCGGCCGTGCCGGGTCCGCCAAGGGTCACGCGAACCAGTCCGGAGCCGATCATCGCGGTGCGGACGACTTCGGCCGTCCGCACGCGGATCGGGTAGCCCACCTTCTCCGCGTGCTCGCCCACGCGGACCTCGGCGATGCGTTCGAGGTGCCGGTGGCGGTGGTCGGCGCGGCTCACGCGGGGCTCCCGGTGAGGACCCGGGTCCAGTGACCGAGGGTCGGCTGTTCGGCGAGGTCGGCGAACTCCAGGGTGTCGGCTCCCTCGGTGCGCCACTGCTCGACCAGGCCCATGATCCGCATCGAGTCGAGGCCGAGGTCGGTGAGATCGGTGTCCGGTGTCAGCTCGGCCGGGTCGCAGCCGAGCAGTTCGGCTACGTCGGCGTGGATCTTCGTGGTGGTGAGGCTCATTACCGTGCTCCGGCGTGCATCGGGGCCAGCGCGCCGAGCGCGGCGGCCGTGGTGGTCAGTGCGCCGCAGCGCTGGGCGACGTACTCGCAGGCCTGGTCGTGGCGTTCGCGGGAGAAGTCCGCGACCGCGTCACCGACCAGGAACGGCTGGATGTCGCGCATGAACGCCTCGACGGCGGTGGCCTGGCAGCCGATATGCGCGTAGACACCGGTGATCAGCAGCTGATCGCGACCGGCTTCGGCGAGCTGTTCGGTGAACGTGCTGCGCTGGAACGCGCTGTAGCGCCACTTCGTCAGCACGGTGTCACCCGGTTTCGGGGCGAGTTCGGGCACCACGTCCGCGGCCGCGGGGTCGTCCTCGATGACCGCGCCGATGCCGTCGCCCCAGAACTCGGTGAGCAGACCGCGATCCTCGGCGGCCTGGTGACCGGGCTGCGCGGTGTAGAACACCGGAACGCCCGCGGCGCGGGCGGCGTCGGCCAGCGCGGCGATGTTCGCGACCATCTCCGGGACCGGGGATCCCTCGTACGGCGCGAGGAAGTACCGCTGCGCGTCGTGCACCAGCAGCGCGGCGCGGGCGGGGTCGGGTTTCCAGTCGACCCGTCCGGCGGGCAGCTCGGCCTCCGCCGGCAGGGCGTACGGCTGGATCTTGGGAAGTGACACGTTCACATCTCCTTCGCCAGGGCGGCCAGCGCCGCCCGCAGCTCGCGTTTGCTGGTCTTGCCGACCCCCGTCACCGGGAACTCCGGCACCACCTGGACCAGATCGGGCACCTTGAACGCCGCCACCCCGCGCTCGCGCACGAACCGGCGCAGTTCCGCCGCGACCGGTTCCGCACCGGCAGCGGGGACGACGTAGGCGCAGGTGCGCTCGCCCAGGTACGGATCCGGCACCGCGACGACGGCGGCGTCGAGCACGCCGGGATGGGCCATCAGGTGGTTCTCGACCTCTTCCGCGGCCACCTTCTCGCCGCCGCGGTTGATCTGTTCCTTGGCCCTGCCGACGACTTCGAGGTGTCCCGACGGATGCTGTCGCACGAGGTCGCCGGTGCGGTAGAAGCCGTCCTCGGTGAACGCGGTCTTGTTGTGCTCGGCGGCGCGGTAGTAGCCGCGGATCGTGTACGGGCCACGGGTCAGCAACGCGCCGATCTCGCCCGGCGCGACGACATCGTCCGAAGTGGACAGTGGGTCGTCCGGGTTCACGACGCGGATCTCGTCGTCCGGCGAAATCGGCCGTCCCTGCGTGGCGAGGACGTACTCGTCCGGATCGTCGAGCCGGGTGTAGCAGACCAGCCCTTCGGCCATCCCGAACACCTGTTGCAGACGGCAGCCCAGCGCGGGCCCGATCTTCTCGGCCAGCTCACGCGCGCATTTGGCGCCGCCGACCAGCAGGACGTCCAAAGAGGACAGATCGCGGGTGGTCCGCGCGGCCGCCTGCGCCCACGCGGCGGCCAGCGGCGGCACGAGCCCGGTGATCGTCACGCCCTCGGCCTCGATCAGCCGGAACGCGGTGTCGGCGTCGGGACGCGGCGCGAACACCGTGGCCGCGCCCGCGTGCAGGGCCCCGAGCAGGCCGGGCGAGCTGAGCGGGAAGTTGTGCGCGACCGGCAGCGCGGCCAGGTACACGCTTTCCGGGCGCAGGCCGCAGATCCGCGCACTTTCGCGCACGCTGTAGAGGTAGTCGTCGTGCGTGCGCGGGATCAGCTTGGGCAAGCCGGTGCTACCACCGGACAGCTGGAGGAACGCGACCCCGGCGGGATCCGGATCCGGCAGAGCGCGCGGAGTCGCCGCTTCGAGCACGGCGAACTCCTCCGTGCCGACGACGAAGACGGTCCGCACCGAAGGGATCTCGGCCGCGACCGCGCGCGCCATGGACGCGTGGTCGAACCGTTCGTGTTCGCCGACGGTCAGGATCGCCGCGGCCTCGCTCTGCTCGGCGAAATGCCGCAGTTCGCTGGCCCGGTGCGCGGGAAGCGCGAACACCGGCAGCGCGCCCGCCCGCCACAGTCCGAAAACGACGGACGCGAACTCCGGCACGTTCGGCAGTTGCACGACGACCCGGTCACCCGCCTGGATCCCGGCCCCGGCGAACCCGCCGGCGACCCGGTGCGCCCGCTCGTCGAGTTCGGCGAACGTCCAGCGGGCGGTCTCGCCGATCACGGCCGGACGCTCGGCGTACGCCTCGGCAAGGCTGGTCAGCAGCTTGCCGAAGGTCTGGCCGCGCCAGTATCCCGAAGCCCGGTACCGCGCGGCGGTTTCGGGCGGCCAGGGCACGTGGTCCGGGTTCACGCCACTCCCTCCAGGCCGAGCGCACGCAGCATGGTGCCGAACTTCGCGCCGGTCTCGGCGAGTTCGGCTTCCGGGTCGGAACCCGCCACCACACCCGCGCCGGCGAACAGCCGCACCGTCCGGTCGCGGACCTCGGCGCAGCGGATGGTGACGACCCATTCGCCGTCACCGTCCTGGTCGGTCCAGCCGACGAGACCCGCGTAATAGCCCCGATCCTCGGGTTCGAGCGCGGCGATGGTGTCGCGAGCGAGCGCTGTCGGCACACCGCAGACGGCGGGTGTCGGATGCAATGCTTCAGCCAGCCCGAGCGCGGACGAACCGGCGTCGCCCGGGTCCGCGAGCCGTCCGCTGATCCTGGTCGAGAGGTGCCACATCGTGGGCGTACCGATCACCTCGGGTTCGGTGGGGACGTCGAGGTCGACGCAGAACCGGCCCAGCACCTCGGCCACCTGAGCGGCGACGTGGGCGTGTTCGGCACGGTCCTTTTCGGACGCCAGCAGATCGTCGATCCGGCGGGCGTTCTCGGCGTCGTCGGCCACTCGCGGCCGCGATCCGGCCAGCGGGTTGGCCGTCACGATCCGGCCGCGGCGGGAGACCAGCAGTTCCGGACTCGCGCCGATCAGGGTGCGCGGCGCGGGATCACCCGGCGCGCTGACGTCGACGGCGAAGGCATGGGCGGCCGGGTCCGCGTGGACGAGGCGGGCCAGCAGCCGCGGTACGGCGACGGGGTCTCCGCCGGTGACGTCGAGGCAGCGGGCCAGCACGATCTTGCGCAGGTCACCGTCGCGGATCTCGTCCAGCGCCCTGGCGACGGCAGTGGTGTAGACCTCCGGTGCCGGCCGCGGCGACACCGACCAGTTCCCGCCGAGCGGCGCCACCGGACCACTCTTCTTCGGTGGTCCGGCCCGGCGGACCACCGCGGGCACCACCAGGCTGCTCGGCGCGTCGGGCCGGAACCCGATCGCCCCGACGACCACCGGTTCGTCCACTCCCGCCACCAAAGCGGCGTCGAGGATCTCGGCGGCGGCACGGGCACGTTTGCCCGGCGCCGCGTGGACCGGCGAGTACACCCCGTCGGCGAGAAGCGATCCTCGAGCGGACGAGTAGTAGAACGATCCGGGCAGGTACGCCGCCAGCAGATCGGCCGCCTGGTGGACCGGCCTTGGTCGGGCCGGTGCAGGTGAGGACACGACTGGATTCCCTTTCGCGAATACTACTGACCAGGTCGGCACCCGCGTGGTGCCGCGGTGCCGTATGCCGGCGCGGAACGCAAACCCCCGGACGCGCCTTTTCGGTTAGCCTAACCTAATCGTACGGACCCGAAAAGTCTTCGTTGCGTCATCGAGATCACCCGCGGAGCGTGGCGCCGCCGTCGACGTAGAGATTCTGCATCGTGATGTGCCGCGCTCGATCGGAGGCCAAAAACAGGACCGCGTCGGCGATATCGGCGGGTTCGGCTATCCGGCCCAGTGGTATGCCGACGCGGTATTGCTCCAAATTTCCCGCGATGACAAGGTCCGCGCCGTTCTCGTCCGTCCACAGTAGACGTTGCATCTCAGTGTCGGTCGAGCCGGGCGAGACGATGTTGCAGCGGATACCGGAACCGGCGAGTTCGAGGCCGAGACAGCGCGTCAGCATCGTCGCCGCGGCCTTCGAGGCGGCGTACGCGGCCATCCCGGCGCGCGGGACGCCCGCCGCGTTCGACCCGACCGTCACCAGGACACCGCTCCGGCGAGGCAACATCCGGCGGGAGATCTCACGAAGGACAGTGAAGACCCCGGTGGAGTTGACCGCGAACGTCGCCGCCCAGTCCTCGTCACTCGTCTCGCAGACCGACCCCGGCTTCAGCACGCCCGCGACGGACGCCCCGATCCCGATCGGCCCGAGTTCGCGTTCGATGTCGTCGACCACCCGCGCGACAGCCGCGGGATCCCCGACGTCCGCGACGAACGAGGTCACCCCGTCCCGCGAAGGCCCTTCGGTCAGGTCCACCGCCGCCACGATCGCGCCCGCTCCGACGAGCCCGTCCACGACGGCCGCCCCGATCCCGCGCGCGCCTCCGGTGACGAGCGCGACCTTGCCCTCGATCCCTTCCACGCCACAACCCCCCGTTCCCTATGCTTAGCCTTGCCTAAGCTAGCGGGCGGATCCGGACAAAGCGAGGGACCGACACCGGTGATCCATGACACGTCCGCCTGGACGGGCAGGGTAAAAATGCCGTGGCACGTGCCACTTGTGTCTGCATTCCGGTCCTGGCGGGCAAAGGGCTACGTGGTTGCGGCTGCGCGTGAAGGCCCCCTTCCCTCGGCTCAGCCGTGGGGCGCGCGGGTCGTGAGTGGCGTTTCGGGTTCTAACCCGAAACGCCACTCACGACCCCCCGCACCGCTAACCGGGCAAGGAACAGGACAGTGGACCGCGTATGGTTCCTCCGCCCCGCAAGGTGATCTGCGCGCTTCCGCCGAGCGAATCCCTGGCGGTGCACACAATCTGGTCGACGGCCATCGCCGACAGCGCGGCGACGCCGATCGAGAGGGTCACCGTGACCCCGTTGGGCCCGGCGCTCTGGTCGAGAACCGCGGTGCCTGGCGGGACTTCGGTGGTGTAGTCCCGTTCCCGCTCGCTCTCGTCCGGTCCGGCGGCGAGCAGATCGACGGGGCTCGCCGGCGGCAGTCCCTCGGCGAGCGGGCGCAGCACCCGGACCGGCTGCCCGCCGGACAGGAAGTAGAGCACCGCGCCGTTGGCAGGCCCCGTCGGCGCGGGCGCTCCGGCGATCACGGCGCTGGGCCGGACACCGCAACCCGCGACCACCGACGCGATCAGGAGCAGCGCGAACACGATCCGCTTCATTCCGTCACCACCCGGTGAGGCAGGCGCAGGGTGAACACGGCGCCACCGTCGACGCCGTTGGCCGCGCTCAGGGTGCCGCCGTGCAGACGGGCGTTCTCCCAGGCGATCGCGAGACCGAGCCCGCTGCCGCCGGAACGCGCCCTTGCCGAATCGGCCTTGTAGAACCGGTCGAACACGTGCGGCAGCACCTCGGGCGCCAGCCCCGGCCCGCGATCCGCGACCTCCAGCGTGATCCACTCCCCTGCTTCGGAAAGTCTCAGTGAGACCGGCTTTTCCCCGTGCCGCACCGCGTTGCCGACCAGGTTCGCCACGATGACGTCCATCCGCCGCGGATCCAGCCCGGCGAAGATCCCGGCGGGCAGATCTCCTTCCACCTCGCCTGCCCAGCCGCGGATGCGCAGGCTCGCCGTGACCACCTCGGCGACGTCGACCTCCTCCGGTGCGAGGGCGGCGGCCCCGGCGTCGAACCGCGACACCTCGATGAGGTCGTTCACCAGCCGGGTCAGGTTGTGCGTCTCGTCGATGCTCATCCGCGCCGCACGTCCCGCGTCCCCCGGCAGCCGCGACGCCTCCTGCTCCAGCACGTCCGCGACCGCGGTCATCGCGGCCAGCGGGGTGCGCAGTTCGTGCGAGACGTCCGCGACGAACCGCCGTGCGTCGGCTTCCATCCGTCGTAACTCGCCGACATGCCGTTCCAGCGATTCGGCCGTCTCGTTGAAAGTCCGCGCCACACCCGCCAGTTCGTCCGAACCACGGACACTGATGCGGGCCCGCAGATCGCCGGCGCCCAGCCGTTGTGCCGCGTCGCCCAGTTCCCGCACCGGCCGCAGGACGCCACGCGCGGCCAGCAGTGCCAGTCCGATGGCGAGAACGAGCGCCACCCCGCCGATCAGCCAGGCACGGGTGGCGAGTTCGTCGATGCTCTGCTCCTCGGGAACCATGCTGCGGGCGATGTAGGCCTCGATCCCCGAAGCCCGCTGCTGTCCGCCGGGCAGTAGCACGGTGAACCTGGTGCCCACCAGCAACATCGGCGTACCCGCGACGTCGACCCGTTGCCAGGCCACGTTTCCCGCCTGGACCCGTGCACGGAGTTCGGGCGAGATCAGCGCCCGCATCTGCTCGTTCCCGCTCGACTTTTCCGCGTACAGCACCAAGGAACTCAAGTCACGGTCGGACAGTTCGCCGCTGATCCGGCTCAGCGTCCCGTCACCCGGCGGCAGCGGGCCGAGCGGGTACAGCGCGGTGGCCTTGTCGACCAGGACACGGGCGGTGGCGTCCTGTGCCTGCTGGAGGATCACGGTGCGGGACTGGACGTAGCCGAACCCGGCGACCGTCGCCGCCGTGATCACGACCAGCATGCTGAACGCCATCAGCAGCCGTGTCCGCAGACCCCAAAGCTTCACAGTGGCCCGAAGCGATAGCCGAACCCACGGACCGTCTGCACGTACACCGGCGCGGAAGAGTCGTCCTCGATCTTCGCGCGCAGCCGCTGCACACAGGCGTCGACGACCCGCGAGTCGCCGAAGTAGCCGTGCTCCCACACACTTTCCAGCAGGTACTGACGGCTGAGCACCCGGCCCGGCACCTGGGTCAGTTCCAGCAGCAGCCGCAGCTCGGTCGGAGCGAGGGCGACGGGTTCCCCGCCTTTGGTCACCGTCAGCGCGGCACGGTCGATGCCGAGATCGCCGTGCCGCTCGATCCCGGACGCCGCCGGCGCCGCGTGCGACGGCTGCCCGCTGCGGCGCAGCACCGCGCGGATCCGCGCCTCCAGTACCTGTGCCCTGGCGGGTTTGACCACGTAGTCGTCCGCGCCGGCGGCGAGCCCGGCCACGACGTCGATGTCCTCGTTGCGCGCGGTGAGCATGATGATCGGCAGGTCGCCCGCGGCACGGATCCGGCGGCAGACCTCGAAGCCGTCCAGCCCGGGCAGCATCAGGTCCAGCACGACGATGTCCGGCGGCCGCGACGCGAGCCGCGCGAGGCCTTCCTCGCCGGTGGCCACCGCGTCGACCGCGTGGCCGCGGCCGCCCAGCGCCATGCACAGCCCGTCACGCACGGCTTGGTCGTCCTCGATGAGCAGCACCCTGGGCATGCCGACGACTATCGCAGCGCCGGACGTGATCCGCTCGTCCATGACACGCCATGGTGCCCATCCTGTTTCCGCGGAGCGTCCGCGGAATGTCTTCGTTCTGTCACGGCGTGCTCCGTGCGGAACGGTGACATTTTCGTCGGCGTCCGCGCACGTCGCCGCGACCGGCCTCGGACAAGCGACGCCGACTGTGAACGGCATGAAAGAACTCGTGCTCGCGGCCATCACCCGCGTCCTCGCGGTGCTGCTGCTGATCCCCGCGTGGCTGCGGTCCCCCGGCAACGCCCGGCGGCTCGCCTGCGGCTGGGCGCTGTCGCTGCGGTTCCCCGCCGAGAACCTCGCCGGGCTCACCGCCGGCACCCTCGACGCGTTCACCGCCGCCAGGACCGAGGCGTTCTGGCGGCACGGCACGCTCCTCGGCGTCACGTCGGGACATCGCGACGCCGCCGAGCAGCATCGCCTTTTCCTCGCCGAGGCCGGGCGAAAGCGGGTCCTGCCGCCGAAGGATTCCGCGCACGTCCGAGGTACCGCGCTGGACGTCCGGCCGCGCGAAGGCGCGCAGTGGCTGGAGGACCACGGTGCCCGCTTCGCGCTCTACCGGATCTACGACAACGAATGGTGGCATTTCGAGTACCGGCCCGGCGAAGCCCCGCCCGCGCGGCTGCCGCATCCGGGCCGGCGGGCGGGTGTCACCCGGTGACGGTGATCCGCGGGGTCAGCGCCGCCAGGAAGTCGGCCGCGTCGAAGACCTCCCCGGCCGAGACGACCCCGGTCGCCTTGGTCCGCCCGTCGAGCACCCGCTGGACGGCCTCCACCACCAAAGGTGCCGTGATCGCGTAGATGTCCTGGCCTCGCGCGGCGATCCGCCGTTCCGCGTCACCGGATCGCACGACGACGTCGACCAGGAACTCCTGCGAGGACGGGCCGTCCGATCCCAGCGTGGGCGTCTCGGGTGTCACCACCTCACGAGCCGCGTTCACGGTCATGTACGTGGTCACCTCCGGGATGGCGAGGTGGCTCGGGACGGTGACGACGTCGGCCATCGTGAACTCGCCGAGCACGGCGCGGGTCCCGAGCGGCGCGGGGAAGTCCCAGTCCAGTTCCGGCAGCGCGTCGTCGCGATACTCGATCCGGCCGCCGGAGAACCGGATCCGCTGACCGCCTCGCCGTTCCCGTGACACCTTGCCCGCCGCGCGGGTTCCCTCGGTCGGATGCCAGCTGCTCAGCGCGTAGGCGACGTGCGCTTCGTCCGCGGACGTCCAGTCGCCCATCGCGGCGGTGACCATCAGGTCGCCGAGGCCGCCGAAGAACGCCATCGCCGGGATCACCGTCGCTCCCTCGGCACGATCACCGAAATGCGCGAAGGTGTCCATGTTCGCTTCGAGCTCCGCCGCCACGTCCAGATACGGGACGCCCGCTCGCAACGCCGCTTCGATCACCGGAGCGGCGGTGTCGGCGAAGGGGCCGGCGGCGTTGATCACCGCCTCGGCGCCCTTGAACGCGCGGTCGAGCGAAGCCGCGTCGTCGACCGACGCCTGCCGGATGTCGAGATCGGACCAAGGCAGACCGCGCAGTTTCGCCTCGTCACGCCCCACCGCCAGCACGCCGAAACCGCGCTCGCGCAACTCCTCCACCACGAAGCGCCCGGTGTGCCCGTAAGCCCCGAACACCGCGACGTCGTACGTACCCATGAGGGTTCTCCTGTCCTCGACTGATCCACTGTGGACCATCCTGTCGGCGGGTCCCGTCCGCTGACAGTGTCCGGAACGCCATCATGCGTACACTTTCGGACATGAGCACGGTCGCCCTCGCCGCCACTGACGGCATGCTGCAGTTCGAGCTCGCCATCGCCCACGAGGTCTTCGGCACGGGCCTGCCGGGATTCGCCGGCTCCTGGTATGAACTCAGCGTCTGCGGATCGAAGCCGGTGAGGGTCGGCCGCTTCCTCCTCGAACCGGACCACGGGCTCGGCCATCTCGCGCGCGCCGACACGGTCATCGTCCCCGGCTGGGCCGACATCGACATCGATCCGCCCGCGGACCTCGTCGACGCCGTGCGGGCCGCCCACGAAGCGGGCGCACGGGTCGCGTCCCTCTGCACGGGCGCGTTCGTGCTGGCGGCCGCCGGCCTGCTCGACGGCCGCCGCGCCACGACGCATTGGGCGCACACCGACGTCCTCGCCGCCCGACATCCCTTGGTAGAGGTCGATCCGGACGTCCTCTACGTCGACAACGGCAGCGTGCTCACCTCGGCGGGCAAGGCCGCCGCGATGGACCTGTGCCTGCATCTGGTCCGCTCCGACCACGGTTCGGCGGTCGCGAACACCGTGGCCCGCCGCCTGGTCGTCCCGCCGCACCGCGCGGGCGGGCAGGCCCAGTTCGTCACCGCCCCGGTGCCCGAACAGGACGACCATCCGCTCGGCGGCCTGCTCCCCTGGATCACCGAACGGCTGGACCGGCCGCTGACCGTCGAGGATCTCGCCCGCCACGCCAACATGAGCTCGCGCAATCTGGCCAGGCATTTCCGCTCGGCGACCGGGACGACCCCGTTGCGCTGGCTGCTGAACCAGCGCATCCGCCGCGCGCAGGAACTCCTGGAGCGGACCGACGACAGCGTCGACCTGATCGCGGAGGCCACCGGGATGGGCACCGCCGCGACACTCCGACGGCATTTCAACCGGACCGTCGGCGTGCCGCCGGACAGCTACCGCCGCACCTTCCGCGCGGCTAACGCAGCCGTGCCGTGATCAGCTCCGCGACGGCCGCCATCCCGGCTTCGTTCGGGTGATAGGGAACGCGTCCCGGCGCGGCCGCGTACCGCTCCATCCACGGCACGGCGGCACAAGCGTCGTGGAACGCGCTGACGGCGGCAGCCGGGATCAAGGTGGCCCGCTCAGTGCGGGCGGCCTGCCGGGTCGCCGCCGCGAGCCGATCCGCGACCTCGCGTTCGAAGGCCAGTTGCGCCGGGGTGAGCGGAACGCCGTCGCACGCGGGCGCGGTGCGCGGCACGATCGTCAGGTAGTCGACGACCAGCACCCGGGCTCGCGGTGCGCGCCGATGGACCTCCGCGATGACGGCGCCGATCTTCTCGTGCACCGTGGTGAGTGCCGCGCGGACGGCGTCCTGGTCGACCTGGCCGCAGTTCGTGCCGCCGGTGTTCTGGCAGCCGTAGGTGAACAGACTGCCGACGTAGCCGACGTCGTTGCCGCCGATGGTGATGGTCACGAGCCGGGTGTCCCTGGTGACGGCCTCGATCTGCGGCGGCTGCCCGGCCTGTCCGGTGGTGAGGATGTTCGCGGTGGTCGCGCCGCTGCAGGTGGCGTCGGTGAGGGCGAGCCCGCGGCCGGCGGCCACGAGGCTCGCGTAGTTCTTCGTCGAACGTCCGCACGCGGCCGGTGTTCCCGGTTGCTGCGGCGGGATTCCCGGACCCGCCGCGAAGGAACTGCCCATGGCGACATAGCGGGACGGCGTAGTCGCTTGGACGTGCGAAGCAGCCAGGAGAGCGAGCGTGACCGCGGCGATCGTCGCGGCGGATATCCGCTTGAACATGTCGAACCCCTTATCTCACGAAGGTGACCGGTTCCGATCCCGCGATGCCGTCGATGGCACCGAGGGCGAGCAGATCTTCGGGGCGTGGCTTGAGTTCGCCGGCGAGGGCGGGGATCTCTTCAGGGTCCCGTTTGAGGATCCCGGCCGCCAGTTCCGGGGCGATCACGGTGAAGCAGGCGTCCGGGGTGAGCCAGATCCGGTCCGTCGAACAGAGGGCGAGCGCGCCGCCCGAACCGCCCTCACCGATCACCAAGGTCGTGATCGGGACGTTCGCCGCCGCGATCGTGCCGAACAGGCCGGCGATGGCGTTCCCGGCCCCGGCCGTCTCCGCGGCCGGATCGGCGGCCGCGCCGGGGGTGTCGACGAGCGTCAGCACCGGTAGCCCCAGCCGGTCGGCGAGCCGGATCAACCGTGTCGCCGTCCGGAAGCCCTCGGGTGTGGTCGCGGTCCCGGTCTGCGCCGCGAACGCCACCGGCCGCCCGCCACGGCTCCCGATCCCGCAGAGGACGCCACCGTCGGCGCCGTCCCGGAGGTGGACGCGAGTGTCGAAATGGTCGTCGAGATAAGCGTCCGCGCGTGGCCGGCCCACCGATCGCGCCCGCTGAACGGAGTGCCAGCCGTCCCGCGTGGGATCGAGGGCGCCGAGCGCGCGCGGCAGGTCCGCCGGGCGGTCCCGGGAAGCACCGGTCAAGAGCCCGAGCCAGACCTCCAGCCGATCGGCGAGCGCGTCTTCGGTCACCAGTTCGTCGACATATCCGGCCGCGTACTGGTTTTCCGCCGTATACGCGGGGTCGTCGGCGTACCGCTCCGGCCGCACCCGGCGGCCGGCGAAGCCCACCTGAGCGCCGGGAACGGCGAGCACGACATCGGCGTCGGCACCGAGGGACGCCCACACGCCGCCGGTGGTGGGATGCAGCGCGACGGTGATGTGGGGCAGCCCCTCTTCGCGCAGCAGTGCCAGACCTCGCGCGATCCGTTGCAGCTGCCGCAGAGCGGGCACGCCTTCCTGCATCCGGGTCCCGCCCGTGGACAACAGCGAGACGACGGGCAGACGGTGCGAGTGCGCCTCGTCGAACGCCCGCTCGATGAGCGCGCCGGTCCCGGTCCCGACCGAGCCGCCGAGGAACCCGAACTCGAAGCGGATCTTCACGACCTCGTGGCCGCCGATCTTCGCGCGTTCGCAGACGACCGCTTCGTCCGTGCCCGTGCGTTCCCTCGCGCGTGCCAGGGAAACTTCGTAACCGTCCCAGCCGAGTGGGTCAGCCATGGAGAGCCCGCTTGAGGACCTTGCCCATCTCGTTGCGGGGCAACGCTTCCAGGTAGTGCACGACACGTGGCCGCTTGTGCGGTGACAGCAGTCCGGCGACGTGGTCGGCGAGTTCGCCCGCCGACGGCTTGACCTCGGCGGGGACGATCCAGGCCACGATGCGCTCGCCGAGGTCGTCGTCCGGTTCCCCGGTGACGGCCGCTTCGGCGACCCCGGGATGCTCCAGGAGCGCGTTCTCGATCTCGCCCGCGCCGATCTTGTAGCCGCCGCTCTTGATCAGGTCGGTGGCGCGGCGGCCCACGATCCGCACGTAACCGTCCGGATCGCGTATCGCCATGTCACCGGTCTTGAACCAGCCGTCGTGCAACGCGGCTTCCGTGGCGTCCGGCCGGTTCAGGTAGCCGAGGAACAGGTTCGGGCCGCGGACCTCGATCTCACCGACGATCTCGCCGATGAGCGGTTCGCCGGAGTCGTCGACGAGCCTCAGTTCGACGCCGGGCACCGGCGGGCCGACCGCACCGGGCCGCCGGTCCCCCGCGGCGCGGACACCGCAGTTCATCAGTGTCTCGGTCATTCCATAGCGTTCGACGACCCGCTGGCCGGTCGCGGCGGTGATGCGCTGGTGATCGGTCGCGGGCAAGGCCGCGGAACCCGAGACGAGCAGCCGCGCCGCGCCCACTCCGGTAGCCAGCGCGGGATCGGCCTCGCAGTCGGCCGCGAGCCGGTGATACATCGTCGGGACGCCGAAGAGCATCGTGCCCGCGCCGGCGAGTTCCTTCGCGGCCGCTTCACTGGTGAACCGGCCGAGGTGGTGGAGCGAACCGCCCCGCCGCAACGGGCCGACCACCCCGAGGATCAGGCCGTGCACGTGGAACAACGGGAGGGCGTGCACGAGGACGTCGGCGTCGGTCCAGTCCCAGATCTCCGCGAGCGCGTCGAGATTCGACGCCACCGCCCGGCGCGGGAGCAGGACACCCTTCGGCGGTCCGGTGGTCCCGGAGGTGTAGATGACGAACGCCGGGGCTTCCGGGTCCGGTTCGTCGCCATGCCACGGCGTGCCCGAGAGGTCCAGTTCGACCGGAACCCGTTGCAGCGCCTCGAGTTCCGGCGGCAGCACGGCATCCGGCGCGGCCAGCACGAGATCCGGCGCGCTGTCGGCGACGATATGCGCCAGTTCGCGTGATCCGGCCTTCGGATTGACCGGCACCACCGGGACCCCGGCGGTCAGCGCGGCGACGATCGCGACACAGGTCCGGAGCGTCGGTGTCGCCCACACCGCGACGCGCGTGCGACCGGCCAGCGCGGCGGCGATCGGGCCCGCGACGGACGCGAGTTCGCCGTAGGTCAGGGATTCGGCCCCGAACCGCAGGGCGACGCGGTCACTCTTTCCGGCGATCAGCATGGATCTCCTCCCTCAGCCCCAGTTGGGCACGACGAACACGAGCCAGGCGATCAGCGGCACGACGGCCACCACGAGCGCCCCGTAGACCAGCAGCTGTTTGAAGAACTTGTCCCGGTCGACGTCCTTCGCGTTGGCGAGGACGAGCGCGCCGTTGGTGGAGAACGGGCTGACGTCCACCATCGTCGCCGAGACCGCGAGGGCGGCGATCATGCCGACCGGCCCGATCGTGCCCTGCGCCAGGAACGGGACGGCGAGCGGGATGAGCGCGCCCATCAGCCCCACCGAAGACGCGAAGGCCGAGACGACGCCGCCGATGTAGCAGAGCAGCAGCGCCGCGAGCAGCGGGATCCCCACGGTGGTCACCGCGTTGCCGACGTAGTCGATGGTGCCGATCTCCTTCAGCACCGCCACATACGTCAGCACGCCGCAGATCAGCAGCACGGTCGGCCAGGTGATCTCGGAGACGGCGGACCGGCTGGTCTTGGGCCACACGACACTCAGCAGGACGGCGACGGTGATGGCGGTCAGGCCCGGGTCGAGGTCGAACACCAGGGTGCCGACCACGAGCGCGATCAGGCCGGTCAGCGTCACGATCTTGGGGCCGTCCAAGGGAATGCGCTGTTCGTGCGGCAGCGGTTCCTCGTCGGCCTCCGCACCGGCGGCGCCCGCCGTCACCAGCTCTCGGCGCCGCAGTTTGGTCCCGCCGAGGACGACGAACAGGACACCCGCGATGGCGAGGTTCATGCCGAGGCTCGCGAAGAACAGCACCACGGGGCTGCCCGCGATGTTGTTGCGCTCGACGATCCCGTTGACGATCGAACCGTAGACGCTGATCGGCGAGAACCCGCCGCCCTGCGCGCCGTGCACCACCATCGCGCCCATGAGCAGCGGGCCCATCTTGTACCGGGCGGCGAAACCGAGGGCGATCGGCGCGACGATCGCGCAGGCCGCCGGGCTCACCGCGCCGATCGCGGTCAGCGCGCCGGTGACCACGAACATCACCCACGGGATGAGCGCGATCCGGCCGCCGACCAGCCGGACGGCCGCCGCCACCAGCCAGTCGGTGGTGCCGTTGGCCCTGGCGATGGCGAACAGATAGGTGACCCCCACCAGCACCACGAAGATGTCGCCGGGGAATCCGGCGAAGATGCCGTCGGTGTCCAGGCCACCGGCGAGGGTGCCGACGAGGAAAGCGCCGGCGAAGGCGAGCGCCCCCATGTTGATCGAACGGGTCGTGGCGAGGGCGAAGATCACCACGAGGACGAGAATCGAGATCAGCTGGGCGGACATGACCGTCCTCCTTGACGGCGGGAGCCCCTTTGGCGAGTGGCCGAGTGGACTAGTGGCTGAGCCACTTTCCCTGTGACGGCGACCACCTGTCAACCCAAGAATGGTAAATTGGCTCAGCCACTTGTCCAGTACGAGCGAGGGGGACCGAGTGCCGGAGGCGCTGAGCCGGTTGAACCGGGCGAAGCTCTACGAGCAGGTCATCGAGCGGATCAAAGCGCACGTCGAGGAGTCCGGCCTGCACGCGGGCGACAAGCTCCCCAGCGAACGCGACCTCGCCGAGCGGCTCGGGGTCAGCCGCGCGTCGATCAAGCAGGCGATCGTCGTCCTCGAAGTACAGGGACTGCTCGAGTCCCGCCACGGCGGGGGCACCTACCTGCGCAACGATCACCTCGACGTCGAACCGGTCGACGAACTCGTGGCGCGCCGCAGCCGGCTCCCGGAAGTGCTCGAAGCCCGCGAAGCGATGGAGACCAAGCTCGCGGAACTGGCCGCGCTGCGGCGCTCCGACGCGGATCTCGCCGCCATCGACGCGGCGCTGGCGTACATGGCGACCGAGATCGGCGACGGCGGGCACGGCGCGGAAGGCGACCGCCGGTTCCACGAAGCGATCACCGCCGCCGCGAACAACGGTCTCCTCGCCGAGTTCATGCGCTCGATCGACGCGCAGATCGCGGAGAGCCGCAACGAGTCGCTACGACAGCCCGGCAGGCCGTCCCGCTCGCTGAGCCAGCACCAGAAGATCGCCGACGCCATCCGGAACGGCGATCCGAAGGCGGCGGCGAACGCGATGCGACGGCACGTCCAGACCGTCAGCAAAGTCCGGCTGCTGACCTGGGATCCGCAGGCCGATTAGCGTCCATGAAGGGCTTTGCGCAGCCGCCGCAGCCCTTCGGCGATCGTCTCCGGCGCGTGTGCGGCGAACGAGAGCCGCAACGCCGACCGGTCCGGCTCCCCCACCTGGAACGCCGAACCGGGCACGAAAGCGACGTCGTGGCGCAACGCTTCAGGCAGCAGTGAATCCGTGTCCGCGCCGCCGGGAAGGGTGACCCAGACGAACATCCCGCCGTCCGGGTCGGTCCATGTCGTCCCGGGCGGCGTGATCGCGGGCAGCTCGGCCAGCATCGCGTCGCGGCGGACACGGTAGGTCGCGCACAGTTTCCGCACGTGGGCGTCGAGATCCGCGGCGGCCAGGTACTCGGCCGCCGCCGCCTGATCGACCGTCGAGGTGTGCAGATCGCTCGCCTGCTTGAGGATCGCGACGCGGCGCAACAGCTCCCTCGGCGCCCGGAGCCAGCCCAGCCGCATCCCCGGGGCGATCACCTTCGAGAAACTGCCGAGGTAGATCGCGCGCTCGGCGAGTTCCGGACGGGCCGACATCAGTTCTTCGCGTTCGCCGCGATACCGCAGCTCGTGGTACGGATCGTCCTCGACGAGCCAGAACCCGTGGCGCGCGATGACTTCCGCGAGCGCGCGACGCCTGCCGGGGCTGATCGTCCGGCCGGACGGATTCGAGAACGTCGGGACGAGGTACAACAGCGACGGCCGTTCCCTGGCCGCGATCTCGTCCAGCGCGGCCGGATCGATCCCCTCCGGGTCACCGGGAACGGGCACGATCCGCGCCTCGGCGAGCTGGAAGCACTGCAACGCGGACAGGTACACCGGTTCTTCCACCAGCACGGTGGCTCCGGGATCGAGCAACGCGGTGCTCAGCAGCTGAAGGCCCTGCTGTGAACCCGTGGTGATCAGCAGATCGTCCACAGTGGTCGCGAGCCCGCGACCGGCCAGCCGTTTCGCGAGCAGCTCGCGCAGCCGCGGATTCCCTTCGGTGGGCGAATACTGTAATGCGGACTTCTCGGCGAGTGCCCGGTCGAAGGCGGCGCGGAGGCCGTCCACATCGAACAGTTCCGGCGCGGGCATACCGCCCGCGAAGGAGATCACGCCCGGACGGGCGGTGAGCGCGAGCAGGTCGCGCACGGGAGAACTGGTGACGCCGTCCATACGACGGGCGAGGGGAAGAGACATGAAGGCTCCTCGGGAGAAACGTGCGGCTCCAGTGCAGCAGCCGGGGATCTTCCCGCGCGAGCAAGCAACTACCGCCAGGATATCAGCCCGGCTCCCCGAACACGTGCCGCCGGACGAACGGGTTCCGGAACTTCCCGTCCGGGTCCAGTTCGGTGGCCAGCGCCCGGAAATCGGCCAGCTTCGGGTAGTCCACGGCGTGGTGGAACAGCTTCCCCCAGTGCGGCCGGACCCCGAAGGGCGCCAAGCGTTCCTCCATGACGGGCAGCAGCTCGCGGACCGCGTCCTCGTCCGGCTGCCAGGTGAAGTGCAGTGCCAGCCTGTCGCCGCCGTGGAACGGGCTGAGCCACAGGTCGTCCCCCGCGACCGTGCGGATCTCCGAGGTGAGCAGGACGGGCGCCAGCCGGTGCCCGAGTCCGCGCATCGCCTCCATCGCCGCGACGGCGTGCCGGATCGGCACGAAGTACTCGGTCTGGAGTTCGTTCCCCACACTGGGCGTGAAGTCGAGGCGGAAATGCGGGATCCGTTCGTGCCACGGCCCCGGGACCCCGAGCTGCCGCGTGCAGTTGTCCGCCGGGATACCCGCCGCGTGAGCGGGATGCCGCGGCCCGTCCGCCGCCTTCGCGCCGAAGAAGTCCGCGCCCGGCCGCCCCGGACCCTTGACCCAGACCTGGTCGATCGTCTCGCGGGCCCAGTTCGTGAACAGGCTGACGCTGTAACCCGCGTCCTGGATCTCTTCGAAGTGCTCGTACGCCGACTCCCATGGCAACCCGTCGAAGACGTCCTGGCGGAGGTCGAAGGACGGCACCAGGTCGAGGGTCAGCCGGGTGACCACGCCCAGCGCGCCGAGGCCGACGACCACGCCGTCGTGCCGTGAGTACGTCTTCACCTCACCGTCCGCGGTGACCAGCTCCAAACCGGACACCGCCGACGCGAGACTCTGGTTGCGCCGCCCGGAACCGTGGGTCGCCGTCGCGACACTGCCCGCCACCGTGCAGTGAGGCAGCGAAGCGAGGTTGGCCAGCGCGAACCCGGCCGCGTGCGCCTGGATGGCGACGTCGCCGTAGCGCGCCGCCGCCGGCACCGTGACCGTCGCCGCGTCACTGTCGAGTTCGGCCATCTGGTCGAGCCCGGCCAGGTCGATCTGGACACCGCCCGGGAAGTCCGCGATGTCGTTGAAGCAATGCCTGCTGCCCAATGCCTTGACCGCCGTCGCCCCGGCGACGGCTTCCTGGACCTCTTCGACGGTCCGAGGGCGAAGAATGCGTTCTGCGGTGAAAGTCTGATTCCCCGCCCAGTTCGTCTCGCGCACCAAGCCCCTTTTCCTTACGGCGTCCGGACGCCGAGCCTACTCAGGCTAGATTGCCGGGTATGGCTTCACGAGGAGGTTGGCACTGACGGGCCTTCCCGGCGGGATGCTCATGGCCCGGTTCGGCCGGGGACGGCCACGGCGGCTGCTGCCGGTGTCCAATCTGACCAATCTGCTCGCCGTCGCCGCGACCGGTATCTCCTTCCTCCGGTTCACCGGGCTCATGCCCCTGCCCTGGCTCGCGGCGGTGCTCACCGAGTACCTGGTGTTCCGCCGGTTCTTCGCCGCAGACCTGGCGGCCTGGCCTCGTGGCGGCAAAGCGGTCCCGGCAGGGAAGGCCCCGGCGTTCGTCCTGGTCGTGCTCGGCCTGATGGCGGCCGTCCTCGCCAACCTGATCAACAACCTGCCGGCGGTGCTCGTGCTGCTGCCGCTCGCCACCGCGGGCGGGGCCCCGGTGGTGCTGGCCGTGCTGATCGGGGTCAACCTCGGGCCGAACCTCACGGTTCCGGCGGCCATCGTGCTCGCCGTCGCCGGCTTGTGGGCCGGGCTGATCCTGCTGCCCTGACTTCCGCTCAGTGAGAGAATGCCCGGATGGCCGGGAACCTGTCCACACCGGGCGCCAGCGTCACCTCACGGGCGTTCGCGCTCCTCGGCGCGTTCGACGTCGACCATCGCGAGCTGTCGCTGACCGAACTCGCGGGCCGCGCCGGCCTACCGCTGCCCACCGCGCACCGGATCGCCCGCGAACTCGTGGGCCTGGGCGCGCTGGAGCGGCGCGAGGATCGGTACGCCGTCGGCCGGCGACTGTGGGACCTCGGACTGCTCGCACCCGTCCAGTTCGAACTGCGGCAGGTCGCCGCCCCCTTCCTCCAGGACCTCTACGGCGCGACCGGCGCCACCGTGCACCTCGGCGAGCGGGACGACGTCCAGGTGCTCTATCTCGACCGGCTCTCCGGGAACGCGTCCGTGCCGGTGGTCAGCCGGATCGGCGGACGGCTGCCGCTGCACGCCACCGGCGTCGGGAAGGTGCTGCTGGCCTGGGCTCCGGAGGACGTCCAGCGGCAGGTGCTCGCCTCCCTGACCCGCGTCACGCCGTACACCGTCACCCAGCCCGGACGGCTCCGTGAGCAGTTGCGGCGCGTCCGCCGGGAGGGGTTCGCGCAGACTGTCGAGGAGATGAGCCGAGGCGCCTGTTCGGTCGCCGTCCCGATCCGGCCGTCCGGTGGCGAGGTCGTCGCGGCGCTCGGCCTGGTCGTCCCGGATCTGAGCCGCGGCCGGGCGCGGCTGGTGTCCGCGCTCCAGGTCGCGGCCGCCGGAATCGGGCGGAGCCTGCCGGTTTCACTGAGTGGAAGCGAACGCTAGGAGTTCGCCCACCCGGCGGCCAGACTCCGGTCATGCGCACCCCAGTCGCCATCGTCGGCGCCGGCCCGGCCGGACTGCTCCTGTCGCATCTTCTCGATCTGGCAGGGGTCGAATCGGTGATCGTGGAGGCCCGCTCGCGCGAGTACGTCGAGGCGCGGATCCGCGCGGGCATCCTCGAACAGTCCACAGTGGACCTTCTTCACGAGGCAGGCCTGGCGGACCGCCTCGACCGCGAAGGCGACGAGCACCGCGGTATCTACCTGCAGTGGCCGCAGGAGAGGCACCATCTCGACTTCGTGGACCTGGTCGGGCGAAGCGTCACCGTGTACGGCCAGACCGAGGTGACGAAGGACCTCGGCAAGGCGCGAGCGGCAGCCGGGCAGCAGATCCACTACGAGGTGGCCGACACCGCCGTGCACGACATCGAGACCGACCGTCCCTACCTCACCTTCACCGACGCGGAAGGCACACGACAGAGGCTCGACGCCGACGTCATCGTCGGCTGTGACGGTTCCTTCGGCCCTTGCCGCACCGCGATCCCCGACGCCGCGAAGCAGACTTGGGAGCGCACCTACCCGTATTCGTGGCTCGGTGTCCTCGCCGACGTCGCCCCGTCGACCGACGAACTCATCTACGCCTGGCATCCCGACGGCTTCGCGATGCACTCGATGCGTTCGGCCACCGTCAGCCGGCTGTACCTGCAAGTGCCCAACGGCACCGACATCGGCACCTGGTCCGACGACCGGATCTGGGAGGCGCTCGCGACCCGGCTCGGCCACGGCCAGGACGGCTGGACCCTCACACCAGGGCCGATCACCGACAAGAGCGTGCTGCCCATGCGCAGTTTCGTGCAGCAGCCCATGCGGCACGGCCGCCTGTTCCTCGCCGGCGACGCCGCCCATATCGTGCCGCCCACCGGCGCCAAAGGCCTCAACCTCGCCGTCGCCGACGTCGCCCTCCTCGCCCCCGCCCTGGCGGCCCTGGTGCGGGACAAGGACTCCGCACTCGCCGACGCCTACTCCGACACCGCACTGCGCCGGGTCTGGCGATGCACGCATTTCTCGTGGTGGATGACGACGATGCTGCACCAGTCGGACGATCCGTTCGACCGGCAGCTGCAGCTTTCGCAGTTGCGGTGGCTGGCGCGGAGCGAGGCGGGACGGGCGGGACTGGCGGAGAACTACGCGGGACTGCCGATCGGTTTCTGATTCGCCGTTTCCCGGCAACGGGCAACGCCGGCCGTCGCCCCGCCCGGCGACCGTTTCCGGGCCGCCTCGAACGTCCCGGTTCCCTGACGGGAATTCGCGCGCGATGGCCTCGGTCGCCGTTTTTCGGCAACGCTGAAAGTCTCGGCGTTCGGAGGCTTCTCGGCGGAAGTCGGTATCTTGATCGTCCTGTAGCATGGAGCCGACACCGCGACGAGGGGTTGATCGCATGGTCTATTCCAAGCAGCCCGGCCATCGGATACTGCTGGTCCTCGACGTGGAAGGGTTCGGCAGCGCCGAACGTCGACGAAACCCCGTTCAGGAAGCCGTTCGCGACGGATTGTATCAGGTTTTACGCTGGGCCCTCAATGCCGCGAACATTTCCTGGGACGACTGCTACCACGAAGATCGCGGCGACGGGGTCCTCGTTCTGATCGCGCCCCAGGTGCCCAAGGCGCCTTTCGTCGAATCACTGCCGCAGATGCTCATCAAGGCTCTGCTGCAATACAACGAAAGCGCCACACGCCCCGAAGAACGCATCAGGCTGCGCATGTCCCTGCACGCGGGCGAGATCAAACACGACACTCAGGGCGTCACCGGCCCGTCGATCATCCGCGCATTCAGGCTGATCGAAGCACCCGCGTTGAAAACGTCACTCGCCCAGTCGCCGGGCGTGCTGGCGTTCATCGTGTCCGACTGGTTTTTCGAGGAAGTCGTCCAGAACAGTTCGATTGACGATCCCAGCCGCTATCAGCCGACAACGGTGAAAGTGAAAGAGACGACCACTCGCGCCTGGATCTGCCTTCCCGACCATCCGTATCAGCGCGAAACCGAACAATTGACGGAGATTTCCGCGCCGAGGCAGTTACCCGGCAGATCAGGACTGTTCACCGGTCGGATCCGTGAGCTCGCCGAACTGACCGCTTCATCGATTGTCGACGCGGAGTTCAAGGGCACCACTCCCATCATGGTGGTCAGCGGCATGGGCGGAATCGGCAAGACCTGGCTGGCGCTGGAATGGGCACACGAGAACATCGACCGCTTCCCGGACGGACAGCTCTACGTGAACCTGCGCGGTTACGACCCGTCCGGTGCGCCGGTGGCGGCCGAGGTCGCCATCCGCGGTTTCCTGGATGCCCTGTGCTCCTCGCAACGGGACATCCCGGTCGGCACCGCCGCGCAGGCCGCGCTGTATCGACGCAAAGTCGCCGACCGGCGCATGCTGATCCTGTTGGACAACGCCCGCGGCGGCGCACAGGTGGTACCCCTGCTTCCCCAGAGCTCCAGTTGCACCGTGCTGATCACGACCCGCCACCAGCCCACCGAACTGATCGTCGCCCACGGCGCACGACCGCTGAGCCTGGGCACCCTGAACGACACCGAAGCACGCGAACTTCTGACCAAACGGCTGGGGCCACACCGCGTCGAGGCCGAGCCCGACGCGGTGGAAGACCTGGTGGGCTATTGCGCGGGGTTGCCTCTGGCGCTGAGTATCGTCGCCGCCCACGCGGCCGCCCACCACGATTTCCCGCTCGCGGCGCTGGCCACGGACCTGGGTGATGCCTCGGCTCGGTTGGACGCGCTGGACGGCGGTGGACTCTCCGCGAACCTGCGCACCGTCTTGTCCTGGTCCTATCAAGCGCTCGACGCGCAGGCGGCCGAGGTCTTCCGGATGCTGGGCCTGGCCCCGGGCCCGGATATCGACGAGGTCGCCGCGGGGGTGCTCACGAATCTGAAGACCGAGCAGGCACGCAACCTGCTGCGACGGCTGGAGGAAGCGCACCTGTTGCAGCGGTACTTGCCAACCAGGTACCGCATGCACGACTTGGTCCGCCTCTACGCCGCCGAATGGGCGAGACAGGACGACCAGGCGCTGGGCAAACTGCACAGGCTGATCTCGTACTACATCCACGCCGGTTACGCGGGCGAACGACTGCTGTATCCCGACCGGAAGAAGGTCGAGATCGGCGATACTCCGGCCGAGTTCGAGCTGCCTTCCTTCACCGACGACAGCTCCATTCTGGCTTGGTTCGACCAGGAACATCCGTGCCTGATCGCCGCACAGACGACCGCCGAACGACTTGGCTGGCAGACGCTGGTCTGGCAGCTCGCGTGGATCCTGCACGGATACCTTTGGCGACGCGGCCACCTTCACGAACAGCGGACCACCTGGGAAGCCGGGCTGGCCGCCGCGCGTGAACTGGACGACGCCACGATCGAAGGACTCGCCCACCGGCTTCTGGGTCAGGCATACGCACGGTCACAGCGGCTCACCGAAGCGTTGGAGCACCTGTACCGGGGGCGCGAACTGGCCAAGGAGACCGGCGACACCCACGGCGAGGCTCGTTCGTACTACGACCTGATCATGGTCTGGCGGCAGCAGAACAACGACCAGCTCGCCCTCAACCACGCGAAGGAGGCGTTCCGGTTGTTCGAGCCCTTGGACAACCTCGTGTGGAAGGCGGAAGCGCTCGATCGAATGGGGTGGCACCAAGCGCGGCTGGGTCAGTACGACGAGGCCCGCTCGTCATGCGAGCAGGCACTGGCCTTGTTCCGCGACGCCCGCAACCGGCAGGGCCAGGCAGTAACCCTGGACACACTCGGCTACATCGCCCACCACTGCGGCGAATACGATCTGGCTCTGGACCACTTCCACGAATCACTGGAACTGTGCCGGGACCTGGGGGCGACCTACTACGAAGCCGATACCCTCGAACATCTCGGCCAATCCTTGGCCGCGCTCCGGCGCCGAGCCGAGGCTCGCCTGGTATGGCAACAGGCCCTGCGACTCAACCGGACCCAGGAACGGACTGCCGATGCCGACCGCGTCGCGCAACAGCTCGCCGAACTCGACGACGAGTCCGTCAGCTGACCTGATCTGACGAGCTTGATCGCCGGAATCCGACCCCGCCTCGACCGGCCGGAGCGTGAGCTCTTCGGCCGAGCGAGCCTCAGCGCGCCAGACTGAGCCGTCGTTCCCGATGCGCTGTCATGTACACCGGCGTGTTCACGACCCCGTACCCGCGATATCCGCCGATCCGTTGCACCACCTCGAAAAAGACCCGCGAGCCGACCAGTTCGGTGCAGAAGTGCAGGAACTCGCCGGACGCGTCCCGGTCATACAGCACCGAGTTTTCTCGCAATGCCGCCGAAAACGGGAGATCGAACCGCGCATCCAGGTCGTCGTAATAGTTCCCGGGGATCGAAAGCAGTGGCGCACCCGCCTCGCGCAGAGCTCGCGCGACGGCGATCGCGTCCTCGCAAGCGAGAGCGATGTGTTGTGGCGACGGCACTCCCGGCGACCACTCCCCTCGCCGCACCAGGGCGCTGTCCAACGTCAAACGGACGTCCTGGTCTCCGACCGCACGGCTGCGCACAAGCCCGAACGGCGCCGCGAACTCCGAAACCGGTTCCGGCCGGAGGCCCAGCACCGAACGGTAGAACAGGGTCGCCTCGTCGAAGTGGTCGAAGGGTTGGGTCAAGGCGACGTGGTCGATGCCGATGATTCCCAGCCCGGCAGGCGCGGTCCCGGACGGAGCGAAGTCGCGCAACCATTCGTCGTTGCCACAGAAGAAGATCTCGGTCCCGTCCGGTGCGGCGACGGCGGAGAGGTCGGCCTCGTCCGGGCTGTGCTCGCGGGGCAGCACCGGCGCGAGCAACGTCTCCGCGCGCCGCGCCGATCCGGCCGGGTTCGCGCTGGTCAGGCCGAGGGCGCTGATCGCGCCCTCCTCGGTCGCTTCGTTCACCAGCAAGCGCGCCGATCCCTGTTGCCACAACTGGACCGGCTTCGTGCGATGGGTTCCGACGTGGGTGAAGCCGAGTTCCGCGAGCACCGTTCCCGAAACGGCCAGCTCCGCGAAGGCGTGCCCATCCAGCCGAGGAGCCTCGGGAATCTCAAGGGTGCCAACGGATTCACGCAAGGCCGTCAGCGACCGCATGGCGTCGATGGCCGCGGGTCGCGGGTCCGCCTGCCGGAACACGTCGTTGAACACCTCCAGCGAAAGCGGCCCTCGATAACCTGCCGCCAGGACGTGACCGATGAACGTGGCCAGGTCGAACGCGCCTTGCCCCGGGAAAAGCCGGTGATGCCTGCTCCAGTGCAGCACGTCCATGTCCAGCAGCGGCGCGTCGGCCAGCTGCAGGAAGAAGATCTTCTCCCCCGGAATGGTCCGGATCGCGCGGGGATCGCTGCCCCGCGAAAGGATGTGGAAGCTGTCGAGGCAGACTCCCAAGGCCGCGTGGCCGGCCCGCCGGACGATCCGCCACGCGTGCTCGTACGTGTTCACGAACCGGGCCCACGCAAGGGCTTCGTAGGCGACACGGATTCCGCGTGACGCGGCCAGCGAAGCCAGCTCGTGCAGCTGAGAGGCGGCGAGATCGTCGTCGTCGACGGAGTCGGGCGAGACCGACGAACAGACCAGGACGGTGTCCACGCCGAGTTCGGCCATGAGGTCGAACTTCCGGCGCGCCCGGCGGAGGTTCGACCGGAGCACGTCCGGCGGCACCGCCTCGAAGTCACGGAAAGGCTGGTAGAGATCGATCGTGAGGCCGAGATCGGCGCAGAGCCGCCGGATCTCCGAAGGCGACCTCCGTGAGGCGATCAGGTCGTTCTCGAAGATCTCGACCCCGTCGAAGCCGGCCGCGGCGGCCGCGGCGAGTTTGTCCTCGAGCGTGCCCGACAGGCAGACGGTCGCGATGGCGGTGTCACCGGGCATGGGCGGGTTTCCCTTCCAGCGCTTCGAAATGGCGGATCATCCGGTCGGCGTCCGGTTCCGCGCCGGTGAAGAGACGGAACGAGTCCGCCGCCTGGAAGACCACCATCCCGCCGCCGTGCAGCGTCCGGCATCCGCGGTCCCGCGCCTGTTTCAGCAGCGTGGTCTCCAGCGGCCGGTACACGATGTCGGCCACCCACATCCCGGGCCGCAGCGATTCGGCGGGAACCGGCGATCCCGGATACGCGGCCATCCCGGTCGGAGTGGCGTGGACGAGGCCGTCCGCGGTCCGAACGTCTTCGAGGGAGCCGGAAAGAGCGCGGTCGCCGCCGAACCGCTTCCGCAGTCCGGCCACCAGGGTTCCGGCGCGCGCGGAGTCGACGTCGTGGACGATCAGCCGTCCGGTTCCCAGCGAAAGCAGGGCATGCGCCACGGCGGCGCCCGCCCCGCCCGCACCGAGGAGGACGACCGTGTCCATGTCGGCGTCGGGCAGTCCTCCGATGAGGTTGCGGGCGAAACCGGTCGCGTCCGTGTTGTACCCGGTCGCCACCCCTTCGCGGAACACCACCGTGTTCACCGCGCCGAGCGCCGCCGCGTCGGGCGCGATCTCGTCGAGGTACGGGAGCACTTGTTGTTTCACCGGATGGGTGATGTTGAGGCCGTCGAAGCCCGCGGTACGCGCGGCGGCGAGCACCTCACCGATCGGCATCCTCAGCACGTCGAGGTCGAGCCGCCGGTAGAGATAGCGCAGCCCGAGTTCGTCGGCTTCCCGTTCGTGCAGCGCCGGGCTCAGTGACGGCCCGATGCCGGTGCCGACCAGGCCGATGAGGTAACTGGTCACCAAGATCCTCCGTGGATGCCGAGCAGAGTTAATGTACGAACTAGTGAGTTCACTGTAGCGCGGACCGGCCGACGCGAGAAGGGCTGCGCTAGAGTAGGGCCTCCACCAGCGGTTCGGAGGGAGTCAGGTGGCCGCACCGTCGTCCGAGGTCGAGCGCCAGCGCGACAAGGAACGCACCCGCGCCGAAATCCTCGCGGTGGCCACCAGAGAGTTCGCCGACAAGGGTTACGCCGGCGCGAGAGTGGACGAGATCGCCGATCGTACGAGCACCACGAAGCGGATGATCTACTACTACTTCGGCGGCAAGGAGCAGCTCTACGTCGCCGCGCTCGAACGGGCGTACGCGACCATCCGCGCCCTCGAACAGGATCTGGACGTCGACCACCTCGAACCCGAGGACGCGATCCGTCAGCTCGCCGAACTCACCTTCGACCACCACGAGGCGAACCCGGACTTCATCCGGCTCGTGAGCATCGAGAACATCCATCACGGCGAGCACATCGCGCGGTCCGAAGCCTTGTCGGGCATGGCGAATCCAGCCCTCGACGTGCTCACCCGCATCCTCGACCGCGGCCGGGAGACAGGCCGGTTCCGCGACGACGTCGACGCGCTCGACGTGCACATGGTGATCAGCTCGTTCTGCGTGTTCCGTCTCGCGAACCGGCACACCTTCTCCGCGATCTTCGGCCGCGACATGCTCGACCCCGCGCGCCGCGCCCACTATCGCCTGATGCTGGGCGACCTGGTGATCGAGTACCTGACGGCCTGAAATCCCCGCTCTTGACAACCGGGGCACCGTCTCGCACGCTGTATTAACTAACTAGATCGTACATTGCTGGATAGTACATTGGAGCGTCGACGTGGCCTCTCCCCCTCCTGTCACGCAAGGCATGCCCCGTAAGGCCGCACTGGCGGCCTGGATCGGCAGCGCACTGGAGTACTACGACTTCTTCATCTACGGAACCGCCGCCGCGCTGGTGTTCAACAAGGTCTTCTTCCCGGCTTCCTCCCCCGCCACCGGAACACTGCTTGCGCTGGCGACCTTCGGCGTCGGATACCTGGCCCGCCCGGTCGGCGCGTTCGTGCTCGGGCACGTCGGCGACCGCCTCGGCCGCAAGAAGGTCCTGGTGTTCACGCTGTTGCTGATGGGCGCCACGACGTTCCTCGTCGGCTGCCTGCCGACCTATGCCTCCATCGGCGTACTCGCCCCGATCCTGCTGGTGGTTCTCCGCCTGCTGCAAGGGCTTTCGGCCGCCGGCGAACAGGCGGGCGCCAACTCGATGTCGATGGAGCACGCGCCTGCCCACCGGCGCGGCTACTACACGAGCTTCACCCTCAGCGGCACCCAGGCCGGCCAGATCCTCGCCACCGCGGTCTTCCTGCCGATCGCCGCGCTCCCCCAGGAACAACTGCTCACCTGGGGCTGGCGGATCCCGTTCTGGTGCAGTGCCGTCGTGGTGATGGTCGGCTTCGTGATCCGCCGCAAGATCGACGAGACCCCGGTGTTCGAACAGAACCGGTCCGACGTCGCCAAACTGCCGGTCGCCGTGCTGTTCCGGACGCACTGGAAGGACGTGCTCCGCGTCGTCGCCGCGGCCACCATCGCCTCCGTCAGCACGATCTTCACCGTCTACGCGCTGAGCTACGCGGTCAACACGGTCGGGCTCGAACGCGGGCCGATACTGTGGGTCGGCGTACTGGCCAATGTCGTCGCACTGCTCGCGATCCCTTTCCTGGCCGGACTTTCCGACCGGATCGGCCGCAAACCCGTGTTCATCGCGGGTTGTCTCGCCTGTGCCGTACTGATCTTCCCGTACCTGTGGTCCATTTCGGATGGTTCGTATCCGCTGATCTTCGCGCTCGGCATCCTGCTGTTCGGTGTCGCCTACAGTGCCGTCAACGGGGTGTGGCCGTCGTTCTACGGCGAGATGTTCAGCGCGAAGGTCCGCCTTTCGGGGATGGCGATCGGCACCCAGATCGGGTTCGCCATCGCCGGGTTCGCCCCCAGCGTGGTGGCCGCGATCGGCTCGGGGAAGGAAGACTGGCTCGGCGTCGCGATGTTCACCGCCGCCGTCTGCCTGCTCAGTGCCACGGCCGCGCTCACCGCCCGCGAAACGCACCGCGTGCCGACCGAAGACCTCGGCACGGCGCACGTTCGGTGGGTGAAAGAGCCCGCTTCCGCGACGCGTGGCGGATGAAACCCGGCGGCCGGGGCGGCCATCATCGGGGGCGGATCCTCCCGCCGAGTCAGGAGTACGACCGATGACCTACGCGTACGACCCCGAAATCGCCCCGGCCGTCCCGCTGTTGCCCAAACTGGACCTCACCGATCTGCCCGGCACCCGGGAACAGCTGAAGGCAGTGTTCGCGGAGCGGCAAGGCGTGGTGGACGAAACGGGTGTCGGCATCCGCGAGGAACGAGTACCCGGTCCTGAAGGCGCCCCGGATGTCCGGGTGCGGATCTACACGCCGGACCGGATCTCGGCGCCCGCCGCGATCTTCGACGTCCACGGCGGCGGATTCGTCATCGGCGACCTGGAGATCGACCACGCGGCCAACGTGCGTTTCGCCAGGGAAATCGGTGTCGTCGTGGTGTCGGTCGACTACCGGCTGGCACCCGAAGCGCCGTATCCGGCGGCTCTCGAAGACTGCTACGCGGCGCTCACCTGGGTCGCGAAGAACGCGGCCGAACTCGGCGTCGACCCCGGCCGGATCGCGATCCACGGCATCAGCGCGGGCGGCGGGTTGTGCGCGGCGCTCGCCCTGCTCGCCCGCGACCGGGGCGGCCCGGCGATCGCGTTCCAGTACCTCGGGGTGCCGGAGGTGGACGACCGGCTGGACACGCCGAGTATGCGGGCGTTCGTCGACACTCCACAGTGGAACAAGCCGAGGGCCGAGATCAGCTGGGATTGCTATCTCGGCAAGGGGGTTCGCGGCGGCGCGGACGTCCCCGTCCACGCGGCGCCCGCCAGGGCGGTGGACCTGAGCGGCCTGCCGCCGGCCTACGTCTCGGTGATGGAGTTCGACCCGTTGCGCGACGAGGGAATCGCCTACGCGCAGGCTCTCCTCGCCTCCGGCGTCACCACCGAACTGCACTTGTTCCCGGGAACGTTCCACGGCTCGTCCTCGGTGGAGCACGCCGCGGTGAGCAAACGCGAGGTCGCGGAAGCGATCACCGTGCTCGCGCGAGCGCTGGAGGCCTAGCCGCGTTGCGCGAGGCGGCGGGCGAGCAACGCGAGACGCGCACGGAAGCGATCGCCCGGCTCGTCCAGCCGCCAGCCCAGCGCGTCTTCGACGTGGGCCAGCCTGGCCGCCACCGAACTGTGGTGGCGGTGCAGTGCGACCGCCGCCTGCCGCAGCGATCCCGTCCGGCAGAACGCTTCCAGCGCCGCGACGTCGGCGGCCCCGGTCGGCGTCGCGGCGAGGGCGTCCAGTGCGAGGACGTCGTCCTGTCCCTGTAACCGTGCGACCGGTACCTCGGCGAGCAGAGTGAGCGAACCGAGGTCGCCGTGCACCACGATCGGCTCGGCGGCGGGGACGGCGAAGCGTTCCGCCAGCCTGGCCTGCAACCACGAGTGACGCGCTTCGAGTCCCGGCACGGCATCACCGACACCGACCCGTACCCCGCCGGTGGCGTCGCGTTCCCTCGCCCGGTCGGCGAGTGCGGAACGCAGCGCGCCGACGATCGCGTCGTCGTCGCGGGGTTGCAGCAGCACGGCGGCGACTTCCCCCACCGTCGCCACAGGCAGCCGGGGCAGCGAACCGCCTCGCGCCAGGAGCCCGACGGCGGCCGCACCGGGATCGCGGCCGTCCTCGGTACCGACGGCCAAGACCCGCACCGGTCGTCCGGCGGCCAGGCCGAGCAGTCGGAGCGCCCTGGCCCGGTCCTCCTCCCCCGCCTGCTCGCCCAGCAGCAATTCGACGAGCGCGGGATCCGCCAGATGCGGCGCGTTTCCACCGGGTTCGGCGCGGCCGAGGACACGGGCCGCCATGGCGAACCGCTCCAGCACGAGATCGTCGAGCGGCCCCGGCGAACCGGCCCGCTCCAGCCAGACCTTCCCCGGCGGCTCACCGAGGTCGGCCGACGCGGGCTCTGTCACCGCATCGGCGGCGGGCTCGCCGTCCGGGGTGAACCGCAGTGGCGACGGGACGCCTTCCCGGCGCAGCCCGGCCACGCAGCCCGCGAGCGCCGCGGTGGCGCGCACCAGATCGGAGAGGCGGGCCTGCCTGGCCACGAGCTCATCGAAATAGGCGATGACCCGGACCGCGGCTTCCGCGTCGGCGTCCACCTCGGACAGCCGCAAGAGCAGACCCTTCATCGCTCCAGGCTAGCCGCTCAGAACCCCGGCCAGCCTCGCCGTAGGAAGACGAAAGCGGCTTCCAGTGCCGCGGCGGGATCCGGTTCGGCACCGGCAAGGTCCGGGACCTCCAGGACATAGCGAGCCAGCAGCCGCACGGAGAAATCGCCCTGTCCGGTCTCTTCGGCGACGACCTTCGTGAGCGCGTCCTCGCAGCCCGTCCACAATGTCCTGGCGTAGGCGCGCAGCGCCGGGGTGGCGATCACCAGATCCGCGACCCGGCGCGCCAGTGGGCCGCGATCCGGATCGAACGGGCCGCGACTCGCGAGGAAGTCCCGCAAGGCGTCCAGGATCGAAACGTCCTCGCCGCGTTCGCGCACGGCGGCGGCGAGTGCCTCCTCGCGTTCGTGCCCGTGGCCGAGGACCAGCGCCTCCTTGCCGCCGGGGAAGTGCGCGAACAGCGTGGACACCGCCGTGTCGGCGGCGTCCGCGATCTCCGCGACGGTGACGTTGTCGAAACCCCGTTCCAGGAACAGTTCTCGCGCCGCCTCAGACAGGGCCTGGCGGGTCGCCGCCTTCTTTCGTTCACGCCTGCCCGGCTCGGTCGTTCCCATACGATCACCTTACATCGAAGTAACTCCGAAATCGCAACGAGTGTATCTTCGGAGTGACTTCGACTTAGAGGAGGAGCACGTCATGAGTGACTGGAACGTCCACCACCTGCCCCGAGCCGACGGCAAGACCTTCCTGGTCACCGGCGGCAACGCGGGGATCGGCTACTTCGTCGCCGAACAGCTCGCCTGCTCCGGGGCCACCGTGCTCCTCGGCAGCCGGAACGCCGAAAAGGCCAACGCCGCGATTGCCTCGATCCGGTCCCGGGTCCCGGACGCGAAACTCGGGCACCTGCGGCTCGACCTTTCCGATCTTTCGTCCATCAAGTCCTCTGTGGACGCTCTGGAGATCGAGCGACTGGACGCCGTCGTCTGCAACGCGGGCGTCCTCCTGGAGGGACGGCCGAGGCAGGAGACCGCCGATGGCCTCGAACTGACCTTCGCCACCAACCATCTCGGCCATTTCGTGCTGGCGCATCGGCTGATGCCCTTGCTCGAAGCGGCGGAGGCCGGCCGCGTCGTCACCACGGGCAGTTTCGTGGGCAAGTCCGCGGAACTCGATCTGGACGATCTCCAGAGCAAGCGCGACTACCAGCCCAAACGCACCTATGCGCGCTCGAAGCAGGCACAGATGCTGTTCGCCTTCGAACTCGACAGGCGGCTGCGCGCGGCAGGCAGCACGGTGCTGAGCGTCGTCGACCATCCCGGCGGCGCGCTCGACTCGCTGACCCCGCCCAGGCCGGTGCACGCGTCACCGGGCGGTCGGAAGTTCCCGACCGGACTTCTGTTGCAGGGCAAGGAAGCCGGCGCCTGGCCCGCCGTCCGCGCCGTTCTCGATCCCGCTGTGCGCGGCGGCGAGATGTTCGGCCCCCGGGTATTCGGCCTGCGCGGTGAACCCAGGCGGGAACCGGTACGCGGCAGGCTGGCCGACACCGCGCTCGCCGCCCGGTTATGGGCGGCGAGCGCGGAACTCATCCGGTGACGTCGGTGGCTTCCGGTTCGGACCGGCGGGACCGCAGGCCCAACACCAGGTCGATCACCAGGAAAGCCAGCAGGCTGAGGCCGAACAGCGGCACGAACCAGCCGATCGCGGCGGCGAGGACGAGAAGACCCGCCACCAAGGCTGGCGGGGCCTTTCGCCACTGCCCGCGCGGGATGGGCCGCCCGAAGGTCAGCCCGGTGGCCCGGGTCGGCCTGCGCCGCCACCACATCCGGTAGCCGAGCACGACCAGCGTGACCAGCCCGGCGCCGAGCAAGAGCAGCAAGATCTGGTTCGGCCAGCCGAACAGCACGCCCATATGCGCGTCGATCCCCCATCGGGCGAGCTTCGCCATCAGTGGGTGGTCGTCGAACCGCACCTCGCCGAGGATCTGCCCGGTGGTCCCGTCGACCGCGACGGCGTCGACCTGCGTCGGCCAGCCGCGCTCGACTTCCGCCACCTGCCAAGGACCGCCGGGTTCGGCAGGCAGTCCGATCTCGACGGAGGGCGCGTCGATCCCGGCGGCGCGGGCCGAAGCGAGCATCGCGTCCACACTCTCGGGTTTCGCGGCGGGCGCTTCGCCGTGACCCGAGTGCCCGGTGTGCCCGGCGTGTTCGTCGGCGCCGGTCACCTTCAACGCGGGCGTGGCCCAGCCGAGGGATTCACGCAGCGCCGAGACGTTCTCGCCCGCGTACGCCGACCATGTCAGCCCTGTCGCGGAAAGGAACAGTGCGCCGAGCAGCACCCACAAGCCGACAGATCCGTGACGGCGCACCGACTGCCCACGCACGGACTCGGCCTTCTCGTTCCGGCGGGCGCGGCGGCGGCTCACCCACAGCACGAGACCGCCCAGCGCGACCACCCACAACCAGGACGCGGCCAGTTCGCTGTAAAGCCGTCCCGGCTCGCCGAGCAGCAGGTTGCGGTGCAACTGGTCGAGCGTGGTCCGGAACGGCAAGGCACCGCTCGAGCCGTACGCGACGAGATCCCCGCGCACCTGCGCGGTGGCGGGGTCGACGAAGATCGCGCGCCGTTCGGACTCGCCGAGCCCGTCCTGTGCGAAGAGCACTCGAGTCGTGTCGCCGAGTTCGGGAGCGGGACGGACGGCGACCAGATCACCACCAGGGTTGGCCGCCTGAGCCGCTTTGACCTGGTCGGCGAGCGAGACCTGGTTCAGCCCGACGGGTGCCCGGAGTTGATCGGCGTAGATCCAGGACTCCATCTGCGGCGTCGCCGCGTACAGAACGCCGGTGAGCGCGGCGATGAGGACGAACGGGCCGACGAGAACACCTGCGTAGAAGTGGAGGCGGAGGAACAGCCCGCGCCAGCCGGACGTGCGGGGTGGACTCGTGGTCGGATCGGTTTGCGTTGCCATGGGGGGAACTCCTGAGGCGTCGGTGGGGAGGCGTGCGCCTTCGCCGCGCGCCGGGATGGTCACGGCACGCGTGCTGAGCCCTGCCGGGGCATGGGTCTCGGCAGGGTTTCGGGGATCAGGCGAACGACACCGGCGGACCGCGCCGCGAAAGCACGTCTCGCAGGAGCGCCTCGGTCGCGGGGAAATTCACCGCGAGCGGGACGTGGATCCGCAGCGGCGCCGTCGCCGGCCGCGGGGCCAGGCGGCGCGGGAGGACCGAAGCGATCAGCGCCGTGAGCGCGAACAGGACACGCTCGGCGCCCGCGAGCACCATGGCCACCACAAGGGTCGCGGCGGCGTGCCCGGCCGCCATGGACAGGCCGTTGCCCGGGGTTTCGGCATGATGGGAGTGCGACTGCCAGGTCAGGAAGGTCAGGCAGGCGTGCATCGCCACCTGCCCGCCCGCCACCAGGCCAAGGATGGCGAGCGGACCGCGCCGACGGCCCGCGAACGCGTACGCCACCCAGCTCAGCAGGGCGACGAGCAGCACGACCACGCCGAGGTCGGGGACTCGTCCGCTGGTCCCGACGTGGGCACCGGTCGCCAAAGTCCCGGTCAGGACCCCCACGGCCCCGCCGCGGAGGCGCCGGGCCGGGCCTCGGGTCGAGGTCGGTGTGCGCACGGAGGCAGAGTAGAGCGCGACCGGGCCCGCTGTCTCTCCTTGCTATCGTCACCCGGTGTTCCGCAGCCTGTCGTTCGTCCGGCTCTGGACCGGGAACACCGCCTCCGGACTGGCGACTTGGGCGCTGCCGTTCATCCTCGGACTGGCCGTGCTGGAACGGTCGCTTTCGGCCGTGGACCTCGGCGTCGTGCTGGCCGCGCGGACCGCCGGATTCCTCATGGCGGTCCCGGTGGCCGGGGTACTCGCCGACCGGTACTCACGGCGCGGGGTCGTGCTCTGGGCCGGCCTCATCGCGGGTCTCGCCACTCCCCTGATCACGGCAGGGATGGGCCGGTCCGTCCTGTTGATGGCCGTCGCGGCCGCCGTTGTCGGTGTCGGTCAGGGCGCTTGCCGCCCGGCGTTCCAGGCGCTGACCGCGGAAGTGATCGCCGAGGACCGGCGTCAGCAGGCCAACGCCGCAATGACGCTCGCCGTCCGGGTCACGACCTTGGTCGCGCCGGGGCTCACCGCACTGCTCTCCCAGTTCGCGTCGACGTCGGCCCTGGTGATCGGGACGGCGGTGCTGTGGCTGGGTGCGGCGCTGATCCCGCCGCGAGGCACTTTCGCGCCCACCCCGGCCAAGACGAAGGTCCGCTTTTTCGGCGAGTTCGCCGACGGTCTCCGCGAAGCTCGACGTCATCCGTGGTTCCTCGCCGGGCTCGGCGCGCTGACCGCCGTGATCGCGACCGGCTACTCGGCCACCGGTGTCGTGCTGCCGCTGGTCAGCCGCGACCGCTATGACACCGAAGCCGTCCTGGCCGCCGGGCTCACCGCGTACACCATCGGCGCGCTCGCCGGCGCCGTCGTCATCGCCCGCTGGCGCCCCAGACGGCAGGGCTGGGCAGCGCTGATCGGGCTCGGCTGCTACGGCTTCGCGCCACTGAGCCTGCTGTTCCCAGTGCACCCGGCCCTCGTCGTGGCCGCCTACGCCATCGCCGGATTGGGCATCGAGCTGTTCAACGTCCCGTGGTTCACCGCGACCCAGCGCGAGGTCGAGCCGGGCAAGCTCGCCCGGGTGTCCTCTTTGGACTTCCTGTTCTCCTACGGCCTGGCGCCCGCCGGACTGGCCCTCATCGCGCCCGCGATCGACCGATTCGGAGCGGCGCCCGTCTTGGCGGCCTGCGCCGTCGTCTGCTTCGCCGCTCCGGCGGCCGCCGCGCTCGTTCCCTCCTCGCGCGACTTCCATGTCTTGAGATACTCCAGCACCGCACCGATCAAGAATGTCTAGGTTTTGCGCTCGCTTGCGGTAAAGTTTCAGCCATGACGCGTCGTCTTGCCGAAGTCGCCCGCAAGGTCGGGGTCAGTGAAGCCACGGTCAGCCGGGTACTCAACGGCCGCTCCGGGGTCTCCGCCGGCACCCGGGCCGCCGTCCTCACCGCGCTGGACGTGATGGGTTACGAACGGCCGACCCAGCTGCGCGGTGATCGCGCCCGCCTGGTCGGACTGGTCCTTCCCGAATTGCAGAATCCCATCTTCCCCGCACTGGCCGAGATCATGGGTAACGCGCTGGCCCAGCAGGGTTTCACGCCGGTGCTGTGCACCCGGACCGCGGGCGGCGTCTCCGAAGCGGAGTACGTCGAGCTGCTTCTGCAGCAGCAGGTTTCGGGTGTCGTGTTCGCAGGCGGGCTCTACGCCCAGTCCGACGCGGTGCACTCCCACTACCACCATCTCGCCGAACGCCGCCTGCCGACAGTGCTGATCAACGCCGCCGTCGAGCACCTCGGACTGCCGCAGATCTCGTGCGACGACGCGGTCGCCGTCGAGCAGGTCGTCGGGCATCTGAGTTCGCTCGGGCACGAGAAGATCGGCCTCGTCCTCGGCCCGACCGACCACGTGCCGTCCCAGCGCAAACTCGAGGCTTTCCGCGCCTACGCGGGGAAACTCGGTCTCCCCGTCCTGGACGAACTCGTCGAACACGGCATGTTCTCCATCGAAGGCGGGCACGCGGCCGCGGCCCGGCTGTACCCCCGCGGCGCGACGGCCGTGCTGTGCGCGAGCGACCTGCTTGCCCTGGGCGCGATCCGCGCGGCCCGGCGGCAGGGGCTGTCGGTCCCCGATGACATCTCGGTGGTCGGCTACGACGATTCGGCACTGATGAACTGCACCGACCCGCCGCTGACCACGACCCGCCAGCCGATCGAGGCGATGGGCCGCGCCGTGGTGGAACTGCTGGTCAAGCGCATAAACGGTGGCGAGGTCGCGGCCGAGGAGCTGCTTTTCGCACCCGAACTCGTCGTCCGGGGCTCCACCGCCCGCCGTACTTAAGTGAGGGCAGGGCGAAGGTGGCGTGGTCGCGCCGGGGTCGTGAGTGGCGATTCGGGCTAGAACACGAATCGCCACTCACGACCCCCGTGCCTGACCAGGGCCGGAGGCGTCCTTCGTCGCATCGGACGCGGCGAAGGACGCCTTCTTCTCACTAAGTCACCTCCTTGCGGGGGCCCGCACACCTTCCCCAGTACATGAAGGCCCCCTTCCTTGCGCTAGACGCAAGGAAGGGGGCCTTCATGTACTTGAGGCGCCCCTGCACGCGTCGGCTGTCGTAAAGTTGCAAGTTCTCATCCAGTTATTGCGTTAATCCGGGGCTTCGTTTTAGAGTGACCGCAATCACGTGACAGCCGTCGCGATCCCGAGATGAGGCTTGAAGATGAGCAGCACTTGGTCCCCCACCGTGCGCCGCCGGATGTTCTGCCTGCTCCTTGCGGGCGGACTGACTCTGGGGGTGGCCGCCTGCGGATCCGGCTCCGGTGAAACCACCGGGGCCGGAGGCAAGGTCAAGATCACCGTCACCGGCCAGCCCCCGGCCAGCCAGCCGTTCGAACGCGGCGTGTTCGACGCCGACGTCAAGGAGTTCGAGGAGACCCACCCGGACATAGACATCGAGCCGCACGAAGGGTTCATGGACCCGAAGACGTTCTCCGCCAAACTCGCCGGCGGGCAGCTCGAAGACGTCTACTACGTCTACTTCACCGATCCGGCGCAGATCATCGCGCGCCGTCAGGCCGCCGACATCACCGAAGCGGCCAAGGGCCTGAAGAACTTCGGCGACATCAAGCCGGAGTTGCTGGACAACTTCCGGGGCGCCGACGGCAAGCTCTACGGCCTGCCGACGATGAACTACAGCATGGGCCTGGTCTACAGCCGTCCGCTGTTCCGGAAGGCCGGGCTCGACCCGAACAAGCCGCCGCAGACCTGGGACGAGGTCCGCGAAGCGGCGAAGAAGATCGCCGCGCTGGGCAACGGCACCGTCGGATACGCCGACTACAGCAAGAACAACCAGGGCGGCTGGCACCTCACCGGCTGGCTCTACTCCATGGGCAGCGAGGTCGCCCGCAAGGAGGGCGACAAATGGGTCGCCGCCTTCAACAACGACAAGGCCAAGGCCGCGCTGAACCAGCTGCGCGCCATGCGGTGGGACGACGACTCCATGGGCGCCAAGCAGTTGCTGGAAGCGCAGGACGTGCAGCGCATGATGGGCGCTGGCCAGCTCGGCATGTACATGGCCGCGCCGGACAACGTCCCGGTGCTGGTCAAGCAGTTCAACGGCAAGTACGAGGACTACGGCGTCGCCGGGATGCCGGGTGGGCAGGGCACGCTGCTCGGCGGCGAAGGCTACATGATCAACCCCAAGGCCTCGCCGGAGAAGATCAAGGCGGGCCTGGAATGGGTCCGCTGGAAGTACCTCAACCCGGATCGCTTCGAGAAGCACGTCCAGCAGTACGTCGACGGCAAGCAGCCGGTCGGACTGCCCGCCGAGCCGACCCCGGACGTCTGGCAGGGCGCCGTCCGTGACCAGCAGCTCGCGATCAAAGCGAAGCACGCCAACGTTCCCGCCGAAAACTATCAGTCCTATGTGGACGCGAGTTCGCGGATCAAGGGCAGTATCGAGCCGCCGAACGCACAGCAGGTCTACGCCGTCCTCGACAGTGTGATGCAGGCGGTGCTCACGGATCGGAGCGCGAATATCGATCAGCAGCTGTCGTCGGCCGAGTCGAAGGTCAACAGTGTCCTCGCACAGGTCAAGTAGCGTCCTCGACTGGCCCGCGACAGCGTCGTCGCGGGCCGGTCGGCCGGTCGCGTCCGCGGCCGAACGCCGGCGGAACCGGTTGCGCCGCAAGCTGAAGGAGAACCTTACCGCGTACGGGCTGCTGTGCGCCGCGCTCGTGGTGTTCGCGCTGTTCTCCTGGTATCCGATCGTGCGCGGGGTGCTGCTGAGCTTCCAGCAGGTGGACTTCGTCAACCCGCCGACGTGGGTCGGCTTCGACAACTTCACCCGCCTGTTCGAAGATCCGCTGTTCGGCGTCGCCTGGCGCAACACGTTGCTGTTCACCGGGCTCGCGCTGGTCTTCGGTTTCGTGGTGCCGTTCCTGACCGCGGTCCTGCTCAACGAACTACGGCACGCCAAGGCGTTCTTCCGGCTCGCGGTCTATCTGCCGGTGATGCTGCCGCCGGTGGTCACCGCGCTGATGTGGAAGTGGTTCTACGACCCGGGTTCCGGACTGTTCAACTCCGCGCTCGGCGCCGTCGGCCTGCCGGGCGGCCAGTGGCTCGACTCGAGTGACACGTCGATGCTGTCGCTGGTGTTCGTCTCCACATGGGCGAACATGGGCAGCACGACGCTGATCTACCTCGCCGCGCTCGGCACGATCCCCGGCGAGCTCTACGAAGCCGCGGAGCTCGACGGCGCGGGGCTGTGGAAGCGCCTGATCCACGTCACGTTGCCGCAGACCAGGTTCGTGCTGCTGGTGCTCCTGTTGCTGCAGGTCGTCGCGACCATGCAGGTGTTCACCGAGCCGTACGTGATGACCGGCGGCGGGCCGGACGACTCCACCGTCACCGTGCTCCTCCTGCTGTACCGCTATGCCTTCGTCTACAACGACTTCGGCTCGGCCAGCGCGTTGAGCCTGTTGCTGTTCGTCGCGCTCGGGGTGTTCTCCGCGTTGTACGTGCGCCTGACCCGGAAGGCGGATCAGTCATGAGGACGCTCGTCTCCCCCAGCACGCTTCGCAGCCCCGGCGGCAAAATCGGCTACGCCGTCATCTTCGGCTGCACCCTGCTTCTGTTCGTCATCGCGTTCCTGTTCCCGCTGTACTGGGTGGTGACGGGGGCGATGAAGTCGCCACAGGAGCTGGCTCACACACCGGCGACGCTCGTCCCGACCGAGTGGCATCCGGAGACCTTCGCCGACGCGTGGGATCAGCTGAGTCTCGGCAAGTACTTCCTCAACACGGTCATCGTCGCCGGGGGCGCCTGGCTGGCCCAGCTGGCCATCGACGTCCCAGCGGCGTTCGCGTTGTCGAAGCTGCGGCCGAAATTCGGCAACGTCGTCCTGGGACTCATGCTCGCGACGTTGATGCTTCCGGCCGCGGCGCTGCTGGTGCCGACCTACGTGACGATCACCGATCTGCCGCTGCTGCACGTCAACCTGATCAACTCCCCAGCGGCGATCTGGCTGCCGGCCGCCGCGAACGCGTTCAACATCTACCTGCTGAAACGGTTCTTCGACCAGATCCCGGACGAGCTGATCGAGGCCGCGCGGCTCGACGGCGCCGGGCCGGTGCGCACGCTGTGGCGCATCATCCTGCCGATCTCCCGGCCGATCCTGGCCGTGGTGTCGATCCTCGCGGTGGTGGCCGCGTGGAAGGACTTCATCTGGCCGCTGCTGGTGTTCCCGGACACCGAAAAGCAGACGCTGTCGGTGATGCTGCAACGGGTGGCCATCGACATGCCGCTGAACGTGCTCGTCGCGGGCATGGTGCTGGCCAGCCTGCCGATGGTGGCGCTGTTCCTGGCATTCCAGCGGCACATCCTCGCCGGGCTCACCGCCGGCAGCCTCAAAGGCTGAATTCTTCGCCGCATTCGGGGTATCCACGAACGACTGAGGAGGGCACTTCCGTGACCGCATTGGGGCAGACCGCCGGATGGTGGCGGAGCGCGGCGATCTACCAGGTCTACATCCGCAGTTTCGCCGACGGGAACGGCGACGGCGTCGGCGATCTCGCCGGCGTCCGCGCGCGGCTGGACTACCTGGCCGAGCTGGGGATCGACGCGATCTGGTTCACCCCGTGGTATCCGTCGCCGATGGACGACGGCGGCTACGACGTCGCCGATTTCCGGGACATCGACCCGCTCTTCGGCACCCTCGCCGAAGCGGAGGACCTGATCGCCGCGGCCCACGCCAAGGGGATCCGCGTGATCATCGACATCGTGCCGAACCACTGCTCCGACGAGCATCGCTGGTTCCGGGAAGCACTCGCGGCGGAGCCGGGATCGCCCGAGCGGCAACGGTTCTGGTTCCGGCCGGGCCGCGGGCCGGACGGCGCCGAGCCGCCGAACAACTGGAAGTCGCGCTTCGGCGGTTCCGCGTGGACACGGGTGCCGGACGGCGAGTGGTACCTGCACCTGTACAGCTCGCGCCAGCCGGACTTCAACTGGGACAACCAGGACATCCGCCAGGATTTCGAGGACGTGCTGCGGTTCTGGTTCGACCGCGGCGTCGACGGCTTCCGGATCGACGTCGCCGATGGGCTGGTGAAGGACCCGCGGCTGCCCGACGTCGATCCCGGTGACGAGACGCCGTTCTCCGATCAGGAGGGGCTGCACGAGATCTACCGGTCGTGGCGCAAGATCGCCGACAGCTACCCCGGCGACCGGGTGCTGGTCGGCGAGATGTGGCTGCCGGACATGTCGCGCGCCGCGAGGTACCTCCGCCGCGACGAACTGCACGCGGCGTTCAACTTCGATTTCCTGGTGTGCCCGTGGGATTCCGCGCGGTTCCGGGACGTCGTCCAGCGGACGCTGGTGGCGCACGAGGAGGTCGACGCGCCAGCGGCCTGGGTGCTGTCGAACCACGACGTCACCCGGCATGTGACCCGGTACGGCCGCGAGGGCGACACGGGTTTCGCGTTCGCCGATCGGCTGCACGGCACGCCGGTGGACCGCGAACTCGGCACCCGCCGGGCGCGCGCGGCGGCGTTGCTGACCATGGCGCTGCCGGGCGGTCTGTACGTGTACCAGGGGGAAGAGCTCGGCCTGTGGGAGGTCGAGGACATCCCGGACGGACTCCGCCAGGATCCGGTGTGGACGCGCACGAACGGCGCCGACCCCGGCCGTGACGGATGCCGCGTCCCGATCCCCTGGTCCGGCGACGCACCGCCGTTCGGCTTCGGCACCGGCGGGACGTGGCTGCCCCAGCCGACGGAATGGCGCTCCAGCACGGCGGAGGCACAGGCCGCCGACGCCGCATCGATGCTCGGGCTCTACCGCGCCGGCCTGCGCCTGCGGGACGAACTCCCCGCGCTCGGTCCTGGCGAACTGGAGTGGCTGGACCTGGGCGAAGGCGTACTCGCGTTCACCAGGGAACCGGGGTTCACCTTCGTGCTGAACTTCTCGGACTCGCCGGTGCCGCTGCCTTCGCATCGCGAAGTGCTCATGGCCAGCGGCCCGGTCGACGGTGAACTCCCGACGGACACCGCGGTGTGGTTGCGCACCTGATCACCGGCCCTCGCCCGTCGTGCCGGCGCACCCTCCGGCACGACGGGCACTTCCTCACACTGTGAGAAGTTCCGGTTTTCCCTTTGCCCTACCCCTCAAAAGTACGGTATTCACGACAGGGAACGCCGCGACGGATCGGATGGCGCGGCTGGACTCAGCTTCCTCCGTTGGCGGCTAAACCATTGCACCGTAACGGATTCATCGGCCGGATCACCATGGAATCCCGCCATATCACCCCGCGTTCAAGCCGGGTGATATGACCCAAATGGTATGTACCAATCGAGTGAGGCGCCTCGTACGGTCGGGGACGAATCCCCCTCCCCCGCCACTTTCGAGGAAAGCGCCGACATGAACAGAAAGATCTTAGCCGCCACTGCCGCGGCCATAACCGGGGCAGGCTTGGTCACCGCCATCGCCCTCACCCCCAGTGCGAGCGCCGGTCAGCAAGCCACCGCCGGTGACCAGGCCCAGTCCGAAATGCTGGCCGCGATGGCCCGCGACCTGAAGATCAGCCCCGAGCAGGCCAAGCTCCGGCTCGCGAGCGAACAGCGCGCCGCGGTCGCCGACAACACGCTGAAGAAGCAGCTCGGCACGTCGTACGCCGGATCGTGGCTGGACGGCACCGGGACCACGCTCACCGTGGCGGTCACCGACGCCGCACAGACCGACCTGGTGCGCGCCGCGGGCGCGACCCCGAAGACCGTCGCCCGCAGTGCCACCGATCTCGACGCCGCGAAGCTGCGGCTGGACGCCAAGTCCGGCAAGGCACCGAACACCGTGCCCGGCTGGTTCACCGACGTCACCACCAATTCGATCGTCGTGCTCGCCAACGCCGGCGGAGAGGCCGCCGCGAAGTCGTGGGCGGCCGAGTCCGGCGTGCCGTCCGACCTGGTCCGGGTCGAAGCCAGCACCGAAGACCCGCGCCCGCTGATCGACATCATCGGAGGCAACGCCTACACCTTCGGCTCGGGCCGCTGCTCCATCGGCTTCGCGGTCGAAGGCGGCTTCGTGACCGCCGGACACTGCGGCACGACCGGAACGCGCACCTCGAACCCGAGCGGAAGCGTCGCGGGTTCCAGCTTCCCCGGCAATGACTACGCCTGGGTCCGCGCCGACGCCGGCAACACCCCGCGCCCGCTGGTGAACCGCTACCCGGGCACCGTGCCGGTCGCCGGTTCGACCGAGGCCCCGGTCAACTCCTCGGTGTGCCGCTCCGGCTCCACCACCGGCTGGCACTGCGGCACCATCCTGCAGAAGAACACCTCGGTCACCTACCCCGAGGGCACCATCACCGGCCTGACCCGGACGAACGCCTGTGCCGAGCCCGGTGACTCCGGCGGTTCGTGGATCACCGGCGACCAGGCGCAGGGCGTCACCTCCGGTGGCTCCGGAAACTGCACCTCCGGCGGCACGATCTACTTCCAGCCGGTCACGGAGATCCTGAGCGTCTACAACCTGCGCTTGACGGTCAGCGGGAACCCGCCGTCCAGCACCACCACGACGCCGACCAGGACCACCACCCCGACCAGCCCGACGACCTCGAACCCGCCGGGCGGCACCTGGGCGCCGAACACCTACTACGGCTCCGGCGCGACCGCCAGCTACGGCGGCAGCAACTACCGGGTGATCCAGCCGCACACCTCCCAGCCTGGCTGGGAGCCGCCCAACGTGCCCGCGCTTTGGGAACTCGCCTGACCTGGACCGCCCCCGGCGAACTCACCTCGCCGGGGGCGGCTCCTTCCCCTGACGACGGCGCGGAGGCGGCGGATCTCGAATCCCTCGTCCCCCGCGCCCGCCGCGGTGACCCCGCGGCGACCAACGAGTTGATGAGCATCGTCCAGCCGGTGGTCGCGAACTACTGCCGGCTCCGGCTGGACGGAACCGACGTGCGGGTGATGGCCGCCCGGAAGGTCGCCGCCGCCTTCCGATGGCGAGCACGGGACCGATCGGAGCCCAGGTCCGATCCGCCCGATCGCGCGACGCCCGAGCCCAACGAACCCGAGCGGCAGGCCCTCGCCGCCGACGGCCACGACCGGTTGACGCGGCTGATGAGCAAACTGCCCGGTATCCAGCAGGAGATCCTCCGGTTGCGGATCACCGTCGGCATGACCGCGCCCGAGGCGGGCGCGATCCTGCGGGTGTGCCCCGGCCTGGTCCGGGTCGTCCAGCACCGCGCACTGCACGAACTCCGCACGATCATCGACGAGGACGACCTGTGATCAGCCCCCTGATCGGTCCCGGGGACGGCCATTCCTGGCCCGCGGAGATCGATGTCCGGCATCTGCGCCTTCTCGACGCGATCGCGTCGGCGGGCAGTCTCGCGAAGGCCGCGACCGCGCTCGGGCTCTCGCAGCCGGCGTTGAGCGCACAACTGCACCGGGTCGAGCGGGCCCTGGAGCGGACGGTGTTCGAACGCGACCGGCACGGCATCCACCCCACCGCGCTGGGCGAAGTGCTCCTGAAGCACGCGAAACGGGTCTTGGCCGCGGCGGACGACCTCGAACTGGCGATCCGCCGGTTCCACCGCGCACCGCCCGAAGGCCTGCTCCGGATCGGCGCGTTCCCGACCGTCTTCGCCGAGATGCTGAGTGGCGTGGTCGCCGCGGCCGCACCCGGCCGTCCGGTCGAACTGCTCACGATGACCGGCAGGACCGCGTTGTTCGCCGCGCTTTTCGACAGCACGGTGGAACTGGCGCTGTACGTGGATCACCCCGGCCAGGAGATCGTCCCGCCGGACGGCGTCCACCTGCTTCCCGTCGGAACGGAGCCGGTGTTCGTGATCGTGTCCCCGGACCATCCCGTCGCCGGACGCGGCGAGGTGTCCTTGGCGGAACTCGCCGGATCGGCCTGGCTGACCGCGGCGGGCGCGGACGACGGGTTCCGCGACCACCTGACCGATCAGTGCACCCGCGCCGGCCTCGGTGAGATCACCGTGCGGGAAGTGGAACCGACGGCGCTGTGGCAGGCCGTCCGGAACGATCCCCGCGCGGTGGCGCCGGTCCAGTCCCTCGATTCCGGTACCACGATGCCCGGCCCGGTGGTGGCCCTGCGCGGTGTTCCGCTGAGGACAAGGCATCTCCTGCTGTGGCGCGAAGGCTCACCCATCGACGTCACCACCGTCCGAAGTGGATTGATGCACGCGATCGCCGAACCCGCCGCGATCCGCCACCGTCTTCCCGAGTGGGCGGCGGCGAACCCCGGCTGGCTCGGCACCTGATCCGGCTCAGCGTTGGATGCAGTCGAGGCCGAGACCGAACGCCGTGAGCACATACTGGCAGATGTGCGTCGCGTGTTCTTCGTCGGTTTCCAGGCAACCCACCGGGACGCCCAGCAGGTCGACGGCGCACGACGCGTAGAACTGGTTCGGGTTGCCGGGCACCGGGTCCGCGATGGCTGGCGAGGCGGTGACGGCTCCCGCGGAGACCAAGAACGTGACTGCGGCCGCCAGGGCGGCGATACGTGACTTCATCGTTCTCTCCTTTTCTCCTCGATGCCCGCGTATTCCCCGGATCCGGCCGGTTCACCGGGTTGTCACCGGAAAGTGTCACGGTGACGTGTCGTCCAGGGGTGGCGGCTGTCCGGTGGCGGCCGCCGCACGAGATCCTCGATCAGGAGATGGTCAACTTCGCCAGTTCCGTCCACAGTGGACATAGTGAGGCCCTGGGGGTTCCTTTTGGGCTCGGCACGGGTGGTTTCATGCCGGAATACCAGAACTGGGTGATCTCGCCTGGGCCGAGGTATGCGCCTGCGGCGCGGAACCCGTGACTGCTTTGCGCTGAGGTGTCGCTGTTTCGCGGCGATGGGCCCGGGCCGGTGCCGTCCCCGCTTATCGCCGTTTCGCGGCAACAGAGCTGCCTCACACCGCCGCCGCTGCTCTGGTCTGTCGCCGTTCTGCGGCAACGGGTCGGAGCGGCAATGCCACCAGGCCGGCCACAGTTCTCCGCCCGACCCCATCGCCGCGAAACGGCAAGGGCCCGGGCGCTCATGTCGCCGGTCCGGCCTTGCACCTCCGCGATGCCCGGCCTGTTGCCGTTTCGCGGCAACGGCGGGTGACCGGGTCACGAAGCCGATAGCCCACTATTGCCGTTCAGCGGCGATCAGCCGAGGTGGCCGGGCTCGATGCCGATGCCGCTCGTCGCCGTTTCGCGGCAACAGAGCAGCCAGTCACATCACAAAGCCGGCCTCACACCGCCGCCCGAACCGATTGCCGTTACCCGGCAACGAACTGGAACAGCACCGACCTCGCACGGCCGCCGCTCTTGCCTGTCACCCTTCTTCGGCAACGGCCCGGGCGCTCACGTCACCAGCCCGACCTCACACCGCCACCCGGCCCCGTCGCCATTCCCCGGCAACAGACCCAGCCTCGCCACCCACCGATACGCTCACAGAGAGCTCTTCCGCTGGCTGGCATTGAACCGCGCCTTCTTCTGACGGTTCCCGCATGTGTTCATGTCGCACCATTTGCGGGTGCGGCTTTGGCTGGTGTCGAAGAAGGCGGCTTGACAGGTCGGCGATGCGCACAGGGCCAGTTTTCCGTCGCGTTCGCCTGCGATGATGCTGATCGCGTCGGCGGCGATCACGCTGAGGGCGTCTTCCACGCGGGATGCCGAACCGAGCTGCCATCGCCGCTTGCCTTCGGGCGTCAGGACAGCCGCGGCGCGGCCCTGAGTGCTGTGGTCGTTGATGACCTGGACAGCCGAAGCGGGAAGCGCGTCCTGGAGCGCGCCCGCGGTCGCTGCGGCGTGAATCGACTCCCTCAGTTCTCGAGCGAGTTCGAGCTGGGCGTCGGTGCACGAGTCCACGGCGAGGCCGTTCACCGCCAGCCAGTCGACGAGTCGGGGCGGCGTGGGAATGCGCTCCACGGCGTCACCGCGGCGCTCCGTCAGAGTCGCGGTGAAGCTGGTCGCGAGCACGTTGCCGAGGCGGAAGTCAGGGAACCCAGCAGGCATGGAACCACCTTAGCCGGTTGCACCCAGACCGGAAGAGCTGCTAGAACCGTCTTAGCCGGTTCCACGATGACAGGAGGTCCCATGCCCCGTCCGACCAGCGACGTACAACCATTCGAAGCCCGCGCGTCTGACGCCGAACTCGACGATCTGCGCGCGCGATTGGCCGCGGCGCGGCTACCGGAGCCCGAGACGGTCGATCGCCGATGGGGGCAGGGCGTTCCGCTCGCCGACCTCGTCGATGTCGTGGACTACTGGTGCACCGAATACGACTGGCGATCTTTCGAGAAGCACCTCGACCGGATCGGTCAGTTCCGCACGACCGTCGACGGCCTGGGTATCCACTTCCTGCACCGCCGGTCCGCCCGCGCGGACGCCGTTCCCCTGGTCTTGACGCACGGCTGGCCGGGCAGCATCGCCGAATTCGTCGATGTGGTGGATGAACTGGCGAACCCCGAGAACCCGGACGCGCCGGCGTTCCACGTCGTGGTGCCCTCGCTACCCGGCTTCGGTTACAGCGACAAGCCGGCCACCACCGGATGGGGCACCGAGAAGATCGCGGCCGCTTGGGTGGAGCTGATGGGCAGGCTCGGCTACGACAGGTTCACCGCCCACGGCGGCGACTGGGGCGGCAATATCACCACGGTTCTCGGCGGCCGTTTCCCGGCGCACGTCCTCGGCATCCACACGACGTTCGCGGAGGGGCCGCCCGGGCTGACCACGGACGGGCTGACGGCGATCGAGCGCGAGTGGACCGAGGAAACCCACGATTTCTGGCATCACCGCGCGGCGTACGCGAAGCAGCAGGCGACCAGGCCGCAGACCATCGGTTACTCGCTCGTCGACTCACCGGTCGGGCTTCTCGCCTGGATCCTCGACAAGTTCGCCGAGTGGTCCGACACCGAGGACAGCCCGTTCGAGACGATCTCCCGGGACCGTGTCCTCGACGACGTCACCCTGTATTGGCTGACCCGGACCGGCGCGTCGTCGGCCCGCATCTACTACGAAAGCCACAACTCGCTCGATCCCGATCTCCGGGTCGACGTCCCGTCGGCGATCACCGTCTATCCCCGCGACATCGAGAAGTATCCGCGCCCCTGGGCGCAGGAGCGGTACCGCCAGATCGTCCGATGGAGGTCACCCGAAACCGGGGGCCATTTCCCGTCGCTGGAGGTGCCCGGGTACTTCGTCAAAGATCTGCAGGAGGGCCTCACGGCCGTGTTGACCGCCAGTCGGCACGCGGTATAGGGCGTTATACGACCTGACGCAACCTCACGCCGAGCCGCGCCCTTCTCCGCGGGAGCGCTGTCGCCGTGTCCTGGCAGGTCGACGGCCAGAACGCGGACCGATCTCTCGAACTGCGAGCATCACGCCCGCAAGTGCGCCCGGTCCGGTGCGACGGCGTACTGAAGCGGCTCCCCGAGCACGAACCGCCGAAGCTCCCGCGTGACGAGTTCGCCCATCCGGGCGCGTTCGGCGCCCAGCGCGCCGGCCAGATGGGGGGTGAGCACCACGTTCGGCAGCGTGTACAGCGGCGAGTCCGGCTCGGGCGGTTCGGGCCAGGTGACGTCGAGGATCGCCGTGAGGTCCGGGCGCTCGCGCAGCACCGGGATCACCGACGGTTCGTCGACGACGGCGCCGCGGGCGGTGTTGATCAGGGTCGCGCCGATGCCCATCCTGGCCACCAGCTCCCCGTTCACCAGTCCTTCGGTCTCCGGAAGCAGCGGCGCGTGCAGGCTGACCACGGGGCAGGTGGCGAACAGTTCGTCCAGACCCACCAGCCGCACGCCGAGTCCGGCGGCGGTCGCCGGGTCGACGACGGGGTCGCTCGCGAGCACGTCCACGTCGAAACCGCGCAAATGCGACGCGACGAGAGCACCGATCTCGCCGAGGCCCAGGAGGCCGACCCTGGACCGGTAGGCACCGGCGACCCTCGGGTCGGGCGGATAGGCCCGCCGCTCCCGGATCTCGCGGGAGATCCGGTGTACCTGCTTGAGTCCTAAGAGGACTTGGGCCAGGGTGAACTCGGCGACCGGGACGGCGCCCGCCGCCGCGGCGGACACGATCGGCAGCTCGCGCGCCCAGAACTCGGGGGTGGTCAGCGGCCGGACCGATCCGGCGGCGACGAGTACCGCGCGCAGGTCCGCCGCGTGTCCCAAGAGGACGGAGTCCAGCACCGGGGCACCCCAGCCGGACAACAGGATTTCGACGCCTTCCAGTGCCGCCGGATCCTCCGCCAGCCGCTCGCGGGTGAGCGGCTCACGCAGGTCCACCAGCGTGCCGATCTCCTTCAGCACCGCCTCGGGGTAAACGTCGTCGCGGCGGCGTTCCTCCATCACGAGAAGTGCCGTCGGCCGGTGTTGCAGCTCGGTCATCCCTACCTCCGTCGGCGACCATACATCGGATGCTTTCCCCGGTCCACGCGCGGCAAGGCCCACGCAGGGGCAAACCCTGCCGATTGAAATTCGTAATCATCGGACCATTGACCTCAGGTCGGGAAAGCGCTTACCGTCCCCTGCGGAGTAGACAGCGTGGTCCACAGTGAACAGGAGATGCGATGCGGAAATCGCGGTGGATCGGCGTGGGACTCACTGTCTCAGCGCTGGTCCTTTCGGGCTGCTCGGCAGGCCCCGCCGGAACGAACGTCGCGCAGGACACCAAGGCGCCCTTGGAACTGTGGACCCGGACGACTCCCGGCGGCGCCGGCGAGCAGGCCACCAAACGGCTCGCGGAAGCCTTCGAGAAGGCCACCGGGTTCAAGGTGCAGGTCACCGCGATCTTCGACGACTTCGAGACGAAGCTGGCCCAGCGCGCCGCCCAGCGCGACCTGCCGGACATCGTGATGAACGACGTCACGCAGGTCGGCACGCTGAAGAGCCAGGGTCTCGTGCGCGAGATCGAACAGGGCAAGATCAAGCACGCCGCCGAGCTGACCGAGCAGGCGTTGAAGTCCAACCAGACCCCGGACGGCAAGCTGTACGGCCTGCCCTACAGCGCGCAGGCTTCGGCGCTGCTGATCCGCAAGGACTGGCGCGAGAAGCTCGGCAAGAGCGTGCCGCAGAGCTGGCCGGAGCTCGTCGACCTCGCCAAGGCGTTCACCACCGGTGACCCCGACGGCAACGGCAAGAACGACACCGCGGGCCTCAACGCGACGCTGTCGACCAAGCGGGGCTACGCCTCCTGGTACTTCTCCAACTTCCTGTGGGCCGCGGGCGGCGACTTCATCACCGAGGCCGGGGGCGGCAAGTACAAGCCGTCGATGAGCACGCCCGAATCCGTCGCCGCGGTGCAGTGGTTCCGCGACCTCGGCTGCAAGGACAACGTGATCCAGCCCGGTTCGGTCACCATGCCGACCCCGGCGACCAACGAGACCTTCGAGGCGGGCAAGGCCGGGATGTACGTCGTCGGCCCGTATCTGCTGCCGCGTTTCGACAAGGCACTCGGCAAGGACAAGTACGAGGTCGTCCCGATGCCGCAGGGCGCCAAGAACGCCGACGTGCTCGCCGAGGGCCTGTCGATCTACATGATGGCAGGCTCGCCGAACCAGGCCGGGCAGGACGCCTTCGGTGACTTCGCGATCTCGGCCGACGGCCAGAAGATCGGCATGGAGGGCGATTCTGCCTTCATCGTGCAGCTCCCGGTGAACAAGAACATCGACATCAGCCAGGTCCGGCCCGACCCGCGTTGGAAGACCTACGCCGAGATCTATGCCAAGTCCGGCCACTACGCGCCGTCCATCCCGAACTGGACGCCCGTCCGCCAGGACACCGCCGACACGGTCAGCGCGCTCATCGCCGACTGCAAGCTCGACACCAAGGCGGAACTGGCGAAACTCGACACCAAGCTCACCGCGACCTTGCAGCAACAGGGGATCAGCGCGTCATGACCGTAGATCACGCCAAGCCGGCGGCCGTCGGCGCGGACCGTCCCGCTGCCAAGCGGGCGCCCGCGCCGAAGGCCCGCAGGCGCAGCGACCGCGACGGGAAGTGGTGGACGCCGTGGCTGTTCCTGGCCCCCGCCCTGATCCTGTTCGTGTACTTCAAGTTCATCCCGATGATCACCGCGGTGACGATGTCCTTCCAGGACGTCCAGCCGTACCTCGGCAACCAGTGGGTCGGCGGGCAGAACTACAGCACCGTCCTCGGTGACGAGGCGTTCCACTCCGCCATCTGGCACACCGTGGTCATCGCGGTCGGGCAGACGGTCGGGTCGATGGTCATCGGCCTCGCGCTCGCCCTGTTCATGGAGGGCCAGAGCAAACGGCTGAAGTTCCTGCGGTCGGCGGCGTTCCTGCCGGTGGTCGTGCCGATCGCGGTGGTCGCCGAACTCTGGCGGATCATGTACCACCCGACCGAGGACGGGATGCTGAACTCCATCCTCGGCATGGTCGGGCTTGGCCCGTCGGGCTTCATCAACGATCCCGACACGTCGATGATCTCGGTCATCGTCACCGGCATCTGGCGCGGCGCGCCGTACGACATGATGATCTTCCTCGCCGGACTGGCCGGAATCGACAGGGGCCTCTACGAAGCGGCCACTGTGGACGGTGCCTCCCGCTGGCGCAAGATCCTCCACGTGACGCTGCCGGGCCTGCGGTCGGTGTTCTCGATCCTGTTCGTGCTCGCGGCGATCCGCGGCCTGCGGGTGTTCACCGAGGTGTTCCTGCTGACCAACGGCGGGCCGAACGGCTCGACGGAAGTCGCGATGACCCTGATCTACAAACTCGGCCTGGAACAGAACCGGCTGGGCGTCGGCGCGGCGGGTGCGGTCCTGCTGTTCCTCGCGACGCTCGTGCTGACGCTGTTCGTCCAGGTGCTCCGACGGAGGCGAGACGCATGACCGCGGCCAACGATTCGGCACTCGGCCTCGACGCCGTCAAATCGCCGGGCGGACGGATCCTGAAGTTCGTCCTGTACACCCTGCTGCTCCTGGTGTTCGCCGGGCCGTTGCTGGCGCTGCTGGTCAGCGCGTTCAACAACGTCTCCGATCCGACTGCGCTGAGCGTCGTCCCGTCGAGCCCGACCCTGGACAACTTCGGCATCGCGTTCGACCTCGGCGTCGGGATGTACCTGCTCAACTCGTTCCTGGTGGTCGGCTTCGGCCTGCTGCTGCAGGTCATCGTCTCGGTGCTGGCCGGTTACGCGCTGGCGCGCAAGAAGTTCCGGTTCATGACCTTCGTGCTGGTCGCGATCCTGGCGACGCTGATGCTGCCGGAGGAGATCCTCGCGATCCCGCTGTCGTTGATCCTCTCGGATCTGCCGCTGGTGCACTTCAACCTGATCGGCAGCCTCGCCGGGATGATCGTGCCGCTGGGCGCGTGGGCCTTCTCGATCCTGGTGATGACCGAGTTCATGAAGGACGTCCCCCGCGAACTCGAGGAGGCCGCGCGGATCGACGGCGCCGGCGATCTGCGGATCTTCGCGCAGATCATCCTCCCGATGTGCAAGCCCGCGCTCGGCGTGATCGGGGTCTTCGGCTTCACGATGATCTGGGACCAGTACCTGCTGCCCCTGCTCGTGTCGACCGACGCCTCGACCTACACCCTGCCGCTGGCCCTGCGGACACTGCGGATCGACACGAACGTCACGCCGGGCGTGATCATGGCGGCGTCGCTGCTGGCGCTGCTCCCCTCGGTCGCCGCGTTCCTGTTCTTCCAGCGTTCGTTCGTCCGCGGCCTCGCCTCGGGCGCACTCAAGGGCTGACTCACCAAAGACAATCAAGGAGCGATCCTGAAGTGAGTTCCACCGCCTGGTTCACCCACGACCGGTTCGGGATGTTCGTCCACTGGGGACTGTATTCGCTGGCCGCCCGGCACGAATGGGTGCAGAACCGCGAAAAGCTGACCGACGAGCAGTACCGGGTCTACTTCGACCACTTCGAGCCGGACAAGTACGACCCGCGGTCCTGGGCACGGGCCGCGAAGGCCGCGGGCATGACCTACGTCGTACTGACCACCAAGCACCACGACGGTTTCTGCCTGTGGGACAGCGATCTCACCGACTTCAAGGTGACGAACACGCCCTACGGCAAGGATCTGCTCGGCCCGTTCGTCGATGCCTGCCGCGAAGAAGGCTTGAAGGTCGGCTTCTACCACTCGCTGATCGACTGGCACCACCCCGCGTTCCCCGTCGACGGCACCCATCCCCGCCGTGACGACGCGGAGTACATCGCGGCGCACCAGTACGCCGACATCGCCGAGTACCAGCTCTACCTGCACGGTCAGGTCCGTGAGCTGCTCACCCGCTTCGGCACGATCGACTACCTGTTCTTCGACTTCTCGTACCAGGGCCGCAAGGAATGGTGGGGCGGCAAGGGACCGGACGACTGGGACTCCCCCGGCCTGCTCGCGCTGGTCCGCGAACTCCAGCCTGGCATCCTGGTCAACGACCGCGCCGGGATCCCCGGCGACTTCATCACCCCGGAGCAGTACCAGCCGTCCGGCCCGATGACCCGCGACGGCGTCCCCGTGGTGTGGGAGGCGTGCCAGACGCTGAACGGCAGCTGGGGTTACGACCGCGACAACCTCGACTACAAGAGCCCCGAACTGCTGATCCGGATGCTGGTCGACGGCGTGTCCAAGGACGGCAACCTGCTGCTCAACGTCGGCCCGAACGGCCGGGGCGAGATCGACCCGCGGGCGCTCGAGGTGCTCGCCGAACTCGGCCGCTGGATGGACCGGCACGAACGCGCCATCCGCGGCTGCGGTCCCGCCGGGTTCACCGCCCCCGCGGACGGCCGCTACACCCAGCGCGGAGACCGGCTGTACCTGCATCTCTTCAGCTGGCCGATGAACCACGTGCACCTGCCAGGGCTCGCCGGGCGCGTGCGCTACGCCCAGCTGCTCGACGACGCCTCGGAAATCCGGCAGGTGCACACGGATCCCGGGCAGACCGCGCAGAACACCCAGATGGGCGGGCAGCCGGAAGGCACGCTCACCCTCAAGCTCCCCATCCGGAAACCGGACACCCCGGTCCCGGTGATCGAACTGTTCCTCAGCGAACAAAGCCCCGCCGCCGAAACCCTCCCCACCGATTGAGCACGGAGGCATCATGGATCGCAGAAGGTTCCTCAGCGGCGCCACCCTCGGCGCCGCGCTGATCACCGTCCCCTGGGTCACCGCGGGCACGGCGTCGGCCAAACCGCAGGGGCTGTGCGCGCTGAACGTCAGTTCGCTGACCGAACTGCAGAACGCGATCAACAAGGCAGGCCCCGGTGCCGTCATCACCGTGAACAACGGCACCTACACCGTGCCCACGGGCAAGCCGATCAGCATCAAGGGCAGGCGCGGCACGAAGGACCAGCCGATCACCATCGTCGCCCAGTCCCGCGGCGGGGTGACGCTCAACGGTGAGCAGAGCTTCGTCTTCGACGACTCCACCGGCGTCACGATCAGCGGGTTCAAGTTCCGCCAGAGCACCACGCTGGAGATCCCGGCGAACTGCTCGCGGATCCGGCTGACCCGCAACGATCTCCAGTTCGCCGACCTCCCCGACCTGCACTGGGTGATGGTCCGCGCCGACAACAGCAAGATCGACCGCAACCACTTCCACCACAAGACGACACTCGGCGTCATGCTCTGCATCGAGGGTGCGGACGAGGACAAGATGGCGGCGGACGTCGAAGTCTTCCGGAACTACTTCTCCGACCACACCTTCCCCGGTGACAACGGCGGCGAGCCGATCCGGCTCGGCGTCAGCCCCCGCGCGCTCACCACCGCCGGCGCCAAGATCGAGTTCAACCTGTTCGAACGCGCGAACGGCGACCCGGAGGCGATCTCGGTCAAGTCGTCGGGCAACTTCATCCGCAACAACACCATCCGGAACAGCAAGGGCGGCATCGTGCTCCGCCACGGAAACAAGACCCTCGTCGAATCCAACTTCATCCTCGGCGGCAAGGAAGGCATCCGGATCTACGGCAACGACCACAAGATCCTCAACAACTACGTCGCCGGAGTGTCCGGCAGCGCGCTGGTCGTCGGCAGCGGCAGCGTCCGCGACCACTTCCCTGGTGAGTCAAAGGAATCACGGCGCGGCAACGACGCGGCGGACCGCGTGCTCATCGCGCACAACACGCTGCTGAACAACAGCGGCACACTCGCCGGCGAGACCAAACGGACGATCGAACCGCGCGACTGCACGATTTCGGACAATCTCTTCGTCGGCAGCAACGGTGACCTGGTCGCGATGAGCACCACGGGCAACTTCACGTGGTCGGGCAACATCCTGTGGGGCTCGGGCGGGAACGGCAACATCCCGGCCGGCACCTTCCGCCGGGTCGACCCGAAGCTCGTGCAGGGCAGCGACGGTGTCTCGCGGCTCGCCGCGGGCAGCCCCGCGATCGACGCGGCGACCCTGTCGACCGCGCCGGTCACGCTGGACATCGACGGCCAGGCTCGCGGCAGTTTGCGTGACGTCGGTGCCGACGAGTACTCGACGGCCGCCATCGCCAACCGGCCGCTCACCACCGCGGACGTCGGCCCCGGCGCTCCGTAGCGAACCGGGCTCACGCCGGCGTCAGCCCACGCCGGCGTGAGCCCACCGCACGATCGAGGAGGAACCATGCCGCAGCGCGCCGCGGGTTCGGCTACCCTGGCCGATGTCGCCCGTGAGGCGGGCGTGTCGCTCGCGACGGCGTCGAGGGCGCTCAACGGCGGCACCAGACAGGTCAGCGGAACGCTGCGCGAATCGGTACTGCGGGCCGCGGAACGGTTGCAGTACACGGCGAACGTGCCCGCGCAGGCGATGGCCCGCGGCCGCGGCAACGTCGTCGGGCTGCTGGTGCACGACATCGTCGACCCCTACTTCTCCTCGATCGCGTCCGGGGTGATGCGCGTGGCGGCGCGGCACGGGCTGACCGTCACCATCGCGAGCACGGAAAACCATCCGGAGAAGGAACTCGAGTACGTCACCACGTTGCGCGGGCAACGGGCGCGAGCGGTCATCCTGGCCGGGTCGCGTAACGAAGACAGTGCCCTGCAACGGAATCTGACCAAGGAACTCAAGGCGTTCGAGGCCGCCGACGGTCAAGTCGTCGTGATCGGCCAGCGGAAACTGCCGTTCGACACCGTCATGCTGGAGAACCGGGCCGGGGCGGCGGATCTGGCGGACAACCTCGCCGCGCTCGGGCATCGGGACTTCCTCGTGCTCGCCGGGCCGCCCGGCCTGCTGACGTCGCGGGATCGCGTACTCGGCTTCCGTGACGGACTCGCCCGGCACGGCGTCCCCCTGCCCGAGAACCACGTGCTGCGCGCGGAATTCACCCGCGACGGCGGCTACGCGGCGATGGTGCGTGCGATCGAGAACGGCTTCCGCGGCTGTGTTTTCGCGGTCAACGACGTGATGGCCGTCGGTGCGATGGCCGCCTGCCGCGACCGCGGGCTGCTGGTCCCCGCGCAGATCGCGATCGCCGGCTTCGACGACATTATTACCTTGCGCGACATAAGGCCTTCGCTGTCGACTGTGCGGGTGCCGATCGAGCGTATGGGCGAACAGGCGCTCGATTTCATCCTCGACGACCGCGCGGCCGGTCCTCGTGTCAAGCCGATCACCGGTGAGGTCGTGCTGCGCGAAAGCACTCAACCGTTGGAGGGAAAATGATCCGCCCGGGACTGTGTTCGGTGACGCTGCGGCGGCTGGACGCCGACGAGGTCGCGCGCCGTGCCGAGAAAGCGGGGCTGCGGGTGATCGAGTGGGGCGCCGACGTCCACGTGCGCCCTGACGACGACTGGGCGGCCGAGCGCGCGTTCGAAGCCATGGCACGGCACGGGCTGACCTGCGACTCCTACGGTTCCTACTTCCGCGCCACCCCGGCCGAAGCCGGGAAGTTCGGCGAGATCGCCGCCACCGCGGTCCGGCTCGGCGCCTCGCGGATCCGCGTGTGGGCCGGCAAAGCGGGCTCCGAGGACGTCGACCCCGACGAACGCGCGCAGGTCGTCACCGGTCTCCGCGAGGCCGCCGACGTCGCGAACGACCACGGTCTGGAGGTCGCGCTGGAATTCCACGGCGGGACACTGACCGACACCGCGGAATCGACCGTCCGGCTGCTCGAAGAGGTCGGCCGCGACAATCTCGGCACCTACTGGCAACCGCCGCAGGACCTGCCGGACGACCAGGCGCTCGCGGGACTGGAACTGGTGCTCGACCACGTGCGCGCGGTGCACGTCTTCTCGTGGTGGCCCAGCAACGAGCGGCATCCGCTGACCTTCCGGGCGGACCTGTGGACGAGGGCGTTCGGCCTGCTCGCGAAGACCGGGCGGCAGCTTGACGCACTGCTGGAATTCGTCCCGGACAACGATCCGGACCTGATCCCCGGTGAGGCCGACTCGCTGCGGAAGCTGATCGAGGCGGCCGCGTGAGGTTCACCGAAGCCGACAGGTTGCTCTTCGCCGGCGACTCCATCACCGACTCCAGCCGCGATCGCACCGATCCGGCGTCGCTGGGCAAGGGTTATGTCCGGCAGATCGCGGATCTCCTCGGTGACGGGCCGGAAGTGATCAACCGGGGCATCAACGGCAACCGGATCTACGACCTCGAAGCCCGCTGGACCACCGACGTCCTCGCGGCGCGTCCGACGGTGCTGACGGTGAAGATCGGCATCAACGACACCTGGCGGACCTTCGACCGCGGCCTGCCGAGCCCGATCGACAAGTTCCGCGCCGCCTACACCCGGCTGCTGGCCGACGCTCGGCAGCACCTGCCTGCCGAGTTGTACGTGATCACGCCGTTCCTGCTACCGGTGGAGCCGGAGCACCATGACTGGGTGGCCGATCTGGCACCTCGGATCGAAGTCGCGCTGGAAGTGGCCACCGAATTCGGCGCGCGGCTGATCCGCGCGGATCTGTTCATGCCGCGCGCGGCGGCCGAACACGGGGCGGCGACACTGGCCCCGGACGGCGTCCACCCCAGCCCGCTCGGCCACCGCCTGCTCGCCGAGGCCTGGCTCGCGACGGCCGGTTCGCCGGTCGAGGAGGCCAAGCTTTCTTAACGGATACAGTTGCCCCGTGAACCGGAACGCCATCATCGCCGGTCGTTACCGGCTGGAGCACAAGGTCGGCCGGGGCGCGATGGGCGTGGTGTGGCAGGCGCGGGACGAGCGGCTCGACCGCACGGTCGCGGTCAAACAGCTGCTGCCGGACAACTCGCCGGGTGACGCGCCGTTCCGGTCGATCGTGCGCGCGATGCGGGAGGCCCGGGTCGCCGCGCGGCTCAAGCATCCGCACGCCGTCACCGTCTACGACGTCGTCGAACAGGACGGAACCCCTTATCTGATCATGGAGTTCCTGTCGTCGCGGCCGCTGACGGAACTCCTCGCGGACGACGGCCCGCTCCCAGCGGGCCGGGTGGCGGAACTCGGCGCGCAGATCGCCTCGGCGCTGGCCGCCGCGCACGAGGACGGCATCCTGCACCGGGACGTCACCCCCAACAACATCCTGATCACCGAGGACGGGCAAGCGAAGATCGCCGACTTCGGCCTGTCCCACGCCACGGGCGAAGGGACGATGACCGGCGACGGTCTCGTCGTCGGCACACCCGCGTTCCTCTCCCCCGAGGTCGCCGACGGCGAGGAGCCCGGCTATCCGTCGGACGTGTTCTCCCTCGGCTCCACGCTGTACACCGCGCTGGAAGGCGCGCCGCCGTTCGGCACCGACGGCAACCAGATCGCCCTCCTCAAACGAGTCGCCCGCGGCGAGATCACCGCGCCGCGGTCCACCGGCCCGCTCACGGACGTCCTGCTGCGGATGCTCCGGCGCGATCCACTGGAACGGCCGGACATGGCCGAAGCCGAGCGGATGCTCGCCGCCGTCGCCGACGGCCGTCCGGCGATCCTGTCCGGCACCAAACGGCTTCCCGCGCCCACTCGTCGTTCACGCCTGCCGTTCGCCATCGCGGGCGGTGTGGTCGTGGCGAGCGGTGTGCTGGCAGGCGTCCTCCTGTTCGACGGCGACGCGCCCGAGGCTCCGCAGGCGGCACCGATCGAGCCCACTCCCACCGCGAAACCGGTGTGCGAAGCGCGGTACGAGGTGGCCAATCGCTGGCCCGGCGGCTCGGAGATCCGCGTGTCCGTGCGGAACTCCCAGGACACCCGGCTCACCGGCTGGGAGGTCAGCTGGACCCTGCCGCCCGGCACCCGCATCGCCAATCTGTGGAACGGTTCCCTGGCACAGGACGGCGATCGCGTGCGGGTGTCCGAAGCCGACTGGAACGCGGTCCTCCCCGCCGGCGGGACGACCACCTTCGGCTTCATCGCGACCACCGGCGAAGACGGCGGGGACACGCCGGTCGCGGAGTGCCGGAGTTCTTAGCGGTGGGGGTTGGCGTCCTTCAGGTACTTCAAGCGGACAAGGCGTCGGCACCGTGCCGGTCTCGACCGTCCATAAAGGACACCTTCGAGACAGCGGTGCCTGATTTGGGCCGAACTTTGCGCGGGGGGTCGTGAGTGACGATTCGGGTTCTAACCCTCATTGCCACTCACGACCCCCCCGCGCCGAGGAACGGTGGATTCCCGCGCGTTCAAACGCACGGCGACTTCGATCCGGCGCGGCTCGCCGTCGGACGCCTTCCCCTCGATGAGGTCCATCAACGCCGTGGCCGCGCGGCCGCCCACCTCGCGGGGATACACGAACATGCCGGTTACCTGCGGTGAGGTGAGCCGGAGCGATCCGCTGTCGACCGCACTGCAGATCCCGAGCGCGCCGGGCACCGCGAGCCTGCGGCGACGGGCCTCGTGGAGGACGCCGAGGGCGAGGTTCTCCGACGTCGTGAACACGGCGTCGGGGCACACCCGCCGGTCGAGCAGCCTGCCCAGCGCCTCCGCCGTGCCTTCGGTGGTCGGCGGTTCGTCGATCTCGGCCACCATCGGCTCCAGGCCCCGGGCCTCCATCCAGCCCCGGTATCCCGCGACCAGGTCCGCCGCGTAGGAGCGGCGGGTGTCGGTGGTGATCATCGCCGGACGCTCGTAACCGTTGTCCGCCAAGTGATCCAGCATCAGCCGCGCGGCCGCGACCAGGTCGTTGTCGACGACGACCGGCACCGGGCACGGCGCCGCCATCGGGCGTCCGACGGTAACCAGCGGCCGGTCACGGCACCAGCCGGTCGCGAAGAACGGCTCGTCCCCACGGGGATCCACCAGGATCGCGCCGTCGACGGCGAAGGCGTTCAGCCGGTCGAGGTCGGCTTCCCTCGGCGTCAGGAGCAAGGCGTACGACCGTTTCGACGCCACTTCGGCCGCCCCGTTGAGGACTTCGAGGAAGTAGTCCGAGTTGGGCACGAGCGCGCACGCGCTGCCGGCGTCGACCGAGTTCGCGAGCTGGATCGCCAAGGTGCGGCTGCGCCGGGTGACCAGCTGCTGTGCGTGCACACTGGCCTGGTAGCCGAGTTCGGCCGCCGCCCGCGCGACGCGCTGCCGGGTCTCTTCGGAGATCCGGCCCTGCCCGCTCAGCACATGCGAGACGGTGGTGATCGAGACCCCCGCGGCCGCGGCGACGTCACGGATGGTCGGCGACACTCAGGCCTCCACGGGCGGTCCCCAAACGCGGTTCGGCCGGTCGGTGTCCAGCCGATAGTCGGTGACGTTGGCGTCGCCCAGCCTACGTCCGAGGTCCGCCGCGGCCTCCAGCGGCCGGGCGGGATCGCACTCCACCTCGCCCCGGCTGTTGCCGACCCCGACCACGATCCCGGCGAGGTCCTGCCGCAGGTACCGGGCGAGTTCCTGGAACTGGGCTTCGAGCCCGAGTGTCGCGCCGCGGTAGCTCTCCTCGCAGGAGATCAGCACGGCGGCGCGTTTGTGCATCAGCCCGGGCACGACTTCGGCGGTATGCGGCGAACTGCCGGAGGTGTAGCAGAAAAGCCGGTCGAAGAAGGACTTCAGCCGACCGGTCATGCCGTACCAGTGCAGTGGTGTCGCGTAGACGATCGCGTCCGCCGGGAGCACGTGGTCGAACAGCAGTCGCTCGTAGCCGTCCGCGATGCCGCAGGACCGGTCGCTCAGCCGGCAGTCGCGACAGTCCCCCAGCGGCGACTCGACGAAATCGGAAAGGCGGACGAAGCCGACCGCGTGTCCCGCTTCCTCCGCCCCTTTGGCCAGAGCCTGGGCGAGGGCCCAGGAATTGCCCTCACGACGCGGACTCGAATCGAGCACCAAGACCTTCACGTGGTTCTCCCCGGAGAGACTGCAAAAACGCTTTTGCAGTCTCTCCGGGGAGGTTTCCGCTGTCAAGCGACCGAGGTCAGGCGACCTTGGCTGCCGCCGCGAGGATGACCTCCGCGACGACGTCCGGCCGCGAGACCGAGACGGCGTGCGAAGCGTCCGTCCTGGTGACCTCCGAGCCGGCGCGCTCGGACATGAACGCCTGCGCGGCGGCGGGGATCGCGTGGTCCTGCTCGGCGATCAGCGCCCACGACGGCAGGTTCTTCCAGGCAGGCTCGCCGTCGAACGGCGTGGCGAGCGCGCGCTCGGTGACCGGACGCTGGGTGACCGCCATGACGTCGGCGGTCTCCGCGGAGACGTCGGCCGCGAACACGTCCGAGAAGTTCTCGGGCTTGATCGACAGCTCGCCCTGGGAAGCCAGGACGTTCGTGGTGTCCGGGCCGAGCTTGCCGCCTTCGAACCGGCCGGACAGCTCGAACACGCTCTCCCCCGCCTCCGGCTGGAAGGCGGCGATGTAGACGAGCGCCTTGACGTTCGGCGCGGTGGTGGCCACGCGGCTGATCACCACGCCGCCGTAGGAATGCCCGGCCAGCACCACGGGGCCGTCCACGCCGTTGACGACGTCCGCGACGTAGTCCGCGTCGGACTCGATGCCGCGAAGCGGGTTCGACGCGGCCAGCACCCGATAGCCCTGCTCACGCAGCTTCGGGACGACGCCGTTCCAGCTGGACGAGTCGGCGAAAGCACCGTGGACCAGGACGATGGCGGGCTTCTGGTTGGTCATGGTGGCTCCTTCAAGTCAGGGAGAACGATCGGTCTTTCTCCCTGAACAATGCTTGCCCGGACGACCTTCCGCAACGTGACGAAGGCGACCTGGTGGAATGACCGTTCTTTCTCTAGGGTTGGAGGATGCCGACTGTCGACCGGGACGTACATCCGAAGATCCGGCTGCTCGAGACAGCGTCACGGCTCTTCTACGCCGAGGGCATCCATGCCGTCGGCGTGGAGCGCCTGGTCTCCGAGGCGGCCGTGACCAGGGCGACGTTCTACCGCCACTACCCCACCAAGGACGACCTCGTCGCCGCCTACCTGAGCACCACGAGCGAGCGGATCCGCGCGGGCGTCGACGCGGTGACAAGCGAAAGATCCGCCCGCGAAGCGCTGCTCGCCGCGCTGGGCATCATCGGCGACCGGACGCTCGACGACGACTTCCGCGGTTGCCCGTTCCTCAACGCCGCGGCCGAATACCCCGATCCCGAACACCAGGTCCGCCAGGTCATCGACGACCACCGGGACTGGTTCTTCGGCGTCCTTCGCGACCTGGCTCGCGACGCGAGCCACGCCGACCCGGACCACGCCGCCCGCACTCTCGTCCTTCTCCGCGACGGCGCGCTTCACGGCGGCAACCTCGATGACGCCGAGACCGTGCGCGCCACTTTGCATCGAGCCGTGGCCGACCTCGTCCCCTGAGCTTCATCGCGTCTTCTCGACGGTCGTAACAAGTGCTACCTTCGCAGGAGGGGGCCGGACCGAGGAGCGGCGACAATGAGGCTTTCTCCCAGCGCGCACGTCGACCCGTTCTGCCGTGACCGGCTGCCGCCCGCCGGGCAGTGGCCGGAGTTCGTGTTCGACCTGCCGGAACTGCGGTATCCCGACAGGCTGAACGCCGCGACCGCACTGCTCGACGACACCGTGGCGCGCTTCGGTCCGGACAGGCCCTGCCTGCTCTCCCTCGCCGAAACGTGGACATACGGCGAAGTCCTGGCCCGCGCCAACCGCGTCGCCCACGTCCTGGTCGCCGATTTCGGAGTGGTTCCCGGAGACCGGGTGCTGTTGCGGGGCACCAACACCCCGTGGCTCGCGGCGGCCTGGTTGGCCGTGCTCAAGGCGGGCGCGGTGGCCGTCACGACCATGCCGATGCTGCGGCGTACCGAACTCGACAAGATCGTCGGCCGCGCGAAGCCCGCACTCGCCGTTTGCGACGAACGCCTGCTGGACGAACTCCCGGCCGATCTGCCCGTCGTGTCGTACGGAACGGATCTGGCCGCCCGTGCGGAGCGACATCCGCCCACGTTCGCCGACGTCCCGACCGCGGCCGACGACGTCGCCCTGCTGGCTTTCACCTCGGGCACGACGGGATCCCCGAAGGCGACGATGCACTTCCATCGCGACCTGCTCGCGATCGCCGACACGTTCTCCCGGCACATCGTGCGCCCGACGTCCGACGATCTCTTTTGCGGCACGCCACCGCTGGCGTTCACCTTCGGCCTCGGCGGCCTCCTGGTCTTTCCCTTGCGTGCGGGCGCGGCCACGCTTCTGGTCGAACGCGCCACTCCGGCGGAACTCGCCGCCATCGTCGCCGACAAGGGCGTCACGGTCCTCTTCACCGCCCCGACCGCGTATCGCGCGATTCTGAACGCCGGCGACGGACGACTCCTGGCCGGAGTGCGCCGGGCCGTCTCCGCCGGCGAATCGCTTCCCGCTCCCGTGGCCGAGCGGTATCGGGAGATCGTCGGACGGCCGCTCATCGACGGCCTCGGCAGCACCGAGATGCTGCACGTGTTCATCTCCGCCGCCGACGACACCGCACGTCCCGGCGCGACCGGGAAGGTAGTACCCGGCTACGAAGCGGCCGTTCTCGACATCGACGGCTCACCCGTTCCCGACGGCACTCCCGGGTTCCTGGCGGTGCGAGGCCCCACCGGCTGCCGCTATCTCGAGGACCCGCGCCAGCAGGACTACGTGCGCGGCGGCTGGAACATCACCGGCGACACCTACGTCCGCGACGCCGACGGCTATTTCCGGTTCGTCGCCCGCAGCGACGACATGATCATCTCGTCCGGTTACAACATCGCCGCGCCCGAGGTCGAGGAAGTCCTGCTCACCCATCCGGACGTGGACGAATGCGCCGTCATCGGCACGCCGGACCCCGACCGCGGTTCGGTCGTCACGGCGTTCGTCGTCCCGCGTCCCGGCGCCGACCCGGGCACGGACCTGGCGCGGGCACTGCAAAACCACGCGAAAGCGACCGCGGCGCCGTACAAGTACCCACGGCGCGTGCGCTTCATCGAAGCCTTGCCGCGTAATGCGAGCGGAAAGCTGCAGCGTTATCTACTGCGGGAACTGTGAAATCGCCGCAGGTCAGTCTCGCCACGCGCACGGCGGTACAGCGAACGCACGACGAGAGGCTAACGAAACTCGAAGGATCGAGCGCAGGTCAGCCTCATACGCCGCGGGGTCGTTGCGCCCCTATCACCCGCAAGTGTCATTAGCGCATCAATAAAGGTGAACTGTCTTCAATGAGCCTTTTCCAACCTGGTTTGGGTTGGTGAGGGTGTGTTGGTGTGCTGGGTATGGCGAAGCTCCTGGTAGATGCGTGGAACGACCAAGAACCATGCACTGCCAGGAGCTTCGCTGCGTTGTCTTACCCGTCGGCGATCACGTTGTCCAGCCAGACATCGGCCAAGTTGGCCCGGATCATCCGGGAACACCGGCAGGCGATCGGGTCGGACTAGCGCCGGCTGTCCTGCCAGCGTCAGGCCCTGCTCGTGCCGGCCCACTTGCACAACGGCGACACCTACGCCCGCCTGGCTGCCGGATTCCGCATCGGCGTGGCCACGGTGTGCCGCTACCTGCACGAAGTCATCAACCTGCTCGCCCAGCGCGCCCCGTCCCTGACCGCCGCGTTGTGGCAGCTCGCCTGGAGCCACAACAACTACGCCATCCTCGACGGCACCGTCATCCGCACCGAACGCGGGTTCGCCACCTCAAACACTGGCGTGTACTCACCAGCACCCACCGCGTCACCGCACTAGACAAAGCCATCCTCACCTCGGACACAACCTCACCTAACCAAGATGAAAAAGGCTCAATACACTTTCGGGAAAACGCCTTTCGACTCGAATGCCTGTTCGATTCGGTGGTATTATGGCCGGGTGTCCAGCCAACGAATCCTCGAACCGCCACAGGAGTTGTGGCGTGCCGGTGCGCGCGAGCTCGCGCACGGCGTGGTGGAGCGGTTGTCGGTGGCACGACAGGCTTTGGCGGAGGTCGGGCAGTTCCTGACGGAGATCGAGTCCCGCGGTCCGATGGAACTCTTCGGGCATGGTTCGACCGCGGGCTGGTTCGCCGAAACCGCCCGCATCAGCCCCAAAGAAGCCCGCGATACCGTGGCGCGCGCGTTGGCGGTGAACGAAAGCCGAAACCTGGACGGCACCCCCGCCCCTGCTTTCGCCCCCATCGCCGGAGCCACTGCGGCCGAAGGGGAACTCGGGCACCAGCACCTCGACCCACTCCTGGCGGTACTGAAGAAAATCCCCGCCGAGGCATCAGAAGAGGACCGGTCCGGCGCGGAACAGATCCTGGTGAACCTGGCCCGCCACGCCGGCCCCCAGGAGATCCTCAACGGTGGCGCGGAACTCTTGGCGCGCCTGGATCCCGACGGGAACGAGCCGAAAGACGAAGACCTGAAACCACCCTCGCGCGAGGTCCATCTGCGGAAACGCGACGACGGCTGGTGGCGACTCAACGGCCTGCTCGACCCCGAATTCGGGGCCCGCGCTCAAGCCCTCTTCGACACCTGGGGACAACGAAGACCCACCGACCACGACGGCAACCGCGACCCCCGCACCCCCGGCGAACGCCACGGCGACGCACTCTTCGACGCCATCCACTACGCCATGACCAACGACAAAGCCCCCACCCTGTCGGGGGATCGGACGACGGTGGTGGTCACGATCCCGCTGGAGACCCTGACCTCCGGGCTCGGGTCGGCCTGCGTGGACGAAGTCACCCAGATCACCGCACGCCACGCCCGCATGCTCGCCTGCGACGCCAAGATCATCCCCGCGGTTCTCGGGACCGAGAGTGAACCCCTCGACATCGGCCGCGCCGCCCGCACCGTCACCCCCGGCCAACGACGAGCACTGAACATCCGCGACCACGGATGCGCCTTCCCCGGCTGCCACCGCAAACCCAAACACTGCGAAGCCCACCACCTCTTGCCGTGGGGCGAACTCGGCGACACCGACCTCACCAACCTCTGCCTGCTCTGCCGCTACCACCACATGGTCATCCACGGACAATCCGGCTGGGCAGTACGGATGGCCACCGACGGACGCCCCGAATTCATCCCACCCCAATACCTGGACCCGCTACAAACACCCCGCCGCTGAACGCCGAGGAGCCCGCCCCACCGGCGACGGGCCCCTCGGCGTGCCCCGATTCCGAAATCACCGCAAGGCGAGATCACGTAAATATGGACGGCATGACCACCCGTTCTCCGTGGCAAGCCGATGCCTACCTTGATCTCGCCCACCGGACCTGCCCCGGTCGAGCACCGCGAGCACACTGTCGGCGACTTCACCGTCGATGAGTACCTGGCCAACCGGCGCGTCCACTGGCACCTCGTGCCCCTGCCGCCTGGCGTTCCCTACCAACCAGCAGCAGGTCGCGGTGTTCGATCCCGCACGCGGCCATTCGGACATCCCCGGCGACGCTTTGGCCGACCGCATCTTGTCGTGGCAGCGCCCGTCTTTCCCTCGAATTCAGCGAATCCCGCGGCGCCGGTTCGCCGCGACCAGCGCGACGATGCTCAGCGACGCGGTCGCCAGAAGGTAGTACCCAGGCGAAACCGGCGACCCCGTGGCCGCGATCATCGCGGTCGCGATGGTCGGCGTGAAACCGCCGAAGATCCCGACGGTCGCGTTGTAGGCGAACGAAAGGCCCGTCGCCCTGGTGTGCGCGGGGAAGACGTCCGCCATCACCGAAGGAAGCGCGCCGAAGTAGGTTGCCTTCAGCAGCCCCAGGATCGTCATCGTGATCGTGAGCGTCAGGAACGACGGCGAGATCGTGACCCACAGATACAACGGCACGACACCGGCTCCGATCACCGCCGCGGCCGCGATCATGATCTTGATGCGGCCGTGCCGGTCGGTGAGCAGGCCCACGATCGGCGTCACGACGGTCAGGATGGCGGCGGTGATCATCAGTGCGACGAACGACAGCGAGTCGTCAAGGCCCAGGTTCTTGATCGCGAACGTCGGCAGCGACTGCAGGATGAAGTTCAGCGAGGTCGAGACGACCAGCGCTCCCCCGGCGATCAGCAGGCCGCCCCAATGGAAACGGAACAGCGTCCGCACGGGCGGTGACTTCGGCTTATCCGCCTGCTCGGCCGCGGGTTCGTCGACGTGACGCCGGATGTAGTAGCCGACCGGGCCGACGAGCAGTCCGAAGATGAAAGGGATCCGCCAGCCCCACGACGTCATCGCGTCGGCGCTCAGTGCGGCGGTCAGCCCGGCGGCGAACCCGGCGGACAACAGCGTCGCGAAACCCTGGCTGGCGAACTGGAAACTGCCGAGGAATCCCTTGCGGCGATCGTCCTGTTCGATCAGGAACGACGTGGCCGCCCCGAATTCCCCGCCCGCGGCGAAGCCCTGGATCAGCCGGGCGACGATCACGCCGACCGGGGCGAGGAAACCGATCGTCGCGTATCCCGGCATCACCGCGAGCAGGAACGTCCCGGCGACCATCAGCCAGATGGTCAGCACCAGCGCCTTCTTGCGGCCGAACCGGTCGGCGTAGGCGCCGAGCACTAGACCGCCGAGCGGGCGTACGAGGAATGTGATGCCGAAGACCGCGTACGCCTGGACGAGCTGGACGGCCGCGTTCCCGCCGGGAAAGAAGGTCTTGCCGATGTAGGCCGCCATGAGCGCGTACACGGCGAGGTCGAACCATTCGAGCGCGTTGCCGATGGTCGCGGCGGCGATCGCGCGTCGCGTGGACGACGGCGTGCGCGGCTTGGCCATCGTCTGGTCGCTCATCATGCTTCCTCGCCTCGCCGCCCGAGCGCGTGGAACAGCGCCGTGGCGAGGACGAGCCCCTCTCGCGCGATCGGCGCGAGTAGGTGTTCGTCGGGCGCGTGCTGCAGGCAACCGGGATAGGAGTGCGGCAGCCACAGCGTCGGAAGGCCGAGCAGGTCGGTGAAAACGTGGTTCGGCAGTCCCCCTCCGAAACTCGGCAGGATCGCCACCCGACGATCGGAAACCTCGTCGAGGACGCCCTTCGCCCAGCCGACCCACGGGTCGTCCACGGGGGTGCGGCTGGCGAGGAAGCTGCCTTCGGCGGTCACGTCGACCATCGAAAATCCATGCGCGGCAAGGTGTTTCGTGATCGCCTCGCCCACGCGGTCGACGTCGGTGCCCGCGACGTAGCGCAGTTGCAGCATCGCGCGGGCGCGGCCGGGGATGGCGTTGACCGGCCGCTCGATGTCGGCCGCGCCCAGCGAGAGGACTTCGAGGGTGTTCCAGCCGTACAGCCGCTCGGCCGCGGTCAGCCCGGTGTCACCCCAGCCCTCGTCCAGCGCCGGATCCCCTGGCGTGTTCCCGATCTGGAGCGCGGTGAGCGCCGCGCGGACACTGTCCGGGAGTCCTGGCGGCAGGAGTTCCGGCACCTGGACGCGGCCGTGCCCGTCGACGAGACAGGCGATCGCCCCGGCGAGGGTGGTGGCGGGATTGCGCAGGACACCGCCCCAGTTCCCCGAGTGGTAGGCGTCGGGACGGAGATCCACGTCGAGGGCGATGCGGACACTGCCCCTCGCGCCGAGGAACAACGTCGGTGTCGCCGCGTCCAGGCGCGGACCGTCGGACGCGACGAGGACGTCGGCGCTCAGCGCCTCCCGGTTCGCCGCGACGAACTCGTCGAGACCGGGCGAACCGATCTCCTCGCCGGTCTCGAACAGGAACTTGAGGTTGAACCCGAGCGAACCCGTCTCGGCGAGGAGCAGCCTGAGCGCGGTCAGATTGATCAGATGCTGTCCCTTGTTGTCCGCCGAGCCGCGGCCGTACCAGCGCTCGCCGTCGGCGGTCAGCGTCCACGGGTCCCGGCCTTCGCTCCACCGGCCCTCGTGCCCGTCGACGACGTCGGCGTGGCCGTAGCACAGGAGTGTCGGCAGCTCCGGCGACTCGATACGGGTTCCGATCAGGAACGGGCCGCCGGCCGGGTCGGGATTGGGCCGGGTCGCCACGGAACAGCCGAGCGCGGTCAGCGCCGGGGTCAGCACCTCGTCCAGATATGCCTTGATGGCAACGCGGCCGCTCGGATGATCGCTCACAGTCGGATACCGGACAAGGTCGGCGAGCTCGGCGAAGAACGCACCCGAGTCGACGTGCTCCCGGGCTTTCGAGACCAGTCCTGCAGGGATCGCCACGGTATCTCCCGATTCGCTCGTCGAGTATCGCTGAGGAGCGTAAGTCGGTTTGCGTACCCTGACCATTGCCGTTTACGGTGCTCCGCGTTCTCATTGAGGCAAACCTGCGGAGACCTGATGCGACTGCTGCCGATCGCGTTGACGTACTTCCTCGAAGTCGCCCGCACCGGTTCGGTGTCCGAGGCGGCGACGGAACTGACGGTGGCGCCCTCGGCGATCAGCCGTCAGATCGCCAAACTCGAAGCAGGCATCGGGGTACCGCTGTTCGTCCGGCATCCGCGTGGCATGGTGCCGACCGAGGCCGGGAACCGGCTGCTCGACCACGTCCGCCGCAGCGAGGCCGAATCGGCCGTTCTCGTCGACGAACTCCGCACCGGCCGCGGCCTGCACGCCCGGTCCCTCACGGTCGCCTGCTCCGAGGGATTCGCCCGCCGTGTCGTCCCGCGGGCGATCGCGACTTTCCGGCGCGACCACGACGTCACGTTCCACATCGACGTCGTGACCAGGGAGGAGGCGACGCGGCGGGTTCTGGAGGGCGCGGCCGACGTCGCCGTCACGTTCGCGACGGGACCTCAGCACGGTGTGCGTGTCGAAAGCGCGGTCGTCGTCCCGGTGTACGCGATCGTCCCGCTCGATCACCCGCTCACCGGCCGCGACTCCGTGGGGCTCGCCGAACTGTGCGTACACCCGCTCGCACTGCCGACGCCGGGGCAGAGCCTGCGCGACCTGTTCGACATCGCCACCAGGATCGAGAACCTCACAGCGCATCCGGTGCTGGTGTGCAACGAACTGAGCCCGAAGTACGAGTTCGTCCGCCGCGGCGGCGGAATCACGCTCGTGGGCGGGCTGGGTGACATCGAGGAGGACGCCGCCACCGAAGGAGTGGCCTATGTCCTGCTCGACAACGCCGTGTTCCGCAAGCGCGAAGCCCAGGTGCAGACCATGGCGGGGCGGACGTTGTCCTTGGCTGCCATGCGGTTCACCACGCTGCTGACCTCGTTCGTCCGCTCGCCGGTCAGCGGAGCAGCACCCCGGGATTGAGGATTCCCGCCGGGTCGAGGGCGGACTTGGCGGCGTCGAGCGCGGCGGCGAACGGGTCGGGACGCTGCCGGTCGTACCAGGGCCGGTGGTCGCGGCCGACGGCGTGGTGGTGGGTGATCGTGCCGCCATGGGCCGCGATCGCCTCGGAGACGGCGGCCTTGATCTCGTCCCACTGCTCGACCGTGCTCCCCCAGCGCCCGGCCGCGTAGATCCCGTAGTAGGGCGCGGGACCGTCGGGGTAGACATGGGTGAAACGGCAGGTGATGACACCGGCACCGCCGCACACCTCGTCGATCGCGGCGCGTGCGGCCGACGTGATCGCGTCGTGGAACTCCTCGAAGCCGTCCCAGGTGCACGCCGTCTCGAAGGTCTCCACGATGAGCGACCGGCGGGCCAGCGCGTCGCGTTGATAGGGCATGCGCAGGAACGACGATCGCCACGTCGACGCACTGTCCTGGCCGGAGGAATCCTTGCCGCGCCTGGTTTTCACGATTCCACCGTGGCCCGCGGTCACTTCGAGCGCGCGGTCGAGCCAGGGGTCGACCGGATGATCGGCGGATTCGAACCCGATCAGCAGGAGGCCACCCCCCACACTCGCGCCCGCGTTGATGAACGCCTCCGCCGGGTCGAGCAGACGGCAGTTCGACGGGTACAGCCCGGACTGCGCGATCGCGCGGGTGGCGGCGACGGCGTCATCCTGCCGTTCGAAGGCGACGGACGCGGTCACTTGCCAGACCGGCCGGTCCTGCAGGCGCATCCAGGCTTCGGTGATCACACCGAGCGTTCCCTCGGAGCCGAGGAACATCCGGTCCGGCGAGGGGCCGGCGCCCGATCCCGGCAGGCGCCGGGATTCGCTGATCCCAGCGGGTGTGACGACACGCAGCGATTCGGTGAGATCGTCGATATGCGTGGCGAGGGTGGCGTAATGCCCGCCCGCGCGGGTGGCGAGCCAGCCGCCGAGCGTCGAATGGGCGAACGACTGCGGGAAATGCCGCAGGGTCAGCCCCAGCGGGCGAAGGCGGTCTTCCAGCGCCGGCCCGAAGATCCCGGCCTGGATCCGGGCCGCGCGGCTGACCGTGTCCACTTCGAGTACGCCACCCAGGCCCGCGAGATCCATCGAGATCGCCGGCCCGTCGAACCTCGGTTCGACCCCGCCGACCACGGAACTGCCGCCACCGTAAGGAATCAGCGGGGTGCCTGAGGTCGTGCACCAGTCGAGGAGGTCGACGACGTCCTGTTCCGTGCGAGGGCGGGCGACCAGGTCCGGCACGTGGCCGAGCCGTCCGAGCAGGTTGCGGACGACATCGCGGAACGCCTTGCCCCTGGCGTGGGACAGCCGATCGGCGGGAAGGTCGCTGCACAACGCGGCGAGCGCCGCGGGTGGACGGATCCGCGATGCCGGGACGTCGAGCGCCGCGGGGTCCGGCGGGGCGTGGTCGGTGAAGTCGTGAGCGGGCAGCACCCCCGAGGTGCGGGCGACCAGTGCGTCGGACTCTTCCCTGGACAGTGCGCCGGCGGTGGTGCCCCAGCCCCACCAGGAACGCTCCTCGGTCGGCATCGATGCCTCCCTCCGATCTGACTCGCCAGTAAGTTACCTATCGGTCAATTATTGTGTCAACGCACCGCGACGACGAACACCGATAACGTGTGCCGTCGTGGCCCCAGGTCCTCTGATCTACCTCGACGTCGACGGCCCGCTCATCCCCTTCGGGCTGGAGCCTTCGAGCTACCCCTTGTTCGGACCGTCGCCGCAGGATGACGAGAACCCGCTTCTCGGCAGGCTCGACCCGTCGCATGGCTTGCGCCTGAAAGCTCTTCCCGGCGAGCTGATCTGGGCCACGACCTGGCTTCAGGACGCCAACGACTCCCTCGCCCCCAGACTCGGCCTACCCCGCCTGCCAGTGGTGGACTGGCCGGAGCCGTCCGACACCGACGAGTTCGACGCCCGCATCGGCCTGCACTGGAAGACCCGCCCTCTACTGGACCACGCCCAGGACCGTCCGTTCGTGTGGATCGACGACGAGCTTTCCGACATCGATCGCGACTGGGTGTCCGGCAACCATCCCGGACCGGCCCTCCTGCATCGGGTCGATCCCCGGCGCGGCTTGACCAGCGCCGACTACCGGAAGCTCGCCGAGTGGCTGCGGGAAACCCGCCTTCCCTGACACACAGGACAGCTCTTCCACCCAGGACCGATTCGAGGCCTTCGACGCTTTACAACGTTGTATCAACGATGTAAAAACATCCTGACGGCCGCCCGTGGCCCGGCTCACACTGGTTCCCCGGCCACGGCGTCGTGGTTTCACGCCTGCACAAGTCCAGCGGGAGGCGCACCTCCGCCGAGGCGGCCGCCCCCGGAGAAGGGTGTCGAGCAGATGTTGTCAACGTTGTCACCACACCGCTCCCGAAAGCCGAGACGCTTCCGGAAATCACTGGTCACCGCGGTCGCGGTGGTCTCCGCCCTGGCGATGACGCCGGGAGCCGCGACGGCCGCGGAGAGCGGCTGGAAGATGGGCAAGCCGCGCCTGACGACGCCGTGGACGAATCAGGTGTCGCCCTCGAACGCGTTGCCCGAGTACCCGCGGCCGCAGCTGGTGCGCGAGAACTGGCAGAACCTCAACGGGGTCTGGGAGTTCGCCGGCGCCGCCCCCGGCGAGGTCCCGCCCTTCGGCGAGAAGCTCGCCGAGAAGATCCTGGTCCCCTACCCCACCGAATCGGCGCTTTCCGGGATCCAGCGGCATGAGGACTTCATGTGGTACCGGCGCACGTTCACCGTGCCCCGGAACTGGAACGTCGGCAGAGACAACACCCTCCGGATCAACTTCGGCGCCGTCGACTACAAGGCGAAGGTCTACGTCAACGGCAAGGAGGTGGCCGCGCACCAGGGCGGCTACGGCGCGTTCTCGGCGGACGTGGCCTCGGCGCTGAAACCCCAGGGAGAGCAGGAGATCATCGTCGGCGTCGAGGATCGCGCCGACGCGACCTGGCAGCCCGTCGGCAAGCAGCGGCTGGTCCCCGACCGCGGGATCTTCTACGAAGGCGCTTCGGGCATCTGGCAGACCGTGTGGATGGAACCGGTCGCGGCGAAGCACATCGGCACGCTCGGCATGGTCCCCGATCTCAAGTCCTCCACGCTGAAGCTCACCGTCGACACCGGCGGGAACTCCGGGCTGACCGTCGAGGCCGTGGTCCGCGACGGCCGGAAGGTGGTCAGCCGCAGCAAGGCGTCCGCTGCCGGGACGATCTCCCTGCCGGTGCCCAAGGCGAAACTCTGGTCGCCGGATTCGCCGTTCCTCTACGACCTGGACGTCGAGCTCAAGGACGGCCGACGCACCGTGGACAAGGTCTCGTCCTACTTCGGCATGCGCGAATTCGGCACCGCGAAGGGCGCCGACGGCAAACTCCGCTTCACCCTCAACGGCAAGATCCTCTTCCTGCAGTCCACTTTGGACCAGGGGTACTGGCCGGACGGCATCTACACCGCGCCGACCGACCAGGCGCTGCGCTTCGATCTCGAACAGCACAAGGTCCTCGGCTTCAACACGGTCCGCAAGCACATCAAGACCGAACCCGACCGCTGGTACCACCACGCCGACAAACTCGGGCTGCTGGTCTGGCAGGACATGCCGTCGATGCGCACCGGCGGGCGCCCGCCTGCCGACGCTCAGCGGCAGTTCCAGGTCGAGCTGAAGGAACTGGTGGAGCAGAAGAAGAACTGGACCTCGATCGTCGGCTACGTGCCGTTCAACGAGGGCTGGGGCGAATGGTCGCGCGAGACCACCGGCAAGATCGCCGACGACGTCAAGGCCCAGGATCCGACGCGGCTGGTCAACGCGCACAGCGGTGTCAACTGCTGCGATTCCCTCGGCGACTCCGGCAAGGGTGACGTCATCGACTGGCACGCCTACCCTGGCCCCGCGAAGCCGATGCCCGACGCCAAGCGGATCTCGATCGACGGCGAACACGGCGGCTACGGCCTCGAAGTCGAGGACCACATGTGGTTCGGCGAAGGCCACGCCTACGAGATGGTGAAGGACCAGGCGACGCTGAACAGCCGCTACGTCCAGAACCAGCGCGATGTGCTCGCGTCGGCGCAGAGTTGCGGCATCAGCGGCTCGATCTACACGCAGATCACCGATGTCGAGCACGAGGTCAACGGTTTCTTCACCTACGACAGGCAGGTGAAGAAGATGGACTTCGCGCAGGTGCGCGCGGTCAACCAGGCGATCATCCGTAACGCCGACGGCAGTGGTTCCGGCGCACCCGACCCGGGTCCCGGCACTCCGGGACTCGCCGGTGTGCACGCGTACAAGTTCAACGAGGGCACCGGATCCAGCGCCAAGGACTCGGTCGGCACCGCGCACGCCGCGCTGACCAACACGCAGTGGGCAGGCGGCGTCGAAGGCGGCGCGCTGGCCTTCACGGGCAACGGCCAGGCCGACACCGGGGCGAATCTCGTCGACACGGCGAGCAGCTACTCGGTCTCGGCGTGGGCGAAGCTGGATGAAGCGAGCGGCGCCTTCCAGACCGTCGTCAGCCAGGACACCGGCCGCGACAGCGCGTTCTTCCTGCAGTACTCCGGGCAGGATCAGCGGTGGGCGATGAGCTTCGTCGGCCTCCGCGCCTTGTCGCCGGAGAAGCCGGAAGTCGGCCGCTGGTACCACCTGACCGGGGTCCGCGACGCCAAGGCGGGCACGTTGTCGCTGTACGTCGACGGCCAGAAGGTCGCCTCACAGAACGCCTGTTCCGCCGCACCGAGCACCGGACACACCGTGGTCGGCCGCGGCCAGTACGGCGGTCAGCAGGTCGACTTCCTGCGTGGCGCGGTGGACGACGTCCGGCTGTACGACCGGCCGCTGTCCGACGCCGAAGTCGCGATGCTCGCGAAGCGCGACTGAGCTCGCTCGCGCGGCGCCGGGGTCACTCCCGGCGCCGCGTGCCTGCCACCCATTCCCGCACTATGTCGCTGAGCACGGGCAACGGCACCTGCCCGTTCCTCAGCACCACGTCGTGGAAGTCCCGGATGTCGAACGCCTTTCCCAGCTCCTCCTCGGCGAAGGCGCGCAACCGCTGGATCTCCAGCCTGCCCGTCATGTACGACAGCGCCTGACCGGGCCATTCGATGTAGCGGTCGGTCTCCGATTGCACCTCGACATCGCTGAGCACGCACTGTCCGGCGAGGTAGTCCACGCATCGCTGCCGGCTCCAGCCCAGCGCGTGCAGTCCGGTGTCGACGACGAGCCGCGCGGCGCGCAAGGAGTCTTCGGCGACCATGCCCAGCCGCATCACGTCGTCCGAGTACAGCCCCATCTCGTCGGCGAGCCGTTCGGTGTAGAGCGCCCAGCCCTCGTCGAACGCCGAGAGCGGGACGAGCCTGCGCAGCCGCGGCACTCCGTCGAGCTCGTAGGACACACCGGCCTGGAAATGGTGCCCTGGAACGGCTTCGTGGAAGGCGACGGACTCGGCGATGAACCGGAACCGCTCGGTCACCCGGTAGGTGTTGGTGGAGTAGACGCCGGGACGGCTGCCGTCCGCCGACGGCGGCATGTAGTACGCCTGCGCGGCGGAGGGCCCGTCGGCTTCCGGCACGGCACGCACGACGCATTCGGCCGACGGCATCCGCCGGAACCAGCCAGGCGCGGCGGCCGCGGCCCGCGCGACCGCTTCCGTCGCGGTCGTGATCATCTCGTCCGCGTCCCGCCAGCGCAGCGACGGATCGGTGCGCATCCGCAGCCGGACCGCAGCGGGATCGTGCTCGCCGAACACGGCCGCACCGAGCCGCCGGTACTCCTCGTCCAGCGCCCGGCCGAGTTCGAGACCGGTCTCGTGCAGTTCCTCCGGCGAGATCCCGGTGGTGGTGTGCGTCTTGACCAAGCCGGCGTAACTCTCCTTGCCGCCCTCCAGCCAGTAGAGACCCGGCCGGTCGTCGGGGCGGCCACGTCCGGCGATCTCCCGGGCGAGCACCTCGCGATAGGCGACGAGCGCCGGTCGCACCTGCTCGGTGAACAGCCGCTCCCGTCGCGCGACACGGTCGCCGGTCAACGGTGGGACGAGCACCGGGTGGCGTTCGGCGGCCAGGATCCGGTCCAGGTAGTCGACGGCGTTGCGCACCGCGCGTTCCACCGGGGTCCGGCCCGCCGCGACCCCGGCACGGTGGCGCTCGGCCAGTGCCGCGAAGAACTCCGGGAAAGCGGCCAGCCTGTCCAGATAGTCCTCCTCCGCCTGTTCCCCCGACGGCTCCAGCTGCGGAAGCCACGCCAGCACCCCGATCCCCTCGGCCACCATCGGATCGGCGAGGATGAATTCCGTCAGCCGCGAATCCAGCCTGGTCAGGAGCGATTCCGCGTGATGAGTGACGACCCCCAGGGTGATCCGGTCCGGATCGGTGGACCGGGCGGCCTGCCCGGCGATCCGGACGGCGCGCTCGCGCAGCCGGTCGTCGCCCGCCTCCGACACGTCCCGAAGTTCGTGGTCGTGCCCGGGGACGTTGTCGAACGTCGCCATCAAAGGGAGCTCGGTCGCGAGGACGTCGAGAAGTTCGTCGGCCAGCTCCGCCGCGGTGGGCTCATCGCTCATGACCGATGACTACCAGACCGTACCTCGCGCCCGCTGGCAGTTATTAGCACTAGCAAAGCACCGACTTCCCCGTCCGAGGCGTACGCCACAAGCTCCACATAGTCGGACTTCCGACTTTTAGGGTGGCTTCGTGAACGACGTCCAGTTCCTCGTCGAGAGCGGAATCGGCCGGATCACGCTGAACCGGCCGCGTGCGCTGAACTCGCTGAACCACGGCATGGTCCTCGCCATGCTCGACCACCTCGAAGCGTGGCGCGCCGACCCCGGAGTCCGCGCCGTGCTCATCGACGGCGCCGGCGATCGCGGGCTCTGCGCCGGCGGCGACATCCGCGCCATCTACGAAGACGCGCGCGGCGGCGGCACCGCGTCGTTGCGGTTCTGGGCCGACGAGTACCGCCTCAACCTCCTGATCTCGCGCTACCCCAAGCCGTATCTCGCACTCATGGACGGGCTCGTGATGGGCGGCGGGGTCGGCGTCTCCGCGCACGGCAGCCACCGGATCGTCACCGAACGCGCCCGCGTCGGCATGCCCGAGACCGGCATCGGTTTCGTCCCCGACGTCGGCGGCACGTATCTGTTGTCCCGGACTCCCGGCGAACTCGGGACGCACATCGCGCTCACCGCCGGGGCGATCTCCGGGCCCGACGCGATCCACTGTGGACTCGCCGATCACTTCGTGCCCAGCCAAAGGATCCCGGACCTGCTCGACGCGCTCACGTCGCGCCCCACGGACGACGCGCTGGAGCTGATCTCCGAGCCCGCGCCGCCGAGCGCGCTGGCCGCGGACGCTGCCTGGATCGACCACTGCTACGCGGCGGACACCGTCGAAGAGGTCCTGGCCCGGCTTCACGCCGGGGGTGACGCGGCCGCCACCGCCGCCAAGGAGATCGAGGCGAAGTCGCCGACCGCGCTGAAGGTGACCCTGCGGGCGCTCCGGTCGGCGGCGGCGATGCCCGACCTGGAAACCGTGCTGGCGCAGGAATACCGGATTTCGGCCCACGCACTCTCGACCGCCGAGTTCGCCGAAGGCATCCGGGCGCAGATCATCGACAAGGACCGTGCGCCGAAGTGGTCGCCCGCCACTCTGTCCGAAGTGGACGACACGATCGTCGACGCCTACTTCTCCTGACCGGTGATCGCCCGGTAGAGCGGCCGCAGCAGGGCGGTGACCGATTTTCCGTCCACTGTGGCCTTGAGCGGCGGGACCTCGTCGAGCAGCCCCAGCGGATCCCCGGCGGGCGGGCGTCGCCTGTTCGTGACGTCCCCGGCCGGGCCCCAGCCGAAGAAATCGTCCATCACCTCGTCGAGCCCTGCTGTTTCGTCTTCCGCGGCGGGAGCTGTCACGCGCGCACCCGCCTGCCGTCCGATCTCTTCGAGCAGCGTCGCGCGATCGCGTCCGCGGAGCGTGAAGATCGAGAACGGGTCCATGTCCGCTTCGAGAGCGATCAGGCCCGCGACGAGGTGATCGCACGGGACGCGGGTGCCGGGACACGTGCAGTCCAGCGACAGTTCCCACGCCGCCTCGGGGAACAGCGGCACCTGCTCGGCGGCGAAGAAGCGATCGATGCCGTCCGGGACCCGTCCGTCGAGCAAGGCGGTCCTCGTGGGCTCGTCCGCGACGACGGCGGCGGCGACCGCCGTCCACACCTGTTTGCCGAACGCCGGCAAGCCGATACGGACCTCGTAGAACCGTTGCCTGGTCACCCGGACCCTGGCGACGGCTGCCCCCGGCCCGAGCGTGAGCGTATCGACCGTGCAGGGCGGCACGAGTCCTCTGTGGACACCCAGTTCGTCGAGCGCCCGGCGGAATCCCTCAGTCATCGGCCGCCTCCCGGCCGAGCGTGAAGACCTCGCGCAGCGAATCGGTGGACAGCTCGGTGAGCCAGTCCTCCCCGTCGGTGACGACGAGATCGGCCAGCGCCTCCTTCTTGGTGATGACTTCGTCGATCCGTTCCTCGATGGTTCCGGGACAGACGAACTTCCGCACTTGGACGCTGCGCCGCTGGCCGATGCGGAACGCGCGATCGGTGGCCTGTTCCTCGACCGCCGGATTCCACCACCGGTCGAGATGCAGGACGTGGGTGGCGGCGGTGAGGGTCAGCCCCGCTCCCCCTGTCTTCAGCGACGCGAGCAGGATCGACGGGCCCTCGCCCGACTGGAAGTGCTCGACGATCGAGTCTCGGCGCCGCTGCGACAACCCGCCGTGCAGGAAGGCGATCTTCACGTTCAGCCGGTGCGAGAGATGCGGCACGAGCAGGTGGCCGAACTCGGCGAACTGGGTGAAGCACAGCGCGCGATCGCCCGAGTCCAGGATCTCCGCCAGGAGTTCTTCGAGCCGGTCGACCTTGCCGGAGCGGTGCCCGATCGGCGAACCGTCGTGCAGCAGATGCGCGGGATGGTTGCAGATCTGCTTGAGTTTGGTGATCGCGGCGAGGATGTTGCCGCGCCGTTTGACCCCGGCGCTGTCGGCGATCTTCGTCATCATCTCGTCCACGGTCGCGCGGTACAGCGTCACCTGTTCGCGGGTGAGGCGGTATTCCTGCAGGATCTCGATCTTCTCGGGCAGGTCCGCGAGCACGGTGGGGTCGGTTTTGAGGCGCCGCAACAGGAACGGCCGGGTCAGCCGGCGCAGCTCGGTGGCCGCGGCGAGGTCGCCCCGGCGCTCGATCGGCACCTCGAACCGCTCACGGAACTCTTGCCTGCCACCGAGGACGCCGGGGTTGAGCAGATCCGAAAGCGACCACAGGTCGGCGAGCCGGTTCTCCACCGGCGTCCCGGTCAGTGCGACCCGATGCCCGGCCGGGATCCGGCGCAAGGCCTGCGCGGGTCCGGTGTTCGCGTTCTTGACCGCCTGCGCCTCGTCGAGTACGAGCCGGTGCCAGCGGATGGCGGCGAGTTCGTCGGCGTCGCGGGCGGCGGTCGAGTAGGTGGTGACGACGAGATCCGCGCCCTCGGTCCGCACGCGGCCGCGATCGGCGCCGTGATGGAGGTGGACATGCAACTTCGGGGCGAATTTGGCGGCTTCCCGTTGCCACGTCCCGAGCAGCGACATCGGACAGACCAGCAGCGTCGGTCCCGTATCGTCCTGCGCTCTCTCCATCGCTTCGAGCGCGAGCAGCTGGACGGTCTTGCCGAGCCCCATGTCGTCGGCAAGGCAGGCCCCGAGCCCGATCGACGCCATGAATGAAAGCCAGGCAACACCACGGCTCTGATAGGGCCGCAGCGTCGCCACGAAGGTCGGCGGCAGCTCGATCGGCTCGATCGTGCGCTGGAGTCGTCCGGCGAGGAAGTCGTCGATCCAGCCGTCGGTGGTGACTTCGGTGACCGGCAGCGGCGCTTCGAAGCCGCCTCGGAGCAACGCCAGCAGGTCCGCCGGGGTGGGTAGCGGCGGTTTCTCGCGATCCGGCTCGCGACGGAGGTACTCCAGGCCGGCGCGCAGCAGCTCGGGGTCCACGCTCACCCACCGGCCGCGCAGCCGCACCAGCGACGACTTCGCGGCGGCGAGCCCGGCGAGTTCCTCGTCGGTCAGCGCGTCCTCCCCGACGGCGAGCGCCCAGCGGTAGGAGGCGAGCTGGTGCCGCCCGAGCCGGTGCACGGCGGCCTGGTCGACGGGCGCGCCGCGGACGGACAGTTTGAGCGCGAGTTTCCGCCGGCCGCCCCAGCTCGCCGGGAGCTGGACGTCGAACCCGGCCGCGACCAGTCGCTCCGCGCCGCCGTCGAGGAACTCCACGGTTTCGGCGACGGTGAGGTCATAGATGCCCGGCTTCTCGGCTTCGACCGCGGGGCGGAGCAGCGGCAGCACCTCGGCGGCCCGCTCCAGCTCGGCGGCGAAGAGGCCTTCGGGGTCGGTGAACTTGGCGCCCGCCTTGCCGGACCAGACGTCCTCGGACGGGAGCAGAAGACTGGGGTCGGCCGTGGAGCGCAGGAGGAAACGCAGCTGCCACTTGGTCCCGTCGCCGGTCTGGTCGTCCGGGTCGTCGGCCGGGCCGTGCAGCGTCGGAACCTCGTCGAGCCGGACGCAGACGGTGCCCTCGGTGAGGTCGGTGTCGCCGACGGCGTCCCAGGCGGCGATGCCCTCGGCGACGATCCCCATCCGTCCGGGCGACTGGCCGATCCGGTCGTCGGCGCTCTTCAGCGCGTGGAGCCACGACCCGAACGGGCCTTCGCGCCCGTCACTTTCCTTGGCGTGTCCGGCGGCGGCCAGCCGGTCGCGGACCGCGGCGTCGACCAGGGTGCGGAGCGCGTCGGTGACGAGCGCCGCCGGATCCGGTCCGGGGTGTTCGGCCCGGCCGACCGGTGGGGTGGCCGCGATCAGCGCCCGGACCGCGACCGCGTCGCCACCGCGGGCCACCGGCCGCCAGCGCGCCCGCGCCACGATCTCGTTCCGCACGAGCGTGGGAAGCACCCGGCCGCGGCGCACCAGGTCGTCCGCCAGCCGCACGACGGCGCGAAGGTGACGGACGGAGGTGCCGTAGCTGACCGTGTCGGCCAGGTCCCCCAGCTCGGACGGGTCGATCAGGAGCGCGGGCACCGACCAGGGTTCCAGCGTCAGTTCCCGCTGCGGACGGCCCCGCGCGCCCAATTCGGGCGAGGCGACCGGTCCGCCGCGCCGTGACGGCAGCAGCAGGACGGCCGACGCCGGCTTGCCGGGATGCAGGGCCGTCAGATCCGCGACCGACGCGGCGAACGGATGCGGCCGGGCCGCGCTCGACGGCCGCATCGACGTCGTCGCCGGGCGGTCGCCGTGCTCACCCCACAGCACGATCCCGCGGCCACGGGACCACAAGCCGTGCACGACGAGTGGCGACATGATCCCCCTTCCGCGGTCTGGTCCTTCCAGCATGCCCGGGACCGATCAGCGTCCGGTCAGCGCGTCGCCGATAGGATCCCTTCGATGGAGGCGACCGGTGTTCTCGACGCGATCGATCCGCGCGAGGCGCTGACCGTTCTCGGCCCTTCCAAGGCCAAGAACCGAGGCGGTGACCTGCCCGAGTCCAGCACTGTCTGGCCGGAGGCGATGCTTCGCGCGCGGGCCGATGTCCTGGCGAGGTCCAAGGTCGACGACGGCGGGTTGCGGCCCGCGTGGCTGCGCTACAACGGGAACTTCTACCGGAACGTCGGCGGCGCCCTGGGCGAGGCCGCCGCGTCCGGGCGGACGCTGATCCTCAGCGGCGGCTACGGGCTGCTGCGCGCCGACGAGCCGATCTCCTGCTACGACCGGAAACTCAAGCTCCGCGACTGGCCGTCCGGTGTGCTCGAAGACGCCGTCCTCGGGGAGGCACGCCGGATCGGGGCGGCGAAGGTGGTCACGTTCGTGTCAGCCAGCGCCGACTACGCGAAGTTGATCCGGCGGATCCCCTGGGGTTCCACGGAAATCGGCGGCGTTCTGGTGACGATCGACTTCCACGGAGGCGGCGCGCAGGTCGAGGTGCCACGGCGGCTGGCACAGGCTTTCGGCGCGTGGTGGCGCCGGTCGCCGTCGGACTATCCGGCGGGCATGGTCGTGGAGTCGCTCGGCTGACTCACGGACACCGCGTCTCGGACAGCACACGCGCGGCGCGAAGGAAGGCTTCGCGATCGGCGGCGGAAAGCTGTCCGAGCAGCCGCTCCTCCTGCGCCTGGATCTCCGACTGGGCGGACCTTCGCGCGGCGCGGCCGGCTTCGGTGATCCCCAGCAGCCGGACCCGGCGGTCCTTCGGATCCGGCTCGCGGGTGATCAGCCCGTCCTCCTGGAGTTTGTCGAGGGTGCCGATGATCCGGGTCTTGTCCGCGCCGACCGCCTTCGCGAGGGCGGCCTGCGTGCGGACGGGCCCGTCGTCGAGCGCGCTCAGCACCACGTAGCCCCACATGGTCAACCCGTGCTCGGCCAGCACCGGCGTCTCGGCGTTCATCAGCCGTCGCATCAGCCCGCCGAGCATCGCCGCGAGATCCGGCCTCCCCTGCTCCGCCATGCGCAGACCATACCGACCCGGTTCGCGAAACCGGTTGACGAACTCGTATGCATATGTAGATGATATGCGTATGCCTATCGATGAACTCCGCATCCTCGACGCCATCGTGACTCGGGCCAGTCTGGATCTGGTCACCAAGATCACGCCCGCCGACCTGACCAAGCCGACGCCGTGCAGCGCCTGGACCCTGCACGGCCTGCTGGCGCACATGGCCACTCAGCACCACGGCTTCGCCGCCGCGGCCGAGGGCGAGACCGACCTCGGCCACTGGCGCCTGCTCCCGCTGGGCGACGACCCCGTGGAGACCTACCGCGCCTCGGTCAAGCGAGTCCTGAACGCCTTCGTCCCCCACGACCTCGCCGACCGGAAGTTCGCCCTTCCCGAGTTCTCCACCGAAGTCACCTTCACCGCGGAGCAGGCTCTAGGCTTCCATTTCGTCGACTACCTGGTGCACTCGTGGGACGTCGCCAAAACCCTCGGCCTGCCGATCACGTTCCAGCAAGAGGTCCTCGACGCCGGGCTGCGGTTCGCCGAATCGATTCCGGACGGGAAGAACCGGAAGGCACCCGGCGCCGCCTTCGCCCCTGCCGTCGACGAGAAGGGACCGTCCGACCTGGACACGATCGTCGCCTTGCTCGGCCGTTCGCCGTCGTGGTCGCGTCACGAAGCCGTACTGGCGTGATGCGCGGCCTCGAGAGTCCGGGCGGTGATCAGCACCGGTTTCTCCAGGGACAACCCATGTGCGGCCTTGGGCACGACCTCCACATCGATGTGCGGGTTCAGTGATCCGAGCCGGGTCGCCGGACGGGCACGTCGATCGCGGACAACTCGTCGTCGCTGAACAGGTGCATTTCAGGGAGGCGCTGTTTGTATTTGAGGGCACCGAAAAGCAGAGGTCGCACGGTACGCCGGACCGCGGGATCCCCGGACGACACCAACCGGAGCAGCCATTTCGGCAAGATCTCACGGAAGCTCCACCAGATGAAGCTCCGGCCGATCGCGCCGAACCCCGCGGCTTCGAAGGTGACGACGACGGCGATCCGGCCGGTCGCCCGGGTAGCGAGGTTCAAGGCGAGCCAGCCGCCTCGCGAAACGCCGGCAAGCAGACCTTCTTGTGGCCGGTTCCCGCGAGCACCCCATCGACGACTTCGGCAAGCCGATCCGCGCAGTCCTCCGTGGACCGATGGGCGCGGTCTGGCTCGATCGCCCCGGCTCGCCGATCATGTCGACGGCGTGGATCCGGTGCCGGACGGCGAGTTCGGCGATATGCGGACACCAGGACAGTGACGTTCCCATCCCGCCGGAGAGCAGCACGATCGGCGGACCGTCCCGCGGGCCGCAACGCCGGACACGGGTCGGGCCGAATCTCGTCTTGATGTCCAGTTGCGCGCCTACCCCACCTGACCCGCGCTCGCGCCGATGTCCGCCGGCTCGTGACCGGATCGACGAGGTGTTCAGCGGCGATCGATGAGCGCTTCGATGCCGTCCAGGATGCGGCCGAGACCGAACTCGATGTCGGCTTCCTCCATACCTTCTTCGCCGTACGCCTCGCCGGAGATCACGGCGGCGACGCGCAGGTAGCCTCGGCCTTCGAGACGCGGCCCCAGGAACGCGCTCAACGCCCGGACCTGATCCGAAGGGCTCGCGTTGACGTCTCGCAGCAGTGAGGCGGTGCTGCGGACCCAGCCGTCCACGAGGACGGCGCAGCCGGTCGCATCCTGGATGTTCAGACCCGAGCCGGCCATCCCCTCCAGGAAGTTTTCCAGCCACCCCAGCAGATTCGGCGTGCTCGGCGCCCTTCGCACCGGCAGGTCGATCAGCCACGGGTGGCGACGGCAGCGTGCGAGAAGCGCGCGAGCCCAGGCCGTCACCGCTGCGCGCCAGTCGCCGGACGACAGTTCCGGCGGCGGCCCCCAGGCCGCTTCGGCGACCAGGACGAGCAACTCCTCCTTGGAGCTCAGGTACCGGTAAAGCGCATTGGCGGTGATGCCGAGCCGTTTGGCGATCGACGGCATGGACAGTGCCTGGTAGCCCTCCGCGTCGGCCTGCGCGATGGCCGCGTCGACGATCTGCTCGAGGCTGTATCCCGGTTTCGGCCCGCGCCGGGGCGCCGGGGCGTTCCCCCAGGCCAGCGCGGTACCCGGCGGCAGCAACCCGATCTCGACGTCGTCCATCGGGGCATTGTTGCATCCAAAACAGGTAAAGGCATACACTGTTCATGGCATACACAGTTGTTTCCGAGTTGGGGGATCGACATGACCGAACCGAACAGGCGGAACGTGCTCCGCGGCGCGGCCGCCCTCGCCATCGGAGGAGCCGCCGCGACCTACGGGAGCACCGCGCCCGCGTTCGCCGCGACGAATCCGGCGAAACCGCGTTACCCGTTCGCCGAAGGCGCGTTCGCGCCGGTGAAGGAGGAGGTGACCGCGTTCGGCCTGCCGGTCACCGGCCGCATTCCGAACGACCTCTGCGGGCGGTACCTGCGCACCGGGCCGAACGCCCTCGGGCTCGAAGATCCGCGCGCTCACCACTGGATGCTGGGTGAGGGAATGGTGCACGGTGTCCGGCTGCGCGACGGGAAGGCCGAGTGGTACCGCAACCGATGGGTGCGTTCGTCCGGTGTCGCGGCGAAACTGGGCGAGCGGTACCCGTGGCCGGTGCCCACCGAGGATTTCGCGCCGAACACCCACGTGATCAGCCACCACGGCCGCATCCTCACCCTGCAGGAGTCCGGCGCCCCGCCATACGAACTCGACGGCGAGCTGAACACCTTGGGGCCCTTCGATTTCAGCGGCTCACTGGAGGGCTCCTACACCGCGCACACCAAGTTCGACGCGCGCGCCGACGAACTGCACGCCGTGACCTACCACCCGACCTGGGACCACGTACGGCATCTGATGATCGACCGGACCGGCCGCGTCGGGCGGACCACCCGGATCCCGGTCACTGACAGCCCGATGATGCACGACTTCGGGCTCACGGAGAACTATGTGGTCGTCTTCGACGTACCGGTCACCTTCGACCCGCAGCCGGGCAAAGTCGTGCCCTACAAGTGGAACACGGATCACCCGGCGAGGGTCGGGGTGATGAAACGCGATGGTGGCCCCGTCCGCTGGTTCGGCGTGGATCCGGTGTTCTACTCGCACACGCTCAACGCCTACGACCACGGCTCCACGGTGGTGGTCGACCTGACGACGATGCCGGCACCGTTCGAGGTGGCAGGCAAGCAGGGCTTCGGCGGCCCGTCGGCGTCAGGGCCGCCGGTGCTGGAGCGCTGGACGATCGATCTCGCGCTGGGCCGTGTGCGGCGCCGTGTCCTCGACGACCGGCCACAGGAGTTCCCGCGGGTCAACGAAAGCCTGGTGTCACGACGGCACCGGTACGGCTACTCGGCCTCCCCCGGCGAACTGTTCGACGTCTACCTGGACAAGCCCGCCGATACCTTCGGCAACGCGCTGATCAAGCACGACCTGCGGAACGGACGCTCGGAGGTGCATCAATTCGGGCGGGGCGCCGACGCGAGCGAAGCGGTCTTCGTCCCGTCGTCCCGCGGCAAGTCCGAGGACGACGGTTATGCCATCGCCTACGTCAACAATCCCGACCGCAACGCCTCGGACCTGGTGATCCTCGCGGCACAGGACTTCACCGCGAAACCCTTGGCGCGCATCCATCTGCCGAGGCCGGTGCCGCTGGGCTTCCACGGAAGCTGGGTCGCCGACTGACCGATCGGGCGGTCGCCGGATGCCCGGCGACCGCCCTCGGGTTCACACCCCGGTGAGCACCTCCTCCAGTGCGGCGGCGGAGTCCGGGTACCGCTCTAGCAGCCTCAAGCCAGTGGGTGCGGCGCTCCCCCAAGGCTCGTCGCAGCCCAGCAGCCCCGCCACGGCGTCGCAGGCCGCCGGGTGCGCGGCCAGCAGCGCGAGCCCGCTCCCGCCCGATTTCCTCAATATGGCAAGCGGTTCCGACTGGTTTTTCCAGGGCGGCACCCATTCATCGAGCGCCGCCAGGCGACCGGGGAAGATCCGCCCCGCCTCACGCACGAGCAGCGGCACCAGGTCCGCGCCCCGGGACCGCAGCGTGGTGATCAACGTCGGCAACCACGGCAGCAGCACCCTGTCCGGGAGCTCGGAGAAGGCGTTCGACACCGCCTCGACGACGAAGTCGGCCAATCCCGGCGCCGGTTCCAACGCGTGGACGAACCCGCTCAGGTAGCGCGGATAAGCGGGCAGCACCAACGGGTTGGCCAGCAGTCCGGCGCACCGCTCGCGGAGTTCCGCGCGCGAGAGGCGTCCGAGCTGGACCTGCGCCGCCCACAGCAACGCCACCTTCGACGGCTCCTCCGGATGCGATCCGGAGATCGCCAGCTCCAGCTGCGTACGGTCGCACCCCAGCGACAAGGCGAGCGCCTCCATGCTGAACAGGAAGCCGAGCATCGCGGCGACCTGCTCGACACCGGCCTCCTCGTCGGCGAAGGCCGCCGGGAGCAGGGTGCAGTAATGCGCGTACCCCGTCCTGACGAAATCCTCGATCCATCGGGGCAGCACCGGCTCGCTGGTCCGGTAGTGGGCCAGCAGCCTCCGCACCCGCCGCAGCACTTCCGGCGCTCCGTCGACGGAGCGTTCGGTGGCCAGCACCTCCAGGGCACGCGTGCCCAGCTCCCCCGCCAGCCGGGCGCTGCGCAGGTAGAGCGTCGCGTCCTCGACCGCTCCGAGCACCTTCGCCGCGGTGGCCTGCGGATGGTAGGCGGCACGACGAAGCCGTTGCTCCAGCACCTGCTCGATGCTGACGCCCTCGTAGCCCAACTCGATGAGGGCCCGCTGGTGAGTGCCCAGCGCCAGATCCCACGACTCCTGGATCGGCCGTTCACCGAGCCGCCGCTCCCCCATGATCGGCCGCGCCGCGCCGTGCGGCATCAGGTACCGCAGCATCCACAGCAGATCGGAGCAGGGCTCCAGCTCCGGCCTCGAAGCGATGTCGAGCAGCGCCCGCTGCACACCTCGTTGCTGCAGCTTGAGGTTCAGGGGCTCGAGCCTGTCGTGCACGTCGCGTGCCAGCGGCGGCAACGCGTCGTAGCCGACTTGGCCGATCCGGTCGCCGCCCATCATGATCTCGACGAGGCGGCGCACGTCGCGTCTGCCGGGCACGACGTCCTTCTCGATACAGGTGACCGCCGCGTCCTGGAAGTCGTACGGCGTCGGCTTGGCCCTGTCACGCAGGCCCGCCAGCAGGATCGAGGTCTCGAACACCGCGATGGCGTCGGCCGTCGAGGACAGGTACCCATTGCGGCGCGCCGCCCGCACGATCTCGACCGACCAGCCGAGCAACTCGGCCTCGTCCAGCCGGTCGAGCACCGGAGGCCGTTGCAGGAAACCGGAAAGCTGATCCGACGACGCCGGATCCGGCGTCTGTGCCGGCAGCTCCGCGGCTTTCTTCCGCTTCGGGACGCCAACCTGCCCGTCCAGCTGGAACTGCTTCACCTTGGTGCGCTTGAGGTTCTTCGCCCACTCCGTCGCGGCGATCGACACCGATCCCCCGGCGAGCCCGAACTGCGCCTCGATCGAGGCGTGGCTCGACGGGATCAGCCCGTACTGCCAGGTGCTCGCGCTGCGCGGACTGATCACGAACCCGTCCGTGCCTTCGACGCCGAACTCCGCGACCCGGCTGGCCGCGTGGAACGCGCCGCAGATGTAGAGGCAGTCCGCGGGATCCGCACCCGAAGTGGCGAGGTGCTCGCGCATGCGGGTCCACATGTAACGCTCGCGGTCTTCGTCCACCCGCACGCGCCGGGTGTCGCCCGGCGCGAGACGGCGGAACAGGCTGCCGATCAGGAACATGACCTGGCGGTAGGTGTCGTGGTCGCTGTCCCCGAGCGGCAGCTCGACGTACTGGTGCCACCACTCCGACCAGTGCCGCACCCGCCCGTGCCGCAGGAGGTGTTCCTCGAGTTCGGCGAACCGCGGCCGCAGGTCACCGATCTCGACGCCGACCGCGTCACCGTGCAGCGCGGCCTCTTCCTCCGCGGGCGGCGCGTCCGGATCCGGAGCGGGTTCGCCTTCGTTCCACTGGAAGACGTGGTCGGCCGACCGGTCGACGAGGACGAGTTCGACACCCGGGGTGTCGAGGGCGTACGCGATCGCCTGGTACTCGGCCGAAGCCTCGGTGATCGGCGCGACAACGGACAAGGGCGCCCACTCGGCGGGGAAGCCCTTCACGTCCGTCGCGAAAGCCTGCACCGCGACGGGAAGACGGCAGTTGCGCAGCTCGGTCAGCAAGGGCGCCATGTCTTCGCACAGCTCGAGGTACACCACCTTCGGCTGCTTCTCCCGCAACCGCCGGGCCATCGCCACGGCCGAAGCCGGGGAATGGTGGCAGACCGGGAAGATCTCCAACGGTTCCCGCACCGCGCGGTCGACGTCGTCGACGAGTCCGAGCAGGATGCCCTCCAGCGCGCCGGGCCCGTCGGCGAAGGCGGCCGCGGCCTCCTGCAACTGGCCGCGCAGCGCCTCGAAGGCGCCGCTCACGAGAGCGTGGCGATCGCGTCGCGGCCGCCGTCGAGGAACTCCGGCCAGTCTCCGCCCTCGTCCTTGCTGCGCGGCTCGACGACGCCGTGCAGGTACTTGTTGAGAATCGCCAGGTCTTCCGGCTCACGACGGGCGAGTGAGCCGACCAGCGACGACGCGAGCGTTCGGGCGGTCAGCGCCTGTTCGCCGAAGAAGTTGCTGTGCAGCACCGCGTCTTCGAGCACGCCGATCTGTTCGGCGGTGGACAACGCGGACTCCAGCTTCTCGTCGTCGCTGCCCGCCGACGCCGCCGCGGCACGCAGGTCACCGAAGCTGCGCAGCAGCACGTCGAGCAGGGTCGGCGGCACGTCCAGCTCGATCTGGTGACGGCGCAGCAGTTCCTCGGTGCGGAAGCGGACGATCTCCGCCTCGCTCTTCTTGTTCGTCACCACCGGGATGCGGACGAAGTTGAACCGGCGCTTGAGCGCGGAGGACAGGTCGTTGACGCCGCGGTCACGGCTGTTGGCGGTGGCGATCACGGAGAAGCCGGGTTTGGCGAAGACGATGCCGTCACTGTCCAGCTCCGGTACCGAGATGTACTTCTCGGACAGGATCGAGATCAGCGCGTCCTGCACGTCGCTGGTGGACCGGGTCAGCTCCTCGAACCGGCCGATCGAGCCCGCCTCCATCGCGGTCATGATCGGCGACGGGATCATCGACTCCCGGGACTGGCCTTTGGCGATGACCATGGACACGTTCCACGAGTACTTGATGTGATCCTCGGTGGTGCCGGCGGTCCCCTGCACGACGAGCGTCGAGTTGCGGGAGATCGCCGCGGCCAGCAGTTCCGCGAGCCAGCTCTTGCCGGTGCCGGGGTCGCCGATCAGCAGCAGCCCGCGGTCGGAGGCGAGCGTGACGATGGCTCGTTCGACGATGCTCCGGTCGCCGAACCATTTCTGCGAGATCTCACGGTCGAGGCCGTCGGCGCGCTCGGCGCCGAGGACGAACAGGCGCACCATCTTCGGGGACAGGCGCCAGGCGAACGGTTTGGGGCTGTCGTCGATCGACTCGAGCCAATCCAGCTCTTCGGCGTACTTGAGTTCGGCGGGGGCGCGCAGGACGTCGGACATGTCTTGCCTTTCGGGGAAGTTCAGGAGGTGAGGAAGGTCTTGAGTTCGTGGACGAGCTTGGTGATGTGGCCGGAGATCACCGGCGTGCCGAGATCCTTGAAGCGCTCGCGGAACCAGGGGTTGACGCTGCCCCGGCCGGCGCTGGTGACCGAGCCGACCGGGATGAACTTCGCCCCGGCCCGGTGGATCGCGGCCATGCTTTCGAAGAGCTGCTCGACGCGGGTCTCGTAGAAGTCGGAGATCCACACCACCACGGTGTTGGCGGGCTCGGCGATCTTCGGCTGGGTCAGCGCCATCGCGACCATGCCGTCGTTGCCGCCGCCGAGATTGGTGCGCAGCAGGGTTTCGAACGGATCGTGCACCCACGGCGTGAGGTCGAGGGCCTGGGTGTCGTAGGCGATCAGGTGAACGTCCACTTTGGGCAGTCCGGCGAAGATCGAGGCCAGTACGGCGCAGTTGACCATCGAGTCCACCATCGAGCCGGACTGGTCGACGACCGCGATGAGCCGTTGCGGGGTGGTCTTCTTCGCGGTCTGCTTGTAGTAGAGGCGATCGACGTAGAGCCGTTCCTCGTCGGGGCTCCAGTTGGTGAGGTTCTTCCAGATGGTGCGATCGAGGTCGAGGTTGCGGAACACGCGCTTCGGCGGGACCGACCGGTCGACCTTGCCCGTCGAGGCCTTCTCGACCTGGGTCCGCAAGACCTCCGCGATCTCGTCGACGTAGCGGCGGATGAGCGACTTGGCGTTGGCCAGCGCCACTCCGGACAGATTGTCCTTGTCCCGCAACAGCTGTTCGATGAGTGACATGCTCGGGCTCAGCTTCGCCGCGAGCGCGGGATCGGCGAGGACCTCGCGCAGATGCATCCGCTTGACGAGGTCGGCCTCGATGGCACCGAGTTCCGGGCCGATCGACGGGAGCAGCGTGCTCAGATCGGGAGCCGGGCCCCCGCCGGTACCACCCAGCCCGGTCGGGGAGCCACCGGGACGACCGCCGCGGAGTTCGCCCGGACGGCATCCCAGTGCGCGCTCGAACCAGCCCGCGTCGGCCTGCCAGCTGGACAGCTGCCCGGCCGTCACAGTGGAGGGCGCGGCGGCGAAGACGTTGAGCAGCACCTTCGACACCAGCGCCGCGCGCCGCACCTCCGCGGCCTTGTCCCGGCTGTCTTCGGCTTCGGGGACCATCAGCCCGTCGAACTCGGCGGCCAGTTCCGGATGACGCTGGACGACCGAGTCGACCGCGACGTTCGGATCGAGCAGAGCGGACGGCAGGCCGATGTCCTCGACCACGGCCACACTCGCCGCTTCGAGCGCGGCCTGCTCCTCGGTGTCGAAAAGCCGGGCGAGCAGCCGCCAGTACAGGACCTGGCGGCGGTTGTCCTCGGATTCGGTCATTTCCGCAACAGCCTTCCGGCGCGTTCGCGCAGCACGGCCGCGGCGTCGGTGGCCGCCTTCTCGGCTTTCACCCCGGCCTTGTCCGTGGTGCCCCCGGCCCAGGCTCCGGCGTGCACGGCGGTGGTCTTCTTGCGCACCGTCGTCTCCACCGCGAGCGGTTGGAGCCGGAAACCGCCGTCCCACCGGATCAGGCCGATGCACGCGCTGGAACTCGCGACCGCTTTCGGCGTCAGCGGACCGGCCGCCGGGATGCGGTCGGTCTCGACGGCGAGGTGGTTCCCCGCGAACGTGAACGTGAGCGCGTCTTCGTCGCCCTCGATGCCGTAACCCTCGAGGAAGACGGGGACGGCGATCCGCACCGGATGCCGATCCAGTGGTGCGACCGCCGGCGTGACAGCCTTCGGCAGCGCGACACGCGCGGTGGAGAAAGCGTCCGCAAGCTCACCGAGGCGGGCATGTCGGTCCTGCCAGAGCAGGTCGCCCTCGGCCGTGACCGGCATCTCGGCGAGGTCCATCGAGCGGCCCTCGCTGATCGCCGTGAGCAGGGAAAGATGCGGGCGCAGCAACTGCCAGATCCCGGCGCCGATGATCGTATCCGGCTTCGGCACCGTCACGCTGGCACGCACGAGACGCGGCGTGCTGCCGTCCTCGGGCTCGAACACGGCGTGGACCTGGGCTTGGGCGGCCGTCGAGTGTTCCAGCAGCTCGACCCCGAGCGGCAGCAGGCGGCCGGTGACCGTGCCGATCGTGGGCGTGGCCGCGGGCAAGGTCAGCAGTATCCCGCGCGACCACAGGTCACCCCAGCGTCGAACCGGAACACGTTCCAACGCCGCACCAGGACAGGACGCGGCGAGCTCCGCGGCAAAGCCGTCGAGCAGGACAGCCAGCCGACGCAGGCCCGGTTCCGCGAGCAGAGCGGAGATCACCTGCGACGAAGCCGAGATCAAATCGTGGTCGATACCCTGCCAGCCGGCGCGGGCCAGATCGGCCAGCCAGGAACGGGCCGCGGCCGGCAGATTCGGCATGTCCGTCTCGGACACTTGCCGGATGGACTCCTCTTCCGACCGCCGGCCGGTCGCCTCGGCAAGGCGTGCGAGGACGGCGTCGTGCACGGAACCGAACACGGCGATCCTCGCCGCCGCAAGGGAAACGAAGTGTTCCTCCCCCGCGGCACCGGCTGCCGTCTTCTCGGCCGCCTCGGCGACTCTCGACGCCAACGGCGACCCCGCGACGGCCTCTGCCAGCTCGGTCAACCCGGCGATCTTCTGTGGACGAAGTAATCCGGCGACGAGTACGTCATCGAAGGCGTCGACGACCGCCAGCGCCTCGTCGAGACCGTCGATGGGGTCGGTGAGCAGATCGGTGCGCATCACACCACCGCCCTGGTCGGCGGGAACCAGTGCAGTTCCGGCAGCGGCGCCGTCGACGCTTCGAATTCCAGATAGGCCAAGTGCCGCAAGAACTGGCTGAACACGGACGCGGCGGCGGTGTTGTCGCCCTGCGACGGCCGCGTCGCGCTCATGGTCTGCGAAATGGCCTGCGCGGTCGGCTCCGGAACTTCGACGCGCAAGTACCGCGCGACCCGCTCGGCGCCGTACTGAAGAGTGGATTCGTTGATCAGGGCGAGGATGTGGTTGCAGAACATGCCCCGCGCCCCGCCGCAAGGCCGATTGTTGTTGGTACTACAGGCGAACTCGTACGTGCTCGCCGCGACCGACGAGACGTACACGCGCCCGATGTCCGATCCGCTGGACACCACGCCCTGCACCCGTCCGTCGGCCAGTTCGACGAACGGGACCTTCGCGAGCTTGCGCGGGCGGGCAGGTGGCAACACCCGGGCCGTGCTCGCTCTTTCCCAGTCTGACAACGCATCTTCTCCTTGCGGGGTGCCTCGGTGGGGACTGGGATGAACCTAGCGGGAGGCACCGACAGTTTTGATCAGGTTCGATGTTTTGCGAGCTGACCGGCCAGATCGGCGAGGTCGTCGGCATGGAAGTCGAAGCGATCCGCCACCGAAGGCGGGTCCCCGACAGGCCTCGCGACGTAAGCCGTCCGGAGACCGACGCTCTGCGCTCCCCTCAGGTCCCACGCGTGGGTGGCGACCATCAGCAGCCGCTCCGGCGGTGCACCTGAGGCCTCGACGGCCAGTTCGTAGACGGCCGGGTCCGGTTTGTAGGTCTGGGCGTCCTCGGCGGACAGCGCCACGTGCCAGCGGAGGCCGGCGTGGGCATTGATCCGCAGCAGGCTCGTCCGGCCGGCGTTGGAGAGCCCGATCATCCGGTGGCTCTCGGCGAGCCTGGCCAGCCCTTCGACGGAGTCGGGCCACGGCGAAAGCTTCGGCACCACGTCTGTCTTGGTGACCAACTGAGCTGCTTCGCGGTCGAGAACGTCACTTGGGGCGTACGGCCGCTCCCCCTCGACGATGCGCCGCTGCTCGGTCTCGACGTGGCCCTGCCACAGCTCGACCAGCTCGTCCGCGTCGGCATCCGGCACGGCTTGCCGGATGGCCGCGCGAATCCCGGCGGGCTCGTCGACGAGCGTACCGAGTATGTCGAACACCAAGGCGTCGATCTCCACGGACAACCTCCTGGTAAGGGTTAAAGTAGCAGTTAACCGTGAACGTACGAGAGGTCGGTAAGGGATGCAAGTAGTATTAGACGATTACGTCTGGGCGGCGGGCGTCGCTACCGACCTGGTCAACACCGCCGCGGAGGTCTGGCACGGCGAGGACAAGCTGCCCGACCTGGCATCTCTCGCTGCCTTCGCCGAGCTTCACTCACTACCTGAGCCCACCCGACGCAGTGATCTGCGTGCCGTTCACCGGCTACGCGTCACAGCGCGGGACCTGATCGACCACCCGGACCAGGCGTGCCTCATCACTGCCGCCACCGCGCTCACCGCTTCGATCGGTGGCGTCACCCTCGACACCTCGCGCGACCGCGCTCGATGGGCCGTCTCACTCCGGCCGGACGCGACCGTCGTCGACGCGCTTTCACTGATCTGTGGCGTCGGAATACTCGGCGTCGCCCAGTCTCTCGGCGTGGAACGGTTCCGCGCCTGTGCCGCACCTACATGCCGAGGTGCGTTCATCGATACGACGCGACCCGGACGACGTCGCTATTGCATGCCGGGATTATGCGGAAATCGCGTCAACGTGGCCAACCATCGGGCGCGTAGGGCATCCACACAGGCGCCCGAACCCCAGTCCGCCGCGAATGCCGTAGCAGCGGTTCGAGAGCTTGGCCCATAAAAGAATGCCGCCCACTTCGAAGTATGATGCGCGAGAGTGAACTTTCTCGACAGCGGACGAGTGATGACGGACAATCGAATGCGCGCGACACATTGCGGCAAACCCTTGTCGCGCTCAGTTCCCTTGCTCCCCTCATTCGGCGAAAAGGAAACCCATGCATGACGATGATGAGCCCGTAGGCCGGGTACTCGGCAGGCGGCAGGCGCTGATTCTTCTCGGCGCCGCCGGCGCGACACTCACTGTCGCCGGATCCGCCACCGCGAGTGCCACCACCTCCAGCGCAGGCACACCCGAGGTCTGCACGCTGGACTGCGTGGTCAAGCCAGAGCAAATGGAAGGTCCGTACTTCGTCGACGAACGGCTCAACCGATCCGATATCCGCAGTGAGCCATCCACCGGACAACTGGTCGCAGGCACCGCGCTGGCAATCAATTTCACCGTTCAGCAAATTCGCCAGCAGGTGTGCACCCCACTACCGGGCGCCATGGTCGACCTCTGGCAGTGCGACGCGTTCGGGCTGTACTCCGACATTCCGTCCCAGGGAAGTCGCGGCCGCCGTTTCCTGCGCGGCTACCAGAACACCGACCAAGCGGGAGCGGCCAGGTTCACGACCATTCTTCCGGGCTGGTATACGGGACGCACGCTGCATATCCACATCAAAATACGCACCGTCGGAACCAACGGCCGTCCGTACGAGTTCACCTCGCAGCTTTACTTCACACCCGAGTTCGGCGCGGCCTATCTGCGGACCGAGCCGTACCGGCGCAAAGGCCCGGCCGACACGACCAACAGCCGGGACTCGATCTACCGCAGCGGCGGAGCCCAGATGCTGCTACGTCCACAGCAGGCCGGAAGCGGCTACACGGCGGACTTCGCGATCGGTCTCGACCTGTCGAACACCCAGGTCGGCCGTCCCGACTAGAACAAGCACAGGGCCCTCCCCGGCAACCGCCGGGGAGGGCCCTGCCACATCCAGACGTCAGACGCCGGCGATCTGCTGAATCCAGGGCCGGTACCGCGTGATGTTCGTGTACGCGGTCGTGGTCTGCCGGTCACTCGTCGACGCGACGCCGACCTGACGGCCGGAGGCGAACATCGGGCCGCCCGAGTCGCCGCCGGCGGTGATGCCGTCGCCGCGCCGCGCGCACACCGCGATGCCGCCGTTGTAGTCACGGCAGGAGACCGACGTGACCGAGACGTTGGCGACCTTCAGGTAGCGCGACTGGCAGTTGATCTCCGAGCCGCACTGGCTGGTCGCGCCCCAGCCGTAGACCTGGACGGTCTGCCCGACGGAGACGTTGGCGGTGGTGCCCAGCGGCGAGTACGTGGCGTTCACCGGGGCGGTGAGGCGCACGATCGCGAGATCCGCGCTCGCGTGGCGGGTGACCGTGGAGCCGGTGGCCATGGTGCCGCCGCTCTGCTGGTCGAGGCTGCCGATCCGGAAGGTGAACGTGCCACTGCTGGCGACGCAGTGCTTCGCGGTCAGGATGTACTGCGGCGCGATGATCGTCGAGGTACAGGTCTGCCTGCCGTTGGCGAAGAGCCTGGCCGCCCAGGGGCCGCTCGACGCGTTCTGGCCGCCGATGATCATCGGCTGGACATCGGAGGACGGTTCCGCGGCGGACGCCACGGGGGCGGTGACGCCGAGCAGCGCCGCGAAGGCGGTGCCGGCGATCAGGGCGAAGGAGCGCAGTCGCATGGTTCCGACTCATTTCTGCGACCCGGGTTCGGCCGCGCGATGGGGACGGGTGTGCTGATTCTGGGGCGCGGCAAGAGAAACCTGACACCGACGAAAGTCGTGCAGTAGATACCTATTCCTACGCCGCGGCCACCGCTAAGTGGCCGTCTAGGTACTGGAACGGCCCGCCGGTTACGACGACCGGCGTCCGTCCACTTGAGACGGATGGCGGCATAACCCCAGGGACATAACCTGACTCCGGGGCTTCCCGAAAACCAGGTCCGCCACCACAATCGAGACCATGACCGCAGCACAGTGGACCCCGACCTACGGCGACCCCTTCGAGCCGGTGCCCTACCGTCCGGCGCGCATGTCCGCGGAAGAATCGCTGGCCACCGCCGCCGATCTGCGCCGCCGCATGGACACCCGCCGCACCGTGCGGATGTTCTCGACCGACCCGGTACCCGAGCAAGCGGTGGTGGACGCCATCGCGGTGGCCTCCACCGCACCCAGTGGCGCGCATCAGCAACCGTGGACCTTCGTGCTCATCAAGGACGCCGCGACCAAACAGCGGATTCGGGAGGCGGCCGAAGAAGAGGAGCGCGTTTCGTACGAGGGCAGGCTCGGCGACGAATGGCTGTCCGCCTTGCGTCCGCTGGGCACCGACGCCGTGAAGACCCACCTCACCGACGCCCCGTACCTCATCGTGGTCTTCCAGCAGCGCTACTTCCTCGACGAGGACGGCACCAAGCACAAGCACTACTACGTCGACGAGTCGGTGGGCATCGCGGTCGGCATGCTGATCACGGCGTTGCATCTGTCCGGGCTGGCCGCGTTGACGCATACGCCGTCGCCGATGCGGTTCCTCGGCGAGCTGCTCGAGCGGCCTCAGAACGAGAAGGCGTTCGCCGTCATCCCGGTCGGCTATCCGGCGGACGACTGCGTGGTGCCGAACCTGGTGCGCAAGTCGATCGATCAGGTGCTGATCCGCCGTTGAGCGCGAGCGTGACCCGGGTGTGCGCGCACCCGGGTTGCGCGAAGCGCCCGCAAACAAGCAGTCAAACTGCGCATTAGTGCAGTTTTCTGCTCACTTTGATGCATCTCTTGACATATCCGGCGGCGATTGGACAAGGTCTGGGCACCGAAGGCGACACGAAGGAGTGTTCTTCATGGCCGACCTGCCCTCTGTCTCCCGGCGGACACTGTTCGGCGGCGCGCTCGCCGCCGGGGCGATCGCCGCGATCCCGACGAGTGCGACCGCAGCCGAAGAGGCGGAAAGCGCGCCTCGCCGTCCTGGTCAGCGCAGCATGATCGGGGTGCCGTTCGAGCGGCACCAAACCGTCCGGATCGGGATGATCGGTCTCGGCAATCGTGGCATGTCCATGATCGGCGGGTGGAGCGCCGTACCGGGCGCCGCGGTCACCGCGGTCTGCGACATCCGCGCCGAGCGCGCGAAGGCCGCCGCGGACAAGCTCGCCGCCGACGGGCGTCCACGCCCGGCCGAGTACGGCGGGTCCGCTGACGCCTACAAGAAAATGCTCGCCCGCGACGACATCGACCTCGTCTACATCGCCACCCCGTGGGAGTTCCACTACCCGCAGGGCAAGGCCGCGCTGCTGTCCGGCAAGCACGTCGGCGTCGAACTGCCCATCGCCACCGAGCTCGACCAGCTGTGGGACCTCGTCAACACCAGCGAACAGACCCGCAAACACCTGTTCCTGGCGGAGAACTGCAGCTACGGCCGCAACGAGCTGGCCATCCTCAAGATGGCGCACGAGGGCGTCTTCGGCGAGGTCACCAACGGGCACGGCGGCTACCTGCACGACCTGCGCGCACTGCTGTTCTCCGACACGTATTACACCGACGCGTGGCGCCGGAAATGGCATACCCGCAGCACCGCGAGCTTCTATCCGATGCACGGCCTCGCGCCGATCGCCGCCTGCATGGACGTCAACCGCGGCGACCGGTTCGCCACATTGCGCGCCACGGCGACCGAGCCGAAGGGGCTCGCCGACTACCGGAAACGCCACATGCCGCCGGGCCATCCGTCGTGGGAAGAGACCTACGTCAACGGCGACCTGGTGACCTGCCTGATCGAGACCGAGCAGGGGCGGATCATCCGCGCCGAGCACGACGTCAGCTCGCCGCGGCCGTACAGCCGCATCAACAGTCTCGCCGGCAGCCGCGGCATCGTGGAGGACTACCCCGCCCGCATCTACCTGGAGCCCGATCACAGCGGGCACGCGTGGAAGGACTTCGGGCCGTACCGCGAGCGCCACGACCACTGGCTGTGGAAGAAGCTCAAGGACGACCCGAACCTCGGCGGGCACGGCGGCATGGACTACGTGCTGCAGTGGCGGATCGTGCAGCAGATGCGCGCCGGGATGGTGCCGGACATCGACGTCTACGACTCGGCTGCCTGGTGCTCCCCAGTGCCGTTGAGCGTGGTTTCGCTCGCCCACGGCGGGAAACCGGTCGCGGTGCCGGACTTCACCCGCGGCGGCTGGTCGAAGCCCCGGGCGGGGCTGGACTCGCAGCCCTCGGAGATGCCCGGCTAGGGCTTGCGGCTCGACACCGGCGTCCTTGCCTTGCCGAGTACATGAAGGACCCCTTCCTTGCGCCAGGCGCAAGGAAGGGGTCCTTCATGTACTCGGCCGCTATGACCGCTGGCGCACCTGGGCCTTTCTCCTCTTGCCACTTACGAGGAGTAGCGAGGCACGACGCGGTAGACACGGAGGTCCTTCGGAGTCCCCTTGGCGCGGAAACTCCGGCGCGGGCGCACGATCACCGAGCCGGGGTCCAGCTCGTCGACGACACTTCCGCTTGCCAGGACCTCGTCGCCGTCGGCGGCGGCCATGATCCGGGCGGCGATGTTCACGTCGACGCCGAGGTAGTCGTTGCCGACGCGGCTCGGGTTGCCGCGATGAAGCCCCGCGCGCAGATGGGGCAGATAGCCCTCGGCCTTGATCACGCTGACGGCGGAGCACGTCTCGTACGCGGCTTTCACCGCCTCGCCCGGGTCGCCGAACACGGCCATCACGCCGTCGCCGAGCCCTTTCACGATGCTGCCGCGGTGCCCGGTGACGACCGATTCGGTCACCTCGGCGACCGAACGCAGCAACTCCAGCACGCGCTCGTCACCCGCCTGCAACGCCCAGGTCGAGAAGCCGACCAGGTCGGTGAACAGCACCGTGATCCCGTCCGCCGACATCGGCGGCGCCCCGGTCCGGCGGACGACCTGCCAGGCCTGCACGGCGGCAAGTCCCAGCTCACGGGTGGCACTGGGCCGGTCCGCGCCCCGCGCACCAGTTCGCCGCGCTGGTCCGTCGCGCGCAGGAACCTGCGGGTCCGGCGATGCCACGGCTCGGGTCGTTCGGTCACGATCAAGACCTTAGTCCGCGCACGGTAGGTCCGGAGCACCTGTCACCGGGATGACAAGAATGCGGCGCGCATTTCCCCTTTCCGCCTTCGCATGACAATTCACGAACACGCTATTCCACATAGGCGTGACAAGATCGACACGTAAAGAAAACGCGAGAGATCTTTTCCTTTCCTCGTTGGTGACTTTCCACCTAGATTCGGCGTCGATCCCATTCAACGACGAAAGGACCTGACATGACGGAAACCCTCGTACGGAAGGGTGTTCGGCGGTTCTGCGCGGCCGGGATCGCGGCCGCGGTCGCCGGCACGATCATGTTCGCCGCGGCGGGAACCGCTGCCGCCGTCGAAAAGAATCTCACGTACAAGGGCGGCTTCCCCATCATCGGCGACCAGAAGGTGGCGGTGGTCGTGAAGGCGGAAATCCCGGCGGCGGCGAAGGCCGGAGAGCCGGTTTCGGTGCCGTTCACCCTCGACGTCGACGCCGGCCAGGCCGCGGGCGACGGCCTCCGGCTCGTCGGTGCCAAGAAGCTCTCCGGCACGATCAGCTCGAAGGTGAACATCGCGCTCGGCGAGCAGAAGATCGCGATCCCCATCGAACTGCCGATCCCCGACACCGAGGTGCCCGCCGAAGGACCGCTGAAGTTCACCGCGGAGGGCAAGGTCGACTTCACCATCCCCGCTGGCACCCCAGCCGGTGAGGCGACCAGCAGCGTGGACGCCGCGGCGACCTCGCATATCGTCACCGACAGCTCCCTCGGCGAGTTCGACGTCCAGCTCGCACTCGACCCGCCCGACCAGGACACCGTCCTCGGCAAGACGACCGTCAGCTGAACCCCCGTCTTCCCCCGGCTCGACGAGCCGGGGGAAGACGGGTCTTGACCTCCAGCGCACTGGAGGTCGCAAGCTGTCGATCATGTGGATTTGCGACAGGTGCGGTATCGAACATCCCGCCACTCCCGAACCTCCCCGGTGCGTTCTCGACCGCGGCGAGGTCGGCATCGAGGAAGCAGGCGACCTCGGCGCGCACACCGGACGCTGGTGGACGCACGAAGAACTGATCTCCGCGCCGCACAAGACCTTGCACCGCGATCACGGCCGCGGCCTGCACAGCATCAAACGGGAACCGAACTTCGCGATCGGCCATTGGTCGTTCATCGCGGTGACCGCGGCAGGCACCATGCTCTGGGATCCGCCGTCCTGGTTGGACACCGAGGTGCTCGACGTCGTGCGCGGCCTCGGCGACGTCTCCGTGATCGCCACCAGCCATCCGCACATGTTCGGCGCCCAGCTCGGCTGGAGCCGCGCGCTCGGCGGGGTTCCGGTGCTCGTCAACGAACGCAACCGCGAATGGCTGCCCGCCCCCGATCCGGCGTTCGAGTTCTGGGACGAGTACGCGGAACCCTTGCCGGGCCTCGAACTCGTGCGACTGGGCGGGCATATGCGCGGCAGCGCCGTGGCCAGGACGCCGGACGGCAGCATCCTGGCCGGGGACACGATCACGGGCGGGCTCGCGCCGGACTGGGTGTCGTTCCAGCGCAACTTCCCCAAGCACATCCCGCTTTCGGGCGCCGTGGTCCGCCGCATCGTCGACCGGCTCGACGACTTCGCCTACGACCGGCTCTACACCCTCGGCGGCGACACCATCGATCGTGACGCCAAGGCTGTGGTTCGCCGAAGCGCCGAAACCCACATCCGGTGGGTGAACGGCGACTTCGACCACCTCACTTGATCGCGTTCTTTTCCTTGTTGCGGAAGGTCAACGCGATGGCCCCCGCCATCGCCATGAAGAACGCGACGGCCCACATCCCGGCGCGGAAGCTTCCGGTCACCCCCTGCAACCAGCCGGTGAGGTAGGGACCGACGAAGCCGGACAAGTTACCGAAGGAGTTGATCAAGCCGATCCCGGCGGCGGCACCGACTCCGGTCAGGAAGGCGTTGGGCAGCTGCCAGAACACCGGGATCGCGGTGAACACGCCGATCGCACAGAGGGTCACCGCGATCATCACCAGCAGTGGTGAACCCAGGTACAGCGCGACGGCGATCGAGACCGCGCCGACGAACGCGGCGATGGCGACGTGCCCCGCCCGTTCGCCGGTGCGGTCCGAATGGCGTGCCCACAGCACCATGGCCACGGCGGCCACCGCGTACGGGATCGCCGTGATGAGCCCGATCTCCACGATGCTGTAGTTGGTCTGGAACTGTTGCTGGAAGCCCTTGATCACCTGCGGCAGGAAGAACGCGAGGACGTAGAGGCCGAAGATGATCCCGAAGTAGACGGCGCTCAGCGCGAGCACGCGCGGATCGGTCAGCGCCGATCGGGTGCTCACCTCCTTACCGACCTCGCGGGAGTCTTCCGCGTCGATGGCCGACTGCAACGCCGTGCGCTCCCCCGGGGAGAGCCACTTCGCGTCCTTCGGTTTGCTCGGCAGCAGGAAGAACACCGCCACCCCGAGCAGGATCGAAGGCACCCCTTCGGCGAAGAACATGAAGCGCCAGCCGGCGTCGAAGCCGAGGACGCCGTCGCCGTGCTTGATGAGCAGAGACGAAACCGGGCTCCCGATGACCGACGACAGCGGCACCGCGAGGAAGAACAGCGCGACGATCTTGGCTCGCTGCTTACGCGGGAACCAATAGGTCAGGTACAGGATGATGCCGGGGAAGAACCCGGCCTCGGCGATCCCGAGCAGCACGCGGACGATGTAGAAGCTGACCTCGCCCTGGATGAACGCGGTGGCCGAGGCGACGATGCCCCAGGTGACCATGATCCGCGCGATCCAGATCCGGGCGCCGACCTTGTGCAGGATGACGTTGCTGGGCACCTCGAAGAAGAAATACCCGACGAAGAACAGGCCCGCGCCGAGCCCGTAGGCGGCCGAGCTGATGCCGAGGTCGGCGTTCATGGTGAGCGCCGCGAACCCGACGTTGACCCGGTCGAGATAGTTGAGCAGATAGAGCAGCCCGAGTAACGGGACCAGCCGGATCATCGCCTTGCGCACCGCTGACGCGGTGGACACCTCTGCCGTCTGTTCGTCCATCCGCGCGAGTGTAGAGGGCGATCAGAACAGCGGAGGCAGGAACGCACCGAAGTTTCCGCCGGCGGCCCGATCGGCCGGATCCGGATCCACCTGGACCGAGTCGGGGTTCAGCGGGTCGTAGGTGACCTTCACCGTCGAACCTCGGGAAGGGGCCCGCATCGGCGAGGTGATCATCGTCGTGATGACGGTCCGCTCGCCGCCGTCCGTGGGGAACCGGACCTGCACGCTGAACCGCGGATTCCCCATCACCCAGACGTTCGTGAACTCGACGCCGAGCACGTGGCCGATCACCTGACGGCCGGTCCGGGCCAGCGCCTGCGCGCGGTCGTCCGCCTCGGCCCTGGTGACGAAAGCCCGCCCCAGCACCATGATCATCACCAGCGCGCTCACCCCGGCCACCGCCGGTACGAGATACGGCTCGTAGTAGATGATCCAGTCCACATCGGTCCAGGGGTCGGACGGCAGCCGCTGCCCCACCGACTCGGGCGGCGTCCAGGACGGGATCGCGACGCCGCTGCCCAGCGCGATGCCGAGGGACGCGGCGAGGCTGCTCGCCCGGAAGCCGACGCCCATCCCGCGCAACGACATCCCGCCGCCCCACAGCATCGCGAACCCGAGCGACGAAGCCACCGTGATCGAGACGCTGAAGAACAGGACGAGCGAGACCGCCGGACCCGCGTCGGGCCCCCACGCGTCGACACGGTTCAGCGACATCAGCCGGAAGCCGTCCAGCAGCCCGAGGGCGCCCGACCAGCCGACGGCCGCCCACGCGAGTGTCGTCGGCACGCCGAGCAACCACAGGCGCGGACCCGGGCGGCGGGCATGCCGGGGGTCTCCTGGCAGGCCGAACTCGAAGGACCCGAACATCACCGCCGCCTAACTTTCGTGAGTGAACCCGCGACCGCGATCGACGTCGGCAGGGCGCGGTATGGCAAAAAGGTCATGTCGAGCGAGCAAGGCGCCCTGCCACCGCGATTGCGGGGCCTTCGGCAGGGCGGGTTCACGCATACGGTCACTTCTCTGGACTTATCGCAGCTCCGCCTACCAGCGCTAAGAGATCGGCCCGAACACGGCGACCTTCGCCGGGTCGGCGGGGTCGACGCGGGCCTCGTGACGGGTGCCGGGCGCGTACTGCTGGATCGTCGCCAGCGGCGCGATCAGCTGCGACACCGTCCGATAGGTGGTGCCGTCGGCGCGGGTGACTTCGAGCGTCGCGGTGTACTGCGCCTGCCCGGCGATCTTCCGGCCGGTCGGCTCCAGTTCGCGGATCACCAGGGTGGCGGGCTCGCAGGTGTCGTAGAGCCGTCGCAGTTCGGTGCCGTAGGCCTGCAGTTCCTGCTGCTGGCGCAACTGCTCGTCCATCGGCAGCGCCAGGAACGCCGCCATGTCCGGGTCGGCGTTGAGGTTCCGGAACGCCTGCGCGGCCAGCTGCGGCGTGGGCAGCTGCGGGGTGATGTCGTGCCCCTGCGCGGCGGCGGCCTGCCGGAACTGTTCCGCGTGACGGTGGAAGTCCTGCTCGCCTCGCGCCATGCCCTGCTGCGTCGCGTCGTTGATCTTGTCGCGGATCTTCTTGAACATCGGGTGCCGCCTTTCGCCGTGTCGTTCGTGCTGGACACAGCTTCGGCGGACCGGCCTGCTACCGAACCCAGGTTTTCCCGTCGTCGGTCGCGTCGAGGCAGGTCAGCGGCGCCCAGAAGACCGGCGAGCCCGCCGGTTCGGGCTTCTCGCGCCAGCGGGCGAGCCGTGACCGCTGCCAGGCGCACAGTTCGGTGACCGGATCCTCGCCGGCGAGCGCGGCGTCGACGGCGATGACCAGTTCGGACATCGGGTCCGAACCGGGCACGGCGGCCGAAGTCGGCAAGGCCCAGACCGTGGCGGCGACCAGTCCCGCGCCGGCCGCGACGGCGGCGAGCAGCACACCGAACGGTTCGGCCAGGCCGAAATCGCTCGCGCTGGCGCAGCCGATCAGCGCCACCCTGGCGGGCATACCGTCCAATTCGGACAGTGCGAGGTCGGCGGCGGTGAACGGCCGGTGTGTTCCGATCGGGGTGGCCGTGCCGGGGAGATCGGCCGAACAGGACAGATGGAGCGCGGTCTGCGCGCCGTACTCGTCGTGGACCCGGCTGACGTGTCCCACGAACACCAGCCGCGAACAGGGCCGCGAGAGGAGTTCGGCGAGCAGACGCCGATCGGTGTCGGTGCGGCGGACCAGATCGAGCCCGCGTCCGGCGGCGGGCAGGACCGGGCCTTCGGCGAGCCGCGCGTCCAGATGGCGGATCAGCGGCGACGTCGCGTCCTGCTTGCCGAGCACGGAACCCAGCTCGCCGAACGCACTCTGGCCGGGGATGCGCGGGTCGAGCAGGTAGACGGGCGGGCCGTCGGCGGCGGGGCGACGGCGTGAGATCGCGGCCGGGGCGAGCAGAGAGACGTCGGCGACGTCGAGAACGCGCTCGTCACTGTCGAAACAGCCGCCGATCTCGTCGATCTCGAGCACGTGATCGGCCCGTCTGTCGGGCAGGGCGAGCAGTCCCCACGGGACACCGGCGAGGCTCGGGGAAGGCTGGATCCGCAGGAGCGGGCGGGCTCCGCCGGCGGCGGCACGCCGGAGCCGCTCGACGAGGTCTGCCGGCAGGAGATTGAGGGCGAGGACGCGGGCAAGGCGTTGTTCGCCTTCGAAGCTGCCGAACGCGTCTTCACCGAGCGAGCGACGGACGGCGTCGGCCACGCTCTCGCCTTCGCGTGGTGTGGGGGAAGCGGCGTCCAGGAACTGGCGAGCGGTCGCGACCAGGGCGAATTCGATGGGATGGGTGTGGACGGTGTCGAGGTCCTCGGTGGTCCGCCAGGTGAGGAAGGTGTGGCCGGCGTCGGCGTAGCGCAGCAGGAAAGTCTCGCGTCCGGGCTTCGCGGCAGGCCAGGTCTCGACGGTTTCGGCGACCGGACGGGGAAGTCGATATCGCTCGGCGGCGAGGCGGAGCCACGGGTCCAGCTCCATGGGCGACGACGGCGACCAGCGCAGCGCGGGCGACGGGGCGAGCCGCAGCGGAAGCGACGACGTGACGGAACCCAGTGCCGCCAACGGAAGTCCCTCGGCGATCGGGCCGACTTCGAGGGTGGGCAGCGCGCCGGTGAGGTCCAGCGAACGGCCCTCGACGCCCGTGTACGCCCCGACGGCGCAGGTGCGCTCGATCAGTTCCGCCGCCAACCTAGGCTCCTGGAGCCTGGCCAGCAGCGCCATCAGCATTTCCGTCGCCGGACCGGCGACGTCACGGGCCCAGGCCGTGCGTGCCTGCGGCGAGGTGAACTCGAACCGGTATTCCGCCGCCGCGAGGGCCAGCGGGAGCAGCACATCCAGCACCGAGCGCAGGTCCTCGCCGTGGGCGAAGCCGATCGTGGCCGCCACGAAATCCGTGTGCAGGCGGTCCGACCAGTCCCCCGACGTCCGCGCCGACTCCCGGGCGCGGGTCACGTGCTCCCCCGCCGTCGCCCAGTCGCCTCCGGCCACGGCGCAACGGGCCAGCGCCACGTCGAGCCGCCGCAGGCCCGGGACGTCGGCGTTGGCCGTCCAGATCTTTCCCGCGTGCTCGAACTGTTCCCTGGCCTGCGCGGCATCACCCGCCAACAGCAGCAGGGTGCCCAGCGCGTGGCTCGCCTCCGCGACATCGCCGTTCAGGCCGGCGTCCGCGAGTTCGTCACGGGCGGCGACGATCGCGGCGACCGCTCCGGGGAGGTCGCCGCCGAAGGCCCGATCGGCAGCCAGCTCGATGCTCGCCCTGGCGGCCAAGGGACGGCCTTCGTGCTGGGCGCTCAGCCGCAGCAGATCCGCGCGCGCGTCGGCGTCTTCGCCGCCCGCTTGGCGGACGCGGGCACGTTCGGCGCGCGCCATCGCCTGCAGCGCCACCACTTGCTCGCGGACCTCGTCGATCTCCGCGATGGCGTCCAACGCCGTCAGGATCTCCTCGATCGCGGCCCGCGCGCCCGCCATGTCCCCGGCGGCGATCTGGACGCGCACGTCGAAGATCCGCAGCTCCAGCTCGTCCGCGCCGTGCACGTCGAGAAGCTCGGGCGGGTACTGTTCCGGGCCCTCTTCCTTGCGCAGCGCCGCCCGGCGCCGTTGCCCGGCGATCAGCTCACGCGCCTTGACGACGTCCCCTTCCTCCGTGCTCAAGGAGATGAGCACGCGTTCGGCGACCTCCCGGGAGCCTTCGATCATCCGGACCTCGGCGTACTGTCCGAAGTGGACGATGGCGGCGGTGCTCACCCTGAAGGCTTGAAGCACGGCCTCGGCGCATTGTCTCGCGTTGCGCAGGTCGCCCGCGGAATAGCAGACGGTGGCCAGATCGCTGACCGCGGCGAGGTCCAGATCCGTCCGGTCCAGCCGTTGCGCGATCTCCCGCATCTTCCCGTACGTGCGGTGCGCGCCGGCGACGTCCCGGGTGACGGCGAGCCGTTTGGCCTTGTCCTGGAGTTTGGCCGCGTCGACGAGCAGCTTCCGATACTGGCGTTCGGACAGCGAGCACGCCGGCAGTTCTCCGTACGGTGCCGGATCGAGGCCGAAATGCCGCGCGACACAACGACAGTTGTAACCGTGCGAAGTGGCCGGACTCAGTTCGGGCGGGAGCGGCCGGTCCGGCGGATTCCGGGGCGGTGGCATGCCGACGAGCACGTCAGAACTCCTCATCGGCGGAAGCGGCCGCCGCCCGTTCGGCGAGCGTCCTGGCCTCCGGCGGGCGTGCCCGCACGAGCGCGACCACCTCCGCCCGGTCTTCCACCGTGGTCCCGGCGACGCCCTCGTCCGCCACGCCGACGACGAGGGCGATCTGTCCACTGTCGACAGCCGCGAGCCTGGTCGCGTTCTCGCCCAGATCCGCCGTGCCGGAGAACCGCCCGGCGCCCAGCTCCAGCGGCACCTCCGCGAACGGCTCGCCCGTGTGACTCGCGAACGCGGTGACGGCCGCGTCGGCGAACGCGCCCGCGACGACGACTTCGAGCCTGGTGGCGGCCGCGGCGGCGACGATCCGCCAGGTCACCGTGTCCTCGCCGGCGTCCAGGATCCCGGACGGCACCCGGGTCCAGTCGACGCTCGCGCGTCCGCTCGCCAGCACCCCTTCGCCGGGTGCGAGCGGATCGAGTCCCGCGGCCAGCGCGTACGCACGTTGGCCGGGCGTCACCGTTTCCAGCCGCGCCGACATTTCCGCCGCGGCCTCGGCGCGCACGACGTCGTCCTCGTCGTCGAACCAGGCGGCGAGCCGGGCGCACAGTCCCCGGACCTCCTCCGCGACCGGCGGGGCCGCCGCCAGGAGGGCGCCGTCCGCGATCGCCGCGTCGAACAGTTCGGCCGGGGAAGCTTCGAACCCGTCGAGAAGACCTTCGGCCAGACTCTCGACGTCGGCCGTCGCGACCGCCGTTTCGAGATCCAGCAACGCCGGGTCCAGCGAAGGAATCCCGAGCGACGGGCCGGCGGGCCACCAGCGACGGAGCCACAGCAGCAAGGCGAGCCTGCCGAGTTCCGGGACGGCGGCGACTTCCGCTTGGCCTCGGCCGAGTGCGGCGAGAGTGGCCTCCGCGCCGACGAGCCGGGTCAGCCACAGTTCGGCCGCCCCGGCGTCGGTGAGTTCGATGTGCATCGTGGCGGTCCGGCCGGCGAGGAGATCCGCCAGGGCGAAGCGGATGAGCGCTCCGTCGGCCGCGATGACGGGTGTGTGCACCGGATGCGTCACGACACGGCCTCCAGATCCGGCAGACGCGCCATGAGCGCGCGCCGCACCTTCGTCCGCAGATCCAGCGAGGTGGAACGGACCACGCCGGTAACAAGGTCGCGTACGTCGGCGGCATCGGCGGGCAGGTCACCGCGGACGTCGAAACCGTGCAGCCGGACCCACAGCCTGCCGAGGAAGTGTTTGGCGAACTCGCGAAGATCGCGCAGGAGTTCGGCGTCGGGCCGCGGAGTGAGCGGCGTGGCACCGGCCAGGGCTCGACGAGCGTGCAGGACGTAACCCTCCCGGGCGACTTGCGCGTTGAGCTGCCGCGCGAATTCGGGAACACCGGCGGGAGCCGCGCCGTCGAGTGGCCGCAACGCGGGCGCGAGGACCACACCGAGCGCGAAACACGCGGCCAGCGCGGGAAGACCGAGCCCGAATCCGGCGGCGACCCTGGTGAGTTCGTCGTCGACGAGGTCTTCGACGGAAGCCCGCTCGTCCGGCGGAATACGGCGCAGGGTCGCGCGTACCCGCCGTTCGACACTGCGTTCCAGGAGTTCGGTGCCGGTTTCGTCGCTCCGGCTCAGCGGCGGGACGGCGGTGCGATCCCCGCGCTGCAGACCGAGATCCGGTGCGCGCAGCCCTGAAATCCCTTGGACGACTTCGCTCAAGCCGCGGGCTCCGCCCGGCTGCCGCAGCATCAGCCCGAGAGCGTGCCCGGCGGCCGAATCGGTGAGAGCACGCCAAGCGGAGTCCGAAAGCCCGTCGACGAACGCCCGGAGCGCGGCGATGTCCTGCGGTACGGCGGTTTCGGCGTGCCAGCGGCGCCGAAGTTCCGCGGTCAGCCCGGCCGAGTGCCGCGGATCCGCGAGGTACGCGGTGAGCTGATCGACGCCCACCGCGCTGCCCTCACCGTGCAGGTCCCGCAACGCCGCCGCGGCCGTCTCCCCCGCGTCCGGCCCCGGTGACCCGAACCCCGTCGCCAATTCGTACGCCAGCGGGAAGCACACGTCCTGGACGTTGCCCGCCGTGATGCGCAGGGCGCGGCGCTGCCGCTTGAGGTGGGTGAACCACGCGGCCGTCGCGCGCAGCCTGTCCGCGTCGGCCAGCAGCGTTTCCGTCAACTCGGCCGCCGTGACCGTGTCCAGCACGGGACGGCCGAGCCGGGGGCGCGCCGCGGTGCGGATCACCAGCGGGTCGATGATCTTCTTGATCGTCCGGGTCAGCGGACCGCCGTCGGCCGACGACAGGACCTCCACACCGGGGATGCTCGCCCATGCCCGCGCGAGGACGGCCGACCGCAGCCGGGACTCGCCCGATCCCGTCGTCACTCGCCCTCCCCACGCTCCGGCCGCAACTCTATCCGAGCCGGGCAGGCTCGCCGTGGGGCTTCCGCCGCTTTCGTCAGGCCAGGTGCAGCTCCGCCATGGCGTCCGCCAACTGCTCAGGAGTGTCCCCCGCGGCCCATACGTGCCCGTCCGGGCGGATCAGCACGGCGGCCGTGGGCCAGGGCAGCTCGGACTCGTAAAGCCGGAGGTCCGCGCTCGTGGCCAGGTCCTTCAACGCCGGGCCGGCTTCCTGGGCCAGCAGCACAGGGCGGCCCTCGCGCAGCAGGTGCAGCTGCTCGCGGGTGGCCGGGAGGCGCCTGCCTGCCAGGGGATGCGTGCCCGGATAGCGCACGTCCAGCGCGGTCAGCGTGTTGGCCAGCGTGGTCGCCACGTCGGGATGAGTACGCAGCAGATCCGCCATGAACCGGCGCAAGGACAGCCCTTCCTCGGTGGTGGCGGTGATCAGGGCGGTCTGGGCCTTGGTGTGTTCGCCCAGGGCCGCACCGACGGGGTGGCGTTCCGGGTGGTAGGTGTCCAGCAGGGCCGGGGCCGCCCGGCCCTGCTGGACCGCGGCGAGCTTCCAGCCAAGATTCATCGCGTCCTGCAGGCCCACGTTCAGCCCGACACCGCCCGCCGGGAAATGCATGTGCGCGGCGTCGCCAGCCAGAAACACCCGGCCCTTGCGGTACTCCGCCGCGAGCCGGGTGGCGTTGCCGAAGCGGGACAGCCACACCGGGGAGTGCATGCCGAAGTCCGTGCCCGCGATCCGTTTCGTCGTCTCCCGCAGGGATTCGAGGGTCAGGGTGGGCGCGGACGGGGCGTACCCGGTGACGCGGCAGCGCCCGTCGGGCATCGGGGCCACGATCAGCGCGCCGTGTTCGTTGTGCCAGAAACCCGGCCGCTCGGGCGGGTCGGCCAGCTCGACGTCGCCGAGGAAGCCGAAGACGGTCGAGTCGGTGCCGGGGAAGTCGATGCCCGCCGCCTGGCGCACGGAGCTGCCCGCGCCGTCCGCACCGACCACGTGGCCCGCGGTGATCTCGTAGTCGCCGTCCGGACCGCTGACCCGCAACGTCACGCCCTGGTCGTCCTGGCTCAGCCCGGACACCCGGTGCCCGCGCCGGATCACCACCCCGAGTGCCATGGCGTGCTGTTCGAGCAGTTCTTCGGTGCGCAGCTGCGGGTGCGCGAGCATGAACGGGAACGGCGTGGCCAGCCCGCGGAAGTCCAGGCGGGCGGGCAGCATGCCGAAATGCCCGTCCGGCACGGGCAGCCCGCCGTCGAGGAAGGCCTCTTCCTGCCCGCGCATCGCCAGTACCTCGATGGTGCGGGGGTGGATGGCCAGCGCCTTCGAGTGCGGGCTGCGCTGCTCGGCCCGCTCCAGGACCAGCGGTCGCCCGCCGCCCAGGGCCAGCTCCGCCGCCGTCCACAGCCCGACCGGACCCGCGCCGACCACGATGGTGTCGTATGCGTTCAAGGTGATCATTTCCCTCGGATCGAATGGACATTTCAGAATGGTGTGAGTGCGTGGTCGCCCAGGGGGCACTACATACTGGTAGTGCGGTTGCATCCGGATGATGAGGTGATCGAGATGGCGTCAGCGCGGCAGATCGTCGGTCCGTGCCGGGCATGGCCGGAGGACAGTGCCTTCATCCGCGAGGTGCTCGACCGCATCGGAGACAAGTGGACGGTGCTGACCATCGGCACCCTGCGCGCCGGCTCGCTGCGCTACTCCGCCTTGCAGGCGAGCATCCCCGGGATCTCCCAGCGGATGCTGACCCAGACGCTCAAGCATCTCGAGCGCGACGGCCTCATCACCCGGACCGCGTACGCCGAAGTCCCGCCGCGGGTGGAGTACGACCTGACGGACCTAGGCCGGTCGCTGATCGACGCGGTGACGGCGATGGCCGAGTGGGCCGCCACCCACCACAGCGAGATCGCCGGCAACCGGGCAGCCAGCGAGCTGACCGGAGTCGGCCGGGCGAAGGCCGTGGCCGGCGCTTCGTAACGCCGGGCAAATCGACTTGGTCATGACACGCGCTCACTCGGCACGGGCCCGGCCACCTGCTCCAGCAACCGGGCATAGACGTCGGCCTTCTGTGCGCCTGGAGCGGCCACCCGGCGGTCGAAGACGACGAACGGGACACCGGTCGCGCCCAGCTCCACACCCTCGCGGCGGTCGGCGCGCACACGGTCGGCGTACTCGTCGCCCGTGAGGATCTCGCGTACTCGCCGCCCGTCCAGCCCGGCCGACTCCGCGACGCCTGCCAGAGCGTCCGGGTCGTAGGGAGCGAGGGTGCCCGCGAAGAAGCCGTCCTGTACGTCGGAGAAGAACTCGAACCCGCGGCCTTGATCGTTGGCGTACTGCACCACGCGGTGCAAGCCGAACGTGTTGGTGTTCAAGCGATCCAGAGAGTATTCGAGCCCCTCCTCGCGAGCCATGGCTTGCATCCGGCGCTCCGCCTCGAAGACGTGGGCGGCGGTGCCGCCGTGGGTCCGGATGAAGCTCTCCTCGTTCTTCTCCGGCTCCTGCGGCGCGTCCGGGTCCAGCTCGAAGGATCGCATCAGGATCTCGAACCGTTCCGGGTCCGGACGCCGCGAGATCGCGGCCCGGAGCCGGTGCTTTCCGACGTAACACCAAGGGCAGCCCAGGTCGGCCCACACCTCGATGACGACCCGCGACCCGTCGGATCGTGCCGCCCGCTCGAGCAATTTCCTCACCTCACTAGTAGTGCGTAACCCCATCATGGGTGAGTGAGAACGGGCTTACAAAAGGCACTTTCAAGTGCGTGTGCCTCCCGAGGAGACCGTTCGGTCTAACTTTCGTCCGTTCTGTACATACTTTCGTTGACTTCGACCGAAAGTCCTCTTAGGTTCAGCGTCGTCACAGAGGTGCTCCGCCGCCGACCCGAGGAGCGACGATGCTTCCGTCTGTCCGCAAGCGCTTCAACCGGTCCATCGTCGCTTCCTTGGCGCTGGTCACGGCAGTGTCCGGGCTGGTGACAGCCCCGGCCGAAGCGGCCATCCCACCCCAGCAACCGGGAGTCACGCTCCGCACGTACGACCTCCAGCGCGAGATCACCAAGCTCTGCACGATCAAATCCGGCCAGACGCCGAACGTCGACAAGCTGATGCCGACGATCGACTGGACCACCACGGCCGACTTCGGGCTCGGTGAACAGTTCGTCTCCGAGGTCATCGGCAACATCAACATCGCTTCCGCCGGCCAGTACGAATTCCGGCTCACGAGCGACGACGGGTCGCGGCTCCGGATCGACGGCCAGACGGTGATCAACCACGACGGTCTGCACGGGGCGACCCCGGCGACCGGCTCGGTCCAGCTGGGCACGGGGTACCACGCGCTGCGGATCGACCATTTCGACAACCTCCACGACCAGCAGGTCACCCTCGAATGGCGGCCGCCGGGCGCGGCCGACTTCGCGCTCGTGCCGACTTCGGTGCTCAGCACCGACGCCGACGTCGTCCGGGTGACCGCGCCGGGACGCAAGGAATGCGAGGGCGCCGCGGACTCGCCAGGTGACGGCCTGCCACTCAACGGCGTCCACCCCGGTTTCACGCTGACGAACCTGCGTCCCGACGGTTTCCAGCCGCAGGTCACCGGCATGGACTGGCTGCCGGACGGGCGGCTCGCGATCGCCACCTGGGGCGGATCCGACAAGGTCCTCGGCGAGGTCCACCTGCTGAGCAACGTCAGCGGGAACACCGACCCGAGCAAGGTCCGGACCCAGCGCGTCGCCAGCGGGCTCAAGGAACCCATGGGCGTCAAGTACGTCGACGGCAAGCTGTACGTGTCGGAGAAGACGCGGCTCGTCGAACTGAACGACACCAACGGCGACGGCGTGACCGACGACTACCGTACCGTCGCCACCTGGCCGTTCGGCGGCAACTTCCACGAGTTCGCCTTCGGCCTGCTGTACAAGGACGGCTTCTTCTACGCCAACCTTTCCGTGTCCATCAACTACGGCGGCGCCACGACCGACCCGCAGCCCGCGCCGAACCGCGGCACCACGATCAAGGTCAACAAGGCGACCGGGCAGGTCTCCTACATCGCCGGTGGGCTACGCACGCCACACGGCATCGGCTGGGGCCCCGAAGGCGACGTGTTCGTCACCGACAACCAGGGCGGCTGGCTGCCGGCGAACAAGCTCGTGCGGGTCAAGCAGGACCGCTTCTTCAACCACTACACCAATCCCTCGGGCCCGTTCGACTCGAAACCGGTGACCGCGCCGGTGTTGTGGTTGCCGCACAACGAGATCGCGAACTCGCCGAGCAACATGGTCATGTTGTCGCAGGGCCCCTTCGCCGGGCAGATGGTGTACGGCGACGTGACCTACGGCGGGCTCCAGCGTGCCTTCCTGGAGAAGGTCAACGGCGAGTACCAGGGCGCCGTTTTCCGCATGACGCAAGGACTGGAGTCGGGCGTCAGCCGGATCAGCCTCGGTCCCGACGGCGCGATCTACACCGGCGGCATCGACGGCGGAGGCAACTGGGGCCAGCCCGGCAAGCTCGCCTACGGCCTGCAGAAGGTGACACCCAACGGCACGAACGCCTTCGACATCAAGGCGATGCGGGCGGTCGCGGGCGGATTCGAGCTCGAGTACACCCAGCCGCTGTCGGCCGAGACCGCGCAGAACCTGGCGGCGAAGTACCAGGCGCAGCAGTGGCGCTACCAGCCCACCCCGGCGTACGGCGGGCCCAAGATCGACGAGACGACGCTGTCCGTCACCTCCGCGAGCCTTTCTGCCGACCGCAAGAAGGTCACGCTGCAGATGGCGGGGCTGAAGGCCGGGCACGTGGTCCACGTGCGGTCGCCGCGTCCGTTCGCCGCGGAGTCCGGTGCGGCGCTGTGGAGCACCGAGGCGTGGTACACGCTCAACTCGCTGGTCGGCGGCACGCCGGCGAGCACGACCTATGAGGCGGAGCGGGCCGCGCTCAGCGGTGGCGCCGGGACGAACACGAACCACGCGGGCTACACGGGCACCGGTTTCGTCGACGGCTACTGGAACCAGGGCGCCGCGACGACGTTCACCGTCAACGCGCCGAAGACGGGTGCCTACAACGCGGCACTGCGCTACTCCAACGGCCCGGATCCGGCTCCCGGCACCAAATCCGTGACCGTCTACGTCAACGGCGCCAAGGTGAAACAGGTCAGGCTCGCCAGTACCGGAAACTGGGACACCTGGAACACCCAGCCGGAAACGCTGAACCTGAAAGCCGGAGCGAACACGATCTCCTATCGCTACGACACGGGCGACGCGGGCAACGTCAACCTCGACAGCCTCACCGTCACCGAGTCCCAGCGCATCCAGTTGTTCAAGGGCACCGACCTGGACGCCTGGGAGAAACGCGCGGGCGGCGCCGCGACGTGGCCGGTCTCGGGTGGCGCGATGGAGTCGAACGGCGGGGACATCCGCACGAAACAGCAGTTCGGCGATTTCCGGCTGCACGTGGAGTGGAACGAGCCGAACTATCCGCCCGAGGTCACCGGACAGGCCAGGGGCAACAGCGGGGTCTACCTCCAGGAACGCTACGAACTCCAGGTACTGGAATCGTTCGGGGACACCACGCTCGCCAACAACGAAGCGGGCTCGATCTACTCGAAGCGGGCGCCCGACCGGAACATGGCGACGGCCCCCGGGACCTGGCAGACCTACGACGTCACCTTCCGGGCCGCACGGTTCGACGGTGCCGGGAACAAGACCGACAACGCCCGCGTGACCGTGGTCTGGAACGGTGTCGTGGTCCACAACGACGTGGCGATCGACGGCGGCACGGGCGACAACAACCCGGAGAACGCCGGACCGGGCGCGATCCGCCTCCAGGATCACGGGGATCCCGGTGAGAATCCGCGGTTCCGCAACATCTGGATCGAGCCCATCGGCTAGGACGCCGTTACGCGTGAAGGCCTCCTTCCCTCGGCTGAGCCGAGGGAAGGAGGCCTTCACGCGCGATCACACCCCTCAGCGGCGGCAGGGGCCGAGGTCCACTCCGCCGGTGGTCTGCCCGGCGGTGACCGGAATCGGTGTGGCGGAAGCGAAATCGGCCGCTTCGCGGTACCAGCATTCGGTATTGGTGTAGTACCTGATCTTGACCTTCTCCGTGGTGAGGCCGTTGACGGTGTACTGCCCGTTCGAGTCCGGCGTGGTCCAGTCGACGATGTCTCCGGTGCGCGCGTTGTAGGTGTACACGTACCCGAAGGTCGGCTTGCCGTCCGAACCGAGGATCCGTCCGGTGACCGAGCCGTTCGGCACGAGCGCGGCGTTCTCGGTCATCGTCGCGCCGGGCCGCACCCGCACCGGACGGGCGGCGAACCGGTCCGCGGCTCCTCCCGACCACTCCCACGCGTAGTCGCCTCGGGACGAGGCGAACTCGAGCGGCCACTTGTACGGTCCGAGGCCCTTGATCGTGTAGGTGCCGTCGTTCCGGCTGCAGTTCACGTCGAAGCGGAAGCCGATCCGGGGATCGACCGCGTACGGGTAGACGCAGACGCCGCCCAGCGCGGCCGCCGTGGCGCGATCGGTTACCTTGCCGGTGATCGTCCCGGCGGGATCCATCTTGATGTCCGGCGTCGTGACCACCTTGCCGAGTTCGGCGGTGACCGTGCGGGCCTGCCCGACGTCACCGGTGCCGCCGTCCGTCCCTGCCCACTGCATGCCGTAACGCTCGTCCAGCGACTTGACCAGCAGCTTGTACGCGCCGGGCTCGATCGGCCCGATCACCAGTTTCCCGCTCTCGTCACTGCAGTGGTACAGATAGTCGGCGTCGAGGACACCGACGACCGGAAGGGCGTAGGTGTCGACGCAGACCCGCGCCAGCGGTGCTTTGGTCTTCGCGTCCCGCACGGTGGTCACGATCGACGCGGCGGGTTTCATCGACGCCCGGATTTCGGTGGTTTCTCCGGGAGCCAGGTGAACACGCTCCCAGTTCACCGGTTGGTAGGAACCATCCGGTCCCCAGACGCTCAGCGTGTAGTAACCGAACGGCGGCATGTCCTCGTAGAGCATGACGCCGTCCGCGCCGGCGCATTTCCGCAGCTGCGGCGGATGCCCTTGTTCGACCTGCGAGCACGCACCCGCGACGGGCGCGCCGGTCTTCTCGTCCGTCGCGACCACTCGGAGCTTCCCGTACGGTGCGATGGCCTCGTCGACGACGGCGACCTGATCATCGGCGACGGCGAAGGTCTCCGCCTCCGGGAAGCTCGCCTTCTGCCGGATCCATTGCGTGCGATCCCCATAGGTGATCGCCATCGTGTAGGTGTCGGCTTTCACGCCGCTGAACGAGTACGTGCCGTCCGCCGCGGTGAGCACCGTCGACCACCACCGCTGGTTCTGGTCGGTGAGGCTCACCGACGCTCCCGCGGCGGGCTTTCCCTGATCGGTGATCCGGCCGCGGACGGTGGCCGTGCCTTGCCGCAACCCGAAGTCCAGTCCGTGCGGCAGGTCCAGCACTTCCGCGGCGAGCGCGCTTCCCTTGTTGTACGCCCAAAGCTCGGCGTATCCGGCGGCGGTCGCGCGTGCCTTGTACTTGCCGGGAACGACGCCGGTGATCTCGTAGCGGCCGTCCGTACCCGCGCACCCCGAGCCCGTCTCTTTCAGGTCGAGATCGAATAGTGTCACGCACGCGCCGGCGATCGGCTCTCCGGAGCCCGCGGCTTTGACCACCCCGGACACGATTCCCTCGTCGGCGACCGCCGGTCCGGTCGTCAGCAGGGCTGCGATCGGTATGGCGGCGGCCAGGAACAGTGCTCTCTTCATCGGAAGCTCCCCTCAGTGTCCGCCAACGATGGCGCCGGGGAGCCGCCGTGTCTGCGTCATCTGACACAGACATCGACCTGCTGGGCCCTTGGCAATATCACCCGCCTCGCGATAATCTGTTTAACAGATGATCTGGTTCACAGATTAATGCTTCGAGGGGGAACCGGCCGATGTTCGAAGATCGCGGTACGAGCGGCCGGTCGCGGTGGCACGCACTCGTCGTGCTGTGCCTGGCGTCGCTGATGGTGGTGCTCGACGGCACGATCGTGGTGGTGGCACTGCCGTCCATCCAGACCGATCTCGGCTTCACGCAAACGAATTCGACTTGGATCGTGAACGCCTATCTCGTCCCCTTCGGCGGGCTGCTCCTGTTCTCGGGCAGGCTCGGTGACCTGATCGGCAGGCGTCGGGTGTTCCTGATCGGCTTGAGCGTCTTCACCGTCGCGTCCCTGCTCTGCGGTTCGGCGGGCGACCAGGCGACACTCATCGCCTTCCGCTGTTTGCAGGGCGTCGGCGGAGCACTCACCACGTCGGTCGTGCTCGGCATGATCGTCACGCTCTTCCCCGGTCAACCCGAACAGGGCAAGGCGCTCGGACTCTTCGGTTTCGTGCAGGCGGGCGGGGCATCACTCGGCATGATCCTGGGAGGTGTGCTCACGCAGGGCCTCGGCTGGCACTGGACCATGCTGGTGAACGTGCCGATCGGCCTCGTCGTCGTCCTGGCCACGTTCGCGGCCATCGAACGAGACCGCGGCGCCGGCCTGCGGGCAGGCATCGACGCGTTCGGTGCGGTGCTGGCGACATCCGGCGTGATGCTGCTGGTCTATGTCATCGTCGACAGCGGTCAGCCTGTCCGGCGCTGGCTCCTGCTCGCGCTCGCGGTGTTCCTCCTGACCGGATTCCTCGTTCGCCAGACGAAAGCACCCGTTCCGCTGATGCCACTGGGCCTGTTCCGTTCCCGCGCGGTGACCGGCGGGAACATCGTCATGCTTCTCATGGTGGCCGGCATGATGGGGTTCCAGTTCCTCACCGCCCTTTACCTACAGCGGGTTCTCGCGCTCGACGCACTCACCACCGGATTCGCTTTCCTGCCGACGCCGGTCATGAACGCCCTCGTCGCACTCTGGCTCGGGCCACGGCTGATCGGCCGGTTCGGCACCCGCCCGATATTGACCACGGGACTCCTCGTCGCGGCGACAGGGCTGGCGCTGCTGACCACGGTCCCTGTCGACGGCGCTTACTTCACTGACGTGCTCCCACCGCTTCTCCTGGCCGGAATCGGGATGGGCATCGCGGTACCAGCCGTCATCGGTACCGCGATGTCGGCAGGGTCACCGGAAAACACCGGGGTCGCGTCGGGCCTGGTGAACACGACCCTGCAGATCGGTTCGGCGATGGGCACCGCCGTACTGGCGGCGGTCGCCGCTTCCCGCACCGCGTCACCGGCCGAAACCGTCCTGGGGCAGCGGGAAGCTCTCACCTCCGGTTTCAGGCTTGCCTACTCGGGCAGCGCGGCCTTCGTCGTGCTGGCCCTTTTCAGCGCGCTCGTCGTCATCCCTGCACGCGAGGAACTCTCACGTGCGTGAACTTTCTCTTTCAGCCACCACTTGCGGCGAGCAGGTTGTGCGCGACGACGGCTCGCAGCATCTCGCGGAACCGGTCCTGATCCTTTCCCGGCAACGGCGCCAGCACCTCGGCCTCCGCTTCCATGATCGCGGCCTTGGTCGTTTCCAGCAGTTTCCGCCCGGCCTCGGTCCCCTGGATCAGTTTGTTCCGCCTGTCGTCCGGATCCACCGCGCGTTCCACCAAGCCGGCGGCCACCAGGTCGTCGACCAGGTACACCATCACGGTGCGGTCGATGTCCAGCTGCCTGCCCAGCTGCGCCTGATTCCGCGCGCTCCCGTGCACCGCGCCGCACAGAGCCTGGAAGCCACGCAGACCGTGCGGGATATCGGAGACCGCACGCTCCAGAACGGATCCGTGTGCCCGGCACACCTGCCCGAGGAGCCAGCCGAGGTTGTCGTCCAGCCCTTGCGGGAGCGCGCCGATCTCCGAACCTGTCACCCTGCCCATGCTAGCGGCAGATCATTCACGATCCAGATCATCTTCACCACAGAGTTCCCTTGGAGGCGAACGTGCGCGTCGAAGTCTGGTCCGATGTCGGTTGCCCGTGGTGCTACTTGGGTAAACGCCGCTTGGAGAAGGCCATCGAGTTGTTCGAGCACAGCGACGACGTCGAGGTCGTCTGGAGGAGTTTCCAGCTGGCCCCGCACTATCCGCGCGGTGCCGCTCGGCCGCTCTACGGAGCCCTCATGGAACAGACGGGCAGAACACTCGCCGATGTCCGCTCGCTGGTCGGCAGGGTCACCGAACCCGCGGCGGCGGAAGGCCTGACCTACGACTTCGACAGCGCCTTCCTCTGCAACACGTTCGACGCCCATCGTGTCGCGCAATTCGCGCGACCGCACGGACTGGGGCCGGATGCCCATGAACGGCTGATGCACGCCCTACTGGCGGAGGGCGAAGTCCTCGACGACACCGAAACCCTCGTCCGCCTGGCGACCGAGATCGGCTTGGACGCCGACGAGACGCGTCTGGTCCTGGCCGGAGACGACTACGCGGACGCCGTCCGGGAAGACGCCCTCGAAGCGAGACGCCTAGGTGCGAAGGGGGTGCCGTTCTTCGTCGTCGACCGCGCTTTCGCCATCTCCGGCGCGGAGCCGGTCGATGTCCTCCTCGGTATCCTTCGAGAAGCTCACGCCACGCGGTGAAGCTGATCGGCCGCGTCCGCCGCGAGGACCTCGCGGGCGACGAGCACACCACCGACGAAGCCCACCGGCATCACGATCAGCGCGGCGAACGGGATCAGGCACAGCAGCGACACGGGAAGCCCCAGCCCGAGGGCGAGCGCGCGGTGACGGCGCAGCAGCGGCCGACGCTGCTTCAAACCCATCCCCCGCCGGTAGAACGGCACGGCGATCAGTTCCAGCGCCAGGAACCACGCCGTCACCAAAGCCAGCAGGACCGGCACGACCGTCTGCCCCACCACGGGGATGAAGCCCGCGATCAGCAGCGGGATCGTGAACATCAGCGAACGGAGCACGAGAGCGAGACCGTCTTTCAGGCCCAGCACCAGCAACCGCCCCCACGAGAGGTCCACCGCGCCGGGCACGCCACCGAGGTCGTCCTCGACCTTCTCCGCGATGTGCTCGTAGAACGGCCCGCCGACGGCGAGGGTGATCGCCGTGAACCCGATCATCGCGATGGCCAGCGCGACCCCGAACACCGCGACGCCGACCGCCACCCGGATCGTCGTCTGCCAGCCCGGCGACCAGTCGTCGGCGAACGGGGTGAGCAGCAGCGAGAGATCATCGATCCAGAACGCCAGCGCGACGACACCGCCGATCAGCAACAGCGTGGTCAGCAACGCGGGCAGCGCGCCGATCAGCAGCAGTCTCGGCGACCGCAGAAGGATGCCCAGGCCTTGCCCGAACATCCGGAAACCCTTGAAGAAATCCCGCATCGGACATTTCTACCAGTGTCCGGGATGTCCGGTCGTGGCCGCGGTCCTCAAGGCGACCGGAGCCGCTGTCCCGGATTGAGCAGGTTTCCCGGCGCGTACCGGGCCTTCGCCTCGGCGAGCTTCGGCCAAGCGGGGCCGAAGTGCGCGCGCCAGTCCTCTGTGGACATCGGCAGCGCGTTGGTCGGGTATGCCTTACCGCCCAGGCCCCGTGCCTTCCGGTAGAGGTCCACGTTGAGCTCCAGCAAACGCGCGTTGTGCAGCGGGTCGTCGGGGGAACCGGCGCGCAGCGGGCAGAACAGCCAGGAGAGCTCACCCGGGGGCACACTGAACAACGGCGTCTTCAACCGGTCGTTCCGCACCGGATAGAGCAGGAGCAGTCCCGTGGCACCCAGTTCGGGTTCGCCGGTGGCGGCGAGGGTTTCGGCCACGAAGTGCTCGACCGTGTCGTCGGGGAGGAACAGGTTCAGCCATGGGTGGGGATGGAACCAGCTTCCCTCCGCACGTAAGGCAGCCTCGCCGTCGGCCATCCGGTTCAGGAAGTCGAAATACGTCGTGTCCTCGTCTTCGGACTCGCCGAAGTCGAGCGAGCCCAGCAACGCGTCCTCGTCCGGCGCGTCGGGCGGCGTGTAGTAGGCGACCGCCTCCAGCATGTACCGCCAGCCGTCGTCGACGGGAATCAGCTGGCCTTCCACGTAGTCGAAACGACCATCGCGGACGACGGTGCGCTGATCCGCCAGGAACGCCGGAAGGGAGTCGTAGTAGAGCTTCCACCGCCGGGCCCGCGCCGGGGCCGGGATCAGGCGCAGGGTCGCGCGAGTGATCACCCCGCATTGCCCGAGGCCACCGAGGACGGCGTCGAACAGGTCCTTGTCGCTGTCGCGGGAGCAGGTCAGCACCTCGCCGGCGCCGGTGACCACTTCCAGTTCCACCACGCTGTCGGTCTGCGTGCCGTGGTGGTGGGCGGCGCCGCCGATCCCGCCGACCACCAGGGTGCCGCCGACGGTCAGCTCGAGATAGTCGGTGAGTACCGGAGGCACCAGCCCGTACGGCAACGTCGTCTCCAGCACTTCCCGCCAGCGGGCGCCCGCATCCACCGACACCAGATCACCGGTGACCACCCTGCGCGGCGGCAGCGAGGTCATGTCCAGCAGGATGCCGCCCTCGACCTGTCCCTGGCCGTACGGCGAATGCCCGGCACCGCGGGCGGGCACCGAGCGGCCGCGCGCGGCGGCGAACCTGAGCACCACGGCCACGTCGGTCACCGAAGCCGGCCTCACCACCAGGCCCGGCCTGGTGTGGACGAGGTTTCCCCAGTCGCTGCTCGCGACGGAAAGGTCCGCTTCTCCGGTGAGGATCTCTCCGGAGATGGCGGGCAAGATCTCGGCGGTCATGCCCGCACGCTACCGACTTCGGGCGCGCCTAGGCGATTTTCACCGACGCGAACCCCGGCCTCCCGCTGCGAGATTGGTGGAATGACGAACCGAGCGGACGCCCTGACGCCGACGCGCCTGGCGCGCGGCACCGTGCTCGCCGCGGCGCCGCTGACCATCATGGCCGCGGCGATCATCGCGCCCAGCCTGCCCGCGATGCGCGAGGTCTTCGCCGGAACGCCCGGCTCCGATCTGCTCGTACGGCTGGCGCTGACCGTGACCTCGCTCGCGATCGCGAGCAGCGCGCCCCTGTCCGGGATCGTCGCCGACCGCGTGGGACGCCGTCCGCTGCTGTTGGCAGGCCTTGGGCTCTACGCGATCTCCGGCACGGCCGGCTTCTTCGTGAGCGACCTTCCCCTGTTGCTGGCCACCCGGGCTGGACTCGGACTCGCCGTCGGCGCGATCATGACGGCGGTCAGCACCCTGATCACCGACTGGTACTCCGGCGATCGGCGTGCCTCGTTCCTCGGGTTGCAGCAGGCGTTCGCGAGTCTGGGCGGCGTCGTCTTCCTGCCTCTGGCGGGGTTGCTGGCCACAGTGGACTGGAAGGCACCGTTCTGGATCTATTCGGCCTCGGCGATCGTGGCCCTCTTCGCGATCGTCTCCCTGAGCGAACCGGCCCGAAGCAGCCCCGCGGTCAGTGAAAGCGAGCGGACCCGGCTGCCCGCCCGCGTCCTCGGCGTCTACGTCCTCGCGTTGGTGGTGACGCTGGCCTTCTACATGGCGCCGACGCAGTTGCCGTTCCTGCTGGAAGGATTCGGCAGCGGCCCCGCCGTCATCGGCGCCGTGGTCGCCGGGAGCACGGTGACCGGCGTCGCCGGTGCGCTGGCATTCCCTCGCCTGCGCGAACGGCTGAGCTCCACGGCGATCACCACGTTCAGCGTCGCGCTCATGGGCGCGGGCTGGCTGGTGATCGGCACGGCGGGCACCGTCGCCCAAGTGGTGGCGGGGCTGCTCGTCGGCGGGCTCGGGGTCGGCCTCGTCGTCCCGAACCTCAACCTGCGCCTGGCCGAGGTCGCCCACCCCGCGCAGCGCGGCCGGGTCCTCAGCGGCCTGGTGACCGGGATCTTCCTGGGGCAGTTCCTGTCCCCGCTCGTCGTCCAGCCACTCGTCCAGGGCATCGGCATCTCCGACGCCTTCACCTGGACCGGTATCGCCATGGCAGCCGGAGCGGCACTCGCCGCTCTTCTCACGAACCGGAACAACGGAAAGGAAAAACGATGATCTACCACGGCAACCGTTTCACCCTGCGGCCCGACGCCGCCCCCGAGCAGATCGAAGAAGCACTGGAGAGCCTTCGCAATCAAGGCCGGGTCATCCCGTCGGTGAAGTCCTTCGTCGTCGGCCGTGATTTCGGCGGCGAGTACGAATGGGGCGCCGTCTTCGTGCTCGAAGACCTCGAAGGCTACTGGGAGTACCTCATCCACCCGGCGCACCGGAACACCGACCGGGTCGGACTTCCGCTGGTCGACAAGTTCGCCTCCTTCGACGTCACCGACGATCCGGACCCGGAGATGGGCACGAAGATCGCCGAACTGCACCAGCGCCGCTACGACGACGACGCCGAGCTGACCGCGCTGATCTCCGATCTCGGCGAGTACTCCGGCAGCGCCGCGCCGGGAAAGCACGGAACGGCTTCAGCCACCGTCGGCGAGTGAGCCGCTGCCGTCGGGTCCGGTCACGATCACCCGGGTGCTCACAGCGGTGCCGAACGGGACGGTCGTGACCTGCCACGTCTGCGGTTCCCCGACTTCGACGGTCGCCTTCGCCCGCCGTACCAGGGCAGGGACGCGGTCGACCTCCAGTGCGCGGAGGTCGAACCGCGGCACCTGGGCGCCCGACGGCGCGAAGACCACGGTCAGCCGCCGGTCCTCGACGACCACGGTGATCACCTGCGAAACGTCCGTCGCCTGCGCCAGTGAGTCGATCGCCCGGCGCAACTCCCCTTCGCCCAGCAAGGATCTGTCGACGTCGACGGTCGCGGATCCCGAGGAGGACGTGGTCACGCCGGACTGGGTTTCTTCCGTCCGGGCAGGCGTTTCCGGCGCGAACAGCTCGGCGCGGAACAGGAACAGCACGAGCCCCGCGCCGAGCAGGAACCCGAGGACGGCGAGCGCGGCGAACCCGCAGCCCTCCGGCGGTTCCTGCACCAGGCTGGACTCCGGAGCGGATTCGATCGTGGCTTCGGCCGCGCGGCGTTCCCACGACGGCGGCGGCCGGTCCACGACCTCCGCCTTCCACGGCCGGTCCGGCAGGTACCGGACGACGAGGACGTCGCCCGGCCGGTAGTTCGGGATGTCGACCAGGTTGATGTGGTGGACGACCTTCAGCCGGAACGTGGCCATACCGTCGGGGGCGACGGTGAAGACGAGGTCGACCGGGATGTCCCCCGTCTCGGTGCCCCCGGCACGAAGGCTTTCGATCTTGGCGAGCGCGATCACCGGAACGACCTTCGCCTCGCGAGCGCGGCGCGGTGCCCCGGCGAGGTGGAGCAGAATCCCATAGACGACGGGAAGTCCGACTCCCGTGATGATCAGCGGGACGTACTCGATGACGACGCCGACGATGAACGCGCACAAGGTCGTCCCGCTGATGATCCCGGTCAGGAATCCGCGGACAAGGGTGAGCGGCATGGACACTCCAGAGCTCAGTTCGCGGACAGCCAGTCGCTGAGGGCGGGATGGCGCCGCAGCGCCACGAAGATCTTCTTGTCATCGGCGGGTGAAGCCGGGTCGAACAGCACTTCCGCGCCGGCGATCGTGGTGTCGCCGGTGCGGCGGGTCACCCAGTGCCGGACGCCCGAGAGATCGACGAAGGACACCGTCACGTCCGCGCCGACGACCCGGGTGCCCGACTCGTCCCCTCCCATGCGCAGCTTCACTTCGACGACCTCGGCCGGCACCCGGCGGCCGTGCCGCAACAGCCGTTCCCTGGTGCGCGCCAGTTCGGCTTGGTGCCGCGAAACCTGGACGGCGTACCACAGGGCCAGCAACGTCAGGAGGAGCAGGAACGCCGGCATCCACAGGTCGGCGTAGTACATCAGCCACGCCCAGAACCCCCACTTTTCGTCCGTGTGGAAGACGGGGTCGACCGCGGTGCCGACGGCGAGCGGCGGAAGCCATCCTCGTGACGATTCCCAGAGGCCGAGCGTACTGGCCGCGAAAGCCAGTACGACCGGGAACGCCGGCCCCGACCGCCGTCCTTGGTAGCGCCGCATCGCGGCTCGCGCGAGGTTGCCCGCGGCGAGACAACCGAGGAGGCCGAAAGTCCCCCAGATCGAGCCATACGGCGGCTCGCCGTCGCCGCGGTCGTCGAAGACGCTGTCGATCGCCATCGTCCGGAACTGTTCGAGGAGCGCGCCGAATCCGTGTCCGGTCACGAAGCCGCAGACCAGGGTGACCGCGGAGGCCAGGATCGCGCCCACGAGCAGGCGGCGGTCACCTCGCAGGCGCTCGATGCGCTCGTACCGGGCACGAGCCGGGTCCACTGTGTTCATCACGCTCACCTCCGTTCGGTAGCGCCCAGCCTCCGTCGGACCGGGCGCTACCGAACCCAAGTTTTGCTTCCTAAGCCTCTTAGGCAAATCCCAAATGGACTATGGTAGAGTCGTCGGCATGGCAAGAGCGGGACTGACCACGGAACGCGTGGTCCGGGCGGGCGCGGACATGGCCGACGAGATCGGCTTCGAACTCGTGACGCCGACAGAGCTCGCGAAACGGTGCGGCGTCAAGACGGCGAGCCTGTATTCGCACGTGAAGAACGCCCATGAACTGAAGACCGAGATCGCCTTGCTGGCCTTGGCCGAACTCGCCGACCTCGCCTCCACCGCGGTGGCGGGCCTGGCGGGCAAGGACGCGCTGGTCGCCTTGGCGAACGTCCACCGCGACTACGCCCTCGAACATCCCGGCAGGTTCACCGCCGCGAGGTTCCGGCTCGCCCCGGAGCAGGCGGCCACCAGCGCCGGCGTCCGGCACGCCGAACTGATGCGGGCGATCCTGCGCGGCTACGACCTCGCCGAGCCGCATCAGACGCACGCGGTCCGGCTCCTGGGCAGCGTTTTCAGCGGCTACGTCGGCCTGGAGGCCGCCGGAGGCTTCAGCCACAGCACCCCCGGCTCGCAGGAGAGCTGGACCGAGATCCTCGACGCGCTCGACGTCCTGCTGCGCGGCTGGCCCCGAACGAAATGAACGGAAGAATGCTCACGATCCCGATCACCGCCGACCTCGTCCGCGGCGCGCTCGACCTCGAGTCCACCGAACGCGGCGTGGTCCCCCACCGGCTGCCCGCGCGCGCCAGGCAGCAGATCCCCGACGATCAGCTGGCCATGGCCGAATCGCAGCCGTCTGGCGTGCGGCTCGCCTTCCGCACCGCGGCCACGCTCGTCGAACTGGACGTCATCGCCACCAAACGGTTCCTCGTCGGCGTGCCACCCCGGCCCGACGGCGTCTACGAACTACTCGTCGACGGCAGGCTCGCGGGACAGGCGAGTGTGACCGAGGGCGACACGATCAGCGTCGACATGGTCACCGGCGCCAGAACTCACCAGCCCGGACCTGTGCGCACCCTGCGCTTCACCGGCCTGCCCGCCGACGTGAAGGACGTCGAAATCTGGCTGCCGCATAACGAAACGACCCGACTGGTCGCCCTGCGCACCGACGCGTCCGTCCACAATGTACCGTCGAGCGGCGGCAAGGTCTGGCTGCACCACGGCAGTTCCATCAGCCAAGGCTCCAACGCGGCCACCCCGACCGGGATCTGGCCCGCCACGGCCGCGGTGCTCGCCGGTGTGGAGCTGGTCAATCTGGGCTTCGGCGGCAGCGCGCTGCTCGACCCGTTCACCGCCCGCGCCATGCGGGACACGGCCGCGGATCTGATCAGCGTCAAGATCGGCATCAACGTCGTCAACGCCGACCTGATGCGGCTGCGCGCGTTCGGCCCGGCGGTGCACGGTTTCCTCGACACCATCCGGGAAGGGCATCCCCGCACGCCGTTGCTGGTCGTCTCGCCGATCCATTGCCCCATCCACGAGCACACCCCTGGACCCGGCCAGTTCGACCCCGATGGCCTACGGGAAGGAAAAGTGCGATTCAGGGCCACCGGGGACCCCGCGGAAACCGCCGCGGGGAAGCTGACGCTCACCGTGATCCGCGGGGAACTCGCCCGGATCGTCAAGGAGCGGAGCACGACCGATCCGCACCTGCGCTACGTCGACGGCCTGGAACTGTACGGCGAGGCCGACCATGCCGAGCTGCCGTTGCCCGACGCCCTCCACCCGGACGCGGCCACACACCGGCTCATCGGAGAGCGCTTCGCGAAACACCTCGTCATCGACGGGTCGTGAGGTGCAGGGCTCTGAAGTACGAGAGATCGGGTGAGCGGGCGGCTTCTTCAGCGCTTCCGATGGGCCCGGCGTCGAACTCTTACGTCGTGAAGGCGCCCTTTGAGACCTTCATCGTCTCAAAGGGCCCCTTCACGACATACCCACGACCGCGCCGCCGCGGGTACCTGGAACACCGTTGGCCCTGACGACCCAGAACACTCACGACCTGCCGCCGCGTTTACTGTGCGCGTATACGTCGGTAGCCCCCTTTCGCGATACCTATTTTTCTTCCTGTCCAACGAAAGTCGGTATCCGCCACCGGAGCGGCGGATCACCATGATCGGCACCGGATCACCGGTGCCGGGTCGCCTTGGCCGCACCCGGCTACCCACCGTGTCCAGTGCACCACCCCTCGCGCTGGATGTCCCCTCGCGAAAGTGAGTCACCGGTATGCGCACAAACCCCTTAGCCCGTACCGCCACGACACTGGTGGCCGCGGCCGCGGTCATCGGCTTCCTCGCCCCGTCCACGGCCACCGCCACCACCATCGCGGGCTACTCCCCGACGGTGCAGCACGAAGCCGTGACGTCCCTCGCCTCGGAAGCCGGGATCAGCACGGCGGCCGCCGTCGAGTTCCTCCGGACGCAGACGGCCAGTGTCGAAACACTGCAGAAGGTCACCGCGTCGCTCGGCGCCCGTGCCGCCGACGGCTACGTCGACGACGCCGCCAAGCCGGTGGTCAACGTGCTCGACCAGGCCGCCGCGGACCAGGTGACCGCGGCCGGAGCCCAGGCCCGCGTGGTCAAGCACTCCAGCGCGGCACTGGCGGGGGCACAGAACGCCTTGCAGGCGTTGCCCGCCGTCGCGCATACGTCGATCGGTCTCGACCCGAAGACCAACCAGGTAGTGCTGACCCTCTCCGACGCGGCGAAGGGTACCGAAGCCCTCGTGAAGGCCGCCGAAGCGCTCGGTGACCGGGTCCGGGTGGAGCGGACCACCGGCGAGATGCACACCGCGATCTACAACGGCGAGGCCATCACCGGTGGCGGCACCCGCTGCTCGGTCGGGTTCAACACCAACCGCGGCGGCCAGAACTACATCCTCGACGCCGGCCACTGCACCCGCGCGGTGTCGCAGTGGAACGTCGGACCGTCGCAGGGCGCCAGCTTCCCGACCAACGACTACGGCCTGATCCGCAACACCACCGGCAGCGCGCCCGGCGCCGTCACCCTGTGGAACGGTTCCACCCAGCGGATCGCCTCCGCCGGTTCCGCCACCGTCGGCCAGCGGATCAGCAAGAGCGGCAGCACTACCCGCCTCACTTCTGGTTCGGTGCAGCGGCTCAACGTCACGGTGAACTACGCCGAAGGCTCGGTGCACCAGCTGATCCAGACCAACGCGCTGGTCAACCCCGGTGACTCGGGCGGCTGCCTGTTCTCCGGCAGCGTCGGCCTCGGCATCACCTCCGGCAAGGGCGGCGGAAGCTCCTACTTCCAGCCCATCGGCGAAGCGATGAGCGCCTACAGCGTCACGCTCAACCCGTAAGCACGTCGCGAGGCCGGGCGCTGGTCACCGCGACCGAGGCCCGGCCTGTGCGTGGAAATATTCGACGGTGTGGTCACGAAAGCGCTGGGCGGCAACGGAAAGATAGGTGTCCTCGCGCCACGCGACGCTGAGCACGCGGCGACAGTCGGGATCGTCGACGTCGAGCCAGACCACCGTCGGGCTGGTGACCGACCGCAGACCCAGGGAGGGCACCAACGCGATGCCGAGTCCCGCGTCGACGAGCTGGAAGAGCACCGCGGCCTCGTCTCCCTCGCAGACGACGTGCAGTGCGAGGCCGGCCTTCGCGAAAAGACGATCGACGAGCGCACGCTGCCAGTAGCCGGGCCGTGTGGTGAGGAACGGCTCGCCTTCGAGATCCGCGAGCCCGACGCGACCGCGTCCGGCGAGCCGGTGACCGGCGGGCACGCAGAGCATCACCTTTTCGTCGAGCAGCACGCGACTGTGGATGTCGTTGCCTGTCAAGGGTTGCGACGTGACGCACAGGTCGACGTCGCCGGATCGCAGCTTCTGCACCATCCCCTCCCCCGACCCCTGGGACAGCCGCACGTCCACCAGCGGATGGCCGGGGACGAAGGTACGCAGCGGTTCGGTGAGCACGAGCAGGCTTTCGGCCGCGACGGTGACCGCGCCGCGTTCCAGTCCGGCGGCGTCGTCGAGTTCCTGCCTGGCGTCGTCGAGTTCGGCCAGTGCCCGGTCGACGCGGCGGAGGAACGCGGTGCCGAACCGGTTGAGCCGGATCCGGCGGCCGTGCCGGTCGAACAGCGGCACCCCCAGGTCGTTTTCCAGCCTGGCCAAGGTCCGGCTGAGCGAGGGCTGCGCGACACGCAGCTTCTCGGCGGCGCGGCCGACGTGTTCGAGCCGGGCGACCGTCTGGAAGTACCGGAGCGCCAGAAGATCCACTGCTGATACCTCACCTGTTATGAACACATAACTGATCTTGTCTTGGACAGCATAAGCCGTGGTCTCTTACGTTCGAGCACGTGAGTGAAACCCTGACCGGCCCGAGCCGGAAGGCGAACGGCACGCTGGTGGTGAACCGGGTGCTGGTGACCGCCCACGCCGTCGCGATCATCGGCCAGCCGGTGTTCGCCGGCGGCTATCTCGGCGGCGACTACGACATGCTCTGGCTACACCGCTGGGGCGCCGACGCGGTGTCCTACCTGGCGTACGCGCAGATCCTGGCCGCGCTGGTCCTGTGGCTGGTGCGCGGACCGCGCTGGTTGTTCTGGGTCAGCCTGCTGCTCGCGCTGGGCGAGACCGGGCAGTATCTCGCCGGGATGAAGGGCGCGCTCGATCTGCACGTCCCGCTCGGCGTCGCCCTGGTCACCGGAACCGTGCTGACCACGATCGCCGTCTGGCGGCCGCAGACCTGGCGGGCGAGCCGATGAGCCGCCGTCTTCCCCGCCGGACCTTCCTCGGGCTCGCCGGTGGGGCCGGTGTCCTCGTCGCCGCGGGGATCACCGCTCCCCGCCTGATCGCACAGGGCGCGCCCGGGACGGGCGAGTTGCTGCGCAGCGCGCTCCCGCTGCCGGAACCGTTCCGGGTACCGTTGCCGATCCCGCCGGTCCTGCGTCCACAAAGGACCGCCGACGCCGATCACTACACGATCACCCAGCGGGCGGCGACGGCCGAGATCCTGCCCGGTGTCCGGACGCCGATCTGGGGCTACGACGGGATCTTCCCGGGACCGACGATCGAATCGCGGCGGGACCGCACCGTGGTGGCGCACCACCGCAACGAACTCCCCGTCCCGACCGTGGTCCACCTGCACGGCGGGCACACGCCCGCCGAGTCCGACGGCTATCCGACCGATCTCGTCCTGCCGCGGTCCGGCTGGACCGCCGGGCACACCGGGCACGGCATGGCCGACTCGCGCGCCCGGATCTCGAACGGGGAGCGCGACTACGTCTTCCCGCTGCGGCAACGGGCCGCGACCCTGTGGTACCACGACCATCGCATGGACTTCACCGGTCCGGCCGTGTACCGGGGCCTCGCCGGTTTCCATCTGGTCCGCGACGACGAGGAAGACTCGCTGGGGCTCCCGTCCGGGGACCGTGAGCTCCCGCTGATGATCGCCGACCGCTCTTTCGACGAGCACGGCGCCTTCGCGTACCCGTCTCTCGACCGGACACTGCGGATCACGCCGGGCGTGGAAAGTGCTTACGTGGAAGGCGTTTTCGGTGACGTCGTCCTGGTCAACGGCGCGCCGTGGCCGGTGCACGAAGTGGCGGCCGTCAAATACCGCCTGCGTGTCCTCAACGGCTCCAACGCCCGGCGCTACGACCTGGCACTGGACCCACCGCCACCCGGCGGAGGCGGTTTCGTCCAGATCGGCGGCGACCAGGGCCTCCTCGACGCGCCGCGCGAACACGACCACCTTCCCATCGCACCGGCGGAACGGTACGACCTCGTGGTCGACTTCGGCCGGTATCCGGTCGGCACCGAGGTCACCCTGGTGAACCGGCTCGGCACCGGCTCGACCGCCAAGGTCATGCGGTTCGTCGTCGCGCGCCGCGCGGCGGACGACAGCCGGATTCCGGCGAAGCTCAGCGAAATCCCCCCACTCACTCGCGAACAGGCCACGACCACACGGGACTTCTCGTTCCGCGCCGGCACCGTCCACGGCCGCGCGGGCTGGGTGATCGGCGGGGAACCGTTCTCGCCGGACCTGATGTCGGCGAGCCCTCACCTCGGTGACGTCGAGATCTGGCGGTTCGTCGCCGACATCCACCACCCCGTGCACCTGCACCTGGTGGGTTTCCGGATCCTCTCACGCGGCGGACGTCCGCCGGGACCGTTCGACGGCGGTACCAAGGACACCGTGGACCTGAGTCCCGGCGAGTCGGTCGAGGTCATCGCCCGCTTCGACGGCTACCGCGGCCGCTACGTCTTCCATTGCCACAACGCCGAACACGAGGACATGGCGATGATGGCGAACTTCGAAGTGGTCTGAGCGATGTCAGGAAAGGGTCGTTCAGGACGAAAACGTCCCGAATGACCCTTTCCTGACACATCCGGCCAGGCTCAGCCCACGCCGGGCAGGGTTGGTCAGTTCGCCCACGCCCTCGACGGCGACGGTCACCTCGTCCCCCGGCCGGACTGCCGGTGAGCACGACGTCGCCGGGACACAGGGCGTCGCGGTCGCGCAGGTTTCTCGGTCACCGAGGGCGCGTCGACGATCTTGCGTGAGCGGTACGTCACTCGATACTCGCTTGGACTATTTGTCCAACGCTTATACAGTCAGTCTCGTGACCAATGAGCATCCGTACCCGCCGGCCTTCCGTAGCGGCGACCTGGTTTCCGTGTCCGGACGGCTCGGCGTGACCGAGACGGGAGAACTGGCGCCCGGCGGATTCGACGCCGAATGCCCGCAGGCCTTCGCCAACCTCGACGTCGCGCTGCATTCGGTCGGCGCGACCCGGGCCGACGTGGTGAAGGTCGTCGTGTACCTGACCGACATCGCCGACCGCGACGGCCTCAACCGTGTCTACGAAGAGTTCTTCGCCGAGCCTCGGCCCGCTCGGACCTGTGTCGGCGTCGCGTCTCTGCCCTACGGCGGCAGCGTCGAAGTCGAGGCCCTCGCCCGAGTACGCGATGTCTGAGCAGGACGCGATCCTCGACGCGCTCGCCCCGGTGGCCGACGGCATCGCAGCGACGCTCGGCTCGTTCTGCGAGGTCGTGGTGCACGACTTCCGCCGTCCGGAGCGATCGGTGGTCGCGATCGCCGGCTCGGTCACCGGCCGCGGCGTGGGCGGCTCGATGAGCGAGATCGGCATGGGCCTGCTCGCCCGCGGCGACGACGCCGAAGACCAACTGAACTACGTCACCCGGACGGCGTCCGGGAAGCTGGTGAAGTCTTCGACCATGCTGTTGCGCGACAGCGGCGGCTCGGTGTTCGGCGCGCTGTGCGTGAACCTCGACGTCACCGCACTGGGCCAGCTCAAGACCCTGGTCGGTGAACTCGCCGACGTCGGTGCCGCCACCGAAACGCCGACCACCACCTTCGGCGACGACGTCGACGCGGTGGTGGACGCGATCGTCGACGAACACCAGCTCCGGCTGAACAAACCCTGGGCCGCGCTCAGCCGCGAAGCACGGCTCGACCTGTTCCGCAGCCTCCACGCGCGCGGTGTCTTCGCCGTGCGGCGGGCCGTGCCCCAGGTCGCCGCCCGCATCGGGATCTCCCGCGCCTCCGCTTACAACTATCTCGCCGAAATCCGTGATCAAGGAGCATCATGACCGCCCCCGTGACCATCGACGACATCCGTGACGCCGCCGCCCGCCTGGCCGGTGTCGCGCACCGGACCCCGGTCGTGCGTTCCCGGACCCTCGACGACCTCGTCGGCGCCGAGGTCTTCATCAAGTGCGAAAACCTCCAGCGCGTCGGGGCCTTCAAGTTCCGTGGCGCGTACAACGCCGCCTCCCGGCTCTCACCGGAGCAGCTGGCCAAGGGCATCGCCGCCTACTCCTCGGGCAACCACGCCCAGGCCGTCGCGCTCGCCGCGCGGGAACTCGGGAGCAGCGCGGTCATCCTGATCCCGGAGGACACCCCGAAGTCCAAAAAGGACGCCACCGCGGGCTACGGCGCCGAGATCGTCACCTACGACCGGTACACCGGCGACCGCGTCGCGATCGGTGAAGCGCTGGCGGCCGAACGAGGCCTCGCGCTCATCCCGCCGTACGAACACCCGCACGTCATCGCCGGACAGGGCACGGCGGCGCTGGAACTACTGGAAGACACCGATTCCCTCGACACCCTCGTCGTCCCGGTCGGTGGTGGCGGCCTGATCGCGGGCAGCTCGACCGCCGCGAAGGCCGTGCGGCCCGGCATCCGGGTCGTCGGCGTCGAACCCGCCGCGGGCGACGACACCAAACGTTCGCTGGACGCCGGGGAGCGCGTGTCGATTCCGGTGCCGCGGACCATCGCCGACGGCCAGGCCGCCGAGATCCCCGGCGAACTGACCTTCTCCATCAACCGGAAGCTCGTCGACGACATCGCACTGGTCACCGACGACCAGGTCCGCGACGCCATGCGGTTCGCCTTCGAACGGCTGAAGCTCGTCATCGAGCCGAGCGGGGCCACCGGTCTCGCGGCACTGCTCAGCGGGCGGATTCCCGTTTCCGGCCGGGTCGGGGTGATCATCAGCGGCGGGAACGTCAGCCCGGAACGCTTCGCCGAACTGATCGCGTCCGAGTAACACCCGCAATTCGTCACCTACTTGCGATGGCGCGCTCACAGGCCGAGCCCTCCTGCCAGCACCGGCCAGGAGCTGCGCAGGGCGCGCTGCCAGTACGGCCAGCTGTGCGTGCCATCGCCGTAGTAGTCGACGGTCGCCGGGATGCCCTTGGCCTTCAACCGATCCGTGAAGCTCACCGAGGAGGCCAGCGCCTGGGATTCGAAGATGTCGGACTGGCCCGGCGGATCGAGCGGGCCGGTCTTGCCGTTCCCGCACGAGATGTAGAGCGCGGTGCCGCGCAGATCGTCGACGTGGTCGAACGGGTTGTTCGCCGTCCAGAGCGGCCGCATCCCCCAGCTGTCGCCCCAGAGCTGGAGGTAGTTGAAGACCCCCGCGCGGGCGAGGATCCCCTGGATGAACAACGGAGCTCCCTGATTGAGCGTGTTCGGCACGCCGCTGTACGACGCCGCCGCGGCGAACATCCCCTTGTGCTTGTAGGAATACGCGAGCGCGCCGTATCCGCCGATCGACAGTCCGGCGATCACCCGGCGCGTGCCCGCGCGGTAACCGCGTTCGACGATCTGCCGCACTTCGAGGGTGTGGAAGGTGTCCCAGTCCGGCGTGCTCTTGAGCCCGAAGTTCCACCACTTCGTGTACATCCCGGCGGGCCCGCCGGTCGGCATGACCACGAGGGCGTCCTTGTCCGCGGTGAACGCCTTGACGTCGGTGAACTGGTCCCAAGAGCGGTAGTCCACCGGTTCGCAGCAACCGTGCAGCAGGTACAGCGTCGGCCAGGTCCGGGTGGGTTGCGCGACCCAGCCGGTGGGGACGAGCAGACGGACCATGCCGGTGGTGCCGAGCGAGGGCGAACTGATCTTGAGATCGACGGTGCGCGGGTCCAGCCACGTCTCCTCGACGACCTTCGCGCCGTTGTCCGCGGTGACCGGCGTGGGCGCCGCGCTCGCGGGGACCGAACTTCCGAGCAGTGCGGCCAAGCACAGCGCCAGCGCACCCCAACGCCACGTTCGCTTCATCGTTTCTCCTCGCTCACAATGGGATGTTTCCGTGTTTTCTGGCCGGGGTGGTCTGCCGTTTCGTCCGCAGCGTGTGCAGGGCTCGCGCCACTTGCAGGCGGGTCTGCGACGGCGCGATGACCTGGTCGACGTAGCCGCGTTCCGCTGCCAGGTAAGGATTCGAATGCCGTTCGCGGTACGCCTCGGTGAGCCGCCTTCGTTCGGCGGAGCGCTGTTCCGGCGGCAGCGCGGCCAGTTCGTGCCGGTGCAGCACCCGCACCGCGCCCTCGGCGCCCATCACCGCGATCTCCGCGGTGGGCCAGGCCAGATTGACGTCCGCACCGAGATGCTTCGACCCCATGACCGCGTAGCCGCCGCCGTAGGCCTTGCGGATCACCACGGTCACCATCGGCACAGTCGCCTCGGCGTAGGCGTAGATCAGTTTGGCGCCGCGGCGGATGATCCCGTTCCGTTCCTGCGCCTCGCCGGGAAGGTAGCCGGGGACGTCGGCGAGGGTCAGGATCGGGATGCCGAAGGCGTCGCAGAACCGCACGAACCGCGCGGCCTTCTCCGAGGCGTCGATGTCGATCACGCCGGCCTGATGCCGCGGCTGGTTGGCGACGATGCCCACGGTGCGGCCCCGCACCCGCCCGAACGCGCAGATCATGTTCGGCGCGAAGCCGCTGTGCACCTCCATGAAGTCGCCGTCGTCGACGAGCCGGACGATCACCTCGGTCATGTCGTAGACCTGGTTCAGCGAATCCGGCACCAGCCGGTCGAGTTCGAGGTCTGCGGCGGTGAGGTCGGGATCGGTTTCGTCGGCGTACTCGGGGACGGCGTCGAGGTTGTTGGACGGCAGGTAGCCGAGCAGCGTCCGTACCCAGTCGATCGCGTCCTGTTCGTCGGCCGCCCGATGATGGGCGTTCCCGGAGACCTCGCTGTTCACCGAGGCGCCGCCGAGCTGCTGGGCGGTGACCCGTTCACCGCTGACGGCGTGCACGACGTCCGGCCCGGTGACGAACATGTGCGCGGTCTCGTCGACCATCACGGTGAAGTCGGTGATCGCCGGCGAGTAGACCGCTCCGCCGGCGCAGGGCCCCATGATCAGCGAGATCTGCGGGATGACGCCGGAGGCCAGCGCGTTGCGCCTGCCGAGTTCGGCGTAATAGGCCAGCGAGACGACGCCTTCCTGGATCCGGGCGCCGCCGGAGTCGTTGATCCCGACGACAGGGCAGCCCAGCGTCATCGCCAGATCCATCACCTTGAGGACCTTCTCGCCGAAGACTTCGCCCATGCTGCCGCCGAAGACCGTGAAGTCCTGGGAGAACACACAGATCTGCCTGCCGTCGACGGTGCCGTGGCCGGTCACCACGCCGTCGCCGTACGGGCGGTTGGCGTCCATCCCGAACTCGGTGCACCTGTGCCGGGCGAACTGGTCGAGTTCGACGAAGGAACCCGGGTCCAGCAACAGCTCGACGCGTTCGCGCGCGGTCAGCTTTCCCTTGGTGTGCTGCCGGTCGACGGCCCGCTTCTCGGCGATCCGGACGGCTTCGTCCTGGCGGGCGGCGAGATCGGCGATCCGGAACGCCGTCGTCGGCGCGAACGGGGCATCGGTCACGGTCTCGCCGCCCTCGGTGCCCCGAGCCGGGCGGAGAGTTCGGCGGCGACCACCGCGACGTGCGGCGGGTCGATCATCGACAGGTGATCGCCGGGCACCCGCACCACTTCCAGATTCGTGCAGAAGACGTCCCAGCCGAGGGCGTCGTCGGTACGCAGGTACCGCGGATCGAGGGTGGTCGTCAGCGGATGCGGCTCCTGCGCACGCACCAGGAGCACCGGCCCCGCATAGGGTTCCGGCTGGTAGCGTTCGGCGACCCGGGCGTCCACATAGGACTCGTACTGGTGCCGTAGCACGCCCTGTCCCATCTCCGGGACCTGTGCGGCCAGCCTGCTGATCACGAGCCGGATCTGCTCGTCGTCGCCGAGCCGGACGAGGTCCTCGCGCGGGATGTCCAGCGGGACACCGTAGGTCCGTTCGACGTGCTCGGCGAACCGGTCGAACCGGTCCAGCAGGATCTCGTCCGCCGGTTTTCCACGTGCGGGCAGGGGCAGGATGCTGTCGATCATGAACACGAGATCGACCCGCTCCCCCGCCGCGGTCAGCCGCCGGGCGGCCTCGTAGGCGAGGCAGCCGCCGAACGACCAGCCGCCCAGCCGATAGGGGCCCTGTGGCTGGATCTCCCTGATCAGCTCGAGATAGCACTCGGCCTTGTCCTCGACGGTGTCCTCTTCGTCGATCCGTTCGAGACCATAGACAGGCCTGCCCTCCGGCAACAGGCGGACGAGTCCCTCGTACACGCTCGTCGGGCCGCCCGCCGGATGGAACAGGAACACCGGATCCGCGCCGCCTTCGCGCAGAGGCCGGACCGGACAGCCCCCGCGTCCCTCGATCCGGTCACGCAGCAGATCGGCCATCACGGCGATCGTCGGCGTGGCGAAGAGCAGGTCGACGTCGGGGACTGCCCCGAGCTGCCCGGCGAACACCGCGCGCAGTCGCTTCGCCGCCTCATGGTCGCCTCCTGCGGCGAAGAAGTCGTCGTGGACTCCGGGTTCCGCACCGCCGGATTCCGCGCCGCCGAGTTCGGTCTGCCAGTGCCGGGCGATCCAGCGTTCGGCCGGATCACGCGGTCCCACGGTCACGGTCGGCCGGGCGGGCCGCGGGCCTCCCTCGCCGAAGCCTGCCTGTTCGGCGAGGTGATCGGCGAGTTCGCCGAGGCTGGCGCCGCGCAACAGCAACGGAATCGGCAACGACAGGCCGAAATCGCGCTCCACCACACCCCTCGCGCGCATGGCGGTGAGGGAGTCCAGGCCGAGCCTGGTGAGCGGGACGTGCCTGTCGATCTCGTCCGCGGCGAGGCCGAGCATCCCGGCGACGAGACCGGCGAGGTAGTCGGCCAGCATCTCGCGGGCCGCTTCCGGCAGGACCGCCCGCAGTGCGTCCAATCCGTCCCAAGTGGATGGTCCGGTATCCGGTTCTTCCTTCGGCACCAGCATCTCGAAGAACGGTCGTCCGGCCAGACGCGGGAACAGGGCCAGTACCGTCCCGGCGTCGACGCGGGCGATGCCGGTCGATCCGCGATCACGGTTCAGCACGGCTTCCATCGCCGCCAGTGCCTCGTCCGTGCCGAGCGGTTCGAGCACCGGGTTGCGGCTTCCGACGGCCGATCCCGCCTCGCCCCAGGCTCCCCAGCCGATGGTCGCCGCCGGCAACCCGCCTGCCCGGCGCCACTCGACGAGCGCGTCCACCCAGGCGTTCGCGGTCGCGTAGGCGGCCTGCCCCGGCGATCCGAACAACGCGGCCGCCGACGAGTACGTCAGCCACCAGTCGAGTTCGTGTCCGGCCGTGGCCTCGTGCAATCGCCACGCTCCCAGCGCTTTCGCGCGCCAGACGGCCTCGACGGCATCCTCGTCGACGGCGATGGCGGCACCGTCGGCCAGCACGCCGGCCGCGTGCAGCACGCCACGCAACGGCATACCGCCTTCCGTGGCGGCCGCGACCAGCGCTTCCGCGGTCCCCGGCTCGGCGATGTCGCCCGTCACCACGCGGACGTCCGCGTCCAGTGCACGCAGGTCCGCCAAGACGGCCGGGCTCGCGCCGCGACGCCCGGAGAGGATCAACCTGGTCGCGCCACGACCGGCCAGCCAGTCCGCCGCGACCAGGCCGAGTCCGCCAAGACCACCAGTGATCACGTAGGCGCCTTCGCGCACAACGGTTTCGTGGCCCGCTTCCCCGAGGTCCGGGCGGGCCAGCAACCGCGTGTACCGGACGCCCTCACGCCAGGCGATTTCGTCGTCCGGCGCGTCAGCGTGGAGCTCCGCCGCCAGCCTGGCGACCCACAGCTGTGCCGGATCCGGCTCGGCATCGAAGTCGACCTGGCTCGCTCGCAGCTCGGGGTGTTCGAAGGCGAGGACACGGACCAGCCCGCGAAGCCAGGCCTGTCCGGGATCACCGCGTTCGCCGGGCTCGATGGCCGAGGCGCCGGTGCTGACGAGCCACAACCGTGGTGCGGACGCCGCTTCGGCCAGCTCGGCGACGACGCCGGAGAGCGTGGCGACACTCCGTGCGGCCCGCATCGGGTCAGGCGCGTCCGAAGTGGCCACCCACGCGAGGACTCCCGTCACTTCGCGGGTACGCAGGATCTCCGCCAACGCGGCCCGATCCCCGAGCGGAACCGTCACCAGTTCGTCTCCGGCGAGTCGTTCGCGCAACGCCGGCGGCCACGGTGACTCGTCCTCCAGAACCACCCAGCTGTGCGGACCCGGTTTCGCCGCCGGATGCCCGGCCTGCCGCCAGACCGTCTCGAACAGCAGATCCGCCATCGGTACCGGCAGAGCCGAACGCTGGAACCGGCGGCAGTAGACGTCGCGGAACTCGACCAGGACGACGTCGTCGGCGTCGACCAGCTGGACGCCGCCGACCAGGCCGTCACCGGCCGGGTCGAGTGAGTCGAGTACGGCGTCGACCCGGACACCGCGCCGAGGATCACCGGCGAGGACGATCTCGCCGAGGGTCAGCGGCAGAAAGACGCCGTCGGCCTCGCGCAGCGTGTCCCCGGCGGCCGCGGCCAGCGCGTGCAGACAGACGTCGGCGATCACCGGATGCAGGACGTACGCGGGATGGTCGGCGGGCAGCGTGATCCGCGCCGAGGCCCGCCCGGGCGCCGCCAGAACCTCTCGCAGTCCGCGGAAAGCGGGACCGTAGCTCTGCCCGGCCGCGGCCAGCACCTGATAGAGGTCGACCGGCCGGGCGTCGCCGCCGACCGGGCCGAACGGCACGACCGCGGTGTTCCCGTCGCGGACGCGGGCAGTCGCGTGCCGGACCCAGCCGCCACCCGCGGCCCGCGCGTAGACGTCCACTTCGGACGGTCCGGAGCCGGTGCCCAGACTGGTCGTCACCTCGGTGTGCGCGGCGAGCGGGAGCACACGGCGCAGTTCGAGACCGCTGATGCGCAGGTGCCCGCCGGGCCGCAGGACGGTCTTCACCGCCGCCAGCGCCAGTTCCAGGAAACCCGCGGCGGGGAACAGCGGGACCCCCATCGCCGCATGGTCGGCCAGCCACGGCTGCACCGCCGTCCCGACGTCCGCGTGCCACAGGTGCCCACCGCCGGTCGGCTGTTCGATGTGGACACCCAGCAACGGATGCGCGCCACCGGATCCGGGCCGGGAGGCCGGCCGTCGCGGCCAGAACCGTTCGTGCCGCCAGCGTGGTCCGGGCAGCTCGACCGGAAGCGGGCGGGGCCCACCGCCGTCGAGCACCACGGGCAGTCCGAGGGTGTGGAGCCGGGCGAGCGAGGTCAGGAACGCCGTCCGCTCGTCGATCCGACGGCTCGCCGAAGGCAGCGCGAGCGCGCCGGTGCTCTGCTCGATCGCGGCCAGCGCGACCGGATGCGGCGAGATCTCGACGAACACGCCGTACCCGTCCGCGGTCGCCGCCGCCAGCGCCTGGCTGAACCGCACCGGACGGCGCAGATTCGCCGCCCAGTAGTCGACGTCGAACACCGGTGACCACTGTGGATCGTCGAGAACACTGCTGTAGCAGGGGATCTCCGCCGGTCGCGGGGAAAGCCCGTCGAGCTCGGCGCGGAACCGGCCGAGGACGGCGTCGACGGCTTCCGAATGGCCGGCACCTCCGACCGGCAACCGCTTCGCCAGCCTTCCGAGGCCCTCCACATGCGACACCAGGGCCTCGACCTGCTCGGCGCCGCCACTCACGGTGCACTGGACCGGCGAGGCGTAGACCGCGACGGTGATCCCGGGGAACTCCGCTTCCAGATCGGCGAGCTCGGCCGGGGACAGTTCGACCACCGCCATCGCTCCGTCGCCGGACGCGTCGACCTCGGCGAGCAGCCGGGCGCGCGTGGCCATCACGCGGAGGCCGTCGGTGACGTCCAGCGCTCCCGCGACGACGGCGGCCGCGACCTCGCCCATCGAATGTCCGGCCACCGCGGCCGGGACGACGCCGTGCGCACACCAGAGCCCGGCGAGGGCGAGGTGCATGCCGAACAACGCGAGCTGGGTCGCGGCGAGGTCCGGCAGGTCGCGCTCGCCGGAGAAGACCGCGCGAAGGGAAAACCCCGCTTCGGCCAGGAACACCGGGTCGAGCGCCTCCACCTCGGCACGGAACGCGGGTTCGGAGCGAAGCAGGAGGCGGCCCATGCCGGGCCACTGGGAGCCGTAGCCGGAGAAGACGAACACGACGTCGGGCATGGGATCGGCCTCGCCGACGACGACGTCACCGCCGTCGCGACCGGCGGCCAGTTCCCGCAGCGCGGCGGCGTCGCCGTCGCGTTCCTCGGCCACCACCGCACCGCGGATCGGCAGGTGGTCCCGGCTCCTGGCCAGCGTCGTGGCGACCGCGTCGAGCGGAACCGCGCGATGGGCGGGTTCTTCGAGCCAGTCGGCCAGATCGGCGGCACGCGCCCGAAGCACCTCGGGCGATCGGGCCGACAGCGCCAGCACGCGCGGGCCCTCGGCGTCCGCCCCACGAGCGGGGAACGACGCGGCGGGCCACTCTTCGAGGACGACGTGGGCATTGGTGCCACCGAAGCCGAACGCCGAGACCCCGGCCCGCACGACGTCGGAGTACCGCGGCCAGTCCGTCCCGGCGCCGACCATACGGAGACGAAGGCCGGGGAAATCGATATGCGGACTGGGTGCGCGATGATGCGGGGTCGGCGGCAGCCGCCGGTGGACCATCGCGAGGACCACCTTGATCAGCCCGGCCATCCCAGCCGCGCCTTCGAGGTGGCCCAGGTTTCCCTTCACCGACCCGATCAGGAGCGGCCTGCCGGATTCGCGGCCGGCTCCGAGCACCTCGCCGAGCGCGACGGCCTCGATCGGATCTCCCACCGCCGTCCCGGTCCCGTGCGCCTCCACATAGTCCACAGAGGACGGTTCGACACCCGCCGCCGCGTACGCGTCACGCAACAGGTCGGCCTGCGCGCCGGGGCTCGGCGCGACGAGACCGTTGGACCGGCCGTCGGAGTTGACCGCACTGCCGCGGATCACCGCGAGCACCCGGTCCCCCGCGCGGCGAGCGGCCTTCAGCGGCCTGAGCACGATCACGCCGCAGCCCTCACCACGGGCGATGCCGTCGGCGTCGGCGTCGAACGGTTTGCAGTGCCCGTCCGGGGCCAGCACCCCGGCACGCCGGAAGGACGCGGTGACGGCGGGTGAGAGCAGGAGGTTCACCCCGGCGACGAGCGCGGTCCCGCATTCACCGCGGCGCAGGCTCTGCACCGCCTGATGCACCGCCACCAGCGAAGACGAGCAGGCGGTGTCAAGGGTGAGGCTGGGCCCGCGCAGGTCGAACAGGTACGAAAGCCGGTTGGCGGCGATGCTCGTCGCGGCCCCGGTAGCGGACCAGACGTCGACAGTGGCGGGATCGGCCATCGTCAGGTGGCCGTACTCGCCGGCCGAGAGCCCGACGAACACGCCGGTCCGGGTGCCCCGCAAGGTGGACGGCGGGATCCCGGCGTGTTCCAGCGCCGCCCAGGCGACTTCGAGCAGCATCCGCTGCTGGGGATCCATCGCTTCGGCCTCACCCGGGGTGATGTCGAAGAACGCGGCGTCGAAACCGGCGATGTCACCGAGGAATCCGCCACGGCCGAAGTCCTCCTCGAACGCGTCCCAGCGGCCTTCGGGGACGTCGCGGATGCCGTCACGGCCGTCGTCCAGGAGCCGCCAATACCGCTCCGGCGAGTCCGCGCCGCCCGGCAGGCGGCAGCCGACTCCGACGATCGCGATCGGCTCTCCCTCGCGGCCTTCACCGCTCACGATCGCCGATTCCTCCACTGTGGACAGACGCGCGGCGAGAGCGGCGATCGTCGGGTACTGCCATACCAGGGTCGGCGGTAGCGGACGGCCGAGGTACCGGCCCAGCTCCGCCGCCAGCTCCATCGACTCCCGGGACGAAAGGCCGCTCTCGTGCAGCGGGCGGTCCGGGTCGATCTGAGCCGCGGGCAGCCCTGTCCGCTCCGCCACCCGCGCGACGAGCCAGGCGCGGATCTCCGCGGTCACGCGAGCCGCCGCGCGGTCAGCGAACCGTCCAGAAAGGACTTCCGGCACAGCGCGCGGCTGATCTTGCCGCTGGAGGTGCGCGGAACCTCGCCGGGGGCGAGGAAGACGACGTCGTGCGGCCGCAGACCGTGCGCGGCCGAGACCGCCCTCCGGATCTCCCCGGTCGCCACGGTGGTGTCGGCCTCGGCACCCTTGGCCCGTTCCACCACCACGACCGCCGCTTCGCCGTCTTCGTGCTCGATCGCGAACGCCGCGGCGGAATGCGGCCGGACCGCGGGATGCGTCTCCACGGTCTGTTCGATGTCCTGCGGATAGTGGTTGCGGCCGTCGACGATGACGAGATCCTTGAGCCTGCCGGTCATGAACAGCTCGCCCTCGTGACGCACGCCGAGGTCCCCGGTCGCGAGCCAGCCCGCGCCGGACTCCGGGTCGATCGGTGGCAGGCCGAAGACACCGTCGGATACGGCGGGCCGTCCCCAGTAGCCCACGCCGACGTTCGGGCCGTTGACCTGGATCTCCCCCACTCGCCCCGGTTCGACGAGCGCGCCGGTGACCGGGTCGGCGATGCGGACCCGTTGCCCAGCTGGAAATCCGCAGGAGACGAGCGTGGTGGACACCGCCCCCGGGATGGCGGGCGTCGCCAGTCCGACGGCGAGCCGCTCGCGGTCGAAGGCGACCTGGCGCGGAGCCTTGCCCGCTTCGGTGACGGAGACGAGCACGGTGGCCTCGGCGAGCCCGTAGGAGGAACGATGCACCTCGGGCCGCAGCCCGCAGTCCTCGAAGGCACCGTGGAACTTCGCGATGGTCGCGGGCAGGACCGGCTCGCTACCGTTGATCAACGAGACGACCCGGCTCAGTTCGAGGTAGCTCTTCTCGTCCTCGGTCACCCGGGAAGCGCTGTAGGCGTAGGCGAAATTGGGTGCCGCGCTGATCGCGCCGGGGCTGGCGGAGAGGGCACGCAACCAGCGTGACGGCCGTTCGAGGAACGCGAGCGGATCCATCAGAACCGATGCCGCGCCCGCCGCCATCGGCGCGCCGATCCCGAGGATCAGGCCCATGTCGTGGAAGAGCGGAAGCCAGCTGACCGTGGATGTCGTCCCGGTTTCGACCGAGTAGGCGTCGCAGGCCTGGCGGGCGTTGGTGAGCGCGTTGCGGTGGGTCAGCATCACGCCCGCCGGCGTCCGCGTGGAACCGGACGTGTACTGCAGGTACGCCAGTCCGTCTGGTTCCGGTCGCGGCCAGGAACGGTCACCGGCCGCGACCGGAGTCGGGGTGTCGACGGCGAGCACGGCGGGGCGCTCGATATCCGTCGAGGAAAGGAAACCGGCGGTGGCGTCGAGCCCGTCGGCGGTGGTGAGCACGACCCGCGGCGCGCAGTCGGCGAGCACGGCGGCCAGCCTGCCCGCGTGCCCAGGAAGGTCCGGGGCGAACAGCGGGACCGCGACCAGCCCGGCGCGGATCGCGCCGAGGAAGGCGACGACGTAGTCGACGGACTGCCGCGCCAGGATCGCCGCCCTGTCCCCCGGGGCGGTGAAAGACGTCAGCCGGGTGGCGAGGACGTCGACCCGGTCGTCGAGTTCGCGCCAGGACAGGGTGACCGCCCGGCCGTCCGCTCCGGCGCGATGGTCGAGATAGGTCACGGCGACCTCGTCGCCGAGCCGCCACGCCCAGTACCTCAGCAGTGTCGCGAACGACTCACCGCCGCGCGCGTCGTCCGGCTCGTAGGCGGCGACGACCGATTCCGAAATGGTTTCCATGGCCCCTCGTTTGACGACGTGAGCAGGAGCGGGTGAATTCGGAACGGCACCGTTGCCGAAAGCGGATTCCATTCCGGAGACCGTTCTTTATCTGCCCGGAACTGTATGGATACCGCGGGAAGAGTGTCAATGAAAGGACGGTGAAACGCCGACGGCGATGCCGACGTGCTCACCGGGAAGTGAGAAAGGGGGCACCCTGCTTGTCACTTCGGGACGAACTTCGGCCCTGCCGGGGGTTCAGCAACCGGAGCGCGAGGAGCGCGCCGGCCAGTTCCAGTCCCGCCGCCGTCAGCAGGCCCGCCGTGTAACCACTCGCCAGCGCGGACGCGGCGCCCTCGTCGAGCCGGGCCGTGCGGACCACCGCCAGCACGGCCCCGATCAGCGCGACTCCCAGCGCGCTCGACAGTTCACGCGACGCGGTGAGCAGCCCGGACGCCGTGCCCGCGTGCCGCTCCGCCACGATTTCCAGCGCGTACGAGGTCAACGGTGTGGTCAGGGCCGATCCGGCACCGATCAGCACCAACCCGGGAATCCGCGGAAGCACTTCCGGCACGTGGTTGACCGCGGCGATCGCCAGCAGTCCCGCGGCCACCGTCGCCAGCCCGGCCGCGACAGTCCGATGTGGACCGAATCGCGGTAGGGCCCACGGCACCACGGCCGCCGCGGCGACGACCGCCACCGCCACCACGACCAGCGGCAATCCGGCGTGCAGCGGCCCGAGTCCGAGGGATTCCTGGTGCAGCAACGGCGTGAAGAAGAAGACGCCCGAAACGCCCAATCCCCACAGCAACTGCACGGTGAGGGCGCCGGCGAAGACCCGCTGGCCGGTCAGCCCCACCGGGACCAGCCGCACGCGCGCGCGTCTCTCCCGGAACACGAACCAGATCGCGAACCCCGTCCCCGCGACGCCGAACACCGCGGACAGCAGCGCGCCGCCCTCGCCCAGCTCCACCACGGCGGCGGTGATCAGGATCATCCCCGCGGTCACCACGAGCATGGACAGCACGGCGGGCCGCCCGGCCGCCGGATCGCGATCCGCGAGGGCGACCGTACGCGACAGCAGCAGCATCGCCGCCACGAACGGGAGATTGACGAAGAAGATCCAGCCCCAGCCCCAATATTCGCTCAGTACCCCGCCGAGCGTCGGACCGAGCGCGAGCGCGGCCGCGAGACAGGCGGTCCACACCGTCGCCCCGACCGCCCGCCCTCGCGCGTCGAGATTGGTGCGCAGCAAGCTGAGCAGGGCCGGGACCAGGAACGCCGCGGCGGCGCCCTGCAGTACCCGCGCGGAGATGACGAGCCACGCCGTCGTGGCCAGCCCGCCGGCCGCCGCGCCGTCCCCGAACGCGAGCAGCCCGGCCCGCAGCGTCGCGGCCTGGCCCCAGCGGTCCACCACCGTGCCCGCCACCGGGAGCAGGCCGGCGAACGAGAGCATGTAGCCGATGCTCACCCATTGCAGCGTGGGCAGATCGAGGCCGAGTTCCCGGGCGATCGACGGCGCGCCCGCCGCGACGATCGTGTTGTCGAGGGTGGTGACGAACGCCCCTAACGCGATCATGAGGAGCGTCGGGCCCATGTTTCCTCCTCGTGAGCGGTAAGGACGGCTCTCACGCGGGGTGTGTCGCGAGGGTCGTGCGTGTTCCGGCTCGTTAGAACGAGCCCTCTCTGAGCTACCTACGCGTGGCCTGCGGCTTTGCTTGCGTGAGGTACGTGATGGCCCCCTTGCTTGCGCCTGGCGCAAGGATGGGGGCCTTCATGTACTGGGGAAGGTGTGAAGGTCGAGTTGCCTCGGCTGAGCCGAGGCAAGGGGTCCTTCACGGACCGGTCGCTACCCGGCTCACTCCAGCAGGTACCTGAAACACCCTTGGCCAGAACGATCATTGCCACTCACGACCCCTTCGCAAAACGCCCGAATCGGGCACTGTCACCTCGAAAGTGTCCCCTGTGGACAGCCGAGAAGGCGTCAGGTCACTTTGACGAGCCCACCTCCACCACTCCAACCCCGCTTGACCAGCAGTTATGCGACTTTGCCGGGCCCCTGGTGCCGCCGGGACAACCGTGCCAGACCACCGACACGACACTTTTGCCTTTCATGTACCGAACTGGCGGTTTCGCGTGACTGAATGGACGACACGGTCGGCTCTACTTACCCCTACCACTCGTGAGAAGCGGCCCCTTTCTCACGTGACAATTTCCACCGCCGGCCTTGGGGCCCGCGCCACAGAAACGCGATTCAGAGCCAGCCTTGGCGCGACGCCTGTACTCCCAGCTGGAATCGCGTCTGCGCGCCCAGCAATTGCTGCAGGCGGCTGATCCGCCGGAGCACCGTGCGTTCGCTGATGCCGAGCTCGCGCGCGATCGCCTCGTCCGTCAGGCCTCCGCTCAACAGCGCGAGCAGACGACGAGTGGCGACTGTCGGTTCCTGTGCGGCTTCGGCGTCGTCCGGACCACCCGCCCGCACCGGCACGCCCATCCGCCAGAACGACGCGAACAACTCGATCAGCGCGCTCAACATCATCGACGGATGGATCAGCAGGGCCAGCACGTCACCCGCGTCGGAGTTCGGGACGGCGATCAGCGCCCGCTTGCTGTCGGCGATCACCAGCTTCAAGGGCAGTCTCGGGAACACCCTGGCCTGCTCCCCCAGCGCGATACTCGACTGCACCTGGGCGAATCCGTCATCGTGCTGCAGCACGGACGAGTCGTAGACGACGCGGTACGCGATCCCCCGCGCCATCGAACCCGGCTGCACCGTGCTCACCTCGGCTTTCGGGCTCATGTACGACCCGGGGTCCAAGGCGACGATGTCCACGCTCGCCTGCGTCTGCATGGCCTCGAAGGTGGCGATCACCTCGTCGCGACTGCGCAGCACCTCGACGAAATCCGCGTCCCGGCCGGTCCGCAGGGAGTAAGCGGCGCCCAGCACCTCGGCCGCTTCCCGCGCGCGGACGGCGGCGGCCTCGTGCTGCGCCGCGAACGCCGACAGTGCCGCACGCGGCGGTCGCACCTCGACCCCGGACGCGCCCGCCCGGACCAGACCGAACCGCTCCAGCTCCGCCAGCTCGGCGCCGGGCGTGATCGGGCGCCCGTCCAGCAAAGCCCGGTACAGCTGCTCGGCCTCCATCGACAGGCCCCGCGACTCGGCGAGCATGACGCTTCTCCTCCCCCACCCCCGGGATCGAACGGCGTGACATCGATGTCACGCCTCGCGGAATCGCTGCTTCCACTCACTGCTCTTGAGGGGGAAAGCGCCGGAATCGTGCGGCTGGACCGATAACGAAAGGATCACAGATCCCGGTGGAGGCACGCCGAAGAGGCTCCCGCGAACCGGATCGGGCTCGCGGGAGCCTCTGTTCGACGCTTTCGGGGACTAGGCGTTGGCGGGCATCCCCTTCTCGTCGGCCGCCGGGGTCGCGGCGCCTTCGAGCAGCTCACGGACGATCTCGTTCGCCTTGCGCACCTGGGGCGTGATCATCTTGATCTTGATCTTCCCGTCGTGCCCGAGGTGACCGCCGACCTCGGCCGTCTTGTCCTCACCCGGCAGGGGCAGCCCCTGGCAGCCGGTGAACTTCTTCTTCGGCGTGAGACCGGTCTGGAAGTAGGCGACGATCGGGTCGTCGACGCAGTCGGTGTTGTACGGAAAGATCCCGTGGCTGCCTTCGTTGTCGACACTGATCATCTTGGCGCCCGGCAGGCCGTTCGCGGTGGCGAGCGCGCCCTCGTACGGCGTGGCCGCGTCGAGTTCGGTCTGCGCGATCAGCAGCTTCGGGAACGTCTTCTGATCCGGCGCCGGCTTGGCGTTGGTGGTCGGCCAGAACGCGCACAGCGGCGCACCCGAGAGGGCCATGATCGGCGCGATGAACGGCGCGTTCACGGTCAGGTCGGCCTGCCAGTAGTTCCAGTAGTGCAGGTTCTGGTTCCACTGACCGTCCTGGCACCGGATCGCCTCGAACGCCGCGTCCCAGGTCTCGACCTCGGCGCCGCCCTGGTAGGAAGCCTTGCGCTCGACCGAGTCCTTCTTCGCGATGGCCTCCAGAGCGTTGCCCTTCGCCTTGTTCAGGAACGCCTTGTTCGCGTCGGTCAGACCGGGCGTGGTCAGTGCCTTCGCGACGACCTGCTCGAGCTTCTCGGCGTCGGTCCCGGTGGGCGCCGGCCCCTTCGCCAGCGCGGCCACCATCGAGGCCGCGGACGGGTACTGGGAGGTGTCGTACATCGCCGGGATGATGAACCACGCGGCGTAGAGCATGCCCGCGAACTCCCGGGTGCCGCCCGCCTTCTCCCAGTCGCGGCGGATCTCGAGCGGGTCGGTGCCCGTCTTGTACTTGGCGTCGTTGCGCGCCATGTAGGGCAGCAGCGCTTCCTGGAACTGGCGGTCACGGCTGCGCGGCTGGAGGTCCCAGGTCTTCTCCAGCGTCGAGCGGCTCGCGTCGGTCGAGGAGTCGAGCAGGAACCGGTGCGCCTTGCTCGGGAACGTCGTGGCGTACCAGGTGCCCAGCCACGTGCCGTACGAGTAACCGATGTAGCTGGTCTTCTTCTCCCCGAGCAGCACCCGGATGAAGTCCATGTCGTACGCGGTCTGCTCGGTGGTGATGAACTTCGTCAGCGGGTTCTTCAGGCAGCCTTCGACCTTCGCCCGGCTGATCACGTTCTGATCCGTGCTGTCCGGGACGGTGTAGCTACAGGTCAGCGGAGTGCTCTGGCCGACACCGCGGGGATCGAAACCGACGAAGTCGTACTGCGAGGCCAGCACGGGGCTGCGCATCGCCATCGCGGCGCCCCACGGCAGGCCCTCGCCGCCGGGTCCGCCCGGGTTGACCAGCGCGATGCCCTGCCTGCCGGTGCCGGGGTAGGCGGTCGCGGTCTTGGACACGCGGACGCCGATCGTGTTGCCGTCCTGCGGGTCGTGCCAGTCGCGCGGCACCTGGATGGTGGCGCAGGCGAGGCCCTTGACCTTCTTGAGTTCGGCTTCCGTCGCCGGCGCGACGGAGGGGAACGAGCACTCGCCCCAGGCCACGGCCTGCTTGGTCAGCGCGCCGGCGAGCGCCGCGGTGTCCGGGTCGGCCTTGGTCGCGGGAGCCGCACCCGCGGCGGGAGCCGGCACCAGGCCCGAGGCCAGGAACGCACCGGCGACCACGGCCACCGCGCCTCTCCGCGTCTTTCTCGTACTACCGATCACCATGATCCCTTTCGACAAGAGCCCCCGACGTCCGTACGTGAAGTAAAGACGGGTGATCAGGTTTCCCACACGGCCCGGAGCTGGCGGATACCCGACATGGCAGGATCTCGACACTCGCGTGATCAGACCCGTAACTCACGTGATCAGAGGCGTAACTCGCGTGTTCCGCCTTCAAGCACGCGAGTTACGTCCCTGATCACGCGAGTTACGCCTTCCGTCACGGATGCAGGCCGGGTCCGTGATCGGGCTCCTGCGACGGCGCGATCGGGGTCGGGCTGAGCGACGCGTCGTCCTCCCCCTCCTCCAGCAGGGTCGCCGCGGCACCGACCACTTTCAGATCCGGCTCGCCGACGGCGTCCTCGTCCTTGTCCGCGTAGTCCACGCGAGCGAGGACGCTGCGCATCGCCTCGACGCGCGCTCGTTTCTTGTCGTTGCTCTTGACCACCGTCCACGGCGCGACCTCCGTGTCGGTGGACCGGAACATCGCGACCTTCGCTTCGGTGTAGGCGTCCCAGCGGTCGAGCGACCTGATGTCGTTGGGACTCAGTTTCCATTGGCGCACCGGGTCGACCTGCCGGATGAGGAACCGGGTGCGCTGCTCGGATTTCGACACCGAGAACCAGAGTTTGACCAGGATGATCCCGTCTTCGACGAGCATCTGCTCCAACGTCGGCGCCTGCCGCATGAAGCGCTCGTACTGTTCGTCCGTGCAGTACCCCATCACCCGTTCCACGCCGGCGCGGTTGTACCAGGATCGGTCGAACAGCACGATCTCGCCCTCGGTGGGCAGGTGGTCGACGTAGCGCTGGAAGTACCACTCCCCCTGTTCTCGCTCGGTGGGTTTACTCAGCGCCACCACCCTCGCGCCGCGCGGGTTGAGGTGTTCGGTGAACCGTTTGATGGTTCCACCCTTGCCCGCCGCGTCGCGTCCTTCGAACAGGATCACCATGCGGCCGCCGGTGTCCTTGATCCAGTACTGCATTTTCAGCAGTTCGATCTGCAGCGTCCGTTTCACGACGTCGTATTCCTCGCGCGACATTCGCGTCGTGTACGGGTAGTTCTCCCGCCAGGTGTCGATCGGCGATCCGTCGGGGCGGAGCAGGACCGGATCGTCGGCATCGTCGTAGTCGACGACGAGACGCTGGTCCCTCAGTTTCCGGGAAGTACGAGTGGCCTGGCACGCGCCGCTGATACCCACGCCGGACGGCGCGCAAACGCGGCGCGTCAACCGCCGAGCCCTTCGGCGAACCGTCGCGCCGCTTCGAGATCGGCCGTGCCGGGCCGGTTCTTGCCGATACCGCCGACGAGCTTGAACGGCAGCCAGGTGTCGAAACCCCGGCACGAGAACGTGCCAGCCACCTCGAATCCCTTGCGGCCGAGCAACCGCGCCAGACGACGGGTGTAGCGCCGGAATCGCGGTTCGGGCAACCCGCTCGTGGTGAACACGAACGCCTTCCGCCGCTGCTTCGACGGCAGTTCCTCGACGAACCGCCGCAGGCGCGGATGGAAGTCCATGCCGAAGATCCCCGAGCCGAAACCCACGAGGTCACAGGAATCAAGGTCGGCCGGATCGATCTCGTCGGGGCTGACGACGCGGGCGCCGAGCACCCCCGCCAGCACCTCCGCGATCCGTGCCGTGTTGCCGTGGGACACCGAAACGCACACGATGACGACCTTCATGCCGATCCTCCACTTCGCCGGTTCTTTCTCCTCAGAACCGGGCAGCGGGGAGAACTGTGACAACGGGTGCTGTGTCATCCCTCACGCAGGTGATCGCGCAACGCCCGCGCAACGCGGGCCATCAGCACTTCGGCCTCCGGCTGGATCGCCGCCGGAACCCGGGATCCGGTCAGCGCGGCGATCGCGTACATCCCGCCGTCGGCGTGTTCGACCACCCCGACTTCGTGCCGCAGGTTCAGTACGGTGCCCGTCTTCGACGACCATTTCGTGGCGTCGGAGACGAAATCGGGGCTCAGCCGCTGACGCAGCAGGTTGAGTCCCATGAGCTCGCGCACCCGCGCCGCCACCTCTCCGTCCACTTTGGACGGCTTCCAGAGCGCTTCGAGCAGGTTCACGAACGCACGGGCCGAACCGGAACTGGCACGCGTGACGTCGAGCTGCGGAACGGGATGGCCTTGCCCGGCGGTGCCCGCGTTGATCGCGAGCGCGTGCGCGAGGTGGACGTCGGTGGGGTCGAACCGTTCGGCGGGGGTGTCGCTGAGGTCCGCGGCCGGATGCCGGGCGGTGATCCCGGAAACGCCCCATTCGCGCGTCATCCGGGTGACCTCGGCGGGCGGTGTCAGCGCGAAGAGCGTGTCCGCCGCGGTCTCGTCACTGATGGCCATGCACAGATAGAGCAGGTCGTCGATCGCCACCCTGGCCGGATGCCGGAACCGGGTCAGCCCGGTCGGTCCCGGCGCGGTGGCCCGCCCCGGCTGGACGTCGATCCGCACCGAACCGTCCAGTTCGCCCCGGCGGATCCGCTCCAGGGTCGCCGCGGCGAGCGGGATCTTCACCAGCGACGCGCTCGGGAACTCCAGGTCGGGGTCGATGCCGATCTCGTATCCTGTCCGCAGATCCCGCACCAGAAACGAACCGCGCAGGCCGCCATCGTCCAGTTCGGCGCGCAGCGTTTCGGTGTTCATGTCGTCTCCTCCGCGCCGAGACATCGAGCGATGTCCGGCCACAATCGTGCCCGGAGCCGCTGCGCGTCCTCGCCGAGCCCCGCCGAGACCTCGAATCCGCGCGCGAGCCGGATCTCGCCGAGCGGCCGCCAGGCCAAGCCGAGTTCGGCCGCCTGTGCGGGCGAGCACAACAACAGATCGTCCGAACCGAACACGGCCGCCGCGGCCGCGGTGAGCGAATCGGCGACGGACACCTGCGCCGGCCGCAGTCCCACCGAGTCGCGGATCCGGAACAGACGGTCGCGGATATGCGGCACGTCGTCCTCTGGCTGGATCCAGACCCGGCGTGGTGTGCGGCCGGAGCGGCCGACCCGAAGCGTTTCCAGATGCAGGGCGCCCACCCGTGGCTTCCCTCTGCCCGCCAGGCCGAGCGGCACCTTCCACCCGCCCTCTTCGGCGGGGACGACCGTGAGCGCCGCGCGGACCTCCTGCGTGCGCACGAGTTCCGCCCGCTCCCTCGGCGGGGCCTGCCGGAATTCCAGGAAGACGTCGAGCGTTCGCGCCGCCGCGTCGAGTTCGGCGAGCTCGCGGACGGTGCAGGTTTCCGGCATCGCCAGCCGAAGCGGCCGCAGTTTGGCGCGTTGCGCGTCGTGTTCCATGGCGTCGGCCAGGGTCACCAGCCGTTTCGCCGACGGCAGCATGTCCTGGCCGAACGGGGTGAGCCGGGCGCGCCGGGTGGAGCGGTCGAACAGCCGCTCGCCGAAATGCCGTTCCAGCGCGGCGATCCGGCGGCTCGCCACCGGTTGGGGAACGCGGGCGATAGCGGCTCCCGCGGTGAAGGTCCCGGCCTCACTCACGCTCACGAACGCCCGGCAGCTGCCGATCAGGTCCACGACCACATACTATGCGCATTACGCATGGAAGAGGTCATTTGTGTCTTGGACAGCATGACCGGCGCTGGACAGACTGCGGACATCGAACGATCTTGAAAGGAATCACCGTGTCCGTCACTTCTCGCCGCTGGGCCGCCCTGCTGGCGCTCTCGGTCGTGCCACTCGCCGCGTGCTCCACCCCCGCTCCCGCGCAGCCGCCCGCCGCCACTCCGGCCGTTTCGGTCGACCGAGCCGACTTCGAACAGCTCGAACGTGCTTTCGGCGCCCGTCTCGGGGTGTACGCGGTGGACACCGCGAACGGCCGCGAAGTCGCCTTCCGCGCCGACGAACGGTTCGCCTACGCCTCGACGCACAAGGTGTTCAGTGCCGGCGGCGTTCTGCAGCGGACGTCGATCGCCGACCTGGACCGCACGGTGACCTACGGCCAAAAGGACGTGGTCGTCAATTCGCCGGTCACGGAGAAGCACGTCGGCACGGGCTTGCCGCTGCGCGCCGTCATGGACGCGACCCTCCGGTACAGCGACAACACCGGCGGCAACCTGCTCTTCCGTGAACTCGGCGGCCCCGAAGGACTCAACGCGGTGCTGCGCGGCATCGGCGACACCACGAGCCACGCCGACCGGATCGAACCCGAACTCAACGACACCGCGCCCGGCGACCCTCGGGACACCAGCACGCCCCGCGCGCTCGCGGTGAGCCTGCGCGCCTTCGCCCTCGGCGACGCCCTCCCCGAGGACAAACGCAAGATCCTGGTCGACATGATGCGCGCCAGCACCACCGGCGACCAGAACATCCGGGCAGGCGTCCCCGGCTGGCCGGTCGCCGACAAGACCGGAACGGCGTCCTACGGGACGCGCAACGACATCGGGGTCGTGTGGCCGCCGAACCGGGCGCCGATCGTCATCTCGATCCTGACCGACCGGTCCGGCAAGGACGCGAAGATCGACAACAAACTCCTCGCGCAAGCCACCGCGGCCGTGGTCAAAGCCCTCCCCTGACCGAGCCCGCCGGGACGGACGAGGATCCGTCCGTCCCGGCGGGACTCACCGGCTCAGCGACGGCAGGGGTTGCCCGCCGGATGCGCCGAGGTTCCGTGCACGTCGGCCTGGGACTCCGCGAGCACGATCTTCGCGAGGGCGGTGTCCAGTGCCACGGCCTGCTGCTTCACCACGCCGTTCGCCACGGTCTGGCCGTTGAGCTTCAGCGAGCCGATGACCAGCGGAATGGTCAGCGGCGCCGAGCCCACCGTGATCGACTCACCGTTGATCTTCAACGAGGCGACGTTCGAACTGCCCGCCAGCACCGGGGCGAGCCCGCCCGGCGACGGCTGGCAGGTCGCGGTCGCCTGCGACTGGATCACGCCGAGTTCGACGGTCAGCCCGAGCGTGCTGATCACCGTCTTGTCGATCCTGGCCGACGCCAGCGCGCGATCGCCCGCGGCCGGGGCCGCCGACTGGTCGTCCGGCGTGAGATCGGTCGACGCGGTCAGCACCTTGGTGTCGACCTTGATCAGGCCGGCGTTGAGCGTCGCGGCGGCGACGGTGCTGCTGTCGTCGGCACAAGGCAGGTTCGCCGGGTTGGCCCGCGCCGCGGTCACCCCGAGGACGTTGGCCGCGGTGCCGGTGCAGGAGAAGACGCCGTCACGGTCGTCGTCGACGATCGTGCCGACCCCGGTCGCGTCGATGAGACCGGCGCCCGACGGGGCCGACAGGTTCACCGTGAACGTCTCGTTCAGCTCGTCGACGGTGTCCGGGTTGACCAGGACCGTCACCGGTCTGGTCGTCTGTCCCGGTGCGAACGTGACAGTCCCGTTCGCCGCCGCGTAGTCGGCGGGCGCCGTCGCGGTGCCGTTCGCTGTCGCGTACTGGACCGTCACCGGATTCGGGCTGGGACCGCCGAGCAGCGACACCGTGAACGTCGCCGGTACCTGCGCTCCCCCGGAGCCTTCGTTGACCGTCACGTCGTCGATGCTCAACCCGAGCACGCGCACGGTCGTGGTCTCGATGTACCCGCGCGACACACCGTCGACCTGGTAGTCGACGACGCACTGGTAGGTGCCGGGAGCGGCCCCTGCCGACGCCGTGATCGTCTCGGTGAACGTGGCGACGTCGCCGCTGGCCACCTTGACGCTGCCCGGGTCGTTGGTGACCGTGAGCTGCGGGTCGCAGCTGGTCACCTTCGGGGTCACGGTGACCTCGATGGACTTGATGCCGTCCAGGATGGCCTGGGAGACCTGACCGGCCGGGACGTTGTTCAGCAGTACACCGCCCGTGGCCGAGGTGATGGCGGTGGCCTGTCCCGTGGCGTCGAGGTTGCCGACGTTGACGGCGACCACGCGGATCTTCGCCGCCTGCAACGCCGCGATGGTCTGGGCCAGCGTGTGTCCGCCGCTCGGATCGTGCGAGGGCGCGTCACCGAACCAGGCGATGATGCGGGTGCCATCCGGCCGGAAGGCGACCGCGCCGGAGGCCAGCTGATAGAGAGCGTTCAGGTTCGCCTCCGGCGTGTCCCCGCCGCCCGATGCCGCCCACTGGTTGATCCCCGCCTGCACCGCGGCCGTGTCCCCGGTGATGCCCTGGTTGACCTTGAACGGCACCGAATCGGTGAAGTCCTTGTACTCGGCGACGCCGAACTGTGCGGTCGGCTGGGCGGCGAGCACGTCACCGGTGATGGCGCCGGCGTTCGACCGTACGTTGCCGATCGGCCCGCCCATGCTGCCCGTGGTGTCCGCGAGCAGGACGAGGTCGGGATTCGGCGGCACCGCCGAGGTCGTCACGTTCTTGGTCACGGTCGTGCTCTGCCCCGCGTCGAGGGTGAGGTCGACCGTGGCGGGGTCGACTCCCGGCGGGGCCGCGGCGGCGACCGCGGTGGACGCGAGCACCGCCGTGACGGCGGTCAGAACGACGAACAATGGTCTTCGCGACATGGACTTCCCTTTCGAGACCCGGCCGGAGCCGGAATTCCTGTGGGCTTCCTGGAACGACGGAAAGATCCGCATTTCGTTAACGCGGGCCCCGAACGGTCCATGTCAAGACGCTCAACGGGCTGTTACCGCGAATCCGGCCTACGCGGACAATGCCCGCGTTACGCCGACAAGCTGAAACTTTCCGGCTTCTCTCACTCTTCCGCCTGAGAGAAGCCGGAAATTCAAGTGTCTTCCGTGATCACGTCGCCGGACGAAAGCCGATTCCGCCCGGATTTCACGACGGAACAATCACCGAATGTCGTAACGTCGCCTGCTGATCGATACCCCGCCGAGACCTGAGGTTTCAGTACGAACACCGGATCTCCGCGTCATCGAGGCCGACGGTCGCCCCACCGTTGACCGGATCGGCGTAAATGGCGGTGGAGCAGTTCGATCGGTTCGACGGGAAACTGCTGAACGATTCGGCGATCCGCATCGTGGAACAGCCGTGGCAGGCGAAGAGCAGGCCGTTGTTTCCGTACGGATTCGATTCGTAACCGTCGGCCCAATGGGGCGTCACTGGCATGCGCCTTCTTGAACACGAGAGTTCCCCCCTTCGTGTTCGCGCGCACCATCGACCGCCTCGAAGTGAGACCTAGGCGAGATCGACCGGCCGTGTCCGCAATTTGGCGGCGATGCGGGCCAGCGCCTGCTGATCTTCCGCGGTCAAGGGGTCGAGGACGAGATCCCGCACCGAACGGACGTGCGTGGGCGCCGCCGCGGCCACGACTTCGTAGCCGTCGTCCGTGAGCACGGCGAGGGTGTACCGGCCGTCACTCGGGTCAGGGGTCCGCTCCACCCACCCTCGCTGCTCGAAGCGTTTGACCACATTGGACAGGCGCGAGAGCGAGCCGTTCGCGAGGTAGGCCAGTTCGCTCATCCGCAGTCGTCGCTCCGGGGCTTCGGAAATGTGACTGAGGGTCAGATATTCGAACAGCGTCAGCCCGGCGTCATGCTGTAACGGCGACTCCAGCCGCCCCGGCAGCAGGAGGACCAAAGAGACCAGCCCGGTCCAGGCCTCCTTTTCGGCAGGGGTCAGCCACAGTGCTTCGTCCGGGTCCGGGGTGGCCATGGCGGAACCTTACCCAGAACCAGACGACTTCACACGTGAAGTCAAATCGTGCTACGTTGACTTCAAGCATGAAGTCAACGAGAGGATCCACCATGACCCAGCCGGAGTTCTTCGCCACTCCCGGATACGGCGACCGGCAACTCGCCGAGATGCGCTACAGCCAGGCAGTGCGCGTCGGCGATCGCATCGAGATCTCGGGACAAGGGGGCTGGGACGACGACTTGAACTTCCCCGCGGACCTGGAGGAGGAAATCGTCCGGGCCTTCGAGAACGTCGAGCGGACCCTCGCCACCGCCGGCGCGACCTGGCGCGATGTGATCGCCGTGAACTCGTACCACGTCCCGGAGACGCCGGGTTTCATCGGCGAGGTCCACAACCGCGTGATGGTCGAGCAGTTCCGCGAGCGCATGGGCGACCGCGCGCCGATCTGGACGGAGATCGGCGTCCCCGCCCTCGGCGCGCCGAAGATGCGGGTCGAGATCAGGGTCACCGCGATCGCCGGACCATCCCGCGTGTGAACGCCACTCTCCTTGGGTATCCCGAGACTGCACCCATGCTCTTGGCCAAGCTGGGAAACCCGCTAAGGAGACACGCGTGGGTATCACGGGAACACGGCAGGCTTACGAATTCCCCGCCGGCATCGCCCCGCCGCTGGGAAAGGTAAGGGCCTGGCTGCGAGAGCAGCTCGGCGAGGTCGACCGCACCACCATCGCGGACACCGAACTGCTGACCACCGAACTGGTCACCAACGCGCACGAACACGCGAACGGCGTCTGCGAACTCAGGGTCTCCCTGCCCTCGGACAGGGACGTCGTCCGCGTGGAAGTCGACGACCACCGCCCGCTCCTGCGGCCGCGCCGCGTGACCGAACGGGATCCGACAAGCCCCCGTGGGCGAGGGTTGGCGCTGGTCGAGGCGATCAGCGCACAGTGGGGCGTGAACACCGGCACCGAATACAAAACGGTGTGGGCCGAGATCCCGATGCTCTGACGAACCGGATCACCTTACTTCAATCCTTCGCCTCGACCCGGCCGAGCGGATCCGGCGCCGCGGCCAGCTCCTCGCACGCCACCCGCCAGGCGCTGTCTCCCGGGTAAAGCTCGGAGCGAAGGTACGCCCAGGTGAGGCGCTGCACCGCGGCCACACGCTCGGGGTTCTCGTCCGTCGTCTCGGCGACGTCGTAGCCGGACACCCCGCCGAGCCCATGCTCCGCGTCGACCAGGGTGAGGAGCGTCTTGCGGCCCGGCGAAAGGAAGTACGGGTCGGTATGCCATTCCGGACCGCGAACCGTCAGATGGGTCGAGGCGTCCTTCTCCCCCGCGACGACGAGCGCGGGCGTCGTCATCGCGGAGAAGTCGGTGCTGAGGAAGAACGTGTAGTTCTCGGCCACGAATTCGGTGACGGCGTCGCCACCGCGGCCGGGTGCGGCGAGCAGGACACCGGCCGAGATCCGGGGCTCGGCGAGGTCGATCTCCTCACCGCCGCGGGGATCGGTGTACCGCGCGCCCAGCAGAAGGCTCGCGGTGTGCCCGCCCATCGAGTGCCCGGCCACGGCGATCCTGGCCCGATCCAGCCGACCACGCAGGAAGGGGACGACGTCCTCGATCTCGTCGAGCCGGTCGAGGATCCGGATCATGTCCTCGGCCCTGGACCGTTGGTACAGCGGCGCTTCCGGGTCGCCGGACGGCAGGTTCAGTGTCCGCGAGCTCAGATGCGTGGGCTGAATGACGACGAAGCCGTGCGCCGCCCAGTAGTTCACGAGCGGGGCGTAGCCGTTCAGCGACGAGAGATGGTTCGACGGGCCCTGACCGTGCGACAGCAGGATGACCGGCAACTCGCTTCCGGTCGTCGGCGCGGAGAGCCGCAGCCGCAGGTCCACGGCCCGATCCGGCGTCGGAAGGACCACCGGGGCGATCGAGAGGACAGGTGTGGCGCTCATGGTGAGTCTTCCCCTTTGCGTGACGGCGCCGCGATAAGCGGAGCACTGTTCCACAAACATACGGAGCAGCGTTCCGCTTTGTCAAACGATCACCTCTACGCGAGGTACTTCCGTGCCCAGGCGGCGAAGTCGGTGAGCGGAACGCCGAGCTCTCGCGCGTATCGCGGCCGCCCCGGCTGGCCGACCACGTTCAGCCACTCGTGCGAGGCGCCCATCGGCGGCATCCCGGCCGCGACCGCCTGCTCCACGGTCATGTCCGGGGCGGGCAGCCGCGTGCCCAGCACATCGGAAAGGACCTCGGCGATCTCCGCCATGGTCAGGAAGTCGCTCGCGAGCTCGAGTTCGACGCCAGAGAACCGCTCCGGTTCGGCGATGGCCGCGGCGGCCGCGGTGCCGATGTCGTCGACGGCGGCCAGCGAGAGGGAAGTCGACGGCTTGATGACGCTCACCAGGCCGCCGCCGACCCCGCGCGGGAACAGGAACTTCATGTCGGGCAGGAAGTTCTCCATGAAGAAGCCCGGCTTGAGCAAGGTCCACCGCGGAAAGCCCGCCTCGCGGAGACGGTCCTGGATCGCCGCCTTGGCGCCCAGCGTGGGCTCCATCGAACTCCAGCGCCCTTCGGCCCATCCGTCCGCGTCCACGTGCTGACCGGCTCCCGAAACCGAGGTGTGCACGAACTGAGGCACGCCGGCCGCTTTCGCGGCTTCGATGAGATTGACGCCTTGAGTCACCTCCCCGACGAAATCGAACCCTTCCGCGCTCACGCCGGGCATCTGCACCGAGAAGACGGCGCGGGCCCCCTTGGCCGCCCGGATCACGGAATCGATGTCGTGCAGATCGCCGACGACGAGTTCGGCGCCGAGCGCCTCGACGGCCTTCGCCTTGGCCGGGTCACGCACCAGCGCGCGGACGGGAACACCGGCGGCGAGCAGGGCACGGGCGGTCGCACCGCCCTGCCTGCCGGTGGCGCCGGTGACCAAAACGGGTGCTGAGGACATGTTCGCTCCTTCGGAAAGCTAAGTGGCGGGGCCCGCCACTTATCGTCCGCTACCATATGGCGGGGCCCGCCACTTACGCAAACGCCGAGGTGAAGACATGTCCGACGGCCAACGCGCCGACGCACGGCGCAATTACGCGCGTATCCTCGCGGTGGCCGAGGAGGAGGTGGCGGCCCACGGCTCCAGTGCCTCCTTGGAGCAGATCGCACGCACCGCCAACGTCGGCTCGGCGACCGTCCGCCGCCACTTCCCCACCCGCCGGGCCCTGCTGGAAGCGGTCTCCGCGAAACGGATCGCGGCGCTGTGCGCCCGCGCCGCCGAACTGACCGGCGAGGGCGACAGCCGGAAGGCACTCCTGACCTGGCTCGACGAGGTCGTCACCTACTGCGTCGCCGCCCGTGGCCTGGCGGCCGCACTCGCCTACGACGGCCCGACCCACGAGAACTCCTGTTCCGCCGCCATCGAGGACGCCGGAAGCCCGCTGCTCCGTCAAGCCGCCCAGGACGGCGTGGTGGCGCCGGAGGTCACCGTCGCGGATCTGATCACGATGATCGTCGGCATCGTCCTGGCGACCGAGCACCACCCGGATCCGGCCGCACAGGCGAACCGGCTGTTCCGGCTGGCCGTGGCGGGTTTGAGCCCCCGGACGTGAAAGCGGCCGGAGCGGTCGCCCGCTCCGGCCGCTGACGACTTTCCTTACCTCGTACCGCGGCGGCCCGAGGAGACCACCGCCGGCACCGGTCCGCCGTTGATCACGAACTGCGATCCCGGCTCACGGACGACGTCGCCGCCCGCCGAATTCGTGATCGTCACGTTCGTCAAGGTCGCGCTGCCGCGGGCGCCACTCATCGCGAGGATGCCTGCCCCGTTGTTCGACTTGTCGATCTTCACGTTCGTGACGGCCGCGGTCACGACTCCGCCACCCGTCTTGAACTGGATACCGTCGTAGGTCGAGTCGTGGATCTCCGTATCCCGCACCACGACCCCGGGAATGTCCTTGCCCTGCGCGAAGAACGTGATCGCGCCGAACTCCTGCTGCTCGCCCCAGAACACGCCGCCGCAGCGGTACAGGGCGTTGTTCGCGATGAGCGTCTGCCCGGAGAACGGCAGCGGATCATGATCCGTCGCCAGCATGATGCCCGGATAGTTCATCGTGTCGTGGACGACGTTGTTCTCGATCTTGTTGCCGTAGCCGCCGTAGATCGCGATCCCGTTGGCACGCCAGGGAAGCTGGATCGTGTTGTTGGCGAACACGTTGTCGTGCGCGATGTCCTGCGACGGGTCCTTCACGTACTGGTTCGCCCACACCGCGAGCGAGTCGTCACCGGTGGTGCGGAACGACGAGTTGAACACCTTCGAGTTCCGGGTGCCGTTGGTGAAGTTGATGCCGTCGGCATAGGTGTTCCGGATCCGCATACCGCTGAACTCGAGACCGTCGCCCGGGCCCCAGAGCGCCGGGAGGTTGGTGTAGTCCCGGCCGACCCACGCACCCACGTTGGCGTGCTCGATCCACACGTTCGAGATCTTCGTGCCGGTGCCGAACCGGCCGTTGAGACCGACGCCGCCTTCCGCGCCGCCGTCGCCGCCGCGGATCCGGCCGGAACCGAAGATGGCGATGTCGGAGATCTGCGTGTTCTTGTCGATGTCGAACCCGAAATTGCCTTCGTGCGGATGGTTGATACCGCCCGCGTTCTGCGGCTCCGTCAGCGAGTACAGCTGCGAATGCCACATTCCGGCGCCGCGGATCGTCACGTTGGAGATGCCGATCTGGTTGTACTGGCCGCCGCCGTTGGGCACGTTCGGGTCGTCGGTCAGGATCTTCTTCTCCTGCCGCCACTGCCCCGCCGGGATCCAGACACAGCCGATCACGCCGTTCTGGTCGTCGGTCACCGCGCGCTGGACCGCCGCCGAATCGTCGTTCCCGTCGTTCGGCACCGCGCCGTACTCCGTGATCGACGTGCAGTTCGCGGGCTTCGCCGACGCCGGGGCGACCTGCTCCAGATCGATGAGGTCGACGATGTAGAACGCCGCGTTGTCACCGCTGTCCCGCTGCAGCTTGAACTTCGTGCCCGGCGGATACGACTGCGACAGCAGCGCGTGCGACTCGTCGAACAGCCGCCGCGCGTTGGCCTGCGGGGTGTTGGTCAGGCCTTCGGGATCGTCGGTGCTGCCGTAGAGCCAGCTGTGCTTGGACGACAGCGTCAGTTTCTGCGCGAACGTCCCGTTGACGTACAGGCTGATCGTCGCGTCCTGTCCGCCACCGCCGGGAGCGTCGGGGATGGAGTTGCGCACGACGATGGAGTTCGCCTGGTTCGCCGACGTGAACTCCACGTACTGACCCTGATTCGCCAGCCGCACGGATTCGCGGCCGGAGGACTCGGTCGCGAAGTTCGTGTGGCCGAAGGTGCGCAGCGGATCCGCCACCAGCAGTTCTCCTTGGTACTGCGCGGTTTCCGCCTCGTACTCGACGTACGGGACCGCCGCGCCGCGGCCAACCACGATCGCCCGCGAGAGGGCGTTGTTGGCCTCGTTGGTCTCCGTGACCGTGCCGGTCGCGTCGGCCGTCGCGGTCAGGGTCGCGCCTCCGTCCGCGGCGGTCCACGTGCCCGAGATCGCGACGTTCGCGGTGGCTCCCGCCTCGATCGCGCCGGTGGCGCCGGTCAGCGTGGTGCCGCCGACGGCCAGCCGGGTCACCGAGGCGCCCGCGCCGCTCGTGCCGCGGTTGTGCACCGCGACGGTGAACGACACCGCCGAACCGGCCGACGGGTTCGGCGGGTTCGAGGTGATGCCGGCGACCTCGAGGTCGGGACCCGGCGACTGCGCGACGACCAGCGGCGTCGGCGAGGTGTAGGTGTTGTCGGTTTCGTTCTGCTCGGCCACTGAGCCTGCCGGGTCGACGGTGGCGGCCACGGTATACGTGCCCTGCGGCCGCGTCCCCGCGTCGACCGTCACCGTGGTGGACGCGCCTGCCGCGAGAGCACCGACCGCCGCTTCGCCGACGACGGTGCCGCCGAGGGCGGCGTTCACGGTCGTCGCGCCCGCGTTCGCGGTGCCGATGTTCTTCACCGTCGCCGACACGGCGACCTTGCTGGTCTCCGTCGGGTCGGCGGGCGTCCAGCTCGTGCCCGTGACGACCAGGTTCGGATTCGGCGCCGGAGTGCCGATCACCTGGAACTCCGCGACCTGGCCGCCTGGCGCACCGGAGTTGGCGAAGAACTGCAAGCGCACGTCCGACGCACGCCCGCTGACCGGGATGACCACCGAGTTCTGGTTGGTGGCCGGGTCGAAGCGGTGATCCGCCCGCGCCGACAGGGCGGTGAACGCGGTGGCGCCCTGCGCGCGGCCGAGAATCTCGAAGTTCTGCGTCCGCGCGCCCCAGATCGCGTCCGGATTGAGTTTCACGACGACCGAGTCGACGTCCGCGTCGGTCCCGAGCTTCACCGTCAGCGAGTTCGGATAGCCCGCGGCGGATTCCCAGTACGTCGCGGTGTTGTTGTCGTTGGCGTTGGCGGGAACGAACGAGTGGACCGCCGAGGTGGCCTCGATCGGTTTGCCCGCCGCCAGGTTCGCGCCCGCGCTCGTCCCGGAGCGCACGACGTGGTTGCTGTCGCCGGATTCGTTGCCTGCCGCGTCCTTGGCGCGCACGAAATACTCGACCCGCGTCCCGGTGGGCCTGCCCTCGGTGAAGGTGGTGCCGGTGATCGTGGTGACCGGCGTGCCGTCGCGGTAGACGGTGTAGCCGGTGACCCCGACGTTGTCGGCCGAGGCCGCCCAGCTCAGCCGGATCTGCCCGGCGGCGGGCTCGGTCAGCGCGAGGTTCGCGGGCGCGCTCGGCGCCTGCGTGTCACCGGTGTCCGGCCCGTACAGCTCGAACTCCGCGAGCTGCGCGGCCGGCCATCGCGTGTTCGCGGTGACTTGCAGACGCACGTAGCGGGCCGACGCGGTCATCGGGATCGTGACCGTGTTCGAGCCGGGGGTGAACGTGTAGCCGACCGGCGCGGCGAGGTCGGTGAACGCCGCGCCGTCGGTGCTCCCGCGCACGGCCAGCGTCTGTGTCCGGGATTCCCAGCCCGACGGCAGTTTCAGCACGATCCGCGAGAGGGTTTTGGCCGTGCCGAGGTCGGCCTGGATCCACTGCGGGAACGCGTTGCTGGCGGATTCCCAGTAGCTCTCCTGATTTCCGTCGACGGCGTTCGCCACGGGGTAACCCGGCAGCGCGCTGCTCGCCGACACCGTGCGGGTCAACGGCACCTCGGCGAGCGCGGCGGGACCTGGTGGGGCGGCGGGATCGGGAGGTGGCCCGCTCGCGGCGGAAGCGAGGGAGAGTCCGGCGACGGAAAGCCCCGTGACCAGGAAACCGGCGATGAGCCGGGACAGGCGCATACGTGTCATGGCGTCTTCTCTTCTTTGAGACGGCGGGGAGGGAGCCAGAGCCGTACGAGCATGCAACAAACCGGGGACAGGATGCAAGAAGTTGACACGTTTCAGAAATTTTGCGACTACCCACCTTGTGGGCTGGCCTGATGAGCCAGTCAGGTGTGCTATTCAGCCTACGAGCGTTCACCGGTTCTGGGCTTATTTCTTATGCAACAACGGAATGTGAGTTGCGTGTTCCGCTGACTCAGAGTACGGCTGTACACTCAAATCAGGCAATCCGCGTGGAGGTCGATTCCTGATGGACGTGACGAAAACCCTGAAGTCCGCGCTCACCGGGACGACAAGCGAGTCGAGGTCCGCCGTCCGGGAGCTGCGACGGGAGACCGAGGACCTCGTGGCCCGACGAGCGGGCAGGACGGCGAACCGGCTGACCGAACTCGGCGAGCACCTCGCCGATCTGGTCCTGGTCTCCGGGAGCAGGCTCGCGGGACTCGCCGATCGGCACAGCAAGCCCGTGGGCGAGGGCGTGCGACGGGAAGCGGGCCGGATCGGCGATTCGGTGGAGCGGCTGTCCGCCACGCTTTCGGACCGGGCCATTCTCCTCGCCGAGGAACTACTCGATCCCAAGCCCCGTCGTCGATGACCAGCGAGGTCCGTGAAGGCCTCCTTGAGGGACTCTGGGTCCCTCAAGGAGGCCTTCACGGAACTACGGCGAGCCTTGAGACGCTGGTGAAGCGTCGCCGTAGCTCGTTCGGTGCGCCCAATGTGGCATTGGGGTCGCCGAGCGTCCCCAATGCCACATTGGGCGCACCTGGCCCAGGCCCCAGCCGCCTTCCGTGACACATCGGTGCCATCGGCACTACCGTGCCGAAAGCCCAGGTCCGGTGCGGCCTTATCCCGTCTTTAGTCGCTATCGACCGCCGTATCCGCCTGCCTAGCATGGGAAAACCGGTAACGGATCCGGCCGGGCGATCCCTGGTGATCCGCCGCGGCCGTGAACGGGTGATCCGTCGCTTTCCCCGATTCCCCTGCATTGGAAGGCACCCATGCGCATCCGAGTTCTCCTCACCGCCCTGCTGTGCGCGGCCGGGCTCACGACGGTCGCTCCGGCCGTCGGCGCCGCCCCCATCATCGACGGCGAATACGCCCAATCCGGCCCGTGGGCGGCCATGATCGAACAGAACGGCCGGCAGTGGTGCTCCGGTTCGATCATCGGCGCCCGCTGGGTGCTCACCGCCGAGCACTGCGTCGACGAGCCTGGCGCCGAATACTCGGTCCGGGTGGGCGATGTCGACCACCAGGCCGGGACGTACGCCGTGGTGGCCGACATCTACACGCCGTCCAGCGGCGCCGACATCGCGCTGCTGCGGCTCGACCGCTCGGTGAGCACGACCTATGCGTCCCTTGGCACCTCCGTCGCCGTCGGAGACACCGAATACGTTTATGGCTGGGGTTACAACGAAGACGGCGACCTGCAGCGCTACCTCAAGGTCGCCCGGATGACGGTGACCAGTGTCGGGAATGGACTGATCAAGGCACGCCGGGGCAACGGACTGACCAACGGCGGCGACTCGGGCGGGCCGGTTTTCGTCGGTGGCAAGCAGGTCGGCGTGCACATCGCCGGCAACAAGGTGGACAGCTCGACGCACACCGCGATCTCGGCGAACCGCACCTGGATCCGCAACACTTCGGGCATCTAAGCGTGTCCTCGGACGGGCTCGCCGCACAGCTGATCAGACTCGGCGTCGGCGAGACCGCCGCCCGGACCTATCTCCAGATGCTCGAGTCCGCGCCCGTCACCGCCGAGGGCCTGGTCTGCCGGGAGGACGACGCGGAGACGGTCCGGCTGGCACTGAAAGAGCTGGCCGACGCCGGACTCGCCGTGCCGTCCGGAGTGGACGGGGCCGAGTTCCTCCCCGCGAACCCGAGCGAAGCGCTGACGGCGCTGACCACGCGGCGGCAAGCCGAGCTCCACGACGCGCGGCTCGCGGTCCAGACCGCGTATCGCGTCTTCCGCCGGGCGCATTCGGGGATGCCGAACGCGCAGGACCTGTTCGAAGTGGTCACCGGCGACGCCATCATCCCCCGCCTGCGGCAGCTCGCGACCACGGTGCGGCATCAGGTGCGCCGTCTCGATTCCCCGCCCTACTTCACCGGTGGCCGCCGGAATCTGCTGGAGGAGGAGCAACTGCGGCGCGGGATCACCTACCGCTGTGTCTACAGTGGAGCGTCGTTCGGCAATCCCGGTTATCTCGCCGAGAACATCCTGCCGTGCCTTCGGGCGGGCGAACAGGCACGCCTCCTGCCTGAGCTCCCGGTGAAACTGACGCTCTTCGACGACCGTGCGGCCACCATCGCCTTGACCATCCGCGAGGCCGATCGCAACCAGTCCATCGTCGTCGTGCGCCCGTGCAGCCTCTTCTCCGCGCTGGAGGGACTGTTCGAAACGTCCTGGGCCGCGGCGCTCCCGCTCGACCGGCAAGGACGAATGGCCGAGCAGCCGATCCGGCCGATCGAGCGGCAGCTGCTGATCCTGCTCGCCGCCGGGCTCAAGGACGACGAGATCGCCGCCTCGCTCGGCGTCAGCAGGCGCACCCTGTTCCGCTACCTCGAAACCCTGATGGATCGGGCGGGCGTCTCCAGCAGGTTTCAGCTGGGGGTGTTCGCCGCCCACAACGGCTGGCTCTGACGACCCACGCGAGCAGTCCTCACCCGGATGGGGTCACCCGGGCAGCTCATCCCCGCTGCGAAGAACGCGCGGACGACGGAAGGTGATCTTGAAGGGAGGGCGGCACCATGGGCAATCACCGACAGCACCACCGTCCGCACCACGGCACCGCGTCGCTCCGGATCGCCACCGCCGGTCTGCGGGTGTTCGCGGTCGTCGTCGCGGTCGCGGCCTGCGCCTGGCTCGCGCTCTGGCTCGCGTTCACCCTCTGAGTCCCGCCGGTCCCGGCTGGGCTTCCGGCGGGCTCTCGGGTTCCGGGACCGGGCGGTCCGGCCCCGGATCGGGGAGCCGTTCGGGCACCCCGGGGTCCGGGACCGGCTCTGGCCTGCCAGGGTCCGGCACCGGTTCGGGGATCCCGGGTTCGGGCATCCCGGGATCCGGCGGCATGGGGTCCGGCGGCGCCGGAGGCGCGGTCATTCGAGCACTCGTCATCGCACTACCTCCTGCTCACGCCACTACCCGATCCGCCACCGGCCAAAACGGCCCGCTAGCCCGTGTGAGTGACGATCCAGTCCGCGATGACGTCCGCGCGAGAGGTCGTCTCGATCCCGGCGTGCGGGCAATTCGGCCCGGTGGCCTCCAGCGAGACCAAGACGCCGCTCTTGCCTCCCGGGACGAAGTACGGCGCGCCCGAGTCGTAGGTGCAGGCGCTGGTCGTGATCGAGGGCGCCGCACCGCGGACACCGATCGTCGCCGGGGCCACCGTCGCCACCTGGACGGTGCCTTGCTGCATCCGGGTCGCGGGAGCGGGATTCGTGGCGGTCAAACTGCCCCAGCCCGCCAACGTCAGCTGCTGGCCGATCTTCGGCAGCACCCGGTTCACCGTCAGCGGGGTCACGGTGGTCACCGGGGTGTCCAGCTTGATGAGAGCGACGTCGTTTTCCTTCGCCTGCAGCACTTCGGTCGCCTTGCGGGCCACGCCTGATTCGGTCGCTTCGTCGACAAGGCCCAGCGTCACCATCGTCGGATACGGCACCTTGCCCGCGACCCGCTTGCGGTGCGCGTCGTGGAAGCAGTGCCCGGTGGTGACGACCCAGCCGGGTGCGATCAGCGCACCCGTGCAGTAACTGGTGTAGGTCGAGCCGTCCGGGCGGGGGATCTTCGTCATCGCGATCTTCGCGACGAACCCGAACTGCCCGAGTGGGACATCGGTGCCGTGGGCGACGTCCGGCGCGGCAAGCGCGGCCGGAGCGGTGGTGATGGTCAGGACAGCAGCGGCCAGCAGGGCGCGCAGACGCAATTTCTTACCCTTCGTCGATGAGGTGATCCGAGGCTAGGACCCACTGCCCGACAAGGGGAATTCCCCGACCAGGTGTCACCCGATGGCACGCCGTGCGACTGGTTCACCGCGGCGGGCGAGCCAGTGGCGATAGGTGAGGCTGCTTTCGGTGTCGGACCGGTAAGCCGCCTCGGCCGCGGCGATCAAGGCATCGCTGTTCCCGCCGAAGGCACCGTCGACACTCCAGGCGATCAGATATCGCATCCACAACGGATCTCCCGTCAGCGCGCGGATCGCGATTCCCGGCGAGGCGGGAAAGGTGACCTGACAAGGAGAAATCGCCCGGCCCGCCGCGATCAGGCGTTGCAGGGGCCGCAGTTCCGTGCTCCGGTGCGCGACCTTCGGCCGGAATCCGGCCCGCGCACAGGCTTCCTCGAAGCACTCCGGCCAGCCTGCCCCGTCGGACGGTCCGAGCACCCAGCGTTCCCCGGCGAGATCGGCGAGGTCGATCTCGCCGTGCCGGGTGGCCGGATGGTCCGCGGCGATCGCCACGAACACCGGTTGCGTGGCGATCGGCCGCGAGACCGCACCCGGCGCGGACGGCAGGACGTGCCCGGGATAGTCGGCGACGACGGCGGCGTCGAGCTGTCCGCAGGCCACGAGATCCAGCAGCCGCGACGGCGAGAACTCGGTGGTCACCGAAACCGCTTGCCCCCGGCCGGAATCGCCGAGCCGGTCCGCCAGTTCGACGACCATCGATCCGCCGATCCCACCCAGCGCGACAGGGCGTTCTTCGCCTTCCGCCAGCCAGCGTCCCGCGTCCCGGTGCATCGTGTCCGCCGCGGCGAGGACCGCCCGCGCGCGGCCGAGCACGCATTCGCCGAACGCCGTCGGGAAGACGCCGTCCCGCCCACGGACGAACAGGGTTCCGCCGAACGCGCGCTCGATCCGTTGCACGGCGGCGGTCAGCGCGGGCTGGGTGCTCCCGATCGCGATCGCCGCGCGCGTGATGCTGCCCGCGTCGGCGACGGCGCACACCACGCGCAGGTGACGTAACTCGACGTCCATCACGCGGACCTTATGGCCACTTGGGATGTGCCGGAAGCCGTCGAAAGTCGGGATCGTTTTTCGTACTCCCCCAACCTCCCCGCAAGGAGTACGCATGCGACGCGCCTGTCTCGTGTTCGCGCTGACCGCCACCCTCGCCGCCGCACTCGTTCCCGCGACGGCGTCGGCGGCTCCCCGGTTCACGACGTCGATGGAGGCCTTCGAACCAGGAGGAACCATCACCCGGGTGGACGTCACCCGGCCCGCTTCGGACAGAACCGCCGCGCCGCAGCAGATCGCGAGCGCCGCCGCGGTGACCCCGATCGAGACCAACGGCCCGAGCGAGACCACCTTCGACCTGGTCTTCGTCGGTGACGGCTACACCTCGACCCAGCTGGGCACGTACTCGCAGCACGTCCGCTCCAGCATCGCGGCGCTGTTCGCCATCGAGCCGTACAAGAGCTACCGCAAGCAGTTCAACCTCTGGCAGGTCGACGTGGTGTCACCCCAGTCCGGCATCACCAACGACCCGACGCAGGGGATCCGGCGCAACACCGCGCTGGGCTCGTACTTCTGGTGCGGCGGCATCGAACGGCTGTTGTGCGTCAACGAAACCAAGGCGAACCAGTACGCCGCGGCCGCGCCGGACGTCGATCAGGTCATCATGCTGGCGAACACCACGAAGTACGGCGGCGCCGGCGGCGGGGTCGCGACCTCCTCGGGCGGCAACATCCAGGCCAGTCAGATCGTCGCCCACGAACTCGGGCACTCCATCGGCGGGCTCGCCGACGAATACGACTACGGCACCTGCGACGCCCGCGAACCCCGGGAGCCCAACGCTTCCGCGCTCACGGCCGCGCAGATGCGGGACCGCCGCGCCAAGTGGTACACCTGGCTCGGCAAGCCCTCCCCCGACGGCGGCACGGTCGGCGCCTTCGAAGGATCCCGCTACTGCAAGACCGGGATGTACCGCCCCAGCGTGAACTCGCTGATGCGCACTCTCGGTCAGCCCTTCAACCCGCCGAGTACCGAAGCGATGATCGCGGGCTTCCACCGCGAAGCCGCTCATCGGCACTGATCCTCGTCATGGCCTCTCGGCCGGGCCGCCGGCGTGGTCGGCGAGCCCGGTCGCCATGTCCCGCATGAAGCGGCGGAGGTACCACCGGAAGATCCACGCGTTTCCCTTGCCCACGCGATACGTTCCGTGCCAACGGATCCGCGTTCCCCCGCCGGGCATTTCGCTCAACTCGACCGAGGCCCGGTAATCGATCATCACCGGGACGTCCACCCCCTCATAGGCGAACCGGCGTTCGGGGTCGAGGGCGGTGATCCGCTCCTTGGTGACCGTCTTGCCAGTGCGGAAGGCGCGGACCGCACCGACACCGTCGCGCCCGTCGGCGGAAAGTCCTTGCGACGCGGCGACTTCCAGTGACCCCACCCGTGACCAGACCGGCCAGCTGCGGGCGTCCAGCAACAGTGCCCACACCGCGTCGGGCGGCGCGGGCGATTCGGCGGTGACGTCGTACGACTGCGTTCCAGAACTACTCACCCGGCTCACCCTAGGAACGGGCGGCCGGGGTCACCATGTGCGGGATTGCGGGGCGGCGATCAGGAATTGCGGTAGTCCGAGGGGCGCGATCCGGTGTGCCGCAGGAAAGCCGCCGACAAGGCGCCGGGAGTGGCGAATCCGCATCTCTCCGCGATCCGCGCGATCGGAAGATCGGTGACGCGCAGCAGCCTTCGCGCCTCCTCGATACGGAGCCCGCCGAGAAACCGATGCGGTGTCTCGCCGGTCTTCTCCTTGAAGACCCGGATGAAGTGGTAGACGCTGAGATGCACTTCTCCGGCGATTTCGGCGACGCTGAGCGGGTCGCCCAGCCGGTCACGCATCATCACGACGGCGGCGCGGACCCGTTCGTCCTCCCGGCCGGCACTCGGCGGGTCCGGTTTCCGCGCGTGGCGCGTGAGCAGGTGCACGGTGAGGAAGGCGGCCGCGGATTCGGCGTAGAGGTCGTCGTTCTCCCTCGCGTTCCCGACGGCCCGGACCAGCTCGTCGAGCAACGGATCTCCGCCGGCCACGGACGCCGCCATCGCCTCGTGGTCCACCGCATGTCCGCCCAGCCGCGCGGCGACCGATTCCACCGTGGGGCCCGGGAGGTGCACCTGCAGGCTGCGCATCGACTCGTCCCCGCGGTAGCGGCGCAGGACCGGCCTGCCGGGAACGGCGAGTTCGAGCCGCCCCGGCCCCCAGTGGTGGCGGTTCCACCGGCCTTCGCCGCGGGTCTCCATCACCGCCCGCCCCGAAAGCGGCAGAACCAGATGCAGATCCGCGACGGCGGGCAGCCGCAGGTCCTCGGCGACCGGAACGTGCTCGAACCGCTGGACGAGCAGCGACTCCCAGCCGGAATCCTCCCAGCTGCAATAGGTCCGCCGGACATAACGGGACATGTCGAACCCGGTGTACGGCTGAAGGTCGAATCGCTCGGAATCGAACACCACGGTTTCGAGGCTAGCCGAGCAGCTCCTTCACGCGCGGGATGACCTGCTCGCCGTAAAGCCGGATCGAGCTCAGGCGTTGCTCGTGCGGAAGCGCGCCGACGCTGTACTTGAGCTGGAATCGCGACAGACCGAGGGTCCGCACCGCCCAGGCGATCTTCTGCGCGACGGTTTCGGGAGAGCCGACGAAGAGCGCGCCGCGCGACCCGGCCATGGCGTCGTAGTCGGCATGGGACATCGGGCCCCAGCCCCGTTCGGCGCCGATCTTGGCGAAGGCGGCCTGGTGATGCGCGAAATGCTGGGCGACGGCCAGTTCGTCGGTCTCGGCGATGTGACCAGGGCTGTGCATCGAGATCGGCAGCTCCTGGTGACCCGCCTCCTTCACCGCGCGCCGGTACAGGTCCGCGAGCGGGGTGAACCGCTCCGGCGACCCGCCGATCACGGCCATCACCAGCGGCAGGCCGTACGCGGCCGCGCGAACCACCGACTGCGGGGTCCCGCCGACGCCGACCCAGGCGGGCAGCCTGCCCGATTCGGTGACCGGGAACGCCTGCGCGCCTTCCAGCGCGGGGCGGACGGTCCCGGACCAGTCGACCGGCTTCTCCCCCTGCAACTGGGTGAACAGGTCGAGTTTCTCGGCGAAGAGCACCTCGTAGTCGTCCAGCGAATACCCGAACAGCGGGAACGACTCGGTGAACGAACCCCGGCCGAGTGTGACTTCGGCGCGGCCACGGGAAACGGCGTCCAGCGTGGCGAACCGCTCGTACACGCGCACCGGGTCGTCCGAGCTGAGCACCGTGACGGCCGTGCCCAGCCGGAGCCGTTCGGTCTGCCCCGCGCCCTCGGCCAGCACGACGTCCGGCGAGGACACCGCCATCTCCGCGCGGTGATGTTCGCCGACGCCGAAGTAGTCCACGCCCACCTGGTCGGCGAGGACGCCTTCGGCCACGACCTGACGGATGGCTTCGGCCTGGCTAACCGGCTGGCCGTCCGCGCCGTTCTCGACGTCGCCGAACGTGTCCAGGCCGAAAGTCGGCTCTTGCCGGGTGCCCAGGATCTCGTAACCCATGTCCAACTCCTCAAGTAGTTGAACGCTCAAACGTCGGGTCGGGTGATCGTATTCCGCGCCGGTCCGGGGACTGCCGCGGTCTCGTAGTCGCCGTTCGGTCCGGGTGGTCGTGAGTGGCGATTCGGGTTCTAACCCGAATCGCTACTCACGACCCCGCCGACCGACGCTTTCCGGCGCTCTGGTCGCTTGAAGTGCGTGAAGGAGTCCTTCACGGACCGGGGCTACACGATCAGCCGAAGCCGGAATCCAGTAGGTGCCGGAGCCACTCTCAAGCGCCGGCGATGTCCCTTGCCAGCTGACGGGCTTCGGACATGGTGAACTTGCCGGTGATCTGGGTTTCGCCGCCGGTGATGGCGGACTGGATCATCGGCGCGGTCAGTACGCGGCTCTTCAGCACCATCGCGACCTGCTTGCCGACGTTCCCCGCGGTCCAGTCGGCCCACGTCCGCGCACCCGCGTCGGTAAAACTGAGCCCGACGATCGGGCCTCCCGATTGCGTGGCGAGCCGGGCGTTCGCCCGGCTGAGGTCGGCTCCGGTGAGGAACGCCGGGCCGAGCAGGTATTTGACGCCCTCCACACGGTCGCAGCTGACCAGCGGGAGCGCCGGATCGTCCCGGCCGTCCAGCGGATCCGGGCCCGCCGAACAGTCCAGCGCCGCCGCGGCGGCCTGTTGCCCGGCGGGATCGGTGCTCTGCCGGTCGGTCGCCGAACCTGTCGGCGGCCCCGGCGGGAGCTCGGCCAGCACCGGCCGGAACCGCAGCCGAGACCCGTCCTTGATCGTGAAGCTGTCGCCCTCGGGCTCGGCTTGACCGGACACCTCGCCCTGACAACCGGCGAGACCGAGCAAGACGAGCGCCACTACGACGGGAAGTATTCGCACGGGGTCATTCTGGCGGGTTCAGCGCCCGCGCGGGGGTGTTTCGCCTCGACGCCGGACCGTCCGTTCGAGAATCCCGAGCGTGGCCTTGAGCGCGGACACCGGGACCACAGGGAAGGTGAGGCGTTTCTTCCACTCCTCGCCGACCTCCGACCAGTCGTAGTACGACGTGACGAGGGTGCCGCCCTCGGCCGGCGCCAGCCGGTAGCCGTAGATGTGCCGGGCGTGCGGCCGGACCCGGCCTTCGACGGTCCAGGCGATCTCCTGTTCCGGGACGAGCGTGGTGATGACGACCTCGACGTCGTACTTGCCCAAGGGCACGTCCCCGAGCGCTTCACGGTCCATGTGGACGAGGAACCGGTCACCCGCCTGCCGGACCGGGTCCCCTTCCGCGTCGAGGAGCATCCCTGACGCGTCGATGTCGACATGGCCCTTCGGGTCACTCAAGACCGCGAAGACGGCCTCGGCGGAGGCCGGGATGAGCCGCGAGACCTCGACGCGCTCTTCACCCGGGGTTTCGGCCGTGGCGATCAGGACGGCGCGACCGAGCACATGCGAGGCCATGGCGAAGCCGAGGAACGCGGGCGTGGCGTCGGCCGGGACGCCGAGCGACTCGACGTCGAGGGCGTGCACCACGACGAAGTAACGGTGCACGCCGTGTCCGGCAGGCGGCGCGGCACCGAGAAAACGGGCCAGGCGAGCGTCGTTGGGCAGCTGGAAGGCGCCCTCGGGCAGCCCGGATCCGCTGTCGTCGCCGGCCCCCTCCGGCAGCTCGGTCACGGTGGCGGGGATGTCGGCGACCGCCCAGTGCCAGAAACCGGAGCCGGTGGGGGCGTCGGGGTCGTAGACGGTGACGGCGTAGCTCTTGGTGCCTCGCGGGGCACCACTCCAACTCAGTTGTGGCGAGGCGTCCTTACCGGCCAACTGATCGGGCGACCAGGCGGCACCTTCGGCGACAGACGTACTGGTGACAAGGAAGGAGGCCACTTCGGGCAGCCGGGCGAAAGGGTCATTGACAGCGGTCATAAATCGACCATAACACAGATAATCGATTATCTTTCGATTCGTCCATCCTTCATCGATGGCTTCACCGGAGACAAGCAGATGCTCTCCGAGCAGGTGTACACGCGCCTGCGGGAGGCGATCATGCGTGGCGAGCACGCCCCCGGCGCCGCGCTCAAACCGCAGGACCTCGCGAGAGAACAGGGCGTGAGCCTGGCGGTCGTACGCGTGGTCGGCGACGGCCTCGCCGACAGACTGCCCAACCGCGGTTTCGCCGTCCCGGCCTGGGAGGCCCGCGTACGCGCCGCCCATCACCGGCCGAGCCGGACGCCGCCGTTCGAATCCGACAAAGGCGAGCACCTCAGCGGTGCGTGGTCCGAAGCCCACCGCGTCTTCCACCCGACCTTGCTGGACGGCTGCGGAAACCCCGTCCTGCTCGAGACCTTCGACCGGATGTGGACCGCGAGCGAACTGGCCCGCGACGCCGACGCGGCGGCCGAGGCGCTGACCCGGCATCTCACCCCGACCGCGGCCGCACAGACGGACGAGTCATAAGTCCGCAGGCCCGTCGCTGGCGAAAATCACCCAGACCGACCTAGCCTTCGTCATCACATTGGGTGTTTCCTTGCTCGCAGAACGTCGTTGATCGACGATTTGGGGGCGGCCGATGTCCTTCGGGTGGGTACTTCGACTCATTCCGGTCATGCTTCTCGTGACCACGGTGGCGGTGGCGGTCCCCGCACCGGCGAGCGCGGCTCCCGCCGCCGAACCACCACTGGCACGGGTGTGGCCGACACCCCAGCAGCTGACGCCGCGACCGGGTCAGGTGACCATCCCGCGCACCGTCGTCGAAGTCGTCGGAGCGGGCACGGATCCGTCCGCGCTCGCCGTCGTCGACCGGGTGCTCCGCTCGGCGGGCGCGAGCACGATCGTCAAGATCACCGACAACGACCGGGCGGCCGTCGAGCGGGAACGCGGTAACGGCGGGCTCGTCGTCTTCGTCGGCGGTCCCACCGAAAGCAGGGCGACGGCCCTCGCGCTCGCCGCGCTCCGCGTCGACGGCCCCGAAGGCTTGTCCCCCGGCGGATACGTCCTCGCCGCCGACCGCGGCGTGATCGCCTTGTCCGGTGTGGACACTTCGGGGACGTTCTACGCCGCGCAGTCGTTCCGGCAGCTCTTCGCGTCCGGCAAGAGCCGCGCGTTCGGCATGCGCGACTGGCCGGCGGCCCCGCTGCGCGGCGTGATCGAAGGGTTCTACGGCGCGCCGTGGTCGCACGCGGATCGGCTGGCGCAGCTGGACTTCTACGGCCGCACCAAGCAGAACATGTACGTCTACTCCCCCAAGGACGACCCGTTCCTGCGTGCCCGCTGGCGCGACCAGTACCCGCCGGAACAGCTCGCGCTGCTCTCGCAACTGGTGGCCCGTTCCGCCGCGAACCACGTCGAGTTCACGTACGCCCTCTCCCCCGGCCTTTCCGTGTGCTACTCCTCGGACGCCGACAAGACCGCGCTGGTCACGAAGTTCCAATCACTGTGGGACATCGGGGTGCGGTCGTTCGCGATCCCGCTCGACGACATCTCCTACACCCGCTGGAACTGCGACGCCGACGCCGCGCTGTTCGGCACCGGCGGCGCGGCCGCGGGCGCGGCGCAATCGTTCCTGCTCAACCGGGTTCAGCAGGACTTCATCACCACACATCCCGGTGTCGAGCGGCTCCAGACCGTCCCGACCGAGTACTACGACCTCGCCGACTCACCGTACAAGACCGCGCTGCGCACTCAGCTCGACAAGGCGGTGATCGTCGAGTGGACCGGTGTCGGTGTGATCGCCGGGCAGATCACCGAGAAGCAGGCCCGGCAGGCGAAAGAGGTCTTCGGGCACGACATCCTGATCTGGGACAACTACCCGGTCAACGACTACATCACCGAACGGCTGCTGCTCGGCCCGTACATCGGCCGTGAGCCCGGGGTCGCGAAGTATCTGTCCGGGATCACCGCGAACCCGATGGTGCAGGCGGAGGCGTCCAAGATCGCCGAATTCACCTCGGGTGACTTCCTCTGGAACCCGGATCGCTACGATCCGGACGAATCGTGGCTCGCCGCCATCGCCGACCTCGGCGGCCCCGCTGCGCCGGCGCTGAAGGTGTTCGCGGAGAACAACTATTCGAGTCTGCTCGTCCGCCTCGAAACCGGGAAGCCGGATCTGGATTCACCGGTGTTGCGCCCCCTGCTCGCCGCTTTCTGGTCCGCGCTGGAGAAGAAGGACCCGTGGGACGCGGCGGCGAAACTGGATCGCTATCTCACCGCGATGGCCTCCGATCCCGACGAGCTGCGACACGGGATGGCGTCGAACCCGAAGTTCCTCGCCGAGGTCGGACCGTGGCTCGACCAGGTCGGCCTCTACGGCCAGGCGGGCGGTCACGCGGTGAAGATGCTGCTGGCACAGTTCGACGGCGATGGCGCGAAGGCGTGGGCGGAGCGCGGGAAACTCGTCGCCGCGCTCAAGCAGGCGCAGGCGATCCGCGTCCCGACCTCGCGCGGGCCGCGTAACCCGAGCACTTGCACGGCGGTCTGCGTCCCGTTCCTCAACAGCGCGCTGGCCACGGCAGACCGCTGGTTCGGCCTGCCGGGAATCCGGCCGCAGCCGACGACGTCGCTGGGGACCTACACCGACAACGTGCCCGCCCGGATGGTCGACGGTGACCCCGAGACCTATTACTGGAGCGACTGGGCGCCCCGCGTCGGCGCCACCATCGGCGTCGACCTCGGCTCATCGCAACGGGTGTCCCATGTGGACATCCTGATGGGCAAACCGACCAGTCCGGACGACTTCGTGCGCGACGGCGTCCTCGAGTACTCCGCCGACGGCACGCGATGGACGACCGTGAAGACAGTCACCGAACCGGTGATCTCGGCGGACCTTCCGGACGGCGCCGAGGCCAGGTTCGTCCGCCTGCGCACGACCGGACCGCAGTCCTTCTGGGTCGTGGTCCGGGAATTCACGGTGTCCACACCGGACAGTCCGAAGTACACGGTCACCGGCACCCCGGCGGGATCGAACCTGGCCGCCGCCGCGGACAACAACGCCGATTCGCTGTACACGGCGGCGTCGGCACCGATGCCCGGCGACGCGCTCGTGGTCACCTCCGCCACGCCGAAACCGTTGGACAAGGTAGTCGTACTGGCGGCGGAAGCAGGCGCGGGCGCCGACGTCCAGATCGAGGACCCGGCCGGGGGCTGGCGCACGATCGGCAGGATGTCGGGCGGCTACACGGAACTGCCCGCCGAGGGCGTCGTGACCGGCCAGGTCCGGCTCCTCTGGTCCCCGGGAGGCGCGGCGCCGAGGATCGCGGAGGTAGTACCGAAGGTCTGACGCGTTCAACGGTTCTGCCGGAGGCTGCGGAACGAGTGCCGTCCAACCCAAGGTCCGGGCCTACGAAACCAGCTGCCCCATCAACGACCCGGCATCCTCGGCCAGGCTGGTCTCCTCGCCGGCGAGATGGTGCAGCAGCGCCTGCTGGAACAAGCCGTCGAAAGCCGCATAGGCGACCGGTCGCGTCACGACCGGCGAAGCCTCAGCGAGTTCGGCATAGCGTTCCACGACGCGCCAGATCATCGCTTGCCGCTGCGTGTCGATCTCGAGCACGTCGGGGCGGAACGCGGCCTCGAACAGGCTCTGGTTCCGCAGGTCGTACCAGAGCCGGTGCATCGCGGCGTCGGCCCGCAGCGTGCCCGCCATCGCGGCGCCGAAGCCCTGCTTGAGTTCTTCGGCCGACCGCGCCGCGGCCACGGCCTCGTCGTAGCGGGTGACGCACACTTCTTCGAACTTGCGGACCGCGTAAGTCAGCAGCTCCACCTTGTCGGTGAAGTAGTAGTGCAGCACTCCGTGCGAGAAGTTCGACTTCTGGGCGATCTCCCGCAGGCTCGTCCTGGCGTACCCCAGTTCGGACAGCGCTTGCAGCGTCGAGTCCGCCAGTTCTGCCCGGCGCTGGGCGAACTTGTCCACGCTCCGGCGTGCGATCCGCTCGCTCGTCTCGGTCACCACGAGTTCCTGTCCGGTCCGGGAGCCCGCGCCTGCCGCGGGTCCCTCAGTCTAGCGTCGCGGAAATCTTGACGACTGTCCAAGATTATCTTGACGACTGTCCAAAACAGGCTCAGGATGTGACCCACACCGCAACCGCGGACCGTCTCAAGGAGGAGAAGTCCATGGGTTCGTACGACCTTTCGGGCCGGAAAGCCCTGGTCACGGGTGGAGCGCAGGGCCTGGGAGCCGGGATGGCCGAAGCGCTCGCCCTGGCGGGCGCCTCGGTGGTCATCGGCGACGTCCAGGAGGACCTCGGGCGCGCCACCGCCGACCAGATCAAGCAGAAAGGCGCCAACGCGGGCTTCGTCCGGCTCGACGTCACCGACGAACAGAGCTGGGAGCAGGCGGTCGCCGCGGTCATCGGCGAACTCGGCGGGCTGGACATCGTGGTGAACAACGCCGGTGTCGAGATCACCGGGCTCGTCGCCGATCTGGATCCGGCCGACGTGCGCAAGATGCTCGACGTCAACGTGCTGGGCACCGCCCTCGGCGTGAAGCACGCCTTCCGCGCGATGCGGCCCGGCGGACCCGCGGGCACCGGCGGCGCCGTCGTGAACATCTCTTCGGTCGCCGCGACCATCGCCTTCCCCGGGATCGCGGGCTATTCGGCGACGAAATCGGCGGTCGACCGGCTGACCAGGGTCGCCGCGATGGAGGCCGGGAAACTCGGCTACGGCGTCCGCGTCAACTGCGTCTACCCCGGCCTCGTCCCCACCCAGATGGGTAATCAGCTCGCGCAGGACGTCGTCGAGGTCGGCCTGTTCCCCAGCGTCGAAGAGGCCATCGGCGCCGTGATCGGGCAGACCCCGGCCGGGCGGCTCGGGGAGGTCGCCGACATGGCCGACGCCGTCGTGTTCCTCGCCTCCGACGCGGCACGTTTCATCACCGGCGCCGGGCTTCCGGTCGACGGCGGAATGGGCATGTGACCAGCATTCACCGAAAGGAATCCCTATGAGCAGCCCCAAGCCCGTCGTGGTCTACGGCGCCTCCGGCTACACCGGACGGCTGATCTGCGAGTACCTGCGCGAGTACAACGTCCCGTTCATCGCCGCCGGCCGGGACAAGGCCCGCATCCAGGAGGCGCTCGACCACGTCCCCGGTCTCGACACCATCGACCACGAGGTCGTCGAGGTCTCGCACGACGTCGAAGCGCTCACCGAACTGTTCCGTGACGCCAAGGTCGTCTGCAACACCGTCGGCCCGTTCAGTGAGTACGGCCACGAGGTCGTCGAAGCCTGCCTGCGCACCGGAACGCATTATCTCGACACCACCGGCGAACAGGACTGGCTGATCTCCGCCGAAGACCGCTACGGCGAGCAGATGGCGGAGAAGGGCCTCCTGCTCTCCCCCGGCATCGCGCAGATGTACACCACCGGCGAGATCGCGGCGAACCTCTGCCTGGAGACCCCTGGACTGGACACTTTGGACATCCTGGTCTTCTGGAAGGGTTATCCCACGGTCGCTTCGACGAAGACCATCCTCGTCAACGCCGCACTGTCCGCCGCCTACTACCTCGAGCAGAACGAGTATCTGCCCTGGCCCGCGGACGGCGGCCTGCAGGACGTCACCGTGCCCGGCCATCACGAGACCGGCTTGGCCCTGCCCTGGGGCGGCACGTCGCATCCGGTCTGGTTCAAGAACGACGCCCGCGTGGCGAACGTCAAGGCCGTCGGCGGCGTCTTCGATCGCGCGCTCATGCAGGGGGTGCCGCAGATCGTCGCGGCCGTCCTGGAACAGGTGAAAGACCTGCCGCTGGACGAAAAGATGCGCGTGCTGGCGGAGCAGGCCGCGGCGGTGCGCGACGAGATGCCGCCGCGGGAGAACCAGCGGCTCAACACGTCGCTCGATTCGGTGCACGCCTCGGGACCGCTGGGCCGCGCGCATTGCGTCATCCACGGCACCTGCAACTACAAGCAGACCGGGCTGATGCAGGCATACGGTGCGTACTCGCTGCTGCAACAGCCACCGAAACGGGTCGGTTTCGCGTCCGGGTGCCAGGCTTTCGGCCACCGCGAACTGCTCGGCGTGCTACGAAGCTTCGGGCTGGTTTCGAAGCCGGTCTTGACCGTCCACGACTGACCGGGAGGACGAGCGCGTGCGACTGACCGACTATCTCGACAAGGGCGCTTCACTCGATCCGGCGGCACCCTGCCTCACCATGGGCGACACATCCCTCAGCTACGGCGAAGTGCGGGAACTGTCGTGGCGGGTGGGGCGGGCGCTGGCCCGGTCGGGTGTCAAGCCCGGCGACAAGGTGGCGATCCTGTCCGGGAACGATCCGCTGTCGTTCGGCTGCGTGTTCGGCATCGGCCGGGCCGGCGCCGTGTGGTGCCCGGTCAACCCGCGCAACGAAGCCGCCGAGAACAGGGAACTGCTCGACCTGTTCGACTGCACCTGCCTTCTGGTGCAGGAGTCTTTCGCACCGCTCGTCTCCCGGATGCTTCCCGACCTGCCGAAACTGTCCACAGTGGTCTGCCTCGACGGCTCGATGCCCGGCGCCGTCCCGTTTTCCGAATGGCTCGATGAGGCCGAGCCGTGGGAGGAGACCCCGCTCGACGACATGGTCCTGCTCGTCGGCACCGGCGGCACGACCGGCCATCCCAAGGCGGTGATGCTCAGCGGTACCAACGTCGAGACGATGTCGGCGCTCACGCTGATGAGCTACCCGTTCACCGGGCGGCCGCGCTATCTGGCGCTCGCCCCGCTGACGCATGCGGCGGGGGTGCTCTGCTTCCCGGTCCTGGCGCTCGGCGGCGAGATCGTCGTGATGCCGTCGCCGGACCTCGGCGAGTTCCTCGCGCTGGTCGAAAGCCGCCGGATCACGCACACCTTCCTGCCGCCGACCCTGATCTACCTCCTGCTCGACAATCCGGCGCTGGACAGTGCCGATCTTTCGTCGCTGCAATGCCTTTGGTACGGCGCCGCGCCGATGTCGGCCACGAAACTCGCCGAGGCGATCACCCGGATCGGCCCCGTCTTCGGGCAGTTGTTCGGCCAAAGCGAAGCGCCCATGATGATCTCCACCCTCGCCCCCGCCGACCACGTCCATCCCGACGGCTCGCTCGCGCTCGAACGGTTCACCTCCGCGGGCAGGCCCACCCCGCTCACCCAGGTCGCGATCATGTCCGAGACGGGTGCACTGCTGCCGCCCGGCGAACGCGGCGAGATCGTCGTCCGCGGTTCGCTGGTGATGCTCGGCTACTACAAGAATCCGGCCGCGACGGCGGAAGCGAGCGCGCACGGCTGGCATCACACGGGCGACATCGGGTATCTCGACGAGCATCATTACCTCTACATCGTCGACCGCGCCAAGGACATGATCATCACCGGCGGCTTCAACGTCTACTCGGCCGAGGTCGAGCAGGCGCTCATGGCCCACGAAGCGGTGCAGGACTGTGCCGTGATCGGGCTGCCGCACGAGAAATGGGGTGAGCAGATCACCGCCGTGGTCCAGCTCCACACCGGGAAGACAGCGGTGGCGCAAGAACTCCGTGCCGTGGTCAAGGAGCGGCTGGGCAGCGTCAAGACCCCCAAGGAGATCCTGATCTGGCCGGATCTCCCCCGGTCCAAGATCGGCAAGGTGCTCAAGACCGAGATCCGGAAATCCTTGCTGGACAACGACTAGCGGCGTGCGAGTTCGTCCGCGGTCGGCAACGGCCACTCGTACCGTTCCTTGGCGATACGGAGGTGGACCCACGTTTCCGCGGTCACGACGTCGGGCCTGCCACTGATCTCTTCGAGCGCCCGGTCGAGGTCGCGGGCGGACTGCGCCGCGATGGTGGCGACGACGTCGAACCGGCCGATGGTCCTGGCGAGGAACTCGGTGTCGTCGCGCGCGGCGAGCGCCGCCGTCACGGAGTCCCCCGCGCCCCGCACGTTCAGGCCGATCCCGCAGACCAGGCCGGCGTCCGGACGGGCCCGGCTGAGTACCGGCGCGATCCGGATGACGTCGTGTTCCACGAGGAAGCGCACGCGGGTGCGGGTGGCCGACGGCGAAAGCCCGACGTGTTCGGCGATGCGCGCGTAGCTTTCGCGCCCGTCGGCTTGCAAGCGCAACATGATCGCGAGGTCGCGATCGTCGAGCCGCAGCCAGGGCGGCAGCGGACGGCCGGGCATGAACAGGCCCTTGACCACGTCCACGTAGACGAGGGTGTTGACCTGCTCCACCTCCGGCAGGCCGCGGATGTCCGCCACCGTGCGGTAAAGCTCCGGGGAATCGGGCAACCGCAGCTCGGCGACGGTCTGGTACTCCCCGCTCACCGCGGAGACGAAGGCCGCGGCAGGCAGCGCCGCGATGGCGTCCGTCGTCGCCTGCGAACGGCCCGACGTGCGGATCGCGAGATGCGCGTACGCGGTCAGGCCGAGGAACTCGGGATGGACCGCCGCGACCACGTTGAGCGAACCGTCGGCCTTCAGCTGCTCCAGCCGCGCCGACACGGCCGACCGTGACGCCCCGACGCGGTGAGCCAGATCGGCAACGCTCATCCGGCCGTCCGCGCGCAAAGCCGCGACCAACGCGTCGTCCACGGCGGTTTCCCCTCTGCTGAGTTTCCGACGGCAGACGGCACCATATCACCGGCCAGGCAGCCCGAACGACAGCCGAGTTGCGCGTTCTGTCCATGATCGCCGACATATCGATCGCGAACACTGTCCGTGCACGACCGATCTGATTGCGCTCGCGGTTCTCGTCGCTTACCTTCGCCCCACTTCACCGTCGAATCCCTGGAGTCCGCGCGATGCGTCTGTTGCCCCTCGATCGTTCAGTCCTCGACGCGAGAGCGACGATCCTGCTTCCCGACGAGCTGGTGACCGTCGACGACGCCACCGAAGGCGCCGGAGCGGTACTCGTGTTCGGCGAGGAAATCGCCGCCGTCGGCTCGGTCGACGAATGCCGCGCCCGCGCGGCGGGCCTCGGCCACCCCGAGCCGGAGGTGCGACGGCTGCCGGGCACGCTCCTGCCCGGCTTCATCGATCCGCACGCGCATCCGCTGATGTACGGGCAGATGATGACCTGGGTGGACTGCGGTCCCGAGCGCGCGTCGACCATTCCCGAGATCGTCGCGCTGCTGCGTGAAGCGGCCGAGAACACCCCGGCGGGCAGGCCTGTCCGCGGTTACGGCTACGAGCATCGCAACCTCGCCGAGAAGCGGCATCCCCGCAAGGAGGAGCTCGACGCGGTCGCCGAAGACCGCGAGGTCTACCTCATGAACGCCAGCGGGCACGGCGGCGTGGTCAACAGCTTCACGTTGCGGCGCAACGGCATCACCCGCGACACCCCGGATCCCGACGGCGGCGTGTTCTTTCGTGACGAGCACGGCGAACTCACCGGGGAGCTCTCGGACGCGGCGTGCAACATCCTCACCGGCGTCACCGGGGTGAAGGTCGGGCGGCACGGGCCGAACTTCCACCTCGAGGACGAGCCGGAGGAGCACGCGCGGCAGCTGGCCGCCGCGCAGGAGAAGTTCCTCGCCGCGGGCGTGACCGCGATCGGCGACGCCCAGGTCACGCGCCGCGAATTCGACATGTATCTGCGGCTGGACGAAGCCGGTCTGCTCAAGACGCGCGTCCACATGTACCTGCTGTCGCATCTGCTCGACCAAGCTCTGGAAATGGGGCTGCACGGTGCTTTCGGCACCACACGGCTCGCGTTCGCGGGGATCAAGTTCTACGCCGACGGCACGCTCGGCGGCTGGACCGCGTACTTCCCGGACGGCTACGTCGGCGATCCGTGCCGCACCGGGCAGCTTTACCACGACCCGAAGGACTACTCCGCGCTGATCGGCAAGGCGCACGAGGCCGGGCTCCAGACCGCGACCCATGCCCAGTCCCCCGACGCCATCGCGATGGTGCTCGACGCCATCGAGGACGCGCAGCGGCGAAATCCCCGGCCCGACGCCCGTCACCGCATCGAGCATTGCGGGTTGCCGTCCCCGGAGCAGATCAAGCAGATGGCCGCGCTCGGCGTCCACCCGGTCAACCAGCCGCAGCACTACTACAACTGGGGCGAAGGCGTCACCGACGCGGTCGGCACCCCCGGCGAGCGATTCAACCCCCTCGGCGAGTTCCAGGCGGCGGGTGTCCCGGTCACGCTGAGCTCGGACGCCCCGGTCGCGGAGCCGAACCCGCTCGAAGCCATCCAGACCGCGGTGACCAGGACGACCCGGCGCGGCCACCGGCTCGGCGGCGACGAGCTGCTGATCGACGTCCGGTCGGCCGTCGCCGCCCACACGATCGCCGGCGCCAGGGTGCTCGGCCGTGAGCGCGACCTCGGCTCGATCAGCCCCGGCAAACGCGCCGATTTCGTGCTGCTCGGCGAGAATCCCCTCACCTGCGAGCCGGACCGGATCGCCGGTATCCGCGTGCTCGAAACCTGGATCGACGGCGAGGTGGCCCGATGACCGTCCAAACCGACACCCAGTCGCTCCGTCGAGCCCGCCGGGCCGGGCTCGCGGCCTTCGTCGGCACCACGATCGAGTGGTATGACTTCTACATCTACGCCACGGCGGCGAGCCTGGTCTTCGGTACCGTGTTCTTCCCCGCGACCGGCGACCGGCTGACCGGAGTCGCGGCGGCCTTCGCGACCTACGCGGTCGGGTTCTTCGCACGGCCGCTCGGCGGCATCGTGTTCGGGCACGTCGGTGACCGGGTCGGCCGCAAGACCGCGCTCGTGGTGACCCTGACCATGATGGGCGCGGCGACCTTCCTCGTCGGCTGCCTGCCCGGATACGCGCAGATCGGCACGTGGGCGCCCATCCTGCTCGTGGTGCTCAGGTTCGTCCAAGGGCTCGCCGTCGGCGGTGAGTGGGGCGGCGCCGTGCTCATGGCCGTCGAACACGCGCCGCCGGACAAGAAGACCTTCTACGGCGCCTTCGCACAGGCAGGGAATCCGGCGGGCGCGCTGCTGGCCACCGGCCTGTTCAGTCTCCTGAGCATCGGCGGCACCGAATGGCTCACCACGTGGGGCTGGCGGATCCCCTTCTTCGCCTCCGTGCTGCTCATCGGCGTCGGCCTCATCGTGCGCCTGAAGGTCGAGGAGTCGCCGGTCTTCGAAGAAGCCGCCGAGGAAACCGGCGCGCCGATCCTGTACGCCGTCCGGACGAACTGGAAACCGATCCTGCTGGGCATCTGCGTGCTGCCCGTCGCGGTCGGCGGCTACTACCTCGTCACCACTTTCGCGACGGCGTACGCGACCGATCCGGCCGTCGGCGTCTCCGAATCGCTGGTGCTCAACGCGCTCACCATCGCCGCGTTCGTCGAACTGGTCGTCAGCTTCGGCGCGGCCTGGCTCGGCGATCGCTTCGGCCGGGTGCGGGTGGTCGTGATCGGCCTTGTCGGTGTCGCCGTACTCGCGGCACCGCAGTTCCTGGTGCTCTCGACCAAGAACGCGGCGCTGATCATCGCGGCGTTCGTGGCGATGCGCCTCGCGATGACGGCGACCTACAGTCCGATCGCCGCCATCCTGTCGCAGATGTTCCGCCCGCGGGCGCGGTACACCAGCATCTCGCTGTCCTACCAGCTGGCGGGCGCGCTCTTCGGCGGCCTCTCGCCGTTGGTGTCGACCCTGTTGTTCCAAGCGACGGGCAGTGTCTGGCCGGCGATCGGCCTGCTGATCGGCATGTGCGTGCTGAGCATCGTCTGCGTGCTGGCCGCTCCGCAGCACACAGACTCCCCGGACACGGCCTAGCGGATGCGCAACCGCCGCATGAGCTTCAGCCCGGACAGCATCCCCTCGACGTACTTCTCGTAGGTCTGGCCGCCACGGGGGCCCATGACCTGTTTCTTGAGCACCGCCACGTTCTTCACGTCGGTGTACTTGAGCAGGCCCTGGTCCCCGTGGCGGGCGCCGACGCCCGAATTCTTGACGCCGCCGGACGGTGTCCCCTTGGCGGCGTACGCGGTGGCGAGGATGTCGTTGATGTTGACGTTGCCGGACTCGATCCGCGCGGCCACGGCGCGGGCGGCGCCGACGTCGGCGCCCCAGACCGAGGCGTTGAGGCCGTACTCGGTGTCGTTGGCGAACGCGACGGCCTCGTCGACCGTGCGGTACTTGTGCAGCGCGACAACGGGTCCGAAGGTTTCGGTGACACCGCAGAGCATGTCCTTCGTGACGCCTTCGAGGATCGTCGGTTCGAAGAACGCCGGGCCGAGATCGGGCCGCGGCTTTCCTCCACAAAGGACGGTCGCGCCCTTCGCGACGGCGTCGTCGACATGCGACTTGACGCGGCTCATGTGGTCGACGGAGACGAGCGAACCCATGTCCGGCCCGAAGTCATAGGCGGCGCGGACGTCGAGCGCCTTGGTCTTGGCCACGTAAGCCTTCTTGAACTCGTCGTAACGGGATTCCGGCAGGTAGATCCGCTCGATGTGCATGCAGATCTGCCCGGTGTTGCCGAAAGCGCCGAAGATCGCGCCCTGCACGGTCTCGGCCAGGTCGGCGTCTTCGAGCACGATCATCGGGTTCTTGCCGCCGAGTTCGAGACAGCAGCCGATGAGGTTGCGGCCCGCCCGTTCGCCGATCACCCGGCCGGTCGCCGTCGAACCGGTGAACATCACGTAGTTCGCCTGGTCGATGAGGGTGGGGCCGACGTCGGGCCCCTCACCGCACACCACCTGGAACAGGCCCTTCGGCAGCCCGGCCTTCTCCAGCAGCTCGACACCGTAGAGCGGGGAAAGCGCGGTCTTGTTGTCGGGTTTCAGCACCACCGCGTTCCCGGCCATCAGCGCCGGGACGGCGTCGGAAATGCCGGTGGCGAAAGGAAAGTTCCACGGCGCGATGATCCCGACCACGCCCTTGGGCTGCCGGACTTCGGTCGACGTCGTCAGGAACGGGACCGGCCCGCCGCGTTTGGTCGGCGCCAGCAGTTTGGTGGCCCGCGTGAGGTAATGGCTCATCACCATCGCCGGATCACAGGTCTCCTCGATCGCCATCCGCCGGTTCTTGCCGCTCTCGGCCTGGATGAGGTCTGTGACGGCCGGCGCGTTGTCGACGAAGAGCGTGTGCGCCCGTTTGAACACCTCCAGCCGCTGCTTGAGCGGTGTCGCGGCCCATTTCTCCTGCGCGGCGCGAGCGGTGGTGAACGCCTGCTCGATGTCGGCGGGTGTCGACTGGGGCAGTTCGACGAGCACGTCACCGGTGTAGACCTCGGTGAGCTTCCAGGTCGCGCCGGACGAGCCCGGCACCCGGGCGACGAGGCGTCGCAGGAACGCGTCGGTCACCGACGCCGGACGGGTGAGCGCGAGCGGTGTGACGGTCATGACCCTCTTTCCGTCAGTTGTCCGACAGGACGAGCTGCGCGCCCATCTCACCGATCATGATGGCGGGCGCGTTGGTGTTGCCGCCGGTGATCGACGGCATGATCGAGGCATCGCAGACCCGCAGGCCGTCGACACCGCGGACCTTCAGGTCGGGACCGACGACCGCGAGCTCGTCGACGCCCATCCGGCAGGTGCCGACGCCGTGGTAGACCGAGGTCGCGCGGTTCAGGATCGCGTCGCGCAACTCCTGGCCCCGCAACCCCTTGCCCGGGTGGAGTTCTTCCTTGATCGAGCCGTTGAACGCCCCCGAGGCGAAGATCTCGCGGACCATCTCCGAGCCCTCGCCGAGCACTTCGAGATCGGCCGGGTCGGACAGGTACTGGGGGTCGATGAGCGGCGCCGCCGTGGGATCGACCGAAGCGAGGCGCAGCGTGCCGCGGCTCTTCGGGTAGATCAGCGTGGTCAGCACGGTGAGCGCGGGCCGTTTGTCGACGTCGTGCCGGATCGGCGCGTCCTGGTTGGGCGTCACGTACGCCCACGGCAGGAGGTGCAGCTGGAGGTCGGGCACCTCGGCGGCTTGAGAGGTCTTGAGGAAGGCGACCGCCTCGAAGACCGAGTTCGCCAGGAACGTCGTGCCGGGCCGCATCAGTTCGCTGACGAGGCCGCGCGCGAAGTACGGCGGCGTGCCCCTGTTCTTGCTCGACGACGCGCGGAAGGTCAGCGCGTGGAACATGTGGTCGTGCAGGTTGTCCCCGACCGGCAGGTCCGCGACGACGTCGATGCCGTGCTCCTTCAGGTGCTCGGCGTGGCCGATCCCGGACAACATCAGCAGCTGCGCGGACCCGACGAAGCCTCCCGCGAGGATGACCTCCTTGCCCGCGCGCAGCGTGCGCTGTCCCCCGTTCGCGTCGACGACCTCGACGCCGACCGCACGGCCGTTCTCGATGAGTACCTTCTTCGCCAGCACTCCGGACTGGACCTGCAGCGTGGCGGGCGCGAGATGGTGGATGTAGCCGCGCGAGGCGCTGTACCGGAGGCCGTCTGCGGCGTTCTGCTGCATCCGGCTGACGCCCTCTTGGGACTCGGCGTTGTAGTCGTCGAGGATCTCGCAGCCGATCGCGTCGGCGGTCGCCTGGAGGAATTGGAGCGTGCCCTCCTGCGGGGTCTTGTTGCGGGTGACCCGGATCGGCCCGCCCGCGCCCCGGAAGTCGCTCTCGCCGTCCTCGAAGTCCTCCATCCGCTTGTACGCGGCGTTGACACTGTCGGCGTCCCAGCCCTTGTTGCCCTCGGCGGCCCAGGAGTCGAAGTTGGCGCGGTTGCCGCGGACGTAGACCATGCCGTTGATGGAGCTGGAGCCGCCGACCACCTTTCCGCGCGGCACCGGCATCCGCCGATCGAGAACATGTTTCTGCGGCACCGAGTAGTAGCCCCAGTCGAAGGGCTTCTTCAGCTGGGGCACCGCGTGCATCGGGCCGACCAGCCCCGGCTTCTTGACGAGCATCTTCTGGTCGCTCTTGCCCGCCTCGAGCACGATCACGCTGGCTCCGGTTTCCGCCAGCCTGCCCGCGATCGCGGCGCCCGAGCTGCCCGATCCGACGACCACGTAGTCGGCCTCGTCGCCGCGCGCAGCCCTGTTCGCCATGTCCGCTCCTCGGTCCGCCCACCGTGCAGAACTGTAACCTGTTCTAGTTCTGTCACCGTATAGCGAGACCGGCCGGTTCCGCAACGGGCCGTCGCTCCCCGGCCGGTCTTCGAGTCCTCAGCGCAGCGGCTCGAGCACCTTCGCCAGCGGCTCCAGCACGGCTGGCGTGTGCGGCGGCGGCAGGTAGATGATCGCCAGGTCGAGGCCCGCTTCACCGAGGGCTTCGACGCCCGCGGCGACCTTGGCGTACTCACCGTCCGTGCCGAGACGCACGTGCGAGGACAAGGTGATCTCGTTCGGATCCCGGCCGATGTCCGCGCAGTGCCGGTGCAGCACCTCCCGCTTGTGCGCGAACTCCTCCGGCGTGCCGCCGACGAAGTTCCAGTGCTGGGCGTACTTCGCGGCCGTGCGCAAGGTCCGCTTCTCGCCGCTGCCGCCGATGCAGATCGGCGGATGTGGCTTCTGCACACCCTTCGGTTCACAGCGGGCGTCGGTCAGCTGATAGTGCTCGCCCTGGAAGGTGGTGCTCTCCTGGGTCAGCAGGCCGACGAGCACCTCGCAGGCCTCCTCGAACCGGTCACTGCGTGCCTTGATGGTGCCGAGTTCCATGCCGTACGCGCCGGATTCCTCCTCGTTCCAGCCCGCGCCGACGCCGATCTCCAGCCGGCCGCCGGAAACGATGTCGAGCGTCGCGGCCATGTTCGCGAGAAGCGCGGGGTGCCGGTAGTGGATCCCGCTGACCAAGGTGCCCAGCCGGAGTCGTTTCGTGGCCTGCGCGAGCGCGGTGAGGGTCACCCACCCTTCCAGGCACGGACCGGTCGAATCCGAGAAAATGGGATAGAAGTGATCGAAGGTCCAGCCCGATTCGAAGAGTTCGATCTCGTCGGCGGCCTGCCAGACGGCGAGCATGTCGGACCAGACGGTGTCCTGCGGCGAAGTCTTGATGGCGAATCGCATGATCTCGAGCGTAAACCTGGAGTTCCTCCAGTCGCTCCCGGAATTCAGCGGGCGATGCCACGGCGAAGGTAGTCGTCGGCGTCCACTCCGGACTCGACGAGCAAGGCTCGAGTGTGTTCCCCCAGCGCCGGGACGTCGCCCATGCACGCCTCGAAATCGTCGAAGGTCACCGGCGGCAGCAAAGCGTCGATCCGGGCGAATTCGGTACCGACCTCGCGCCAGCGATCACGGGCCCGCAGCTGGGGATGATCGGCGACCTGGCCGACGTCCTTGAGCTGGGCGGCGGGAACCCCTGCCGCGGCGAGCCGTTCGTCGAGTTCGCTGTTGGACCACCGCGAAGTCCGGGCGGCGACGGCGGCGTCGCATTCCGCGCGGTGAGCCACGCGTCGCACGTTCGTGGTGAAGCGGGGATCGTCGGCGAGTTCGGGCGCGTCGAGGACGTCGGTGACGAGGGTGCGCCAGCCGGTGTCGTTCTGGACGCCGATCAGCATCTGGCCGTCACGGGTGGGAAAGGCGTCGTACGGCGCGATCGAACTGTGGCTCAGGCCCATGCGTTCGGGCTCGGTTCCGGCGTACATCCGGGTGTTGAGCGCGTACCCCATCCATTCGATGGTGGCCTCCAGCATCGAGACCTCGATCGTCGCGCCCTCGCCGGTGCGCCAGCGGCGCAGCAACGCCGCCAGCACCGCCTGCGCGCAGTACATGCCGGACGCGATGTCCGCGGTCGGGATCCCGGTCTTCGCCGGAGCGTCCGGGGTGCCGGTGATCGCGATGAGCCCGGCCTCGGCCTGGACCAGCATGTCGTAGGCCTTGCGCCGCTCCATCGGCCCGCCCGCCCCGAATCCGGACAGGTTCACCACGACCAGCTCGGGATGGTCCGCCCGCAGATCACCGAAACCGAGCCGCTCGGCCGCGCCGGGAGCGAGGTTCTGCACGAACACGTCGGCCTTCGAGACCAGCCGCCGGACGACGTCACGGCCTTCGGTGGTCTTGAGGTCGACGGCGAGCGACTCCTTGCCTCGGTTCAGCCACACGAAATGCGCGCCGGTGCCGTGTACGGCGTGGTCGTAGGCACGCGCGAAATCCCCGCCGTCGACGCGTTCCACCTTGATCACGCGCGCGCCGAGATCGGCGAGATTGCGGGTGGCCAGCGGAGCGGCGACAGCCTGTTCGATGGCGACGACGGTGACCCCTTCGAGCGGCCGGGTCATGCTTTCTTCTTCTCGGCCCGCACCAGACCGCCACCGATGATCAGCCGCTGGATCTCGCTCGTGCCCTCGTACAACCGCATCAACCGGACGTCCCGGTAGATGCGCTCGACCGGGACCTCGCGCATGTAGCCGCTTCCGCCGTGAACCTGCACCGCCAGATCCGCGGCCTTCCCCGCCATCTCGGTGCAGAACAGCTTCGCCGCCGACGGCGCGATCCGCCGGTCCTGCCCCGTCACATACAACCGCGCCGCCTCACGGGCGAGCGCCCGGCCGGCGAGCACACCGGTCTGCTGATCGGCGAGCATCGCCTGCACCAGCTGGAAATCCCCGATCGGCGTGCCACCCTGAGTCGCCGTCGCGGCATACGAGACCGACTCGTCGAGCGCCCGCTGCGCCGTCCCGACCGCCAGCCCCGCCATATGGATCCGGCCGCGGGCCAGCGACGTCATCGCTGCCTTGTAGCCGACATCCCCGTCCCCGCCGACGAGTGCTTCCGGCCCGACACGCACCTGCGAAAAGGTGACATCCGCGGTGCGCGAGCCTTCCTGCCCCATCTTCGCGTCCTTCGCGCCGATCGTGATGCCTGGCGCGTCCGCGGGCACCAGGAACACCGCGATGCCGGTGCCCATACGCGCGAAAACCACGAAAAGACCGGCCTCGGTGGCATTGGTGATGAACTGCTTGCCGCCGTCGATGACCCAGCCGTCGCCATCCGGCTTCGCGCTGGTCCGCAGCCCGGCCGGATTCGATCCGGCACCCGGCTCGGTCAGCGCGAACGACGCGACGATCTCGCCCGACGCGATACCCGGCAACCACCGTGCCCGCTGCTCGTCCGTGCCGAACCCGACCAGCACCTGCCCGGCGATCCCGTTGTTCGTCCCGAACATCGACCGCAACGCCAAGGACGTGTAACCGAGCGTCATCGCCACCTCGACGTCCTGCACCAGATCGAGGCCGAGTCCACCCCACTCCTGCGGGATCGCGTACCCGAACAACCCCATCGCCGCGGCCTGCGCCCGCAGATCGGCCGGGATGGCGTCCGTGCTCATGATCTCCAGCTCACGAGGCATCACGCGGGTACGGACGAAGTCGTCGATCTGGCCGAGGACGGCCGCGAACACGTCGTCGGGGACGTCGGGGTTGCCGGTGTACATGACCCTCACTATCGATCACCGGCCGGACTCCGGTCCACTCCCCAGAGTGGATCTGGCCGCGAGACCTACCGGCGATGTTGATCATCGTCCTAACGTCGAAGGATGCGTACACGTACCGCTTTCCTGGCCATTGCCAGTGCCGTCGCCTTGTGCTTCACGATCCCCGCGGTGGCTTCCGCGGCCGAGGGCGAATTCACCTACCGCTACTACGACGAACACGAAGAGCTCCAGGTCGGCATCCTGGTGGACCCACCCAGCGGCGAATGCATCGAAATCCCCGAAATAGCCGACTGGGACGTCGACGCGTTCCGTCCACGCAACGACACCGACTCGACCGCGGTGGTGTTCCTGGACGACGACTGCGCGAGCGACTCCTACTTCACGCTCCGCCCCAACGGCGGCCGCGGTTCGGACAGACTTCTCCTGCGCTCGGTCATCTTCAGTTAGGCCAAGCGGATCTGGACAATTCACCCCGCGCTGGAAGGATGACTCCCGGGGTGATGGTCATGGCACGGCGTGGTCTGACTTTCCTGGCTCTGCTCACCGTCTTACTGGGGCTGGTGAGTCCTGGCGCCTCGGCCGCCGGCCCGGTGACCAGATACGAGGGCGAACTCGAAGGCGCGCGTTATCTGGTCCTGGTGCCGGAAAACTGGAACGGCACGCTCATGCTGTGGAGTCACGGGATGTACTCCCTGGCGTATCCGGAGCCGGAGCGGATCGCGCTGACCTCACAGCCCACGACCGAGTCTTACCTGCTGGAGCAGGGCTACGCGCTGGCCGCGTCGCAGTACCGGGCAGTGCGCGGCTGGTCGATCGAGGAAGCGCTGACCGACCAGATCCGGTTGCACGACTGGTTCGCTCGCACGGTCGGAACGCCCCGGCGGACCATCGCGGCGGGCGAATCGGTGGGTGCGATCACCGCGACCCTGCTCGCCGAGCGGAACCCGCGCCGGTTCGCCGGGTTGATGACCTTCTGCGGCAACCTCGCCGGCGGGGCCGCGCACTGGAACTCCGGGCTCGATCTCGGCTACGCGCTGAACACACTGCTCGACGCGCGGCTGGAACTGGTGCGGATCACCGACCCCGCGGCCAATGCGGGCAAGTTCGCCGACGTGGTCCAGGCCTCCACCGCGAACCCGCAAGGCCAGGCCCGGCTCGCGCTGGCGAACGCGCTGGCCGAGATCCCCGGCTGGTTCGACGCCACCCGTCCCCGGCCGGCGGCTGTCGCCGATCAGGTTTTCTGGCAGGGCGTATGGGATCGCTTCTACCGCGCCAGTGCGTTCGGCGTCGACAGGGTCGCGTTGGAACAGCGCGCGGGCGGCAACCCGAGCTGGAACGTGGGTGTCGACTACCGGCGGATCCTGGCGAAGGCAGGCGAGCGGCCGCTGGTGGAACGCGCCTACGCGGAAGCGGGCCTTGATCTCGGCACCGACCTCGACAAGTTGGCGAGGGCGCCACGTGTCTCGCCTGATCCGGCCGCCGTGGGTTACCTGGCGCGATTCGGGCTGCCGCTGGGACGCACGCCGTTCCCGGTGCTGACCATGCACACCATCGCGGACGGCACCGCGCCGGCGGCACACGAACGCGCCTACGCCGAGCGAGTCGCGCTGGCCGGAGACCCGGGGAACCTTCGTCAGCTGTTCGTGAACCGGGCCGGACACTGTGTGTTCACCGCGTCCGAGGAGATCACCGCCCTGCGTACGCTGGAGCGGCGACTGGACCGCGGACACTGGCCGTCGAGCGGACCTGCCGCGCTGAACGCCGAAGCCGCCGGGCTCGCCGCGGAACACCAGACGATCTTCGACGCCGTCGGGGAAGCCCGGGTCACGACCACGCCCGCGTTCGCGCGGCACTCCCCTCCCCCGTATCCGAGGGCGCTGCCGTTCTAGGTTCCGGTGAGGATCGTCAGCCCGTAGGCCGACAGGACGCGGTTGACCGGGAAGAAGTAGGTGGTGCCGCCGCTGGAACAGTTCCCGCTGCCGCCGACCAGTACTCCCTGCGCCTGCGTCCCGCTGACGAACGGCCCGCCGTTGTCACCCGGCTCGGCGCATACGGAAGTGCGGGTCAAGCCGGTCAGCGTTCCTTCGGGGAAGGTGATCGACACGTTCTTCGCCTGAATGATCCCGCAGTGCCAGCCAGTGGTCGCGCCGTACCGGCACACCGACGAGCCGACCGGCGCTTCGACCGAACCGGTGATCGTCACCCGGCTGTCGGTGGGCGGGATCGATCCCACCAGCCGCCAGTCGGTCGTGTTGGTCACGCGGATGACGATCGCGCCGGTCGGCGGGACCTGGGCGCCCACGACCACCCCGACCACCCGGCCCGCGCTGCGGATGGTGTCGCCGGGTTTGCCGCAGGAGGAACTCGCGATCAGATAGCCGGTCTTGCCGGAGACGGCGGCGAATCCCGCCGTGCACCGGGACGAGACGCTGGTCTGCAACACGCTCCCGCCGCCGAGCGGGGCCGGCGCGCTCGCTTGCGCCGTCGGCGGCAGGGCCAGGCAGAAGACCGAGGCGAGGCCGAACAGGAAGTGGAATCGGGGCAGTCTCATGGGACCCTCCGATGGCCGGGGATCCCCTGATCGTAACGAGCGAAGCGCCCCGGCCCATCCGCCGAATCGCGCATTCTCAGCGCCAGCCGAGCTCCGGCGCCACGTGCGTGAGGATGCTCTCCAGGACGTGCGCGTTGTACTCGACACCGAGCTGGTTCGGGATGGTCAGCAACAAGGTGTCCGCGGCCTCGATCGCCTCGTCCTCCTTGAGCGCCCGCACCAGCTCATCCGGCTCCGCGGCATACGACCGCCCGAAAATCGCCCTGGTCGTCTCGTCGATCATGCCTACCTGGTCGCGCGAGTTCCGATCACGCCCGAAGTACGCGCGGTCCAGGTCGTTGGTCAACGCGAAGATACTGCGGCTGACCGACACCCGCGGCTCCCACGCGTGGCCGGCCTCCTTCCAGGCTTCGCGGTAGGCCTCGATCTGCTTGCGCTGCTGAACGTGCAGCGGCTCGCCCGTCTCGTCGTCCTTGAGCGTGGAACTCTGCAGGTTCATCCCCTGTTCCGCGGCCCAAACAGCGGTCGCGTTCGAGCTGGATCCCCACCAGATCCGCTCGCGCAACCCCTCCGAGTACGGCTCGAGCCGCAACAACCCCGGCGGATTGGGGAACATCGGCCGCGGATTCGGCTGCGCGAACCCCTCGCCGTCGAGCAGCTTGAGGAAGACCTCGATGCGCTGCCGCGCCATGTCCGCGGCGGTCTGCCCCTCCGCGGGCCCGTAACCGAAGTACCGCCACCCGTCGATCACCTGCTCCGGGGACCCCCGGCTGACCCCGAGCTGGAGCCTGCCCCTCGAGATGAGGTCGGCGGCGCCCGCCTCCTCGGCCATGTACATCGGGTTCTCGTAGCGCATGTCGATCACGCCCGTCCCGATCTCGATCCTCGAGGTCCGCGCGCCGATCGCCGACAGCAACGGAAACGGACTGCCCGCCTGCCGCGCGAAGTGATGCACACGGAAGTAGGCACCGTCCACGCCGAGCTCCTCGGCCGCGACCGCCAAGTCGATCGACTGATGCAGGAAGTCCGCGGCGGACCGGGTCTCGGAGTGCTCACTCGCCGACCAGTGGCCAAACGAGAGGAAACCAATCTTCTTCACAGCACGTGTAAGCGCTCCGTGACCGGGTTTGATTCCCCGCCGCCCACGACCTTCTGTCACCGGCAGTCACGCTACGCATTTCTAGCTTCCGACCTGGGGACTTACCCGTACTATCCATCCATCCGGAGACACAAAAGCTGTCGGAGGGTAACCGATCATCGTCTCAATGTAGGTCTGCGTGACGACACAGACCCCCCTGATTGAGGCCTCCGAGGCGACGTATACTCTTCTCACATCAGCAAGTCCGAGTGGCGGAATGGCAGACGCGCTAGCTTGAGGTGCTAGTGTCCTTAACGGACGTGGGGGTTCAAGTCCCCCCTCGGACACCCGCTTTAGGTGAGAACTCACCAGTTACGAGAACCTTCACTCAACACTACCGAGTGAAGGTTTCTTTATTTTTCAAGGCCCGGGGACGGCGTCGCAGGTCACCGCTGCGGACGCCGGCTCAGACGCGCGATGGCGCCGTGTGAGTTCGAACCCCCAGCTCGGCTGCGTCGAGGTCTCCCCACGACGCGGCTTCAGTCAAGACTTCGCGAGCTTCCTCGTCGCGCCCCGCTGTCGACAATGCTCCGCCTTTCGCAAGGAGGAGGTCAGAAGAAGTGGGTGCGCAAGCGCTGCCGAGAGCGCAGAGGCAACAGCTCGACGGTGGACGAACAGGACGCGTCGATGCGGTTCGTGACCACCACTGCGACCGGGACGTTCCTGATCCTGCCGGGGTTTCGGGCGGACCATCCGCTCGGTTCGTCCCTGTAGCAGCCGTCCACCCGATAACCGAGACTCAGCCGGACTCTCCACTCGGGAGTGTGTCACGGGCTTGGAATTCTCTGAGTGCCTTCTCCGCGCCCCCTACACCGGCATCGCGTGCGCGACGAAGCATCCGCCTTGCGCCTTCGAGGTCACCCTCGTGCTTGCGCATCGAGGCGGCCTGCACCAGGAACCGGGGGTGCCCGGCATCCACCAGTTTGAGCAGGAGCCGTTCAGCACCCGCGCGATCACCACCCTTGGCGCGGGCGGTGGCGAAGATCGGCAGGAAGTCTTTCGGCTTCGCCATGGCCAGTGCGTAAGCACGGTCGTGTCGCCCCGTGGACTCGTACACGCGGAGGAGGCCTGTCACTGCAGTCCACGAGAGTCGGCCGAGTTCTCTGATAGACCTGCGATAAATGCGTTCGGCTTGGCGCAGAGCGCCCTGCTCCTCATGCAGTTCGCCGATCTGCGGAAGCACCCAGTACATTCCCGCGTTGTAGGCGCGCCAGAGCAGCGCTCGTGCTCCCTCAGGATCGCCCCTGCTTGCGCGGATCATGCTCAGGTTCGCGACACAGACCAGCTCGTTAGGGGTGGGACTCTGGTGGGTGGCGCGGATGGCGACGTTGCGGGTTGTGTGGTCGTAGTAGAGCTTCATGGCGCAGGCTTCGTATAGACCGTGCTGCAGCGGGTCGGGAGCGGTCCTCGGCCGATCTCGCTATGGTGCGTGGCAGCGGATTCCGACGTTGGGAGCGCCATGCACGTCGAACTCGAACTGCGTGGTGAGGTGTACAACCTGATGCGGCTGGCCGCCGTGCCTGGTGGGCCGCTGGTGGCCTGCGCCGACAGCGAGTCTTGGGTCCAGCTGTGGGACGTCGCCCGTGGGGCGACGCACGATGAGCGGCGCCAGGTGGGCGAGACCGCGGTGTGGGACATGGCCGTGGTGACGATCGGCGGCCGACCCGCCCTGGCTGTCTGCGGGCCGCGGGCCGTGTCGGTGTGGGACCTGGCCACGTTCGGCACCGCCGACGTGCCACTGCGCGAGTATGAGGTCAGCTGGGCGATGGGGATGGCGGCGATACCGGCGACGGACTCAAGTGCCGAACTGCTGGTCACGGCCGAGAAGGACATCATTCGGATCGTTGATCCCGCGACCGGCGAGCAGCGTTCGGCCATCCAGTTCCCTGAGACGCCCGAGGGCGGCGTCGGCAATCGCGTGTACAAACCGACCGGCGTGCGGTTCGCCGACGGGACTGCGGGGTTCGCCGTGGACAACGGTGGCAGGCTCGAAGTGTGGCGTCTCGATGCCGACGGGAAAGCTCAACGGTCGCGAGTTCGGGCTGTCCCAGCCCTTTCGCGGCGTGATGACACCCCTTCGTGGCACGGGCGGGCAGTCCTGGCTGGCAGTCGCGGTGGGACGGGGTATCGAGATATGGGACCTGGACGGCGGAGAGCTGGTGGGCCGCGGCGAACTCGATACCCCGGTGGACGCGCTCGTGGCAGTCCCGCTGGGCGACCGGACGCTGCTAGCCCTCGCGTCGCGGGCTAGCGAGTCCGGCGTCCGTCTGTGGGACCCGGCGAGCCAGGAGCTGGTGACCGGGCTGTTCAACCGGCACGGACCCGCCTTCGGTAACGCGGAGTTCAACGCGGCCACGATCAATTCGCTGATCGCCGTGACCGGCGGCGACGGCGCAGTCAGGATCGCCACCTGCGCCAACGACGGCATGATCCGCGTGTCGCGGCCGGTCAGAGACATGCTGACGCCGCCCGAAAAGCCGGGCCTGTTCGGGCGACTGCGGCGCAAGCCGAAGGCGGAGAAGGTGCGGCCAGAAGAGCGGCGCGACTCCGGGGGCAACTTCGCGATGGTCCGCGACAGGTCCGGCGGCATCGTCGGAATCTGGCTGGCCAGCATCGACCAGGCCAATGACGAGAGGTTCGTCGCGACGGTCCTCTACGGACAGGACCTCACGCATCTGATGGGTCGTCCCACGCGGATCGTGCCCAATACTATTGACGATAGCGGCGGCGCGTTCGTGCTGTTCGACTAGCACTCGACCATATCGGACAACGAGTGCAGGCAGCGCCTACATGTGTCAACCGGCCGCCTGTGTTGCCCAGGTTACCTGTGTCCCCTGGGGCGAACATACCGTGCGGAGGTTGCCGCGGGTCGGCGCGTTGACTAGTTTAAGATTTTGACTAGCCACCACAAGAGTTCGCGTTTGATGCCTTTGGAACCGCTACGCATCCAGCGAGCGCCACACACCGTGACCAGACCGGCCACCCTCACAATGAATACGCGACAGTTGAATCCGCGAGTAGATCCGTGAGGTCCCCAGTTTTCCCCGTCAGGACCGTGTGATGCTTCCGGGAGCTTGTGCCTGGAGACGTCGGATCTCGGCGTAGGCGCGTTCGAGTTGGAGACGTTGCTGGTCGTTCTGCTCGGTCAGCGACGTGACGCGCCACTGGAGCCGTACTTGGAGAGATCGGTCGGTGGCCGGCGCTGACCGTGGTGCCTGTGCATGCTGGCTGATTTCTCGCACGGCCGCGATCAGGTCGGCCTGGGAGTAGAGCCATGACCGAGAGACGCCGGCCCGCTTCGCGAGCTTGGAGGCGTTGATTGCTTCGCCGGAGTTCTTCACCGCAAGCAGCGTGTCCTCGGCCCGTTTCCGGGCAGCGGCCGTTCAGCGCGCAGCGGCTTCGATGAGGTGGTGTGCGTTGTCAGCTGGCGCCATCGAGTTGTGCGACCTTTCCGCCGAGGACGACCTCGTCGTCCTCGCAGCTCTCGCAGGTCGTGATGATCTTGTCGAGGTTGTCGAGGATCTTGGTGTTCTTCTCGGCGATCCGGGCGTGCCCGGCCGACTTGGCGGTCTCGATGATCGTGAGCGTGCGGCCGCGCTCGTCGCCACCTGAGTCCACCGACGATGCGGCGTTCGGCGAGTGCGAGCACGCGTGCGGTGTACTGGGATTGGAAGGTCACCAGGCCGAGTGGCAGCGTGAAGTTCTCGGTCTCGACGTTGTGCCCGCCTAGCCCCGGTCGACGTCCACCGTGACCATCAGATCTCCCCGGTCATCCGCCTTGCCGGACGCGCCGAGCCGCGGAACGCCGAGCCTGGCGACACGGATCGTCCGGCCGGACTTCATCCCGCCCCGTATCCGGACCTTTTTCGTGCCGTCGAAGGTGTCCAGGTCGACGATCCCGCCGTCGCGCGCGATCGCGGCCGGGATGGTGGTCGTGCAGAACAGGTCGTTGCCACGCCGTTCGAATCGGTCGTCGGGCAGTTCGTTGATCTCGACGTAAAGATCGGCGGCAGGCCCGCCGCCAGGCCCGACTTCACCCTGCTCCGCCAGCCGGATGCGCATACCGGTCGCCACCCCAGGCGGGATGCTGAATGTCGTCTGCCTCCGCACACGGACCCGGCCGTCGCCGTCACAGACCGGACAGGGATCAGTGATGAGCGTCCCGAACCCGTCGCAGGCCCCGCAGTCCTCCCCTTCCCTGCGGCCGTCCCCGCCACATCCGGAACACCGGTCGACGACGGAATCCGCGGCAGTGCCGAGCCCTTGGCATTCTCCGCACGTGACCGCGGTCTCGATCTGCACCGTTTCGACCTTGCCCACGACCGCGTCCCTCAGCGGGACGTCGAGCATGATCAACGCGTCCTGCCCGCGGCGGGCACGGCGCTGCGGCCGGGCCCGGGACTTCGCTGGTTGCTCCGTCTGCAGGGGAATCGCCCGGTTCGCCAGGTACACGCGGTGCACCAGTTCCGACGACCATTGCGGCGTCTGCTTGACGCCGGATTCCCGCAAACGCTCGTAGACGTGCTCGTACAGCTCGTCCACAGCCACCCTGCCGTCGCCGTCCCGATCCGCTTCCCCGGTGCGCAGACCGTGGACGATGGCTTCGGTGAAACGCGAAGGCTCTGGTTCCAGCTCCCGGAACCGGTTCCCTTCCCACGCGTACTCCGTCCGTCCGGTGGCCATCAGGACCGCGCGCCCGTAGCCGGACAGCTGTTCTTTCGCGTCCACTCCGGCGGACGCTTTCATGCCCGGTACGAACGCCCCGCTGAAACAGCAGTCCAGCAACAGCACGATCGACTTCGCGCGGCACCGGCCCATCTGGGCGTGCAGGAACTCCGCTGGTACCGAGGTGGACGCGAGCAGCTCCGGATCCGTGTCGGCACAAGCGAAGTACAGCAGGCCGTCGTCGTCTTTGACGCCGTGACAGGAGATATGCAGCACCAGCAGATCGTCGGTGCCGCGGTTGCGGAAGAACCTTTCGATCGCCCGCATCACCTGATGCGCGGGCGCGTCGACGACCTGCCGCGTCTCGAACCAGCCGATCGCGGGATCGGCCAGCACGTCGGCGAGCTCGCCGACGTCCGCGGCCGGCGAACGCAGCTCGGCGAGCCGTCCGCTGTTGTACGTGCCGGTGGCGATGAGGAGTGCGTCGCGGACACCCATGTCTTCAGTCCGCTTCCAGCTCCAGCGTCTTCGTGAAGGCTTCGATCGCGCGCGCCTGCTGTTCGGCGTTCCCTCCGGTCAGCTCCAACTTGTTGCCACCGACCTCGATCACCACGCGCCGGTCCTTGTCCCGGGTCACCCAGGTCCGCAGCACCTGGCAGACGCCGGTGACCAGCGCGGTCAGCACTGCGGAACCACCCAGGCTGACGATCATCGCCCCGATGTCAGTTCCGGTGCCTTTCGCGCCGTCGGGCGCGACGACCACAGGCAAGCGGACGTCCGCGACGTCCAGCTCCAGCAAGGCACTCCGGAGTTTCCGCGTCTCCGCGTCGAGGTCCTCGTCCCCCGCCACCCGCACCAGCAACGTCGTCATGCGCCCCCCTCATCCGGCTGTCTGCGCATGATAATTGATCAAATCGGCGAAGGCGTCCAGCACCATGACACTGCCTGACTGGCCAAGGTCGCCGACAGGCATTCACCGGTCGCGAATGCTCCACAACTCTCTGATCCTTTTGGCCGCGCCGCAGGGTCGTTCCGCCAGGCCCGGTCGGCCGCCTGCGGCGCGTGCCAGATAGCCAGACTCTCGCTGTCGAGCAGAGAACATATCTCGGCTGAGCCTCGTACCCACTGTCTCCAACGGAGGCTGCGCGGCACAGCTCGATTACCGTGGCTCTTCCATAACCGCAGTTCAATGCCCGGTCACTCGCCGAGTGATGTTTGACATGATCAGGCGGACCACGGGTCCGCCTCACGAAGAACAGGCCCCAACAGGTCTCGAAGCTCAGCACCGGGGTGACCGGGATCCGGGATCATCTCGACGCCGCTCACGGTGATCAGCCCGCGTACCTCCTCCGGGCCCCGCCCGAATTCCTCTTCGAGCCAACCCACCACCGAGCTGCAGACTTCGGGGTCAGAGGTGCGATGCTCGACCAACCATCGGACGACGTCGGCCATCACGAGATGCGGCAAAACTTCGCCCTCGTTCTCGATGAGATGTTCCTCAAGGACGGGGACCAATTCGCGATGGGTGTCGATGAGTGCACCTATGGCCGCGATCGTGTAGGCGCTCATCGACCACCCTTAGTCAGGTTTCGAATCTCCGCTCATGCGGCGATACACAGCGACCAGACCCGCTGCCCTGCCGTTGGCATGAGTGAGCGAAGCTCAGTACCATCAACATACTCCATGGTAGGGACCGATTTTCCGGCGGACGCGGAGACGCACTACCGACGTCTGCAGCACGACGGCACGAGCCAAAACACCCGGTCATGCCGATGACAGGGGGTTGCGCCCTGCGGGTCGTCGCGGTGGGCAACCGTTACCCGACCCTCATCGATACGCTTCACAGGTGTCGCCGGACGAGAACTCACCGCAGGTGTTCCCCAATCGGTTCGCCGACGCCGTCGGATCCCCGCAAGGTGAGCCCGGCCGGGATCATTGCCGGTGCGTCGGTTATTCGAAGGCGACCCGGCCGGTGACCGTTTCCTTCCACAAGGACACGCAGGACCACGCGGCAGAAGGCTGGCAGCACCTACTGACACTGATCGACGAGGCGGCCGCGGATGGCCGGACGGAGTTCACTCCGTTCAGGGGGATGAGCGCGGCGGAACGACGGCAGGTCGTCACCTTGCCGTCCACGATCGCGAAGCTGACCGCGGTCAGGCGGCTGGTCCTCTACGGCACGAACCTGGTGCGCCTGCCACCCGAGATCGGAGCTATGACCAACCTTGAGGTGTTCGAGCCCTACACATCACACCGGCTGCACTGGTACCCGTACGAACTCACCAGGTGCATAAAGGTCACCGACAGCACGGTAAGCACCCGCGTCCTCTACGGCAACAGCAAGTTCCGGCCACCGTTTCCGGCACTGCGGCCAGTCACCCACGCCAACCAGGCGGACTTCGCCGAGCTCGATCCGGGCGTGTGGGGAATCACCGCCGTACGGACTTGCAGCGTCTGCGACAGGCCGGTCAACCAAGAATTGCGCCAGGTATGGATCTCCAGCCGGGTCGGCACCGACGTACTGCCACTGCTGGTGAACGCGTGCTCCGCGAACTGCCTGGCGACGCTGCCGAAGCCGGAACCAGGCTACGTCCCGACGCCACACACCGGCGGCTCGGACATCGCCCAGCCCGTCGGCCGCTAACGGAGGAACGGCACCGCCCGGCCGAGCCGTTCCGACGCGGGCACATTCCCGCGGTGGCCGATAGCCCTACAGTGCCTGGATCCCGTGTATCTGGTTGGTGCTTCTCACGCAGCTCCAGGCCGCGATACCGGGGAACCGCCGGAACAGACCGAGACCACACCGCCGACACGGCAAGAGCCGTCACGGTCCGGCAGTGGGAGCAGGACACCCGCAGAGTGCGCGGCTCGGCGCGTCGCCATCGCTGCCGCCGCTGCGCCACCGGCCGCCCGCAGTTCCCGCAGCGGCCGGCCGCAGACACCTCCACACGGTCAATCTCGGCCCCAGGGTGCCCGTCCACGGCGGCATACCCGCACCCCGTACAACTCACCCTCGTACCAGTGGCCACTGCCCGGCCAGTACATCGTGGACAGCGCACCAGGACCGCCCCCAGACGCAGGTAACGCAGTGGCTCATCGCGATCATCAAACCGGCCGGACATTCCGTCACCTTGACACACCGAACTCGCCCAGAACCACTGCTTAACCACCAATCACGACACAAACGCCTCGAAGCTCCACGCCAAGACTCGACACTGACACAAGGGCAGTACCTGGACGGCGGTACCCGTGCACCTCGCGCCCCCCGTCCAGCGCCAGTTCCACGGTGACGAGGAAGCTCTCACGAGTGAAGCCGACAGGTTCGATGTGGCGACCGTAGCGAGCCAGCGCGGAAAGTCCCTCGGGTCGGCGCTCAACGTGATTCTCCCGGAAGGCTTCCAGTCTCCGTTCTCATTTGGCCGGCCGCTAGATCGGTCGCCGTGCGCGCGGAGATCAGGGACACAGACCACCAGCCGGTGGTACCGCTCGAGGAGGACGGCGCCCAGCCCGCTAGTGCCGAAATACTCCGATCGAGGCAAGAGCTCGCAGCAAGTGCGAGAGAACAGAGGCAACTGTTCGCCCCATGGGTTGCCCATCGATTCGCCCGGTCGGGTGGTGTCGCTGCCGTCCGGAGATCTATGTGTCATTTGACCCACCGCGTCCGGTCGTTGGCCGGTACAACTGGCCGCAGCAGCGGGGCTTGCCCGACTGGCAGGGGGTCGTGTGAACGGATCGAAGTCGGCGGTGCATCACACGATCATCGTGGTGGATGTGGAGGGGTTCGGGGACAAGCGACGGACCAATCAGCACCAGCTCGGTGTCCGTGAGGGGTTATACCTGGCCGTAGAGCAAGCGTTCGCCATGGCGGGCGTGCCATGGGCGGACTGCCACCATGAGGACCGTGGCGATGGGGTGTTCATCCTGGCTCCCGCCGCGATACCCAAGGCGCCGTTCGTGGACACCGTGCCACACGCGCTGGCCAGGGCGTTGCGCGAACACAACGCCACGCACCCGGACGAGGAACGGATCCGGGTGCGGATGGCGTTGCACGCGGGAGAGGTCAACTACGACAAGCATGGCGTCACCGCGGCATCGATCAACCTGGCCTTCCGGCTGCTGGATGCCCACCCTTTGAAGTCCGCCCTCGCCGAGTCGCCGGGCCTACTCGCCTTGGTCGCCTCCGAGTGGTTCTTCGAAGAGGTGGTCCGGCACAGCCGGGATGCAGCTCCCGCGACGTATCGGCCGATGCAGGTCTTGGTGAAGGAGACTACTGCGGTGTGCTGGATCTGCCTGCCGGATCACCCGTATCCACCCGACGCCGCGCATCTGGCGGCCCCGGTGCCGGTCTCTGACCATCGGATCGAACAGGTGCCATCCCCGCCCCCCGCGGTGCAGCACGTCACTGCGGCCGGCCAAGGTTCCATCGCCTCGGGCGCGATGTTCGGCAACGTCACCCACCATCACCACGCCGGCAAACAAGTGCCGTCCGCACCGGGTGATGCGGTCGGCGGCATCGGAACGCCACAGTGACCGGGATTGATGATGGGCCCCCGCTGCCAGAATCGCTGAACCAGGAAGTGCGGGCCGAAGGTGGCTACGCCTACGGCGCTCTCGGCGCCGACATCCACGTATTCGGTGACGGAACCCCACTGTACCTGCTGTTCGAACATCGCCAGGCGACCAGCCCGGACCCGCAGTGGCTGCGGGCGCAGCCCAGCCGGTTGCTGGACGCCCGCGCCGAGGTCGTCGACTTCACCGGCCGTGATGCGGAACTGAATGAGCTGGCCACTTGGCGAGACGCTCGCCCGCGGTTCGCGGTGCGGTGGTTACACGGCGAAGGCGGCCAGGGCAAGACGCGTCTCGCCGCGCAACTCGCGGCCGACGCCCGGCGGGTCGGCTGGATGGCCGTGCGCGCCTCGCACCGGATGGACACCCACCCACCGGCGGCGGGCAGCCAGGACTTGCGGCCGGACGGGCGCGCCGGGGTGCTGCTGCTGGTCGACTACGCCGATCGATGGCCTGTGTCGGATCTGAGCTGGTTGTTTCAGAACCGGCTCCTGCACCAGTCCGTGCCGACACGGGTTCTGTTGCTGGCCCGCTCCGCCGGCGGATGGCCGGCGATCCAGGGAAAACTCCACAAGCTCCAGCAGGACATCGACACCTCCGCTCAGAAGCTGCCTCCGCTACCCGATGTCGGCGGGCACCGCGACGACATGTTCACCACAGCACGGGACTGCTTCGCCCAGCGCTATCCGGAGGTCACCCGGTCGGACGCCATCGCGCCACCCGGACCGCTTCGCCACCCGGACTTCGGTCTGACGCTGGCGGTGCAGATGGCCGCGCTGGTCGCCGTGGACGCTGAAGCCCATGGCCGCACCGCCCCTGCCAACATGGTCGGCTTGACCGCCTATTTGTTGAACCGGGAGCACGAGAATTGGCGGCAGCTGTATGAGAACGCCGAGGCCGGTCTCGACTTCCGCACTTCCGACACGGTGATGGCCCGTACCGTGTTCACCGCGATCCTTACCGGCTCCACACACCTGCAGGCAGCCCAAAGCGTCCTGAACGAACTCATGCCGGGCGAACCCACCGAGCGGGTTCTCACCGACCACGCCAGCTGCTATCCACCTACCGACCCCGCACAGGCCAACGTCCTGGAACCGTTGCTGCCCGACCGGCTCGCTGAAGACTTCCTTTCCCTGCTCACACCTGGCCACGACATCGGCTCCTACGAGCCTGATCCTTGGGCCACGACCGTGCCCGGCAGGTTGCTCCTCGACTTCACCGCGCTCTTGAACACGGCGGTCGGGGGCATCGTCGCCGCACTCACGGACAACGACACCAACTCCGTCGATCCCGACCGCTGGAGGTCGGGTGAGCCCGGCCAGTCTGCCGTCGCCAGCACCGGGCAACGCTTGAGCGTCGCGGCCCGCGCGGTGACCTTCCTCGCCTCGGCCACCGATCGGTGGCCTCACGTCGGCACGGAAGTGCTGTATCCGTTGCTCAAAGCGCAGCCGAACATTGCGGTCGCGGCCGGCAGCGGTGCGCTGACCGCCATCGCCGACATCAAGGACGTTCCTGTGGAGGTCCTCGGCGCGGTGGAGCAGGCGCTGCCTGATGGCCGGAACACCAACTTGGACGTCGGCGCCGCGGAAATCGTCAGCGCTCTCGCCGCACGCGTGTTTCCGCTTGTCGACGACCCCGTCGACCGGGCGGACCTGCATCTGGAAGTCAGCGACCGCCTCGCTTCGGCCGGCCGACCCGCCGAAGCGCTCGAGCACTCCCGGAATGCCGTCGGTATCAGCGAACGATTGGCCGCGGCGGACCGCGCCACGCACCTGCCGATACTGGCGCGCTCAGTCGGCACCTACGCGCTCACCCTGGCTGAACTCGGGCGCTCTGCCGAAGCCGTGGTCCACACCGAACGCACCGCGGCGCTGTATGAGGGGCTGGCTGAAACCAGCCCCGGCGAAAGGCTTTCCGATCTTGCCACCGCTGTGACCAACCACGCGCTGCAACTCGTCGAGGTGGGACGACGTGCTGAGGCTCTGGACGTCTCCCGGCGGGCGGTCGCACTATATGAACAATTGCACGCGACTGATCCCGCGCGTCACCGTGATTCCTTGGCCAACGCCTTGGCCAACCACGCCAGTCTTCTTGGCCAGGCCGGGTTTCGGGCCGAGGCGATCACCTTGTCCGAGCGTGCACTGGAGGTTCGTGAAGCGCTCGCCGCGGCCGACCGCGCGGCCTACTTGCCCGGGTTAGCGGTATCGATACACAATCACGCCGTCCGGTTGGCCGAGCACGGTCGGCAGACCGAGGCGCTGGCCTGCAGCGAACGCGCCGTGGCACTGCGTGAGGAGCTGGTGGCAGCCAACCGGGCGATGTATCTGCCGTACCTGGGCACCTCACTGGTCAACCTGGCGATACGGCTGGCGGAAGCCGGCCGGTCCGGCGAGGCCCTGGAATGTTCCGATCGCGCGGTCCAGGCCTTCGAGGAGCTGGCGGCGGCCGAGCGGGCGGCGCACCTGGCCGCCTTCGCCAAGGCGATCACCAATCACGCCACACGGCTGGCCGAAAACGACCGCCACGACGAGGCCCTGGCCTGCTCGGAGCGCGCCCTCCACTTGCAAAAGGAGCTGTGTGCAGGCAACCGGGTCGCACATGTGCCCGAATGGGCGGCCGCGATGCACAACCACGCGGCGCTGCTCGATCGGTACGGCCGCCACGAGGAGGCCCTGATCTGTTCTGAGCAGGCGATCCAGCTTAGCGAGGAGCCAGCCGTCGATGCGGAGGGGCCGGTCCGTCAGCTCGCGCTGGCCGGCACGCTGTACAAACATGCCCTGCGGCTGGGCAGAGCCGGGCAACCCGCCGTGGCCTTGACGTTTTCCCAGCGCGCACTCACGTTACGGGAGGAACTGAACGATGCCAGTGACCCGTCGCAACAGCGGGAGTTGGCGACGTGGCTGCACAATCACGCGGTCTGGCTGGCCGACTCCGGCCGACGCGCCGAATCGTTCACAGTCTCCGAACGCGTGGTCGCGCTGCGAGCGACCTTGGCAGACCCGAAGCCCACCGCGGCCGATGCCCACCTTGCGGAATCGCTGAGCAATCACGCGATCCGTCTGGCCGAACGCGGCAGGCACGCCGAAGCAGTGGTCGAGTCGGAACGCGCCCTACGAATGTATGAGGAACTGGCCGCGGCCCACCCCCTCACCTGCTTGCCCGGGCTGGCGCGGGCGCTGACCAATCATGGCAACAGGCTGGCAACCTCCGGACAACGCGAAGAGGCGTTGACGTGTACCGAGCGTGCTTGCGAGCTGTTCGAGTCACTGGTGACCACCGATCGGCCAACGTACCTGAGCGAGTTTGCGGTCGTCGTCCACAATCAGGTGGCGCGGCTGCTGGAGGTCGGTCGATACACCGACGCTCACGTTCCTTCACAGCGGTCGGTTGAGCTGTGTCAGGAGCTGGCCGATTCGCACGCAGGTGAGCGGCCCTCCCTTGCGCGCAGCCTGCGCACATTCGCGGCCGTACGCGCGATGTCAGGCGCTGACCTGGAAGCTGCCGTACCCGCCGGCGAGCAGGCGATGCGTTTGTACCGAGAGTTTGCTGTGACAGATCCGGCCTTCCGCACCGAACTGAGCCTGGCTGCCGAAATCGTGGAAGCCGTGGCGTCTCGGCTACATTGGCAACTGCACTTGGGCTACGAGCTGGAAGAGATCTACTGCATCTACGCCGACTCGCAGGTGGATATCACTCAGGACCTCCCGGATAACGTAGTTGCGCACATGAAGACCAGGGGATCCTGGGTGGTTGGGCGGCTTCGTGAAATCAACGTCGAGTCGTCTCTGATCGAGCTCTTCGAGCGCGCACTGGACAGTCTGCCCACTAGAGAAAACCTCCCCACCAAAGAATCTCTCATAGCGTGGGCGATGCGAAGAAGGCGCATAAGGAGAACCCTCGAACACCTGCTCGAAGCGACACGTGAGGCAGTCGGCGGGAACGGTGCCCGATACTACGACTGCGGTGTCATGCTCTGCCGTATTCGTGCGTGCGCCACGATAGTGCGCGCGCACTCAACACCACCGACAGAGGTTCGAGCAGATCACGGTCTGGCGGCAGAATACCGCAAAGAGCTAGTACGCGTCAGTGAGGTGCTCGAACAATTCGTCACACACTCGAGTCACACGCGGCGGCGCGACCCCGAAAAGCAGGACTTGGACCTCCGGCTCGATAACCTGGCCGCATATCTGGCATCCTGGAGAGCCGACGGGGCGAACCTTGACGATAATTTCTTCGAACAGGTAGAAGATGTTACCTATTCCGCAGGACTCGGAGTATCGGGTCAGGTCGAGCGGGCGTCAACGCGACCCCAGCGCTGACGGCGCTCCGCGAAGCGGACCATTGCGAACCCGCACAGGCTGCGACAACAACTGCGCCGTCGGCTCACGCGGGAGGGCCTGTCCTGGGTCGGGCTGGCCAGCGGGTGGCAGGGCGGACGGTGCAGGTGAGTGAGGTCGTCCAGCGGGTGACGTAGTGCGCCCGCTGCCTGCTTGGGCATGACCCCGTTGCCCAGAGCGCGAAGTTGCGCGGTGCGGGGCAATTCGAGGTGGCCGGCGGTGACCCAGCCCGGGGGCAGGCCCTTCCGTCGGGGGTCTTGTCCGTGTCGCGCACTGTCGCTGTACCGGGTGAAGTCGAGTGTGTGCGACGTGCTCTGTCGGGGTGTCGCGGACTGTCATGTTTGGACAGTGCTTACTGTTTTGAGCCACTGTCGATAGACAACCCTAGCCAAGGACGATCGACGGATAACCGAAGCACGCAGACACGATACTGCACAGAACTTGGACACGGTTTTGAGGAACCAGGCCGCAGAGATTCGAAGTACTACTGGCAAACGAACAACTCCCTTGGTCCTCACGATCAACCGAGCCATCCCCCAGCAAACCAAACGAGCCCTCTGAAACCTGAAGAGTAGCGTCCACGAGAGAGCAGCACCTGAAGAGCACGCACTATGCGGCCTGCAGGCACTGCCCTGCGTACGACACCTTTCGCATGGACACGAGCGAAGGCCAGCAGCTCCCGCTCGACCTGCTTCCGCCGTTGGCGACCAGCGCAACGACTGCAGCCAGTATTCAGCACAAAGGCGCGGCGGCAGTCCTACTGCGGCAACTGCGGCAGGATCGAATCTCAACCCACAATGAGTCTTCTGATACGATCTCCGCATGACCTCCCAGAAATTGGGGGATCTGTCAAGGATCTGTGATCACGTCCCCTCGGACACACTTGCACGGGAAATCTCCCGCATCACAGAGCAACAACCCGGTCGCTCCAGGTCACTGGAGTGTTCCGGGTTTTTCTGGTTCGGCTAGGCTGGACCTGTCCGCTGGTTCCTCCCCTGAACGTCTGCGCAGGGGAGGAACGTCATGAGCGGTCTCATGCCGGGCCTGTCCCTGCGGAACGCCGCCGTCCCGCCGGTCCGGCCCAGGGTTCACCAGCGCCACCGCCGGCTCCGGCCCTGGCGTCGCTGCCCGCCCCGCCGTCATCCGCAGCGCCCTATGTCGGCATGGCCCGGGTTGACGCCTCAGGCCGGGTGCAGAACCACGACTCGGTCGACCTGCTGGGATGGTCACGTGGCGACACGCTCGTGGTCACCGTCCTCGAGACGTCGGTGGTGTTCCAGCGCCGCCCCGACGGTTCCGTGGCGATGACGGCGAAACCGTATGTCGTGATCCCGGCGGCGGTCCGCGCGCGATGCTTCCTGCACGCGGGCGCGCGAGTCCTGGTCGCCGCGGACCCGGCCCGAGTTGCCGGCGGCTTCGAACCACCTCTTCTCGTGCGTGTCACCACCACTTCGTCCATCGCGATTCTGAGGGCACAACCCCTTGTTCAACTTGATGCGAGCAGGGACGCGGACTCGCCGGGCCGGCGGCTCCGATCCGGGCCCAGAACGCGACCGCGATCGGGTCCTGACCGATTGGCAGCATCGTCCAGCTGTAACGGGGCGCTCTGGCTGCTGCGGCGGCGGCCAGCACTCGGCCGACTCCACGGCGCCGGTGTTTCTCTTCAACCTCGACGTGCACGAGGATCGCGCGCCGATCGATGCCGCACAAGGAAAACCGAATCTCACCGAAGACCGTGTGCCCATCCGAAGCTGGAGAGCGCCGACCCCGCCAGGTGTGGCGGGACGGAACAGAATCAGACGCAGCCCGTACTCGTCCGCCTGATCGTCGGTGACGTGCCGGCGCGGGCGAAGGATCGATCAGCGCCCACACCCCATCCCGACCGGGGAGTGCGTACCAGGCCTCGCAGAGCCATTCCGGCGCCTGGTAGTCCTGGGACCAGCTCTGCCGGACTCCGGCGACAGCGAGGTCATGACCCCAGGGGCATCGTGCAGGTTCCCCAGTGCCGGGCCGGATCGGGGTTTCCAGGGTGCGCTGTAGGGTCTCACCGCGCGTGACATGTTGATCTTCTACGACCTGCGGTTTCCGAGTCGTCTCACTCCGGTGTCACTCACGACCGGTCTCAGTTTTGCGGCACTTCTTCAGCGGCAGCGTGCGTGCTGGTGGCGTCGGCCAGGCCCCGCGGAATGTATGCGGCCGAGTGAGCGTGGTGATGATCCGCGCACTCGACCGCCGCTGCGTCAGTCCTCGACGGCGTCGATCTCGAGGGGCTCCGGCAACACACCGAACACGATCGCGGCGAGCCCCTCGACCCCTCGGCCGAACCGGGCGATCCAGTTGACGGCGGTGTAGATCACCGCGTCCTCGTCGATGGCGAGGAAGAACCTGCTGTTGTCGTACTCCCCCAGGGGAAACCAGGCCTTTCCCATCGTTTTCCCCCAGTCGAGGAACAGATCCTCCTCACCCGCACACAGCCTGGGATCCAGCTCGAACTGGAAGCAGTAGGAATCGACCCCGTTCGGACGTTTCTCGAACGAGAGCCCGCCGAACCGGGACAGGAAGTCCTCCGCCGCTGGGAACATCTCGAGCCCGTGCGGCTCGAAGATGCTCCGCCACTCCGAGGTGTCCACCCGGCGTTCCGGGCTCCATCCGACTCGCAGAAGCTCGTCCTGCAGCCCAGTCGGCCACTCTTTCACGGATTCCTCCGATCGTACGTGCGGAACCGGATGCCGTAATGGGCCACAACAGCCTTGCAACTGTCACACGGATCCATTCCCCACAGGTACTTCTCGTTGCCCAGGGACCTGCCCATGATCGCAGCAGCCTCCACACCACGTACGTCCTGTCCGTCCAGCTTGGCACCCGATGAGGCCGCACCTGCCGTGTCCGTTGCCTCTCTTGGGGGCGCCGTAGTATCCGCCGAAAATCGGGCACATCCCACCCGAACCCGTTCACCGGTGGCTCGCCGAGCAGGGCTGGCACGACGACCCCGACGACGGCCTGGTCTGTGCCGAATCCTGACCGCGCAGGACAGCACACAATCCAGTGCCCGGTGAGCGAACTGTGCCGTCGTTCCGGTGGTTCGCCCCGGATGGGCGAAGTATTCGAGCATGGCCCGGTTGAAGTCCTTCATGCCGGTGTTGCCGGTCAACCCGACCCGGCAGACCGGCCAGCGCTCGTGCCCGTCCCTGGTGAAGGCGCCTTCTTCGGCGATCTCCCGCAGGTGGAACTGCTTGGCGAACGCCAGCACCGACGTTGTCTTGCCCAGCCCGGGAAACGCGTCGATCGCGACCGCGCTCTTGGCTTTGTCTCCATCCTGGGTGTTGCTGTCGACGATGTCCCACAAGTCCTCGTGTAGCTCGGCCAGCTGCGGAGTCTTGATCGGTCCCAGGTTGGCGTGCCAGACCCGCCGCTGCTTGTTGTAGTCGGCCAAGGCATCCGCTCCCAGGCGCCGTAACTCGCTGCCCGACAGCGGTTCCGGAGCAACGCGGGCCGGGGCGCGCAGGAGGAACGGCTGGGCCACGATGTGGCCTACGGAGGTGTCGAAGTCCGCGAACAGCAATCGCGCCAGCTCGAGCCGAGACTCGTAGATCACCAGATCGCGCTCAGTCGCCGACCAGAACGTACCCGAGTAGTGCTTCTGCCCCTTGTACCAGCGGAAAGTCCTCCACGGCACAGCCGACCTCAACGCCTCCAGTTCTACCGACGCCCAAACCTGAGCCTGCTCGGCAAGCGTGACCGCGCAACGACAACTGACCACCGTCGACGTAGGGATGTCCGCGGCGGCCATCCCTGCTCTCTCACCTAGGTAGCTGCAGGCGAGGGCACCCTCCCATCGGGCAGACCTACCCACACCGCGCCACCTCGGTGTGTCGACGACGACCACCCGGACAGCCCAATCTCATTCCAGCTTCATAAATGAACCAGGCATGAAACTGCCAATGAGAAAATGAGGTCTGTTTTGAGACCCTACAGCGCCTGTAGGGTCTCGCCGCCCGTGACATGCCGATCTTGCGCGACCTGGGCTTTCTCTGTTGTCTCATGGTGACGTCACCATGATCAGTCTCAAACTCTTGGCATTTCCTCAGTTGACTGTTCCCTCCGACCTCACCGGCTACCACGACGGCGCGCAGGGCCGTCAAGACGCGGACGCGCCGGCGTTCGCCCGACCAGCGAGGGCGTTTGCTGGCTGCTAGGCGTTTGGCGCTGTGGTGTTTCCGGCGATCACGTCGAGGTCGTTTCTCCGACCGTTTTCGAATTCGGTGACGAAGACGTTTTCGGGCAGGTTGTGCCGGATCCTGGCGGTGATCCGGTCGATGTCGCCGTGTTCGGCGGCCGGTAGTGGCGCTCCCGCTGCTTTTCTGAGTGCGGCGGCCGCACCGAGCAGGCGGGCGGCGTGGTGGTGATGATGGCCGGCGAGCGAGTGTGCCCCGGCCAATCCTTCCAGCGCGAGCGCGATCGCCCGTTGGTCGCCGGTGGCCTGTGCCGCGGTGTAACCGTCGAGATGGAGGTCGAGCGCCGTCGACGCGTCGCCGCGTTGTTCCGCGATGAAGCCGAGTTCGGCCAGGATTAAGGCGAGGCCGGGGGTTCCGTTCCAGCGTCGGCACCAGTCGAGCCAGTTTCGCAGATGTGTTTCGGCGGTATCGAGTTTGCCTTGCCTGCGCGCGCCGAGCCCGAGGCCGACTTCGGCGTGTTGGACGCCCCACTGGTGGGACTGTTCCGCGGCCAGTCGCATCGCTCGGGTGTGGAACTCCTCGGCTGTGCCGTAGTCGCCTGCCAGCAGGGCGCTGCGTCCGAGTCCGGACAGTTCATACGCCGCTTCGGTCCATAACCCGAGCTCTTCGGCGTTGCACAGGCCCTCACGGCGAAGACGTGCGGCGTCTTCGTAGTCGCCATTGATTTCGGACAGTGTGGCGAGGCGCTGCCTGGCTTTCATTTGCCCCCAGCTGTCGCCGAGTTCCTCGAAGAGGGTCAGGCTTTGACGGCCGAGCCGGCCGGCTTCGGCGATGTCGCCCTTGGCGAGAGCGAACGTGTGCGTGATCAGGACGGCCGCGACGCCCCAGTCGTCGGCGGCGGCGCGGTAGGCCGACAGAAGCCGATCGATCCGGTCACCGGTCGTTGCCGGGGTGTCGAAACCGCTCTGCGCGAAGCTGAGGAACCACTCGGCCCACGCTCGCACGGCAGGGTCGGCGACGGTGTCGTTCACCGTGTCCAGCACGCCGCTCGGCACGACCGTGTTCGGATCGGTGGCATCGCGGATCAGCAGTGTGATGCCTGCTTGCCATACGGCCGCCACGGCCCGCGTCGCGGCAGGTGCTTGCCCGTGGAGGGGCAAGACCAGGTTCAGCAATCGGCGTGCTTCGCCGAGCCTGCCGCGCAGGAACCAGTACCAGCCCAGCGCGTTGACCAGCCGGAGAGCCACTTCCGCTTCGTCGTGCTGGATCGCGTCGTCCAGCGCCCGGTGGAGATTGGCGGTCTCGGCGTCGAGGCGCCGCAACCAGTATTGTTGCTGTCTGCTTCGCAGGTGTGGCTCGGCGCGTTCGGCGAGTTCGGTGTAGTACCGGCGGTGCAGCTGCCGGATCCGTTCGGACTCGCCTGCCTCGTCGAGCCGTTCGTGGCTGTAGGCCGCGACGGATTCGAGTAGCCGGTACCGAGGGCCGTCCGCGGCCTCGGTCATGACGACCAGCGAACGGTCCACCAGCCGGGCAAGCAGATCGAGGACCTCCCTCGCCCGCACTCCCCCGCCGACACAGGTCGTTTCGGCCGCCTCGATGGTGCAGCCTCCGGCATGGACGGAAAGACGGCGCAGCACCAGGCGTTCGGCCTCGGTGAGCAGTTCCCAGCTCCAGTCGATCATCGCCCGCAACGTCCGCTGACGAGCAGGTGCTCCCCGTTTCTCGCCTGCCAGCAACCGGAACCGGTCGTCCACTCGTGCGGCCAGTTCCCGCGCGCCCAAGGCCCGGAGCCGGGTGGCGGCCAGTTCCAAGGCGAGAGGAATCCCGTCGAGCCGCCGGCAGATCGTGGCGACGGCGTCCGCGTTGTCCGCGGTCAACTCGAACCCGGGCACGGCGGCGCTCGCTCGTGCCAGGAACAGCCTGACCGCGCTGGACTTGCGCACGGCTTCGATCGAGGCCCCGGGCGCCGGTGGCTCCAGCGGCGACACGGGCCACACCTGTTCCCCGTCGACCGCGAGCGGCTGACGGCTGGTCGCCAGGATTCGCAGCCCCGGCGCTGTCGACAGCAGCTGTTCGACGAGTTCGGCGGCCGGCTCGGTCACATGCTCGCAGTTGTCCAGGACCAGCAGTAGCTGCTTCGTGCACAAGGCACCGGTGAGCCGCTCGAGCGAGGAAACGGGACCAGAGGACGGGAACGAGGCAGTTGTGGCGTCGTCGCGGAGGCCGAGGACCGCGGCGACCAGGTCGGTCAGTTCCGCTGACGTCCGCGGATCGTCCTGGCGATCCAGCATGGTCAGTTCGACCAGCCAGACGCCGTCGGGGAAGGCATCGACCAGACCGCCCGCCGTCTCCACGGCCAGCCGCGTCTTGCCGACACCGCCGGGGCCGGTCAGCGTCACCAACCGGGCCGTGCCCAGCGCCGAGCGCACCGCGCCGACGACGTCCGCTCTGCCGATCAGGGCGCTCAGCGGGATGGGCAGGGTGGTTCGCGGCGCGGCGCCGGAGGTGAGGCTGAGGTGGGTGGCCTGTTCCAGGATCGACTGGTGAAGGGTCGCCAGCTCAGGCCCGGGGTCCAGGCCCAGTTCCTCGGCCAACCGGTGGCGGAGCCCGCTGTAGGCGGCCAGTGCCTCGGCTTGGCGCCCGGCGAGGTAGAGCGCACGCATGTAGACCGCGCACAGACGTTCCCTCAGAGGGTATCGAGCCACCAGTTCGCCGAGCTCGCCGGCGAGTGCGGTGGCGAGCCGGTCATCCGACTCCAGCCTCGCCTCAGCCTGTTCCTCCAGGACGACCAGCCGCTCCTCCTCAAGACGTCGAGCGAGATGCCCGGCGAACTCCGCGTCCTGGAAGTCCGCGAACGCCGGCCCCCGCCACTGCCGCAGGGCATCCGACAACAGCTCCGCCCGTGTGCGGGCGTCGCCGCTGATTCGCGCCTGCGCGGTCAGGTCCCGGAACCGGCCCATGTCGACCCTGGCCGGATCGACCCGCAGCAGGTACCCAGGCGGCTGGGACACCACCAGGTCCCGCCCTCCCGGCTCGGCGTCTTCCAACGCCCGCCGAAGCTGCCAGACCCTCGTCTGCAAGGTCTTTCGGGGGTTCAGCGGAAGCCGCTCGCCCCACAGGTCATCGATGAGCCGATCAGCCGACACCGGCCGTCCCTCGTGGACCAGCAGGGCCGCCAGCAGGGCACGGACCTTCGACTCCCGGACGTTGACCCGGGTCCCGTCCGCCGTCCACACGGCCAACGGACCGAGCACTCCGAAACGCACGGCACCACGGTAACCGGCGGGCCGGCGGCCGGCTCGACGCGCACCCGACCTAGACCGGACCTAGACCCGACCTGGGGTGCCCCATCCCAGAGTGGTGGTCACAGACCGAATGGAGTTGTGAATGAACGAGCACGAATCGCCCGTCCCGGTGACGGTCATCGGCCTCGGCGCAATGGGCAAGGCGCTGGCCGCCGCGTTCCTGGCCGCCGGCCACCCCACCACCGTCTGGAACCGCTCGGCGGGCAAGGCCGACAGTCTCGTCGCGGACGGCGCGACGCGGGCGGCCACGATCACCGAGGCGGTCACGGCCAGTCCTCTGGTGGTCGTTTGTCTGCTGGATTACCTGGTCCTGCACGAGATCCTCGATCCGGTCGGCGACGCCTTGACCGGTCGAGCACTGGTGAACCTCACCAACGGCACTCCGGACCAGGCCCGCGAGACCGCTACCTGGGCGGCCCAGCGCGGCGCCGACTACCTCGACGGCGGCATCATGGCCGTGCCTCCGATGATCGGCCAGCCGGAAGCCTTCGTCCTTTACAGCGGCTCACGGCGCGTCTTCGACCAGTACGAGCAGGCGCTGAACCGGCTGGGCATCGCCAAGTACGTCGGCGCCGCCCCAGGGTTGGCGTCGCTCTACGACCTGGCCCTGCTCAGCGCGATGTACGGCCAGTTCGCCGGAGCGAGCCACGCACTCGCCCTCGTCCGCACGGAGAAGGCCGATCTCACGGAATTCGCCTCGTCCCTGCTGGCCCCCTGGCTGACCGCGACGACCGTCGCGCTGCCCCTGCTCGTCCAGCAAAACGACACGAGCGCACAGGCTGCCGCAGAATCCGATTCCCCGCCGGACATGCAGGCGGTGGCCATCGCCAACATCGTCACGACCAGCAACGCCCAGAACGTCGACAAAGCCCTGCTCTCCCACCTGATCACCCCCCTGCGAGACCTCATCGGCCCGCCGGCTCATGGCCGCGGCCTCGCCGACATGGTCGACCTGATCAAGAAACCCGTGGAGTAGACGATGAGCGAGTATTCAGGCAAGAAGGCCGTCGTCGCGGGCGGAACGCACGGCATGGGACTCGCCGTCGTCAAGGCACTCCTCGACGGTGGCGCGGAAGTCCTGTTGACCGGCCGCAACGAGAAGAACATCGAAACGGCACGGACCCAACTCGCGTCCCCGGCCGCGCACGTGGTCCGATCCGACGCCACCAGCATGGCCGACATCCACGCGCTCGGTGACCTCGTCGAAGAAAAGCTCGGCCGAATCGACTTCGTATTCGTCAACATCGGACTCGCCAAGCTCGAACCCTTCGCCCAGGTAACCGAAACGTCCTACGACCAAAGCTTCGACACCAACACCAAGGGCGCGTTCTTCACCACCCAACGGCTGGCTCCCCTCATCCGAGATGGTGGCTCGATCGTCTTCACCACCTCCATCGCCGACGAAGGCGGAACAGACGCCCTGACCGTCTACTCCGGAGCGAAAGCCGCGGTCCGGGCGTTCGCCAAAGGAATCGCCCACGCGCTACTGCCCAGGAACATCCGGGTGAACGTGGTCAGCCCCGGCTTCATCGACACCCCGACCATGGGCATCACCGGCATGACCGACGAGAGCCGGGACGCCTTCATGAAAATGGGAGACATGGCAACCCCGATGCAGCGGCACGGCAGCGTCGAGGAAGTCGCCGCGGCCGTGCTGTTCCTCGCCTTCGACGCGACCTTCACCACCGGCGCCAGACTGACCGTCGACGGCGGGATCAGCCAAGGAATCCCCGCACCCCAGTAAGGACGGCACCGCGCGAACGAGAGCGGCGAGGCTCGACCGCGATTTTCGGTGAGCATCATTTTCCTTTGAGCCTGACTGCGGACGGGTGGCTGATGGGGGCGGTGCTCTCACCGGCCCCATCGGCGGCGTGCGCCTGCCAACCCCACCGGGTCGACCGGTTACCCCGCGCGATAGCTCTCGAGCACGGGTCTTCCAAACGTGCTAGGTGTACTGCCCGGGAGGTCGCGAACGTGGGGACACGTAGTCGGATGATCTTGGAGTGCGGGAGGACCTCCGGGTTTGGTGTGGATCACCACAACTGGACAGCAGTTCGCGACGGCGTCGCGCGCATCTTCTCAACGCGAACTCAAAGTCCGCCATCCGTTGCCACAGGCATGGGTCACTGACTGCGATGTCGTAGCCGCTCATCGGCAGTAGCGGACGTTCACACGACCGGATTGGGCCAAATATCTGGATCCGTGTTCATGGTGGAGGTCCGTCCGAGTCTTGTCTTTGACGGGTGGGACAAGGAGATCGGTTACTACGAGGCGGGGCGTGCAAGAAGGTGGTCGCTGAGTTCGATCGTTGCCAGGTACCACCAGAAGATCCAGTCTAGGAAGGCTGGATCGTAGTCGCGTTGCTGCTTCAGGTCTTGGTGACGTAGGGCGAAGTTGTTGGCGATGTCGAAGAGTGCGCCTTCGTCCTTCTTGACTAGATTGTCTTTCAGGAGTTGGCGGCGTTCCTCGATGATCCCGGCCAGTACAAGGATGGCAGACCGCTTGTCGTGCTCAGTTGATCCGCGCGCACGATACAAGGCGATGCCGTGCCGAACCCGGTCGGATGTCCGACCGGGCGGTTGGTTCGCGAGACGCGTGACAAGGTCGGCCCGGGCGTCGTCGGTGACGGCGACGAGCCGTCCGATGTCCTCGCCGTCGTCGGCCAGCCTCAGGCCCAACTCGCTACGGTCGAGAAGCTGGTTGACACGCCACCTGTAGAGCGCTCTGCCCGGTTCAATCGCGAACTGCGAGTAGTGCCACCCACAGCCGCCGTAGCTGTGAAACGAGCGAGACCGCGGCCGCGCGACCAGGTCGTGGAGTGCCTCTATCACGTCGAACATGGCATCCTCGAGCTCCAAAAGCTGGGCGGCGTGCAGCGGCCAACGTAGGTTCGAGATGCCCAGCATCTGCTGCAGGACATCGCCACCATCGACGTCGACCCCGTCGTGGTCGTCGACGCAGATGTCGGGGAACGCCCTACCGAAGTAACCGTTCAACCGGAACGAGTCGACCATCCGCACGAACTCACGGGCGACCGCTGACATATCGAGACGGCTCGGTACAGTCGCGCGCCGCCGCTGAGACCAGTACGGCGTTCGTACAGATGCCTCTCTCAGCTGGCCCGCATTTTCCACAAGCCGCGACAGGAACTTTCTCGTGCCACGTAGTGCATTGGAAAGCGGGTCGCTGCCCCAGAAGTCACTGGAGGAACCGTTCTCACTCATGGCGTCGATCGCGGAAGTGCCGGCGAAGGCCTCAGTAAGCAACCACTCGCACTGCTGGGTGAAGTCCTGCCCGGCATGCGCGATCAGCGCCTCGCCTTCCCTGACGAACAGCTCCCGCGGCCACACCAGTTCGAAATCCGCCCCACCATATCCGTCAGCGGCCAGAGCGGACGTCCGACCCGAGTCCTCCTGCATCCTCCGCTTGGCCTCAGCTCCTACCGTATGCAGCCCTACTGCCCTCAGCGCAGCGCGCCTCGCTGGGAACCACCGTTCTGTCCAGGAGATACCACCGACAGAACCGGGTAGGTCCGGGTCGAAACGCTGGTAGTTCCGGAGCTCGGGGTCGACGGCATCCATCACGACCTGTACCGCTGGCTCCAGCCGACACAGCTCGTCCTCCAGCTCGCTGATCTCCCTCTCGAAGTCCTCAGCTTCGGGCCGGTCACTACCGATTGTGTGGATCGTGCGGTAGAGCTCCGCCATCTCCTCGATCTTGGCCACGAACGCCTGAAGCTGATCAACTGCCCACTGCTGGTCGACCACTGAGCCATCTCCGATCCTCGAACGGCCGATTCTAAGACGAGAGTGCGATCCGAAGCAGGCGCCCTACGGGGGACTGTAAAACGTTCGGTGTAACTCCCGATCATGGAAGTGCACCTGATGACCGACAGGATGTCCGGCGTGGAGAACGCCGAGGACTCGAAGCCAGGGACCGGCCTGGACGGCCTGGATGAGCAGCTCGTCGCGCAGCTGCTGAGCAGCGCCAAGGCCAGCGGGCTGAAGCTGACCGGTGAGGGCGGGGTGCTGCAGCAGCTGACCAAGCTGATGCTGGAGTCCGCGCTCGAGGGCGAGATCACCGATCACCTCGGCTATGACAAGCACGACCCGG
>NZ_QHHX01000008.1:0-546415 GCF_003947485.1 Amycolatopsis sp. WAC 01416 | reverse complement strand
CACCCGTTCGCCACTAATCCACCCGAAGGCTTCATCGTTCGACTTGCATGTGTTAAGCACGCCGCCAGCGTTCGTCCTGAGCCAGGATCAAACTCTCCAACAATGTCTTCGAATTCAATCGAGGCAAATTTTACTTGCTCTCAAAGGAACCTCAAACGAGGTTCAAATACATAAGCTCTACTGGCTTAGTTCACTAGCACACTGTTGAGTTCTCAAGCAACACACCCCAGATCGCACCAGGCAAAACCCAGCCTTATCCGAAGCAGTCATTCCTAGCAGTTTTTGGTGAGACACCCACTCAATCACCCTGAAGTGAGAGCTTGGTTCGTGTCCCGCGGCCACCCGGTTTCCCTGGCGACTTGGAGAACTTTACATGGCCGGAAACCCCTCGAAACAGGGGGGTACCTTAACGACATTTCCGCAGGTCAGCGAGCAGAAATGGGCCCGCAACGGTCGATCACCCGGTGATCGCCCCGGGGCCGCCCAGGTGGACGCCGGAGAAGAAACATTGCTCCGAGTACATTGCACCGTATTGATCTACGGGATTGCTCCGATTAGCGTCGGGCTCATGAGCACTGCGGAACTCGACGGCATCTCCGTCGCCTACGACGACCTCGGCAGCGGGTTGCCTGTCGTCCTCGTCCACGGCCACCCCTTCAACCGTTCGATGTGGCGTCCCCAGGCCGAGCGCTTCAGCCGGGAGGGCTACCGGGTCATCACGGCGGACCTTCGCGGGTACGGCGAGACAACGGTGGTCCCGGGCAAGACCGGGCTCGACGTCTTCGCCGCCGACATCGCGCGCCTCGCGGATCACCTCGGTCTCGGGCGCTTCGTGCTCGGCGGCCTCTCCATGGGCGGGCAGATCGTCATGGAGTTCCACCGCACCTACCCCGACCGCGTCGCCGGGCTCCTGCTCGCGGACACCTCCCCGCAGGAAGAGACCGAGGACGGCAGGCGCGTCCGCAACGAGATGGCGGACCGGGTGCTCGCCGAGGGGCTCGGCCCCTACGCGGAGGAAGTCCTGACGAAGATGGTCTCCCCGGAGAACGTCCGCACGATGCCGGACGTGGCGGCGCACGTCCTGGAGATGATGCGCACGACGCCCAAGGAAGGAGCGGCGGCCGCGCTCAGGGGCAGGGCCGAGCGCCCGGACTACCGGAACAGCCTCACCCAGGTGCGAGTGCCGAGCCTCGTCGTGGTCGGGACCGAGGACGAGTTCACGCCGGTCTCGGACGCCGAGCTCATGCACGACCTCATTCCCGGCTCCACCCTGGCGGTGATCGAGGGCGCCGCCCACATGCCTAACCTGGAACGCGAGGCCGAGTTCGACGCCGTGTTCGCACGGTTCTTGAAAGAAATTGGGTGATCGTCTCCATGTCCCGGAAGACCGTTTTCGTGACCGGTGCCAGCGCCGGGTTCGGCGTCGAGATCGTCCGCCGGTTCGCCGCCGACGGCGCCAAGGTCGTCGCGGCCGCGCGGAGTAAGGACCGGCTCGACAAGCTGGCCGTCGAGCTGGGCGAGAACGTCCTCCCCTTCGAGCTCGACGTCCGGAACGCCGACGCGGTAGCCGCGCTCCCCGGCACGCTGCCCGCCGAGTTCGCCCAAGTCGACCTGCTGGTCAACAACGCCGGCCTCGCGAAGGGCCTTGAGCCCGCGCACCGCGCGAAGCTCGACGACTGGGACCAGATGATCGACACGAACATCAAGGGGCTCGCGCATCTCACCCGCGCGTTGCTGCCCGGCATGGTCGAGCGCGGCCGCGGGCACGTGATCAACATCGGGTCGGTCGCGGGCTCCTACCCCTATCCCGGTGGCAACGCCTACGGGGCGACCAAGGCGTTCGTGCACCAGTTCAGCCTCAACCTGCGCGCGGACCTGCAGGGCACCGGCGTCCGGGTGACCAACGTCGAGCCCGGCCTGGTCGGCGGCACGGAGTTCTCCGTCGTCCGGTTCGAGGGCGACCAGAGCAAGGCCGACAACGTCTACAAGGGCACGACGCCGCTGACGGCCGCCGATGTGGCCGAGTCCGTCTTCTGGGCGGCGTCGCAGCCGGAGCACGTGAACATCAACGTCATCGAGTTGATGCCGGTGGTGCAGAGCTTCTCCGCCTTGCATATCCATCGGGAGAGCTGAGCCCGAAGAGGTCGAAGAGCGCCTGCTGTTCCGGGCTCCGCTCGGTCAGCAGGCGCCGGGTCCGCGGGCGGCCGCCGGTGGACGGGTAGCGCAGCACCGTCTCCCCTATCCCCGCGAGACTGTCCATCAGCTCGCGGACCGACAGGTTCATCCCGGCGCGGTCCGCCTCGCGCCGCATGAGGTGCGTGACCGTGGACGCGAGCACCGTGACCAGCGTGTGCACCGCGATCCGGTGCGGGGTCCAGTCCCAGCGCGGGGCCGGGCCGGTGACGGCGGGTCCGGTCAGCCAGCGGAACGTCGAGTCGAGGTGGGTCCGGGCCCGATACGCGGTGACGACCTCGGACACCGGCCAGTCGTGGTCGGTGACCAGCACCTGTTTGCCGAAGAACTCGTCGTGCAGCCGCGACACGGCGGCGTCGTCGACCTTCCAGGTCAGCCGGATCTCCCCCGGCTTCGTCCCCGTCAAGGAAGGGGAGAGCACCCGTTCGACGCGGCGGCCGCGGGTGATCCGCGCGATTTCGGCGTTCACCTGGCTCCGGTCGCCGCGGTACGTGCCCGCGGCCAGTGCGGCGTCGAGGCCGTCGAGTTCACGCGTCGCGGTGCTCAGTTCCTCGCCGAACGCGCGGGCCTGCGCGTTGTGCAGGATCTCCGAATGGGTCAGGATCACACGCCGCCGGACGCCCGCGACCACGGCTCTGGTGTCGAGAGCGGTCAACCCGGCGAAGCGCTCCGGGTCGACAGGTTCGCGCGCGGACGGCGGTTTCACCAGTAGCTCCGGATGCTCCGAAAGCGGGAGCGCACCGACGAAATGCCTTCCGAGGTCCAGTTGCGCTGCCTGGCCGGCGGTGAAGATCAGCGTGACGGGGTACAGCGAGCGGAGTTGCTCGGCGAGCGCGGCGAACGGCTGTGCACCTTCCCTCGGATACACGTGCGACGCCAGCGGGATCGCGCCGTCCTTGGTCACCACCAGGCCGAGCCCGGCGAGTTCGCAGCGGCAGGGCTCGGCCGTGGTGAAGGTGGCGAACTGCGGCACGTCGACGGCGAGCGCGGCGTTCCCCGTCCCCAGCCAGGAGAGCACCGCTTCGGCGACCGTGGTCTCGATCCGCGCGATCCGTTCCGGAGTGAGCCGTTGCAGCGCGCGCCGATGATTCGCCAGGTCGGCTTTGAGGAATTCGCGTGCGACACCGTCCTCCCACCAGGTGGCGAGGTCCGTGTCCGGTGCCGTCGCCCGGTGCAGGACGGCGAGCGCGAGATGCGTCCCCAGTGTGGTCGCGGCGCGCTGGGCTCCGACGGCTTCGTCGACCCGGCGCACGAAGTCGAGCCGTCGCAGGGTGGCCCACACCGCCGCGACGTCACCGAAGGTCCGGTGACGCGCTTCGCCGGGGGCGGAGACGTCACCCTCCATCGCGCGCCCGATCTCCTCGGCCGTGCCGAGGTAGCGCTGCGACACGACCCTGGGCTCGCCGTCGATCCGCGCGGAGGTGACGAGGTAGTAGTACGTCCGCCCGCCGACCTTCTTGCCGATCACCGAAGCCACACTTTAGGTAATACACTTCAGCCCACCGATCGGCAACCAAGATCACGCTCTGACCAGCGAGAACGGTGACCACACCCGCGCGGGTGACGCGGTGGCGGGATGCGCACTGGCAGGTGGAGCGAGTCCGGCCATAGCGTGCGGGAATGGCATCCCCTGCTGACGCGAACGCCCCCACCACCTCGGCGATGCGCCGGGCACTCGCCAGGGCGCGCGACGGGAAGACCCTCGACCTCACCGAGGCCTCGATCCTGCTCCAGGCGCGCGGCGACGACCTCAAGACGCTGTCCGAGCACGCCTCCCGGATCCGTGACGCCGGACTCGTCGCGGCGGGCCGTCCCGGCGTGGTCACCTACAGCCGTTCGGTGTTCATCCCGCTGACCCGGTTGTGCCGGGACCGTTGTGGTTACTGCACCTTCGCGACCGTCCCCGGCCGGGTCGAGTCGCCGTTCCTCTCCCCCGACGAGGTCCTCGACATCGCCCGCAAGGGTGCCGCGATGGGCGTCAAGGAAGCGCTGTTCACCCTCGGCGACCGTCCGGAGGACCGCTGGACGGCGGCGAAGGACTGGCTCGACGCGCACGGGTACGACGACACGCTGTCCTACGTCCGGGCGATGGCGATCCGGGTATTGGAGGAGACCGGCGTCCTGCCGCACCTCAACCCGGGTGTGCTGACCTGGCAGGACTTCCAGCGGCTGAAGCCGGTTTCGGCGTCGATGGGCATGATGCTGGAGACGACGGCGAAGCGGCTGTACACCGAGAAGGGCGGCCCGCACTACGGCTCGCCCGACAAGGACCCCGACGTGCGCCTGCGGGTGCTGGAGGACGCCGGCCGCAGTTCGGTGCCGTTCACCACGGGCATCCTGATCGGCATCGGCGAAAACTTCGAGGAACGCGCCGACTCCCTGTTCGCGATCCGCAAGGTCGCGAAGACCTACGGCGGCATCCAGGAAGTGATCGTCCAGAACTTCCGCGCGAAGCCGGACACCAAGATGCGCGCGACCCCGGACGCCGATCTCGAGGAACTCGCCGCGACCATCGCCGTCGCGCGGCTCGTGCTCGGCCCGAAGATGCGCATCCAGGCGCCGCCGAACCTGATCGGCCAGCAGTACGAACTGATGCTGAACGCCGGGATCGACGACTGGGGCGGCGTCTCCCCGCTGACCCCCGACCACGTGAACCCCGAACGCGCGTGGCCGCAGATCGACGAACTCAAACGCCGCACCGAGGCGCTCGGCTTCACCGTGCGCGAGCGGCTCCCGATCTACCCGGAGTACGTCAAGACCGGCGAACCGTGGCTGGACCCGCGGATGAACGCGCATCTCGCGCCGCTGACCGACGCCGAGACCGGGCTCGCGATCGAAGAGGCCATCCCGGTGGGCATCCCGTGGCAGGAGCCCGATGGCGGCTGGAAGGAGGCCGGGCGCACCGATCTGCACGTCGAGGTCGACACGGTCGGGCGTACGGAAGACCGCCGCAGCGACTTCGACTCGGTCTACGGCGACTGGGCCGAGATCAAGGGCAACATCAAGACCGCGCCGCAGCGGTTCGACCTCGACATCCGGGACGCCTTGCGCAGCGCGGAAAAGAACCCTGCCGGACTGTCGGACGACGAGGCGCTGGCGCTGCTGCACGCCGAAGGCCCGGAGCTCGACGCCTTCACCAAGATCGCCGACGACCTGCGGCGTGCGGTGAACGGCGACGACATCACCTTCGTCGTCACGCGGAACATCAACTTCACCAACGTCTGCTACACCGGCTGCCGGTTCTGCGCGTTCGCCCAGCGGCGCACCGACGCCGACGCGTACACGCTTTCGCTGGAGCAGGTCGGCGACCGGGTCGACGAGGCGTGGGCCGCGGGCGCGACCGAGATCTGCATGCAGGGCGGCATCCACCCGGATCTGCCGGGGACCGCGTACTTCGACCTCGCGGCCGAGGTGAAACGCCGTCAGCCGGACATCCATCTGCACTCGTACTCACCGATGGAGGTCGTCAACGGCGCTTCGCGGACCAACCTCTCGATCGAGGACTGGCTGGCGCGCGCGAAGGAAGCCGGCGTCGACTCGCTGCCGGGTACGGCCGCGGAGATCCTCGACGACGACGTCCGCTGGGTGCTGACGAAGGGCAAGCTGCCGACGTCGGAATGGATCAACGTCGTCACCACCGCGCACAAACTCGGCATCACCACGACGTCGACGATGATGTACGGCCACGTCGACACGCCGTCGCATTGGGTCGGGCACCTGAAGCTGCTGGCGAAACTGCAGCGGGAAGGCCTGGAGCGCAACGGGCGGCGCGGCTTCAGCGAGTTCGTGTTGCTGCCGTTCATCCACCAGAGTTCCCCGATCTACCTCGCCGGGCTCGCCAGGGCCGGGACGACGCTGCGCGAGAACCGCGCGGTGCACGCGCTGGCCCGGCTGCTGCTGCACGGGACGATCGACAACATCCAGAGTTCCTGGGTGAAACTCGGTGAAGAGGGCAGCCGCGCCGTTCTCCAGGGCGGGGTCAACGACATCGGCGGGACGCTGATGGAGGAAACGATCAGCCGGATGGCGGGAGCGGCCAACGGGTCGTACAAGACGATCAGCGACATGCGCGCGATGGTCGAACCGCTGGGCCGTCCGCTGCGGCAGCGGACCACCGAGTACGGCACGCCGACGGCGGAACGGATCGCCGCTTCCCAGGCGTCCGACGGCGTCGCGACAGCGGTGCGGCGGCCGCTTCTGCCGCTTGTCACCAGCTGACGAAAGCTCCATGACGGCCCCCTTATCCGCGTACGAACGCGGATAAGGGGGCCGTCACGTTCCGTGTGGCACCGCTCACAAGGCGCGGGGGTCGCGGGCGTTTTCTGTGCTAAACCCGAGAATCACTTCCGGGCCAGCCGAGAGGACGTCGATGACCGCGAGCGCAGTCCAGGTGGCCGACACCGCCCGCTATCCGTTGTCCGCACCGGGAAGCCCGGCGTGGCGCGAAATCGTTTCCCGGACCCGCGCCGAACTGCGGGAAACGGGCTGCAGTGTGCTGGCCGACTTCATCCGTCCGGAGCTACGTGACGCCCTTCGCCACGAAGGCGCGGAGATCGCTCCGGAGGCGTACGCGAAGGTCGAACGCGTCAACGCCTACAACATCGCCATCGACACTCCGCTGCCGGAGGGCCACCCCGGCCGCACGATCATGGAACGCGGCAACGCCTTCGTGGCACGCGACCGGATCCCGGCGACCGCGATCATCCAGCAGCTGTACGCGAGCAGCGAGTTCCAGCGGTTCGTCGCCGACTGCTTCGAGCTCCCCGAACTGCACGAACTCGCCGATCCACTGGCAGGCCTGGTGCTCAACGTGATCGAACCGGGCCGCTCGCATCCGTGGCATTTCGACACCAACGAGTACACGGTCAGCATGCTCACGCAGGAGGCGGCCGAGGGCGGTGTCTTCGAATATTGCCCGAACATCCGCACCGGAACGGCGGAGAACTTCGACGACGTCCGTGCCGTGCTGGCGGGCGAAGGGGATCACCTGATCCGACGGCTCACTCTGCGTCCCGGCGATCTTCAGCTGTTTCGCGGACGCTTCGCGCTGCACCGTGTGAGTAGTGTTCAAGGGGCAGTCGCCCGCCATTCCGCGATCTTCGCGTACAGCGAGCGTCCTGGGGTCATCGGCAGTCCGGAGCGGACGAGACAGCTGTTCGGCCGGGTCCTGCCGGAACACGTCGCATCCGCGGCGGTCCGGGGCGATCAGCTGCTCGACTAAGTCAGGAGCTTGGCCGTGCCATTGGATTCGACCGGCAAGATCTCTTTCGATCACATCTATACCGAGCCCGATCCTCGTGCGTTCTTCGGCACCTTGCGCAGACTGGACTACTCCATCCCACAGCAGGCGAAGGCCTACTTCGCGAAACTGATCGACGAGTACCGGGCGGAGACCGACGTCAAGGTCCCGACGGTGCTCGACCTCGGCTGTTCCTACGGCGTCAACGCGGCACTGCATCGCTGTGACACGTCGATGGAGCGGCTGTACGACCACTACCGGGACAGCGAAGCGCTGAGCCGGGACGAACTGATCGCGCGCGATCGGCGGATGGTCGGGGAGCTCGCCGTGAGCGACAAGGTCCGCTTCATCGGCCTCGACGCCTCCGCGCCCGCGTTGGACTACGCGCTCGCCGCGGGCTTCATCGACGACGCGATCCACGCGGATCTGGAAAGCGAAGACCCGACAGAGGAGCAGCGCGCGCTGCTGGCCGAAGTCGACATCGTCATCTCGACCGGCTGCGTCGGCTACGTCACCGAGAAGACCCTCGTCCGGATCGCGCGGGAGAACCGGCCTTGGATGGCGCATTTCGTGCTGCGGATGTTCTCCTACGCGTCGGTCGCCGAAAGCCTCGCCGATCTGGAGTACGACACGACCGGGGCCGACGGCGTCTTCCGGCAGCGGAGGTTCGCCTCGGCCGAGGAACGGACGCAGATCCTGGACAATCTGTCCGTCGCGGGTGTCGACCCGCGTGGGCTGGAGTCCGGCGGCCGGCTGTACGCGCGGCTGTTCGTCTCCCGCCCGGACGGCGCGGCGGGCGACCTCGCCGCCGCGCTGAACGCCCTTCCCCTTCGAGATCAAGGATGATCGTGAGCAGTCCGGAACCGTCCACCCGCACGTTCGGCAACGAGGAGGTCCTGCCGAGGGTCCCTGTCCCCGGCCTGGAGGACACCTGCCGCCGGTTTCTCGAGTGGTGCTCGCCGCTGCTCACCCCCGGCGAGCTCGCGGAGACCGAAGGCGCCGTCGCCGAGTTCCTCGCGGAAGGAAGCCCGGCGCACGAACTGCAGAGCGCGCTCGAAGCCTTCGACAAGCGGGAAGGCGTCCACAGCTGGCTCGACACCTTCTGGCCGTACCGCTACCTCGGCCGCCGCGACCGGATCGCGCTCAACGCGAACTTCTTCTTCCTGTTCACCGAATCCCCGCTGGGACAGCTGGAACGCGCGGCCGAACTGGCGGCGTCGGCGGTGGACTACAAGCTGAAGCTGGACGAGGAACTGGTGCCGCCGATAATGCTGCGCGGGCAGCCGCAGTCGATGGTGCAGCACAAGTACCTGTTCTCGGCGACGCGGATCCCCGGCGCCGTACAGGACACCGCGCGCACGCCGTACCGCGAGGACTGGCCGGGGCCGTCGAGGGCGCGGCACGTCGTGGTGTTCCACCGCGGCACCCCGTTCCGGATGGACGTCATCGCACCCGACGGCCGCCCGTACTCCCCCGAACAGCTGGTCGCGGGGCTGCAGGTGATCGTCAAGTCGGGGAACTTCGTCGAAGACCCGCAGACCTCGGCCGGGCATTTCACCACCAAGGCGAGGGCGGAGTGGGCGGCGACGAGGGAAGCGCTGCTCGCCGGTGGGAACGCGGCCGCGCTCGACGACATCGAGACGGCGCTGTTCTGCCTGTGCCTGGAGGATTTCGCGCCGGCGGACACGCAGGAGGCGTGCGACAAGCTGCTGCACGGCGACAGCGCGAACCGCTGGTTCGACAAGGCCGTGTCGCTGATCGTGTTCGAGGACGGCACGGCGGGGATCAACGTCGAGCACTGCGAACTCGACGGGACCACGATCCTCGGGTTCACCGACGCGCTGCTGAGCGGGACCAGGCTGGAGCGACCGCCCGCCGACGGCGTCCCGGCGTCCGAGGTCATCGAGTTCGTCCTGGGTGACGCGCTGCGCGAGGACGCCCGTGCCGCGGCGGTGGCCTTCGCCGAGTACGCCGACGCGACCGCTACGAAGACGGTGTCCTTCACCGACTTCGGCGCGAAGCGGGCGAAGGAGCTGGGGATGTCCCCCGACGCCTTCGCGCAGATGGCGTACCAGCTCGCGCACAAGCGGGCGAAGGGGATTACCGGCGCGACGTACGAGTCGATCGCGACGCGGCAGTACCAGAACGGGCGCACCGAAGCGATGCGGGTGGTGACGCCCGAGGTGCAGTGGTTCGTCCGGGTGATGGACGATCCGCAGGCCGACCGGCAGACACGTCAGGCGGCTTTCCGCGCGGCGGCCGCGAAGCACGTCACGCGGGCGAAGGAATGCCAAGCGGGCGACGCGCCGGAGCAGCACCTGTGGGAACTGCAACTGATCCAGAAACGGCGTGGCGTCGAGGACTCCCCGTCGCTGTACTCGTCGCCCGGCTGGCTGAAGATGCGCAACGACTACCTGAGCACCAGCTCGGCGCCGTCGGTGAACATCCGGTACTTCGGCTTCGGGTCGACCAGCCCGCAGTGCATCGGCGTCGCGTACGTGCTGCTGCCGGACTCGCTGAATCTGTACCTGTGCACACCGAAGCACGTGGCGCACGAGATGGAGCTGTTCGCGACGGAACTCGACGCCGCCATCCGTGAGCTGCAGGAGTTGCTCGCCTCTTGAGGGAGTGAGGCGGGCGTGGCGGAGTCTGTGATGGGCCGAAGGCGTCCTTCACCGCGTCGGATGCGGTGAAGGACGCCTTCGGCCCAGGTGCGGCCGTGGGCGATCGGCCCGCGCGTGTTGCGAAAGCCACTTTCGCAACCTTCAACGTTGCGAAAGTGGCTTTCGCAACACGCCATCCCTACATAACCCACCAAGTACGTGAAGGGCGCCTTCACGTACTTGGATAAGGTTCCGGCGTGCTGGGAAAACTGGGGTTGCCGGGTGCACTGCTGCTCGTCGTGACGGGGTGCAGTTCGCCGCCACCACCACCCGCACCGCCGCCGCCCGCGGAAACGCCGGTGCCGGGCACCGTCGAACCGGCGGGTTGTCTCGGCACCGGGATCACGGTGAAGTCCGGCCCGGTCGACGCCGCGCTGGGCCATCGCGCGATCGTGCTCACCCTCACCAACTGCGGCACGGCACCGCGCACGCTCACCGGCTATCCCGAAGTCCGCTTGCTGGACAAGGAAAAGCGGCCGATGGCCGTCGAGGTCGAGCACGGGTCGTCGTACATGGCGATCGATCCCGGCGTCAGCCCGCAGACGGTGCAGCCCGGCGGGACGCTGCTCTCGGTCGTCTCGTGGTCGAACACCGTCACCGTGGGCTCGCCGGAGGCGGGCGCCTATGTGACGGTCGCGGCCGCGAAGGGTGACCCGGAGCAGCGGATCACCGTCGACACCGACCTCGGGACCACCGGCAAGCTGACGCTGACCGCCTGGAACGCCAAGCTCAAGAACTGAACCCGCTACATCGTCTTCGACATCAGGAACGCCTGTTCGGAGCCGTCGACCACGAACGCCGTCCGCGACTTGGTGGTCGTGGGCAGTTCGCAGGAGAGCCACTTCACGCCGGACGGCAGGAGCGCCTTCAGCTGTTCCGGCGCCGTCGGAGCCCCCGCATGGCACTTGAGATCGCTGATCAGCTTCGACACGGCTTCGAGTGGAAGCTTCACCAGCGCGGACAGCCGCAGGTCGGACGGCCCGGGTGCCTCGATCCGGCCTTCGGAGACGCCCATCCGCTCCTCCACCCAGCGCGCCTCGACGATCTCTCCGATGTCCGGGAAATCCTCGGCGACCGGCGCCGTATCGGTGCGGACGGCCATTTTCTCCGGCGGTGCCGGGGCACAGGCCGCGATCAGGACGATCGCGGCCAGGCTCCCCAAGGTCTTCCCCATGATGCGCATGGGGACATCTTCGCTCAGGCGGTGAGCTTCAGGATGTCGATTCCGCGAGTGTTGTCGGCGACATAGACGTAACCCTTGTGCCAGTAGGGCGCCCACGCGGCGGCGTCGGCAGGCCGGAAGTAGGCGATCTGCTTCGGGTCGGTCGGGTCGCTGACGTCGAGGAACCGCGTGCCCTGCCCGTAGAACGACTGCACGAGGACCTTGCCGCGGATGTCGAAGTAGTGCGCGGAGCAGTCACCCGACGCCGGGTCGCTGCCTTCCTGACCTGCGACGCTCCAGGTGCCGACGGATTCGAGGCGGAACGGCTTCTCCGGCGTCGAGCGCCAGCCCTCGCCGTTGTACGAGTTCTTCAGCGACGAGATCGTCAGCACGCCGTCACCGGCACAGCCGTCGAGGAAGCTCTCTTCGGTGGCGTAGATGAGGTCGCGGCCGCGCCAGCGGTTCGAGTCGGCACCGTCGGCCGAACGGTGTCCCGCCGGGTGGAAGCTGTTGTGCATGAACTTCGACGGTGCCGCCGTCTCCTCGACCCCGCCGCCCGCGTAGGGCACCGGGTCGAACGCCGTCGCGCGGCGGACCTTGCCCTGGACGGGGTCGCGGTGGAAGCCGTTGGTCCAGTAGCCGCGGACACCGCCTCGTCCGGACACCCACGCCACGCCCTCGTCGTCGACCTGGACGTCGTGCACGTAGTCGGTCTTGCCGTCGTTGCGCGCGAGTTCGATCGGGTTCGGGAACGTCTTGGGGTTACGCGGATCGCGGATGTCGGTCACCCAGATCGGGCGGCCGCCCCAGTCCGCGGGCTGGTTCGCGGCCTTCGCGGGACCGCCGGTCCAGAGGTAGCGGCAGTCGTCGACGCAGCTGGTCGTATGGCCGGCGGGCACCTTGGTGTAGCTCAGGATGGCCGGTTTGTCCGGGTTCTTGAGGTCGATGATGTAGATGCCGGACTCGCCGGTCTGCGTGGTGCCGCCGTAGGCCCGCGGGTCCCGCGCGAGGAAGACGAGCTTGCGCTTGACGTCGACCTCGGTGTCCTCGGTCTCCCAGAGGCCGGGCAGGCTGACCTCGCCGATCAGCTTCGGCGCCGTGGGATTCTTCGTGAGGTCGTAGACCTTCAGGCCGAACTCGCCGGAAACCGCCATGACATCGCGCTTGCCGTACTGCAGGAACCCCATCGCGATGGCGCCTTGCGCGTCGGGCACGTTGCCGACGGCCTTGACGTTCTTCACCGCGCCGGGCGCACCCGCGACCCGGACCTTCTCGTTGGCCGGTTTGTCCTCTTCGCCGCACGCGGCGGCGGGCAGGCCGGTGGCGATCAAGGTCGCGGTGACCGTGGCGAGCGCCAGACACGAACGGAGCAACCAGTTTCCTCGCACAGAAACCTCCCAGGCTGGTCCCCTCACCATAAGATCACCACTTTGCCCGCACAACCACCGATGGTCGGTGTGAGACTGCTATGACATGACCATGCGCTCGCGTCTTCTGGCCCCGCTCCTCGCCGCCTCACTGGCCGCGGCGGGCTGCACGGAATCCGGTGAACCGCCCGCACCGGACGTTCTTCGCGTGGGTTTGGCCGCCCCGGCGACCCTCCTGCCCGCCGACATCCGTGACCAGCCCGGACGCATGCTCGCCGGCGCGTTGTGGACGCCGCTCTCCGATTACGACCCCGCGACGGGAAAGCTGACGCCACGCGCGGCGGAATCGGTCACCAGCGCCGACCGGATCACCTGGACGGTCAAGCTCAAGGACGGCGGGAAGTTCCACGACGGCACGCCGGTGACCGCCCAGTCCTATGTGGACACCTGGCAGGCGATCGGCGCGGAGCGGTGGCAGGCGTCGCGCGTGGTCAAGGATCTCCTGCGGGCCAAGGAGATCGCCGCGCCGGATCCGCTGACCATCCGGCTCGTGCTCGACCGGCCGTCCGGGCAGGTCCCGGCGCTGCTCTCGTCGCCCGCGCTCGTCCCACTGCCCGCGTCGGTGCTGAAGTCGCGCGATTGGCCGGGGTTCGCGCAGCGGCCCGTCGGCAACGGGCCATTCCGGCTGGACGGCGCCTGGCAGCCGTCCGGCGGCAAACTGATCCGCGTGGCGGACGCGCCGGGCAAGGCGCGTGTGATCGAACTGAAGACCGGCGACGCGGCGGCACAGTACGACGAGGTCAAGGCCGGGAAGCTCGACCTCTCCACGTTCGTCCCCGGTGATCGCCACGAGGCCATGCACGCGGATTTCGCGCAGCGGCATGTGATGTGGGCGCTGCCGACCGCCGCCTACCTCGGGTTTCCCTTGACCGCGAAGCATTTCTCCGACGCGACGGTACGTCACGGCTTCGCGCTCGGGATCGACCGCGCGGCACTGGAGGCCGGCGCTCTCGGCAAGCAGGTGGACCCGGCGAAGTCGCTCCTGCCGCCCGCCGTCGCCCCCGGTGAACGCAGCAGCACCTGCCGCCCCTGCACCTTCGACGCCGGAGCCGGGAAGTCACTGTTGACGCAGGCGGAGTTCCCGAACACGCCCGTCCACTTCGGACAGTCACCGGCGAGCTGGCTGCGCCCGCTGGCGGACCAGGTCAGCGCGGCCGTCGGTGTCCCGCTGGCCGCCGAGCCCGGGGAGGGACCGTTCGCGATCGACGTGACCCTGTTGACGCCGAGCCCGCAGGAGACGCTGGCCGAGATCGTGAAGGCCACCGGATACTCCAGTGACGGGTTCGCCGACCTGCTCAAATCGGCCGAGGAGACCGACGCCGCCGAAAGCGGCGAGGTCTACCGGCTGGTGGAGAACCAGTTGCTGCGGGATCTCCCGGTCGCTCCGCTGTGGTCCGGGCACGGGCACGCCGTCTGGGCGGAGCGGGTCGGCGAGGTGAAGGCGACCCCGTTCGGCGGCGTGGACCTGTCAGGCGTTTCGGTGCGGTGAGCCGAGCGTGCACTCCCCCGCGACGACGTCGATGAAAGCCGAGGTCAACGGGTCGGGCGTGCTGCGGCAATAGGCGGCGAGTGTGCGCCGGATCGCCGGTTCGGGCCACAGGACACGACCGTGGAAACCTTCGGGCAGCACGTTGGCCGGGACCAGCGCGGGACCGAGCCCCGCCGCCGCGAGCACCGGCGCCGCCGCGGTCTGCTCGGTCCGGACCGCGGCCCTCGGCTGGAATCCCGCCGCGGCGCACGCCTGGTCGACGAGGTCGGCCAGGCCGTTGCCCGGCGCGTAGTGCACCCACGCGCAGTCCGCGAGGGTCGCCAGGTCGACGACGCCGGAGCCGTCGTCCTCACGCGGCCCGTCGATCGGCAGGACCACGACGAACTCCTCGGTGCCGAGTTCGCGGACCGGTCCGACCCAGCCCGGCGGGACCGGTCCGACCGCGACGTCGGCCTCCCCCGCCGCCATCGCCTCCCGGAGTTCGTCCGCGTGCCGGAACTCCACCAGGCGGACGTCGACGTCCGGCCGTTCCCTCCGCCACACCCGCAACGCCGCGGGCAGGACACCGAGGCCGACCGAATAGACCGTGGCGATCTGCAACTCCCCGGCTTCCAGCCCGGACGCCTGCCGGGCCGCGCACCGCGCGCGTTCGGCGTCGGCGAGGGTGGCGCGGGCGTGCGGCAGCATGGCCCGCCCCATCGGGGTGAGCCGGACGCTGCGCGGCAACCGTTCGAGCAGCGGTCCGCCGACGCCCTTCTCCAGCGCGCGCATCTGATGCGACAGCGCGGGCTGTGTCACGTGCAGCAACTCCGCGGCCCGGGTGAAGGAGCCGGTGTCGACGACGGTCACCAGGTACTCGAGTTGCCGCAGACTGGTCATGAAGAGAGTTTATCGGAGCGGTGATATGTATGCCTTGGACTTATCGCAACGCCGGGTCCAGGCTTGAGGACATGAACGAAGAACGCAAGGTCGCCCTGGTCGCCGGGGCCAACGGGGTCATCGGCAAGAACCTGATCGAGCACCTGGAGACCCTGCCGGGCTGGCGTGTCATCGGCCTGTCGCGACGTGGCGGCCCCGGCCAGATCGCCGTCGACCTGCTCGACGCGGACGACACTCGCGCGAAGCTCGGCGGCCTGGACGACGTCACGCACGTGTTCTACGCGGCCTATGTCGACAAGCCGACCTGGGCCGAACTGGTCGCGCCGAACCTGGCGATGCTGACCAACCTCGTCGACGCGATCGAGCCCGCCGCGCCCACGCTGCGCCACATCAGCCTCATGCAGGGCTACAAGGTCTACGGCGCCCACCTCGGCCCGTTCAAGACCCCGGCACGCGAAGACGACGCCGGGCACATGCCGCCCGAGTTCAATGTGGACCAGCAGGACTTCTTGGAACGCCGTCAGACCGGGAAATCCTGGACGTGGTCGGCGATCCGGCCGTCGGTGGTCGGCGGCACCGCGCTGGGCAACCCGATGAACCTCGCGCTGGCCATCGCCGTCTACGCCTCGATCTCGAAGGAACTCGGCCTGCCGCTGCGCTTCCCCGGCAAACCCGGCGCGTACGACAGCCTCCTGGAGATGACCGACGCCGGACTGCTGGCGAAGGCCACCGTCTGGGCCACCGGCTCGGAGAACGAGGCGTACAACATCGCGAACGGCGACCTGTTCCGGTGGAGCGACCTCTGGCCGCGGATCGCGCGGTACTTCGACCTGGAGGTGGCGCCGCCGCTGCCGATGTCGCTGGACGTCGTCATGGCGGACAAGGAGGAACTCTGGACGTCGATCGCCGCGAAGTACGGCCTCGAGGTGCCCTACGGCGCGGTCTCGTCGTCGTGGGCGTTCGCGGACTTCGTGTTCGGCTGGGACTACGACATGTTCGCGGACGGCTCGAAGGCCCGGCGGGCCGGTTTCCACGAGTACGCGGAGACTTCGGCGATGTTCTTCCGGCTGTTCGACGAATTCCGGAAGGCGAAGGTGATCCCCTGAGGCTCCTGTGGGTGCTCAGATTCCGCACCCCCGAGTTACGTCCCCAAGCACGTGAGTCACGCCTTGCCGAAGTACATGAAGGCCCCCTTCCTTGCGCTAGGCGCAAGGAAGGGGGCCTTCATGTACTTCACGACCGGCCGCCGAGGTCACAGCCGTCCCACTGTAGGCAAGGAGACCTTCACTACCAGGAGAACGCGTCGCAGGAGCGACACCGACCCCGCGCCACGACACGTTCGACTTACCCCTCAATAGAACCGTCCGTACCACGCACGAGCCTTGACGCCTAACCCCGTCCGATGTACGGCATCGCGGTCGCCGTGACGGTCAGGAAGCCGACGTTCGCGTCCAGCGGCAGCCCGGCCATGTACAGCACGGCGTCCGCGACGTGCCGGGCGTCGAAGGTCGGCTCGGCCTTGACGCTGCCGTCGGCCTGCGGGATCCCGTTCGCCATCCGCAGCGTCATCTCGGTGGCGGCGTTGCCGATGTCGATCTGTCCACAAGCGACGTTCCAGGCCCGGCCGTCGAGCGAGATCGACTTCGTCAGTCCGGTGACCGCGTGTTTCGTCGCGGTGTAGGCGACGGACGCGGGGCGCGGGGCGTGCGCGGAGATCGAGCCGTTGTTGATGATCCGGCCGCCGCGCGGATCCTGCGCCTTCATCAGCCGAACGGCCTGCTGTGCGCACAGGAACATCCCGGTCAGGTTGGTGTCGACGGCGCGTTTCCAGTCCGCGAAGGACAGTTCGTCGACGGTCCCGCCCACCGACACACCCGCGTTGTTCACCAGGAGATCCAGCCGCCCCCATTCCGCGCGGACCGTCTCGAACAACGCGGCGACGGAATCGGGATCGGCGACGTCGGTGGGCGCGGGAAGCGCGTTCGCGTCACCGTCGGCGGTCTCGGCGAGCGCGTCGCCGCGGCGGCCCGCGAGTGCGACGCGATAGCCGGCGCCGAGTAACGCGCGGGAGATCTCCCTGCCGAGCCCGGAACCCGCTCCGGTGACGACCGCGGTCCTGCCGTTGCCCATCGATCCTCCTCGCAGACCGTGCCGGAGCGAACCGGCTCGGTCATCGTTTTCCGATTACCCGCGTCCGTTCAGGCTAGCGCGTCGCCGTCAACGGAAAACGTTCACCCGGCGGCCGTCGCCCCTTAAGGAAAACCGGTAACCCCTTCACCACATCGCAGCGATTCACCGGATGTGCCCAGGGGGAATTCACATCGTTCACTTCGTCGCCGGAGCGGTGAACAGTGACCAAGAATCCACGTTTCCAGCTGGTCCAGACCGGCGAACAGACCATCCGATGGCGGCTGCTCGGCGGCAACAACGTCTCGCTGGGTTCGGCGCCCGCCGACTGTCCACACGCCGAGGAATGCCTCGCCGCCATCACCTGGCTCAGCGCGAACATCACCGAGCTGACCAGCGATTTCAGTCATCTCAGCGGAGGCCGCTGGCGCTGGCGCCTGCATACGGAAGACCGGATCGTCGCGATCGCCAGCCACGCGTACGGGCGGCGTATCGAGGCGCAACGCGGCCTCGACCGATTCCGGTCCGCCACCACCGAAGCGTCCATCGGCGAAGGGATCGAGACCATAACCGATTGGCGCCGGAAATACCGCCGTGATTCCGACGGATATTCACCGAATCGTTCTCGGTGACGGCCGATCACGGAAAGTGCGTTACCCGGACATTAACCACCAGGACGTCGGGCGGGAACGCGAAGCACCGCCGCCGGACAGTGTTGCGGAGCGAGGATTGGCAGCAAGTCACGGAATCCCGTGACGACTTGGGGACTAGAGAAAGAGTGCAAACAAGATGCGTGCTCGTACCACTCGGTTTCTCGGCGCCACCGCGATCGCCGCGTGCGCCTGCCTCACCCTGACCGGCACCGCCTCGGCGGCCGCCCCGGCCAACGGCCTCGGTGAGGTCATCGCCGCGGCGGGCTCGGACACCACCGTCGACATCACCGGCGCGATCCTGGCCGACGCGAACGGCGGCGCCTGGAACAGCGACCCCGACAACTTCGTCAACGTGCCGCCGCTGCTGTCCGGCACCCAGACGTTCACCGTCCCGGCCGACCCGTTCGCCGACGAGGTCGTCTACAGCGCCGGCAACCCCGCCCCGAACGGTTCTTCGCAGGGCAAGGCCGCGCTGAAGGCCTCGGCCGAAGCGGGCGACGGCAAGATCGACATCGCGCGGTCGTCCTCGGCCCGCGGCTCGTCCGACCCCGCCACCTTCGAGTACTTCGCCTTCGCCACCGACGGCGTCACCTGGGCCTCTTCGGCCACCGGTTCGGGCGCGGGCCTGAGCCTGACGCTGGCGCAGCTGCGCGGCATCTACGACGGCTCCATCACCAACTGGAACCAGGTCGGCGGCGCCAACTCCCCCATCGCGGTCTACCTGCCGCAGACCGGTTCCGGCACGCTGAGCTTCTTCACCGGCACCGTCCTCGGCTTCGACCCGACCACCAAACCGGTCACCATCAAGCGGTTCCAGGAGCACGACGGCAACTCCATCCCGGTCGGCGACCGCGCCACCGCCATCGCGCCGTTCTCCATCGCGCAGTGGATCGCGCAGGGCAACACGGTCGTCGCCGACAAGCGGGCGGGCTTCACCGTCAACCCGCTGACCGGAGCCGGCTTCAACGGCTCCCCGGTCTCCGGTTCCGCCGGCAACTACACCCCCGCCTTCACCACGGCGTTCCTGGGTTCGCGCAGTGTCTACAACATCGTCGACTCCCGCACCCCCAGCTACGACCAGGCCAAGCGCGCCGTCGGCTTCGACGACGGTGACTCGGCTTCGACCGCCAGCCCGCTGTGCGGCGGCCAGCTCGCCGCCACGATCCAGCGGTACGGCTTCCTGACCGTGTCGGGCCCGAACGGCCTGTCCTGCGTCAAGTCCTGAAGCTCCTGAAACAGTGAAACGGCCCGGTGCGCGCGCACCGGGCCGTTTCGTGGTTCGAGCTTGTGCTACTTCTTCGGGGCGACGCCGAGGGCGGCGAGCGCCGGATCGGTCATGATCACGCCCGCCCCGGTCACCGGGTCGAAGCCGGGGGCGCCGAGGTCGATCGCGGTCGACGTCAGTGCCGTGCGGATCTCCGCCGGGGTGGCGGTCGGCTTGCCCTGCATGAGCAGCGCGGCGATGGCGGCGGCGCTCGGCGCGGCGGCGGAGGTCCCGAAGAACGGCTGGAAGCCGGTCACCGAGGTCGCGACGCCGTCGGCCGCGGTGATGTCCGGCTTGTTCCGCGTCGCACCACCGGTCGAGGACACGTTGCCGGGGGTGATCACCGAACCGTCCGGGTTGTAGAACTGGTGACGGCGACCGTCCGAAGTGAACCGCTCCCATTTGCTGGCGGCGGTGAACAGACCCGGGTACGGGCCTGTCGGGTTCGCCGGGTCACCGGTCTCGAGCGCGCGGCCGAAGGCACCGGCGGCCGGGGCGGCCGCGACACTGAAGGCGTTGACGGCTGCCGAGTGGCCGGAGGTGACACCGTTGGTGCTGAAGGCTTTCAGCGCGCCCGAGGTGACGAAGCGGCCACGGATGACGTTGAGCGCGATGAACCGGTCGGAGCCGCTGTACTTGACCACGGCGACCTTGAAGCCCGAGCCGCTGGCCGGGACCTGGGCGATCTCGTACGGGTTCTGGGTGCCGTTCTGCGAGCCTTCGCTGGAGGCGACGACCGAACCGGACGAGTTCAGGACGAACAGGTCGTAGTCGCTGGTGGCCTTGCCCCACGGGTCGGACCAGAACAGGGTGACGTAGCGGCCGACCGAGTTCGGCGAGAGCGCGTTGTACAGCTGGGTCGTGCTGCTCGGGTCGAAGTCGTGCGGCGTCCCGGTGATCCCGGAGATCTTGCTGGCCGAGCCGCGGAAGTCGCCCTCGTAGTAGCCGCTGGTGCCGTCGGTCAGGTTGCCCGAGTTCCCGGCGGAGGAGAAGTAGAGCGCGCCCGCCGCGGTCACGTCGTTGACGGCCTGCGCGACCGGGCCGTCCTGGAACGGCGACTCGTCGAAGTAGGAGACGTCGTCGACGATGATCGTGCACTTGCCGGTCGTGCGCAGCGCGCGGATGTTGTCGGCGAAGCTCTGCTCGCTGGTGAAGGCGGTCGCGAAACCGAGGGCGGCGCCGGGCGCCATGTCGTGGATGATCTCCAGCATCGCGGTGCCCTCGTCACCGCTGCCCGCCTGGCCGGGGAGGACGTCGACGGCGGGCAGTTCGCCGGCGGTCTGGGACGCCTTGAGCGACTTGATGCCGTCCGAGAGCACGCAGACCTTCTGGCCCGCGCCGGTGACGCCGTACTTGGTGCGGGCGGTGTCGTTGCCATGCGCCTTGTCGCCCTCGGCGACCTGCAGCGCGGCGGCGGTCTGCTTGGCGGCGGCCTGCCGCCGGTCCTGCGGGGCGGACTCGTTCCAGGTCATGGCCTGGGAAGCGGCCTTGACCTCGGCGACGTCCCCGCGTCCGGCGATCGTGTCGACGGCGTTCAGTGGCAGGTCGGCGCGGATCGCGCCGGCGGGAGAGGCGTGGCGGACGGTGCCGCCCGCTGCCTTGACGGCGTCCACGAGTGACTGGCCCGCGCCCTTGATGTCCACCGCGACCGTGCCGGCGTCACTGACGCCCAGCCCGGTCCGGTACTCGGGCAGCTTGCCGGCCAGGCCCTTGTCGGCGCGGAGGCGCTTCTCGATGACGAGCTGGCTCGACTGCTTGCGCTCGGCCGGGGTGAGGCTCTTCTTGATGCTCTGCAGTGCGGTGATCCCGGTCTGCGTGCGCGCCTCCTCCGACGGCTGGGCACCGGACACCGCGGTCGACAGCAGCAAAGCGCCGACCGCGACCGGAACCGAGCATGTGACCACCCGGCTGAATCTGCTCATCGAACTCTCCCTGTGTTCAGCAATCCAGTCGCGCTCCGGCTAAAGCACGCTGGTGGCATGACACTCCGTCAGAAGAATTCCTTCGGTTGCCCGAATGAGTTACCCCTGACCGGGTGTAATGGGGAGAATCTAAAGAGCTGTCGGTGATCAGTCCACCGACCAAAGTCGGGAACGGGCGAAGATCCACATCCTGAGAACGGGTTCGGCCCGAAAAGACCGAAATCCTGGATTACGCCCAAGCCGGAAAGAGCCGCCACAGCGCCAATGCCGCCAGCGCGGCGAAAGTGAGCAGGACCGGCCCGGTGATGACATAGGTCGAAACCGGACGCCACCGGCGATAAAGGAAAGTCGCCCCGGCCGCCGCCGCCACGAATCCGCCGAAGGCCAGCACCAGCCCGGCCCACGCGTCACCGTCACCGGTCCGGCCGTCCTGTGCGTCCGCCTTGCCGTTCTGCGGGGTCGGGCGGAACGGCCTGCCCTCCAGTGCGGCAGTCACCACCGTCGCTTCGGCCGAGGCCAGCGGCCACCACGAGGCCGAGGTCACCAGCGTCAGCCGATCGTTCTCGGTCTTGCCGTAGTCGACTCCCTCGTCGAGGGGCCGGGTAGCCGTGTCGGTCACCCGGTAGACGGACTTGCCCTGTGTCGTCGCGACGACGATCTCGTCACCCTTCACCAAGGCGTCGAGTGAGCCGAACGGGCCGCCGAACCCGGCGTTGCGGGCGGCGATCACGGCGTTGCCCGGCTGCCCCAGCCCGGCCGTCCCCGGGACGTGACCGGGGCCGGACGCGGTTTCCCCGCTCGACGCGCCTTCGATGACGACCTGCCGCACCTTCAAGGCCGGGATCTCCATGACGGCCACCGGCCTGCCGAACTCGACGGGTTTGGCGGGCGGTGCCGCGCCGAACAGGCTCTGGCTGGCGCCCAGCGCCACGCCGATCTCAGTACGGATCTCCGTCAGCGCCTTCCGCTGATCACTCGACTGCAGCATCGGGCCCAGCGCGTAGACGACCAGCGCCAGCGCCACCAGGGTGGTGACCAGCCACGCGAACACGACGGCCCCGATCCAGCCGGGGCCGAACCGCAGGAACTCCCTTTCTTCTACCTCCGTGCTCACGCCACGTCACCCGAGGGCTTGCGGCGGAGGAGAGCGAACAGCATGGCGAACGCGGCACCGATCCCGACCAGCGCCCTGGTCAGCCAGGACGGCACCGGCCGACCGGCCGCGAGATACGCCGTCGCGGACGGCAAGGTCGCCAGGATCACCAGCGCCACCAAGGGAATCAGGGCTCCGAGCGCACCCGCGCCCGCGAACTTCGGGATGTCGATCGACTCGGCGAGGTTCTTCGCCGCGGCCACGCTTTCCGGGGACGGGGCGACCGCGGGCGCCGGTCCGGTGGCGGCCGCCACCGGGGTGCCGGCGGACGAACCGGGCCCTCCGGAGGGCCCGCCCAAGGAAGAGTTGGCGGCCTGCGTGGCGCCGGTCGCGCCCGGCGGCGGCGGATTCTTCGCCGCTTCCTTTTCCTGGCACGCCTTTTCGGCGGTGCCGGTACCGATCTTGGCGACACGCCGGCCGGCGGTCGCGGCCAGTCCGGGACTCAACCGGACCATCCCGGGGGGAAGCAGTGACTGCCCGAATCCGGCCGCGAGGTTGGCGAACGACTTCAGCTGCTCCTGCTTCTCCTTCATCGGCTGACAGTTCGCGTCGATCAACGGGTTGACCGGAACGGCCAGGTATTCGACGAAGGTGAGCGGGTACGCGCCGTCCTGGGAAACGGTGCCGGTCTCGGCCGTTCCGTCGGGGCCGATCTTCATCGCGTCGGCCGCCAGCCGCAGGCTCTGCTCGGTCGGCGCGACGAAGTTCCCCTTGCCGTCCGGGAGCGCCACCGGCGTCCAGCGGTTGACCGTGGCCGTCGCGAGGTCGGTGATCACCCAGTTCATGCAGCCGCCGGCGCAGTCCGCGCCCCTGCCGACGACGGCGTTGTCGACGGTCTTGCGCACCGACAGCTGACCGGTCTTCGCGTCGACGTTGTTGATCCGGAACTTGCCGGGGTCCAGCGCGCTCAGATCGGCGATCACCCCCGGCGACTTCCCTTCCAGGTCACCGAAGTAGCCCTCCCCCTTCTTCGGGAAGACCCAGGCTTCGGGTGCCGATCGGACGAGAGCCCGGCTCAGGGTGAACGGGACGGTGCCCGGTCCCGACTCCCCCGTCGCGCCGAAGAAGTCGGTGTTGCCGCCGTAACCGGATCGGGCGTTCACCGCGATCACCCCGGCAGGCTGGCCGTCCTTGATGGCCGCGAGCGCCGGATTCCTGGTGACCAGCGGGGAACCGTTCTTGAAGATGCCGCCGCGCCCGTCGGCGTCGGGTACCTGCCCGCCCTTCGTGAACATGTTCGCCACTTCGTCGTAGGCGAAGGACAGGGTTCCGGTGAACTTCGAGTTGAGCGGGCTGCCCCCGTCGTTGACGTCGGTCGGGGACCAGCCGACCGCGGCGATCACGGCCGCGTTGATCCCGACGGGGACGTATTCCCGGGACCGCACGGACTGCGCGGCCAGCGCGTTCCCGCTTCCGGTGATCATGAGATCGGAGGCGCCCTTGTCGAACGCGGTCAGCCCGACGTCCTCGGTCTCGCTCACGATGTTGGTGGGCTGGTCGGACCGCGTGGGCGCGCACAGCGCCTGGTTCCAGGCGACCGCGGTCCGGCCGAGCCGCTCCGGCATGCTGGCGTTGAGCGTGTTCCGGCCGATCCCCTTGCAGCCCTTGACCCCGATCCCCGGCAGGTACGGCGTGAACTTGAGGGATTCGTCGACCCAGGTCACCGTCTTGCCCGCGGCGTCCTGTGCGGTGATCTGGATCGTGACGGTGCACGGATTGTTCTCGTCACAGGTGAAGGAGAACTGCCTTCTGGACTTCGCGCCGGTCACCGGGTCGACGACGACGGGATTGTCCGCCCACGGCACCTTCGGGAATTTGTCGCCGGGATTCACCGCTTTTTCATAAGTGGTGTAAAGCGGATCCCACGCCACCGCATGCGGGCGCAAGGTACCGCGCGGGATCGTCGTGTCGAAGACGATGTCGCCGGTCGTGCTGCTCCGCACCCTTTCCATCGACTGCATTCCCGCGGCCTTGCCGGTGAATTCGTCGCCGAATTCGTCCTGGCAGTAGGCCTGCACCCGGGTGAGCAGCGTGCTGTCCTTGCTCCACGGCGGGACATACACCTTCTTCATGAGATTGTCCGGCACGTCCTTCGGGCAGACGACGAGTTTCGCCTTCGCCCCCTTGGGCAGGCCAGAGAGCGTGATCCGCAGTGGATCACCGTTCTGCACCGCCGACAGATCGGCGGGCTCGGTCTTGAGCTTGTACGGCGGATTGGCGGGCGCCTGCGCCTGCGCGGCGGGGACGGACACCCCCGCGACCGCCAGTATCCCGCAGATCAGCACGATCCCGGCTCGTCTCGCACGGACCAGGAACACGGACGACTCCCCAGATTTCACGGGATCCAACGTCCACGAGTCACCCGTTCGGGGTCAACCGGCTCGGACCGTCTGCCCGCACTGATTCACAAACGCCCCGTCGGGCGTTCTCCGCGTGGACACCTTTCCCGGCGGCGGGCACCACATACTGGCCGCATCGAGGGGCGACGTGGTGTGCCCTGAACTCCTTTACTTGCCAACACGAAGGAAGGCCGCCCGTGACCATCGCGCCACCCCGGCCCGACCCGTCCCCACCCGGAACCCCGGTGCGGCGGGTGATCACCGAAGTCCTGTCACGGGCCGACCGCGCTTTCCGCCGCGTCACCACCGGCGCCGGGCTGACCATGCTGGCGATCCTCGTGGTCATCGGCTTCTTCCTCGTCTACCGCTCCGGGCCGGCCTTCGACGCGAGCGGTTTCGGGTTCTTCACCACGATCCGGTTCGATCCGGCCTCGGGTGTCCTCGGGGTGCTCGGCCTGCTCTACGGGACCATCGTGGTCGCGCTGATCGCCATCCTGATCGCGGTCCCGCTGAGCATCCTGGCCGCGTTGTTCATCACCGAGTACTCGAGCGGGCGGATCCGGGGGTTCCTGACCGGGCTCGTCGACCTGCTCGCCGCGATCCCGAGCCTGCTGTACGGCCTGTGGGGATTCGCCTTCCTCGGCCCGCAGATCGTGCCCGTCTCGCTGTGGCTCACCGAAAACCTCGACTGGTTCCCGTTGTTCTCGTCGAAGGAGAACGCGCTGTACATCCAGTCCATGTTCATCGCGGGTCTGGTGGTCTCGCTGATGGTCCTCCCGATCACGACCTCGGTGATCCGGGAGGTGTTCGCGCAGACGCCGCCCGGTGAGAAGGAGGCGGCGCTCGCACTGGGCAGCACGCGGTGGGGAATGGTCAGGACGGTGGTCCTGCCCTTCGGCCGAGGCGGCGTCATCGGTGGCTCGATGCTCGGGCTCGGCCGCGCGCTCGGCGAGACGATCGCCGTTTCCCTGCTGCTGCCGCAGGTTCCGGAGATCACGAAGCACGTCCTCCAGTTCGGCGGCGCGACGATCTCCGGCTTCATCGCCAACAACTCCGGCGCGTCGGGGCTCGCGCTGTCCGGGCTGATGGCCGCGGGTCTGGTGCTGTTCGTCTTCACCCTGGCGACGAACTTCACCGCGTCGGTGATCATCTCCAAGAGCCGTTCGGGCGCGGGGGTGGACGCGTGACCACGACGTTGACTCCCCCTGTCACCCCTTCACCGCGCAAGCTCGTCAAACGCCGTCCGTCGGAGACGACCAGGCAGGACCGGCTCGCGGCGCTGGGCTGCGCGGTGTCGGCCACGCTGCTCACCTGGTTCGTCATGCATCTGCTGCTGGATTCCCCCGGCTGGCTGGCCGACCTGATCGTCGCGTACCTGCTGTACCTGTCGATGCTCTACCTGGTCACCCGCGACCGGCTGGGCAGACTCGCCGCGTCGGACCGGCTGGTTTCCACCGTCGTCGTCAGCGGGGCGCTGATCCTCCTCGCGCCGCTGCTGTCACTGCTGATCTACATCGTCGCGGAGGGCGCGCCGTATCTGCGGCTCGCGTTCTTCACCCACGACATGTCCACGGTCGCGCCGACCGATCCGGTGACCGACACCGGCGGCCTGCACGCCGTCATCGGCACCTTGCAGCAGACCGCACTGACCTTGGTCCTGGTCGTCCCGCTGGGCGTGCTCACCGCGGTCTTCCTGAACGAGACGCGGTCCAGGTTCCGGCGACCGGTGCGGATCATGGTCGACGCGATGAGCGGCCTTCCGTCCATTGTGGCCGGTCTGTTCGTCTACGCGGCCTTGATCATCCCTGGCATCCAGGCGGGTGTGGGCTTGTTCAGCTACAACGGGATGATGGCCACGCTCGCGTTGACGATGGTCATGCTGCCGACCGTCACGCGAACCGTGGACGTCGTGCTCCGCCTCGTCCCGGACGGCCTGCGCGAGGCGTCGTTGGCGCTCGGCGCGAGCCGGGCCCGCACGGTGTGGTCGGTCGTACTCCCGACCGCGCGGACCGGCGTCACCACCGCCGTGATCCTCGGCATCGCCCGGGTGGCGGGTGAGACCGCGCCGCTGCTGTTCACCTCGTTCGGCGCGCTGGGGATGAACGCGAACCCGTTCTCCGATCCGCAGGAGAGCATCCCGCTGTTCATCTACCGCTTCATCAAACAGCCGCTGGAGAACGTCCAGCAGCGCGGCTACGTCGGCGCGCTCGTGCTGATCCTGCTCATCTTCGGCCTGTTCGCGATCGCCCGTGTGGTGGGCCGCGACCGGTCCAAACGCAAGGCGAAGAGAACCACCGTCAAGACACAGGAGAACCGGTGACCGACACTGAAGTGTCCTACGTGGACAGTCCGGCGCGCCCGCTGGTGGCACTGACCGGCGGTCCGCCGCCCGGCGCGGCGGAACTCGAATCCCGCGAGATCGGTGCCTGGTTCGGTGACCGCTTGGTGCTCGAAGGGGTTTCGCTGCGGATGCCCGCCAAGGAGGTGACCGCGCTCATCGGCCCGTCCGGCTGTGGCAAGTCGACCTTCCTGCGCATCCTCAACCGGATGCACGAGCTGGTGCCGTCGGCGTCGCTGACCGGCGAGGTCCTGTTGGACGGCAAGGACATCTACGCCGACGGGACGCGTCCGCAGCAGGTGCGGCTGCGGATCGGCATGGTGTTCCAGAAGCCCAACCCGTTCCCGGCGATGTCCATTCGCGACAACGTGCTGGCCGGGCTCAAGCTCGCCGGCGTCAAATGCGGTGACAAGGACGCCCTCGTCGAACAGAGCCTCGAACGGGCCGGGCTGTGGCGCGAGGTCCGCGACCGGCTGAGCTCCCCCGGCGGCGCGCTGTCCGGCGGGCAGCAGCAACGGCTCTGCATCGCGCGATCGCTGGCCGTGCAGCCGAACGTGCTGCTGATGGACGAGCCCTGCTCCGCGCTCGACCCGACGTCGACCCGGCGGATCGAGCAGACCATCGCCGAGATCGGGCACGAGGTGACGGTCGTGATCGTCACGCACAACATGCAGCAGGCCCAACGGGTTTCGGACCACTGCGCGTTCTTCCTCGCGGCCGAGAACGAACCCGGCCGGGTGATCGAACACGGTCCGACGGCCACCATCTTCAACGCCCCGTCGGACGAGCGCACCTTCGACTACGTGAACGGGCGATTCGGATGATCCGGCGGCTGGCCGCGCTGGGCGGGGTCACGGTGTTGCTGTCGCTGGTGATCACTCCCGGCGCCGCGGCGCTGTCCAGGGTCACCGGCTCCGGCTCCAGCTACGTGGGCCCGGCGATGAACGACTGGCAGAACGGCGCGACGTCACGCGGTATCCCGGTCAACTACTCGGCCACCAACTCGCCCGCCGGGGTCAACCAGTACGGCGACCGGACGGTGGACTTCGGCGGGACCGAGGCCGAGGTGTCCTCGCTCATCGCGGCCGGTGGCGGCGGCCTTTCCGCGCAGACCCGCGGCTACCAGTACGTCCCGGACGTCGCGGGCGCGGTCGCCGTGATGTACAACGTGACCGACCAGGGCGGGAAGCGCGTCGACTACCTGCACCTCACCCGGGAGGTGATCGGCCGCATCTTCAGCCGGGACATCACCCGCTGGAGCGATCCGGCCATCACCGCGACCAACGGCGGCAAGCCGCTGCCCGATCAGCCCATCACGCTGGTCGGCCGGACCGGGCAGTCCGGGACGACGGCGTTGTTCTACGACTTCATCGCCCACGCCGCACCGGCCGCCTACAACCGGTTCGTCTCCCGCAACGTCGGGAACGGCATGGGGAACCTGCCGTCGGGCGTACGTCCCATCCAGCTTCCCGGACAGGGGCCGGACGCCGAGTGGTACCGGCTGCTCGCGGACTCGGACCAGATCGCGAAGTCCGTGGGTTCGGGCAGCATCCCGTTCTCCATCGCCTACGACGAATTCGCCTACGCCCAGCTCTACAAGGTGCCGGCGGCGTGGGTACAGAACGGCGCCGGCCAGTACACGCAGCCCTACGCCGAGAACATCGCGGCCGCGTTGAAGCACGCGGAACTGCGGCCGGACCTGAGCCAGAAGCTGGACAAGGTCTACTCGAACACCGATCCGAAGTCGTACCCGATCTCGGCGTACTCGTACGTCATGATGCCGTGCACCAGCGGCCGTGACACCTGCCGCGGCGGCTACGGCGACCAGGGCAAGACCGACACGATGGCCGCGTTCCTCGAGCACGTCGCCTGCGACGGCCAGATCAACATGGCCCGGATCGGCTATTCGCCGCTGCCGCCGAACCTGTCGCAGGAGATCATGAACTCGAACGCGCGGCTCACCGGGCGACCGGCGAAGCAGCTCAACGCGGGCAACTGCGGCAACCCGACCTTCCACGGCAGCCTCGGCGCCGGGGCCGCCAGCCCGCCCGACCCGCTGGTGACCGGCGGGATCATCAACCCGGACGGCAAACCCAAGGCGGGCACCGGCGCCGCCGGCCCCAACGCCTCCACCGGCCCCAGCACCGGTCCGGCCGCCGGCGACAAGACCGCGACCGCCACGGCGAACCCCGACGAGGAGTCGGCGGGCGGCGGCTCGAAGAACTGGCGGGAGGCCGCACCGGCGGCCTACGACGAAGGCGGTTTCGGCGGTTTCGGGGGCTGGGCGGCGCTGGTGCTCTTCGTGGCGATCGTGGCGCCTTTGGTGGTGCGCGGGGTGGTACGGAAGTTGCGGTAAGCGTGGGGCTCGGCACCAGCACCCTTGCCTCACCGAGTCCGTGAAGGCCTCCTTGAGGGACCCAGAGTCCCTCAAGGAGGCCTTCACGGACCGGACCCGGCATCAAACCGCAGCCGGAACGAGGCTCACGGGAAGGTCAGCACGACCTTGCCCTGCCCGTGCCCGGTCTCGATCTCCCGGTGCGCCGCCGCGGCCTCGCCGAACGGATACGTCCGCCGCACCAGGAACCGCAGCTCCCCCTTGGCGTACAACGACGCCAGCATCCCCAGCCGCTCCGCCGACCTCGTCCCGGTGACCACTCGCGCCCCCGCTTCGGGCGCGCGGGCGTGCTCGACCAGAGTGAGCACGCGGTCCGGATTCCCGACCAGCTCCAGCGACAGATCGAAGGCGACTCCGCCCGCACCGTCCAGCGCCGCGTCGATACCGGACGGCGCGAGGGTACGCACCCGGTCGGCGAGGCCGTCGCCGTAGACCACCGGTCCGGCGCCGAGCGAGCGGACGTAATCCTGGTTCGCCTCGCTCGCCGTCCCGATCACCCTCGCCCCGCGCAACACGGCGAGCTGGACGGCGGCCGTGCCCACCGCACCCGCCGCCCCGTGGACCAGCAGTGTCTCGCCGCGGGCGACCCGCAGGCCGTCCAGCGCCAGATAGGCGGTCTGCGTCCCCGCCGTGAAGCCGCCCGCGACCTCCCACGGCATCTCCGCCGGCTTCGGCGTGACGTTCTCCGCGGGCACCACGATGTACTCGGCGTACGCCTGCACGGCGGTGAAGCCGAGCACCTCGGCCCCGGCGACGAGGCCGGTCACCCCCGAACCGACCTCGTCGACGACCCCGGCGAACTCGTTCCCCGGGACACGCGGCCAGCTCAGCGCGAGCCCCGCGGGTTCCCAGCCCGCCCGCACGGCCGCGTCGTACGGCTGCACCCCCGCCGCCTTCACCCGCACCCGGACCTCCCCCGCCCCGGCGTGCGGCTCCTCCAACTCCAGCACCCGGAGCACTTCCGGGCCACCGGCTTCCGTGAACGCGGCCGCTTTCATCTCGTTCCTCCAGTTCGTCGTCTGCCCCCAGCCTCATACCTCCAGATAGCTGGAGGTCAAGAACTGTCGGTGTGACGTTCTAAGCTGCGCTCGTGACGAGCTACCGCATCTCCAGGGCAAGCGCTTCCGACGCAGTCAAGGTGACCGCGCTGATGCACGAATCGGCCGCCTATCAAGGGGAGTACGCGTCGATCCTCGAGGGTTACCGGGTCACCGAGGACTACCTCGCCACGCATCCCGCGTTCGTCGCCCACGCGCAGCGGGACGTGGTCGGCTTCTACAGCCTCATCGAGTACCCGGCCGAGCTGGACCTGCTGTTCGTCGCCGATTCCGCGCAGGGCACGGGCATCGGCGCGTGGCTGGTCGAGCATATGCTCATTCAGGCCGCGGACCTGGGCATGACCGAGATCCGCGTCGTCTCCCATCCGCCCGCCGCCGGGTTCTACGAGCGGATGGGCGCCCGTCGTGTCGGGGTCGTGCCGCCCAGCCCGCCGAAGATCACCTGGGAGCGCCCGGACCTGGTCTTCGACGTCAAGAGTCCACCGCGCGGCTGAACCGGCCGATCAGTTCGCGCAGGTGCCCGGCGAATTCCGGGGAGTCGACGACGTCGAAGTCCGTGTCGAGCATGCCCAGGTAGAGCGCCAGATACGCCAGCGTGTCCGCGCCCGCCTTGAGCAGGCAGGTCCGCTCGTCGACGGCTTCGACGACGACGGAGGGCGGCACCTTCGCCGCGGCTTCGGCGGCCGGGGCGTGCAGCCGGATCGTCGCGTGATGCCGCCACAGCGCCGCGCCCACACCACGCTGGAGGTACGCGACCACGCCGCCTTCGGGTGGTTCGCGTTCCTCGAAACGTCGTCCGTTGGGCGTACGCGGCCGCACGCGGTCCGCGCGGAACGTGCGCCAGTCCTGCCTGTCGGCGTCCCAGCCGACGAGGTACCACCGGCGGCTCATGTGTACGAGGCGGTGCGGCTCGACCTGCCGCCGCGTCTCGGACCCGTTGTGTCCCACGTAATCGAATCGCAGGGTCTCGCGGTCACGGCAGGCGTTGGCGATGACCGAGAGCACCTCGGCGTCGACCGTGGGGCCACCGCCCCGCACCGCGAGCGTCGCGGAATTCAGCGCTTCGACACGACGCCGCAGCCGCGACGGCAGCACCTGCTCCAGTTTCGCCAGCGCGCGGACCGACGTCTCCTCGATTCCCGCGATCGTGCCGCCCGCGGCCGTGCGCAGACTCATCGCCACCGCGACGGCCTCCTCGTCGTCGAGCAGCAGCGGCGGCATGGCCGCGCCGGCGCCCAGGCTGTACCCGCCGGAGACACCGGGAGTCGCGTCGACCGGGTAGCCCAAGCCGCGTAGCCGCTCCACATCGTTCCGGATCGTCCTGGTCGTGACGTCGAGCCGCTCCGCCAATTCCGGACCCGTCCAGTGTCGTCTGGCCTGCAGCAACGACAGGAGTCGCAGCAGTCTCGCCGAAGTTTCCGTCATGGATCCCACCTTGTTCGCAATCGCGGAACGAACCTTTCCGCGATTGTTCCTAAGCTAGCCCCATGACCGACATCAAGCCATTCCGCTTCGCCGTCCACCGAAAGCGCGTCTGACGATGGAACTTCTGAACCCCCGGGCCCTCAACCGCGCGACCCTGGCCAGGCAGCTCCTGCTCGACCGCGCCGTTCTGCCCGCCGTCACCGCGATCGAGCGGCTGGCCGGCCTCCAGGCGCAGGCGCCCGACGCGTCCTACGTCGGTCTGTGGTCGCGGCTACGGGATTTCGAAGTGGACGAGCTGGCGAAACCGCTGGCCGCCCGTGAGGTCGTCCGGTCGACGTTGATGCGCGGCACGGTGCACCTGGTGACGGCCTCGGACGGCCTCGCGCTGTGGCCCACCATCAAACCGGTGGTCGAGCGGGGTTTCCTCGGCCACTATTCGCGGGAGGTCGCCGGACTCGATCTCGCCGCGATCGCCGAAGCGGGGCGGGCCCTGCTGGCCGAGCGGCCCCGCACGCGCGCCGAGATCCGCGCCGCGCTGGCGGACCGGTGGCCGGACGCCGACCCGACCACCCTCGCCTACGCGATCCAGAGCCTTCTCCCCCTCGCGCACGTGACCCCGCGTGGCCTGTGGGGCCAGACCGGTCCGGCCGCGTTCGCCCTGCTCGAAGAGTGGGTCGGCGCACCGATCACCGGCGGCATCACGCTCGACGATCTGGTGCTGCGCTACCTCAAGGCGTTCGGTCCGGCGACCGTCCGCGACGCGCAGGTCTGGTCGGGGCTGACTCGTTTGAAAGAGGTCTTCGAGCGACTGCGGCCCAAGCTGGTGACCTTCACCGACGTCGACGGCAAAGAACTGTTCGACCTGCCCGACGCACCGCGTCCCGACCCGGAAACCCCGGCGCCGCCCCGGTTCCTGCCCGAATACGACAACGTCCTGCTCTCCCACGCCGACCGCGTACGGGTGATCCCGGACGGTCGCCGCGTGCCGCTGCCACCGGGCAACGGCGGCCGCCGGGGCACCCTGCTCGTCGATGGTGAATTCCTGGCCATTTGGGCGATAAAAGGGGCGACACTGACGATCGAATCACCGAAACCCTTGCGGGATCAGGATTCGATCGCCGAAGAGGGCGTGCGGCTGGTGCGATTCGTAGTGCCGGATCAGGACCACGAGGTACGTTTCGACATCGGCGGGTAACGGTCCGGCCTTTTGCCGTAACGAAGGGCGGCGTTCGGGCGAAGCATGGCGCGTGGAGCCTGAAAGGAGCGGGCCATGGGCAAGAACTACGGATTCATGACGGTGCTTGCGGGGCTGGGCGCGCTCGCGGTCATCGCGGTGGCGGCGGTCATGCGGTACCCGAACACGTCGGACGTCACGGCGGTGATCACCGCGGCGGGAACGGTGATCGGCACCGTGGTGGGTGCCTTCTTCGGCGTGAACGCGGCCTCGGCGGGACGCGTGAAGGCGGAGGAAAGCCGCGATCAAGCGACCGCGGCACTGGTGAAGGTCGCGGGCGAGGCGGACAAGGGCAGCGACGTCGCGAAGGCGGCGATGGAAGGCGTGAGCTGACAGTCCTCTATGGACACTCAGTCGAGCGCGTCGAGCAGGGCGAGGTCCGGCGGGACGAGCGTCGTGGACAACACGAGCTCACGCAACAGGTTGTCGTTCAACGCGTTGCCGACCGGTTCGCCGACCTCTTCGCGCCGCAAACCGTAAACTCCGCCGGCGGACAACCGCCCCCGGACGTCGATGACGACGTGCTCGACCCGGCGGCTGGTCCATGTCTCGCCAGGACGGAGTTCGGCGAGGATCTCGGCCGTCTGCTGACGGGACAACGGCTGCGGATTGAGGTCGTGCAGGAGATAACGCTGCCCGAAGACGACCAGGACCAGGCGTTCTTCCGCGCTGAGGCGCCAGCGGCGGGGCGGCACGGTGACGTCGTCGTGCCGGGTGGCGGGCTGCCCACCGTCGGGACCGGCGACGTACAACTCGAGCAGATGCTCCCGCCTGCCCGAGCCGCGGACGAACAGCGGCGTGTACCCGTCCGACAGGGGGATCGGCTCCTCGCCGCGGGAAAGCCAGCGGGAATTCGGCATCCGGATGGGCAACTGGCCGGTGTTGCTGACCCACCACCGCCCGCCGGTGAAGTTCAACAGCCCGTGCCTGCGGCTGACCTGCACGTCGTTCTCGCCCACACACACGTCGACCTGCGGCCGATTCCGCCCGAAGGAGATCTCGCCGCCCTCACCGGGATCGACGGACACCCCGCCCGCCAGCGCGAGAGCGAACACCGCGCCGGGAGCCGACGGGGGCACGCCGAGCGCCAAACTCTCGTGCGTCGTCGTGAGCCGCTTCATCGTGCCTCCTCCAGGACCCGGGCAGTATGCGGGACCCCGCCGGGGACGGGTCCCCGTGTCGCGTTCATCCGTATGTTGGACTACATGATTGACTTCTCCAAGGACACCGTCTTCAAGCTCACGCCATGCAAACCGAAGGACATCGCGCCGACGGTGCAGCCGATCATCATCCCCGGCGAACAGATCATCTCCTCGTTCAAGGCGGTGCGCGACTTCGTGGTGTTCACGAACAAGCGGCTGATCGCGGTGAACGTCCAGGGCATGACAGGCAAGAAGAAGGACTTCACTTCGCTGCCGTACAACAGGATCCAGGCCTTCTCGATCGAAACCGCGGGCACCTTCGACCTCGATGCCGAGCTGGACCTCTGGTTCAGCGGGCTGGGGAACGTGCGGCTGGAGTTCCGCGGGTCGGACATCCGGGCCATCGGCCAGCTGATCGCCACGCACACGCTTTAGCGTTTTGGCGTTGACGATGTGGGAATCGGGACGTTGAGTGTCCCGATTCCCACATCGTCGGGAGCCTTGGCTTGATCAACGGAGGATTGGGGACGTTGAGCGTCCCCAATCCTCCGTTGATCCAGGTCGTGCCGTTGAGTGGGGAAGATTTGGGACGTTGAGCGTCTCAAGGCATGACCGCCGCTCATAGCCACCGGCCTGCGCGGCAGGGCTGGACACTTTCGCCCCGACCGACGTCGGACGGCCTGGCGCTCGCCCGGTGCGGACAGTGCCGGGGGGGTCGTGAGTGTTTGGGTCGTTAGAGCCAAGGGTGTCTTAGGTACCTATGTGGTTCCGGCTGCGGTTGGTGCCAGGCCGGTCCGTGAAGGACCCCAGTCAGGCTCACGTGAGCTTTCGCGGTCGTGGGGATGTCGTGAAGGGCCCCTTTGAGACGTTGAAGGTCTCAAAGGGGCCCTTCACGACACACCGGCCCGCCTCAGCCCGGACCGAGGCGGCCCCGCTGCCACGGCCGGGCAGGAACGCCACCGTGAGCCTCAGCGCCACAGCGACAGCACGTGAAAGACCCCATCCTTGCGCCTAAGTACAGGAAGGGGACCTTCATGAACTTCAAACCAGGCATCACGCAAGAAACGCCGCAGGTCACGCAGTACGTACCCAAGAGGAAGCTCGCCACAACGACCCAAAACACTCACGAGGACCTACATGTTGATCTTTTGAGTCCCCGGCTTTTCTGACGTGGGCATGATCGCTTCTTCTGACCTCTGACCTGCGCGGACAGGGCTGGACGCTTCTCGCGTGTTCTCACCCCTACCCGACGTCTGACGGCCTGGAGACGGCCTGGCACTCGCCCACTCCTCCCCCATCTCCCCGATACGAAGCCATCCACGCGGCCGTCGCGTCGAGTCAAGGCACGCTTTCCCGCCTTGACGCGTCGTGGCGGCCGTTGTGACGATCTGGCATCGGGGCGGTGGCTCCGCGTAACAGCCGTTAGGCCGTTTGCGACCTCTGAGCACGATCGTCTGTGCGAGGAGGCCGACGTGCTCTTTGGCGTACATGCGCGCCGCTGGCGGCGGCTACACCTGTCCACGGCTTCAGCGGGCGCACCGCCCGGCCGGTGGGCGAAGCGGAGCGGCAGCCCGCCGTGTCGGGCAAGGTGCGCCCGCAGGCGAGACGCGGACGCAAGGTGACCAGCGCGCCGCCGACGGCGGCGCGCCTTGATCCCATAGAGCCAAGTTCGGCAATGTTCAACTAGATACGATCGTGGAATCGGATGCATCGATGACCGAAGAATATGTAACCGTGCGCTCCACTTCCAACGTTAGCGCTGACGTTCACCCCTTACCCCTTCGGCAAAGTGAACGCACGCGCCTAGTCTTTATACCCACTCTGGTAGACAACGAGAACGATCCACAATCTCCAGTAAAGGCAACCTTCGCCTACCAAAAAAAGAAGACGGAGGACGCCTGGGAGGCCGAGACAGCAATCAATCTTGCAAGCCTACACAGCGGAGAAGGCGTAAAACTTGCACTAAGCGCAGAGGAAACAGCGAAATTATACATGTACCTGCAGGCGCTATACGATCTACATGATGCACGAGGAATTCGAAACGGGAGACGGCGATACCTACTTGTCGATACCGAGAAGCCAATGGCACAAGCGCTCGAAAAACTCCAGAGTTCCAGTTCTGCTGAGTCTATTTCTGCCGCTTTCGACTGGTTTGCGGCACAAGATGAGGACGTTCTAACAAAATACTTCAAGTCATCACCAGGCGAAGTACTTTCATCACTCGACAAAGCCCTTGGAATCAGCCGTATTGAGCGATTTATTGAGCGCGCAAAGGCGCTCATGTCCAGCGACAACGAGAGCGCATGGCAGACGCTGCTACAGGAAGAGAACTGGGCGGTCAGTCAGGTTTTCGCGGACCCAGTCGTCATCGTAGGAGAAAAGGTTTACGTAGGAGGGAAGGACTACACGAGGAAGAAGGGAAATGAGGCAGACTTTCTTTACCGCAGAGAAATCAGCGACGACTGCCTGATAGTTGAGATAAAGACACCGAAGACACCACTACTGTACACCAAGAAAGAGTACAGAAACCGCGTCTACAACATAGATAAAGAACTAGCTGGCGCCACACAGCAAATCAGGCAGTACAGCTACTCCCTAAGTGAATCCTATAGGCAAATCGCAGATCAGGACGATCCAGAGTTTCGCGCCTTTGCCCCAAGGCTACTTCTAATTATCGGCTCCTCAAGCTCGCTTGAAAACGTTACCCAGAAGAGAAGCTTTGAGTTTTACAGAAAGAATCAGCATGACGTACAGATCATCACTTTTGACGAACTGATTCGCAAGGCAGAGGCGCTTCTTGATCTTCTAAGTTCTTCGCCAGACACCTCAAGCGAACCAACGAGAATGATTAACTTCAATTCATATTGACCGCAAAGAAGCCGGGAATTCCTAGCTAAAGTACGGTCCAGGATGCGGCTCCAAAGCATTCTTGAGGCGCAACGATATGGAGGGGTGAATATTAACCTCTCCCATTTTGGAAGGACTCATCCAGAGAACTTCTTTACTCTCAGAACTCGTGCGCAAAGCACCTCCAGTCATAGTGGCACGGAAGCAAATCGAGAACTCCTGCCGCACTTCACCATCGTCGTAGGCGATGACGTGGTTCGGGTTCGAGTACAGGCCGATGACCCCGGTCACCTCGCACTCAATACCGGTCTCCTCGCGAACCTCCCGCACGGCGGCCTGCGCCAAGGTCTCACCGAGTTCGAGCTGTCCACCAGGGATCGAGTACAGGTCGTTGTCGGTGCGCCGGATCATGAGGATGCGGCCTTCGTCGTCCTGGATGAACGCGGATACCGCTACTGCGATGCTGTTCGCCTTGGGGGCGTTCGGGTCGTTGTAGTAGTCGACGCGTGCCATGCGTGGCCTCCTAGAAGGTGGCGGGTTTGGCGAGGTTCCAGACGGCTTCGAAGCTCTCCGAGTAGGTCTCGAAGAGGTCCCCGGCGGATAGTCGGCGGAGGTGCAGGGATGGGGCGTGGGCTCCCTGGAAGCCGTAGACGTGCGTGTTGATGATCATTTCGTCGTCGAAGCGGAAGATCGAGTTGTAGAGCGTGGTGTTGTGGAAGCGCATCTCCACCCCGTCTACCCCGATCAGCGGCCGGTAAGACGCCAGTGCGTTGCGGATACGCGCCGCAAGTGTCCCGTCGCCTAGCTGCTCCTCGTCCCCGCGCAGAGCGACACTCTCCCCCTCTGGATCTCCGAAAATCAGCCGAATCTTGGCCCCGGCCTGGGCTTTTGCCGTCAGGTCCTTGATGAACCGCGGGCGCTCCACCAGGAACAGCGCGGCGTGGACCAGAACTTCGACGGTGCCCGACGCTTCCTTGATCAGCCGGTCCCACAACTCGACGGGGATGGCGTTGCGATGCGGGAACACGCGCACGACCTCGGCGGCAGCCGTCTCGGCCTTGCGCTCCGGGGCCACCGAGTCCGGCCATAGATAGGTCTCGGACTCGCGCGCCATCGCGGCGATCTTGTGACGGTGCTTCGGGTACGGCGTCCGCCCCTTGGTGATCCACCGTTCCACGGTCTTCTGATCGACCCCGGTGGCGTCGGCGACTTGTTCCAGCGTGAGGCCGTTGCGCAGCAGGGCGTCCCGCAGGCGTTCGTTCGGCATCCGCCCTCCTAGGGACTTTTAGGGACGTCTTCGACCGTACCAGGGACGTCCCTAGATGTCCTGCCAGGTGGTGATCACGTCCCGCGTTTTGGCGGAGATTAGGTGCAGGTTGCCGGGGAGTCGCCCCAGCACCGAGACACCAAGAGGGAGGCAGGCATGACGACTCCAACCGCCAGTCGGGCAGCGTCCGCGCGTAGCTCGGGAACGTGGACAGCTCGCCGGTTCGTGATCTGAGCGCCCGATGCGCGACACGGTCCAGATCCACGTCACGGCAGACCTGCCGATCCGCGTCCGCGCGCTCACCTACGCCAACCGGGCGGAGATCCGTTTCGGCAAGGCGTTCCCCGTGGTCCTGCTCGTCGATTCCGACGCGATAGCGGTGCTGGGGAGAGAACTCGCAGAGGTACAGGCCGCACTGAGCGCGGCTGCCGCAAGGGGCAAAGACGGCGACGAAGTGCCGACAGACACAGACAAGCAAGGGAACTAACGACATGGCTATCTACAAGGGACACCGTTTCGCCATCGACTTCGACGAAGCGTTCGGACAGGGCCTCGTGATGGTCGGCGAGGTCTCGCCGGACAACGAGTACCAGTCGCGGGAAGACCGTGCTGCGGGTCGTCCGGCGCGTCAGCGGGTCGACGAGGTGACGGGCAAGCGTCAGTGGAAGGCCACCGTGACCGACCCGGACGAGACGAAGGCGAAGCGCGCTTCGTTCGAGATCACGCTGCTGGCCGACGTTCAGCCCGTTCCGGCTACGTCCGAGGTCCTGCCGGGTATGCGGCCGATCGAGTTGGAGGGCCTGACGGCTGAGCCGAAGGTGGCGGGCCAGGGCGAGTTCAAGTACCAGTCCTACCTGTTCCGCGCGACCGGCTTCAAGGCTGCGATGGGCGGTGGCGGATCCAAGTCGGGCCGGGCCTCCGCCGCTGCCGAGTCAACGTCCAAGGCGGCGTGATGACGGGCGGGGCGCCGGGGAGCCAACGGGTTGCCGTGGCTTCCCCGCACCTGGTCCAAGCCTGGGAAGCCGCTTACCGCCACTACAGCGCGATGACACAGCGAACTGCCCAGAGCGGGAATGCCCTGGCGGCGCATGACATGGCCGTCGCTTCCTTCGCGGTGGCGTCGGCGTGGCGGGATCTAGCGACTCAGGGCCAGTTGCCCTGGTGGGTATTGGCAGCGGTGACGGCGGCGGCCGAGGGATTCGAGGACAACGCGCGATCTTGGGAGCTGCGCGCTTACAGCGAGGAAGGGCACAGCCGTGGCGTTCAACGCGATGTGGAAGCCGGGACGGCAGGCGGTCGCGGGAATGCAGGGCAATGGTTCGGCGAACCCGGCCTTGGTGATCTACCTGGACCCGGACAGCTTGGCGATTCTGCCGCCATCCGATCCGGCCGAGTGGCCGGAGTTCATCCGGCTCCTTCGCCAAATCCGCGACAGCGCGGACGAACTGGCCGTGTTTCTCGGCAAGCACGCGGTGGTGCGCAATGACGACTCCGGGCCGGAATGAGCCGCAGACCCTCAAGGACGCGCACCTGGTCGCTTCCGCTCGTCGGCCGAGGCCTGGGTCGAACCGGTCGACGTGGTTGAAGTTCCACAAGGAGAACGCGCGCATGTATCAGGCCGTGTCCGATGTGGACCGCGCTCACCACCACGAGCTCAAGTACTGGGTCGGCTATGAGGAGCGGAAGGCCGAGGAGGTGGCCGCCCAGATCCAGAAGGAGAAGTCGCAAGCCAGCTAGAAACTGAACAACAGAGCAAAAACGCACGCGGGGACGTGCGGCGTACAAACACGTCCTCATGCGGTCTTCTTGTCCTGTAAGGCGCAGAAGCGGAATCCGGCTACCAACCTTGCCGCTCCTGCGCTGTCCACAACCTCTGGAAGTGAACAATGACAACGCTAAACGATGGCAACAAGCGTGCGCTAGACGGGGTCACCCGAACGCGCTGCGCACTCTGTAAGCGGTTCGCCAAGCTGTTGCCCGGTGAGAACGAATGTGCTCCCTGCCGGGGAATGCTCCCGCTAGACCTGACCGGCGGTGGTCGCCGATGAACACGAACGGAATCGGTTTCCTTCTTATCGGCGGCGGCGTGCTCGGTGTGGTGGTGTGGATGCTGCACAAGCTCGGACGCGCGCTCGCCACGATCGCGGAAGTCCTCGCCGCCGCTGCCGTGGTCTTCATCGCCTTATGGTCGGCCGTGAAGTTGTTGATGTGGCTAGGAAAGCAAGTCTTCACACACTGGCGGACCAGTCTCGGCGTCCTTGCCTTGGTGGCCTGGTGGCAGTGGCTTGGCTGGCTGTCGCTGGCCGTAACGGTGGGTTCGGTCGCGGTGGTCCTGGTGCTGTGGCGGCTGCTCGACGTGGTGTCGTTCGACCGGTGCTGTGGCCGGTTCCTGCGGGCGTGGTGGCTGCGCTGGTTCACCTACGCCCGGAAACTGCCGGGCTGGCTGCACGCCTGCGGTCTGTCCATCTCTGACGGCACCGTGCCGGTGGAAGTGACCGTGAACCTGGTCGGCCGTCGCCGGAAGGCGGTCTCGCGCACTGCGGGCGGCGGTGCTGCGGTGCAGGTCCCGAAGGTGCTGGGCGTGAAGTCGGGGCCGTCGTGGGACGAGGTCCGCGTCCGGCTCGTGCCCGGTCAGAAGCCGGAAGACTTCGACGACGCCGCCCGTGCACTGGCCGTTGCCCGCAAGGTCACGCGGTGCCAGGTGCGGGAGCTGGAACCCAACGTCGTCTCGCTCGACTTCCAGCGCCGCGACCTCCTCAAAGCTTCGGTGGACTGTGCGGAGCTGCCCGAGCTGGCAGCCGTCGTCGCGGTGGATCTGCGGCGGGTGCTCGCCGGACGGACCGAGTACGGCAAGGACTGGCGGCTGCCCTTGACCGGTCCGGGCGCGCACATGCTCGTCGCCGGTGCCACAGGGGCCGGGAAGAACTCGGTCATGTGGTCCCCACTCGTGTCGGCCGCCTCGGCGATCCGGGCCGGGACGGTGCGCGTCTCGGGGATCGACCCGAAGGGGATGGAACTGGCCTACGGGCGGGGGATCTTCGCCCGCTATGGCGTCGCGGGGAAGGAAGCGATCGAGGTCCTGGACGACCTGCTCGGCGGTCTTGAGTCCCGCAAGCGCGAGTTCGCCGGACACACCCGCAACGTCCCGATCTCCACCGATCACCCCTTGGAGATCTTGGAGTTCGACGAGATCGGCGCGCTCACCAAGTACACCGACCGCAAGACCCGCGAAGCCATCGTCGAACGGGTCGCGATCCTGACCACACAGGGCCGGGCGCTGGGCTACACGGTGCGCGGATACGTCCAAGAGCCGACAAAAGACACCGTTCCGGTTCGGGAGCTGTTCCCCCGGCGGGTGTGCCTGCGCGTTACTTCCAAGACTCACGTCGGGATGGTCCTCGGTGATGGCGCGTACGAGCGCGGGGCGTGGGCCAACCGGATCGAGGAGTCGGCTGCGGGCGTCGGCTACATCTGGGGCGAGGGCATCCGCGAACCGCTGCGGGTCCGTGCTGGCTGGGTGCCGGACGAGACGGTCAAGGCGCTGGAGACCTACGTGACCAACGGCGGCGCCCATGTCGTCGACCTGGCCACCCGTCGCGGTCCTGAGGGGGTGGCGGCGTGAACCGGCTCATGGTCTTCCTCGACGCGATCCGCGATCACCTCGACTCGTTCGCGCTTCCTCCGGCGGCCTCGGTTCGGGTTGGGGTGGGGCCTGATCCGATCACTGTGCAACTCGACTCCCATCGGCTTGAGGACGTGGCTCGCAGCTTGCTCACGTGGGCCAACTCCTTGGAAGACGTGAAGGCGTCCCTGTGGCGTCCGGAGCATGGCGGGTCTGTGCATCTGGAGCTGAGCGGCCGTACTCCCTGCGGCATCCCGGTCGTCGTCTACGGCGGCGTCTGGTTCGACGACGCGACCTTCCCGGACTTGCCTGCGGGGATGCGGCAGGAGATGCCGGTGTTCGTGCTGCGGCAGTGGCACACGCCTGGGGAGGTGGCCGCCTGATGAGTACCAATGAAGCCGCGGTGACCATGCCGGCCAAAACCCGGGCCGCTCGGATGAGGGAACCACTGGCCTCGGACGTGGTGAAAGCGACGGCGGAGAAGCACGGCGTGTGTGTCCGGCCGTTCACAATGGAGGTTGGGGACACCGACACCGGAGAACTCCGGTACGTCCCTGTCCCGTGTGGCTCCACCGTCGAATCGGTGTGCCTGCCCTGCGCTCGCAAGGCCAAAGCGCTCAGGCAGGTTCAGTGCCGTGAGGGCTGGCACATGGCCGAAGAACCTGACTTCACCGCAGAGCCACCGAGTGAGGTTCAGACGGAACTACTGGCATTCCGGGCTGACCTCGTCGCCGCCTACCGTCAAGAGACCAACCAGGCCGAAGCCGAGGAGCTGCGGGCGGAGATCGAGGGCGTCGACGAGGAACTTCGGCAACTCGGGATGCGCGGCCGTCTCCCGTCGATCGACCTGCCCGCGAAGAAGGCGGTGAAGCGCTCGACCAAGCGGCGGCAGGACGCGCCAAACCTGCCTCGGCGCAAGGTCGCCAAGACCACGGTCGGACGGGAGTATGCGGGGCGGTTCCGGCCGTCGATGTTCGTCACGCTCACCTGCGACACCTACGGCCCTGTTCGGTCGGACGGCGCTCCTGTCGATCCGTCGACCTATGACTACCGGCGGGCCGCTCGGGACGCGGTCCACTTCTCCGCGCTCGTGGACCGGTGGTGGCAGAACCTCCGGCGGGTCGTCGGCTGGGACGCGCAGTACTTCGCCACCGTCGAACCTCAACGGCGGGCGGCTCCGCACCTGCACGCAGCTATCCGGGGGTCGGTGCCGCATGACGTCATTCGGCAGGTGACGGAGGCGACCTATCACCAGGTGTGGTGGCCCAACCATGACCAGGTCGTCTACGTCGACCGGCTGCCGCTGTGGGACGGCGACCGCAGGGTGTTCGTCGACCCCGACACCCGCGAACCGCTGACCGACTGGGACGACGCGGTAGAGGCCGTGGAAGACCCGGCGCACGTGGTCACCTTCGGCCGCCAGGTCCACTCCAAGGGCATCCTCGGCGGCTCGGAAGAGGCCGGACGCCACATCGGCTATCTGACCAAGTACCTCACCAAATCCACCGGCGAAGTCGTCGAAGCCGACACCGCACGGCAGAAGGCTCACCACGACCGGCTGCACGCGGAACTGTCCGTGACACCCTGCTCGCCTCGCTGCGCGGTATGGCTGCTGTACGGGATCAATCCCAAGGGCGCCAACGGAAAGACGGCTCCGGGGCACTGCAAGGGGCGGGCGCATCGGCGGACCACGCTCGGCCTGCCCGGTCGGCGGGTGCTGGTGTCACGCAAGTGGTCGGGCAAGACGCTCGTCGACCACAAAGCGGACCGCAAGGCGTTCGTGATCGAAGCGCTGGCGGCCGTGGGGATCGAGAAACCAACACCCGATCCGGCTCGGCTGGTCTGGCGCAAGGTCGACTCCGGCGACCCCTCCGTGCCACCACGGGACCACCTGGTCATGCACGCCATCGCCGAACGCATCACCTGGAAAGCCGAGTACGACAAAGCACTACTAGCCGCGCAGAGTCCGCCAGATCTTTCGGCAACTCCACTCGCGGCCTAAGGGGGAAGGCATGGACAGCATCGATCCACTGTGGTCAGTCGAAGACGTCGCGGACTACCTCCGCGTGCCAGTGAAGACGCTCTACCAATGGAAATGGCTCGGCGAGGGGCCGCCGGTACGCAAGATCGGCCGTCACCTCCGCTATGACCCGACGAAGGTCCGGGCCTGGGTTGCCGAGGAGGCCGCCTGATGGGACACATCCAAGATCGCTGGTACAAACCTGCCAAGGACGCCAAGGGGAACCTGCGGCTCAACGCTCGGGGGCGGCCGGTTCTGGAGAAGACCGAACTGTACGGCGTCGGGATGCGGTACAAGGTTCGCTACCTCGACCCGGATGGTAGCGAGCGGTCGAAGTCCTTTCCGGACAAGCAAAAGAAGCGCGCCGAAGACTTCCTCATCGAGATGGAGTCGGACAAGCGCGAGGGCAAGTACATCGACCCTCGCGCGGGCCTGGTGCTCTTTGAGGTCGTCGCACAGAGCTGGCTAGACTCGCAGACGGTCGACTACACCAGCCGGGAGCGCTTCGCGACGCGCGTCAACGTCCACCTGCTTCCGTACTTCGGCAAGAAGGCGGTCGGATCGATCCGACCGAGTCACATCCAGACGTGGTTACGGAAGCTCCAAGATGCCGAAGCCTCGGAGACGTCGCGGGCGCTCTACTTCGGGCACCTGGTGTCGATCCTGAATTTCGCGATGGCGGACAAGAAGATCTCGGAGAATCCGGCGCTGTCCAAGGTGATCTCGCGTCCGAGGGCGAGTCGCAATCAGGTCGTGCCCTGGTCTCGCAAACGTGCTCGGGGCGTGCGGGACAACCTTCCGAGGCGGTACAAGCCCGCTGTCGACGTCCCGGCCGGTCTGGGGCTGCGGAAGGGTGAGCTGTTCGGGTTCTCGCTCGATGACATCGACCGGAGCAAGAACCTGGCGTACATCACCCGACAGGTGCGAGTGGTCGCCGGGAAACCGGTGTTCGCTCCGCCCAAGGGCGGCAAGTCACGTGAGGTGCCGATCGGGCGGAAGCTGCTCGGTCTCCTCGACGAGTACGCGGAGGAGTTCCCTGCGACCGAAGTCACGCTCCCCTGGTCGCATCCGGGCGGCGAACCCACCACGGTCCGCCTGCTCATGGTCAACGGGTACGGGCGGGTCTTCCGGGCGGAGTGGTTCCGAGTGAACTTCTGGCTGCCCGCGCTCAAGGACGCCGGGGTGGAGAAGCCGACTAGGGCGGACGGCGTGCACGCGCTGCGGCACCTCTACGCCTCGGTACTGCTCGACGCTGGCGAGTCGATCAAGGCGCTGTCTCAGTACCTCGGCCACACCGACCCCGGCTTCACGCTCCGGGTGTACACGCATCTGCTGCCGAGTAGCCACGCTCGGACACGGAAGGCCGTCGACGACTTCTTCGACGACACGCTCGGCGACCAGGCCGCATGACGGCCTGGCCACGGCCTGACACCTGCCCTGACCCGCGAACCCGCAGGTCAGGGCAGGTTCGCGCTTACATGTTGATCATATGCCCGGCAAGACCGTGCACGGCTTCCTTGACCGCTTCCCCCAAAGTCGGGTGAGCGTGCACGTTCCGCGAAATCTCGTGCACCGTCAGGTCCCACTGCTGCGCCAAGGTGAGCTCCGGCAGCAGTTCGGTCACCTCGGGGCCGATCAGGTGCGCGCCCAGCAGCTCGCCGTGTTCACCGTCGCTCAGGATCTTCACGAAGCCGACGGCCTCGCCGAGGCCGTGTGCCTTTCCGTTGGCGGTGAAGGGGAACTTCGCCACCTGGACGTCGAAGCCCTTTTCGCGGGCCTGTTCTTCGGTCCAGCCGAAGCTGGCGATCTGCGGCTGGCAGTAGGTCGCGCGCGGGATCATCACGAAGTCGAGTTCCATGGTCTCGGCGCCGGCGATGGTTTCGGCGGCGACGACGCCCATGGACTCGGACGCGTGCGCGAGCATCAGTTTCGCGGTGACGTCGCCGATCGCGAAGATGTGCGGGACGTTGGTGCGGCCGCGCGAGTCGATGGCGATGGCGCCGCGGTCGGTCAGTTCCACGCCGGTCTTGTCCAGGCCGTAGCCCTCGACCCGCGGCTGGAAACCGATGGCCTGCAACACCTTGTCCGCTTCCAGGACGCGTTGCTCGCCGTTCTTCGACACGGTCACCAAGACCTGCTCGCCGGTGTCGTCGATCGTCTCGACCTTGGTGGAGGTCAGCACCTCGATGCCGAGCTTCCGGTAGCGGCGCGCGAGTTCGGCGGAGACCTCGGCGTCCTCGAGCGGGACCACGCGGTCGAGGTATTCGACGATGGTCACCTTCACGCCGTAGTTGTGCAGCACGTAGGCGAATTCGACGCCGATCGCGCCCGCGCCGGCGATGATGATGCTCTCCGGCAGTTCGTTTTCCATGATCTGCTGTTCGTAGGTGACCACGCGGTCGCTGCGCGTGGTTCCCGGCAACAGGCGCGCGGTGGCGCCGGTGGCGATCACGCAGTTGTCGAAGGTGACCCGCTCGCCGTTGACCTCGATGGTGTTGGCGTCGACGAAGGTGCCGTGCCCGTCGTATTCGGTGATCTTGTTCTTCTTCATCAGGAAGTGCACGCCCTTGACGCGACCGTCCGCGACCTTGCGGCTGCGGTCGAAGGCGGCCTGGTAGTCGAAGCTGACCTTGCCTTCGACCTGGATCCCGAATGATTTCGCCTCTTTGGTCACGATGTGCGCGAGTTCGGCGTTGCGCAGCAGTGCCTTCGACGGGATGCACCCGACGTTGAGGCAGACCCCGCCCCAGTATTTCTCCTCCACGACCGCCGCGCTCAGCCCCAGTTGCGACGCCCGGATGGCGGCCACGTAACCGCCGACCCCGGCGCCCAGGACAACGACGTCATAATGTGCGCTCATACTTCGAAACCTACCCCTGACCGGGACGATCCGAAGGGTGAGACTGCCTACTCAGGGCGGGAGCCGCGGATCCCGATCAGCAGGTCGGTCACCGCGGTCATGATCCGTTCGGTCGCCTCCTCCAGCACCTCACGCGACGGTGTGTGCGTCACGAGGTCCGAGAGATCCACCGGCGGACCGGCGACCAGGTTCACGGTCTTGCGTGGGAAGGCGCGCGGGAGCACGGCGTCGGACGGCAGCAGGTGGTGCGTGCCCCAGTTCGCCAGCGGGATCACCGGGACCCCGGTCTCCAGCGCGATCCGCGCGATTCCGGTCTTGCCGCGCATGGGCCACCCGTCCGGGTGATCCGTGAAGGTGGCTTCCGGGAAGATGGCGACGCATTCACCCTCACGGACGGCTTTGACGGCGTCGCGGTACGCGTCCGACGCGGTGGCCGCCCCGCGGTAGACGGGGATGTGCTTGCCGGAGCGCATGACCGAGCCGATGACGGGCGCGTCCCACAGACTCGCCTTCGCCAGGTAGCGCGGCACGCGGCCGTGTGCGAGGCAGTACGCCGTCACGGTCGTCGGGTCGGCGAAGGACAGATGGTTCGACGCGACCAGGAAGCCACCCGACGCGGGCAGGTGCTCGCCGCCGCGCACCCGGAACCGGGTGAACAGCACCAGGAACGGCCAGACGACGTTGATCGCGAGGCTGTACCAGGCGCCCCGGCCGGCGCGGGCGAAGCGCCGGCCGAAGGCGATCATCTGGCGGAACGTCAGCAGGTCACCCGAAACGGGGCTCAGCGCGGTCCAGCGTTCACGGGGTCTCAGCACCATGGACGTAATTCGTAGCCGAACCAGGCCCGGTTCGGCTGAAACCACGCGCGAACGCGGCGCGGATCACACGCGCTCGAGGACCACCACGGGGATCTCACGGTCGGTCTTCTTCGCGTACTCGTTGTAGTCCGGCCAGACGGCGGCGAGCTTCTCCCACAGCTTCGCGCGCTCCTCACCCTCCAGGGTCCGGGCCCGCGCGGTGAACCTGTCCGCCTTGACCTGGGCCTTGACCTCGGGGTTGGCCTGCAGGTTCTTGTACCAGCCCGGGTCCTCCGGCGCGCCGCCCTTGGACGCCACGATCACCGGGTTGCCGTCGTCGTCGAACTGGTAGATCAGCGCGAACTTGCGGTCCTCGCCGGTCTTGCGGCCCTTGGTGGTGAGGACGAGGCAGGGCGCGCCCTTCTCCCAGTCGTGGCCCACCTCGCCGTCGGTCTCTTCGTAGCGACGGACGTGCTCGTCACCGAAAAGCATGTCTGCGTTCCTCTCCTCGTCCTGGCGTGTACCGGCGCCCTGCCAGTCTGACGCGAATCGGTCGGTCGCGCTGATCAACTCGTGCAGGGTGCCGGGCTCGTCGAACGCGTGACCCGAGTCGCCGACCATCTTCAGTTCCGCGGTCGGCAGCACCTGGCTGAGCTCCCACGCGGTGATGGCCGGGGTGACCACGTCGTAGCGTCCCTGGACCAGAACGCACGGGATGTCCCGGAGCTTCCCGGCGTCGCGCAGCAGCTGGTCCTCGGCCAGCCAGCCGCCGTGGCGGAAGTAGTGGTTCTCGATCCTCGCGATCGCGAGGGCGAACGAGGGATCGGTGAACCCGTCGATCACCTCGTCCCGCGGGCGCAGTTTGACCGTTTCCCCCTCCCAGCGGCTCCACGCGATCGCGGCGGGCCCGTGCACGGCGGGATCCGGATGGCTCAGCAGTTCGTGGTACACCTCGATGAGGTTCTCCTGACGGCGCGAGAACGGCACCGGCGCCAGGAACCGCGACCACGCCTCGGGAAAGAGGTACGCCGCTCCTCCGCCGTAGAGCCATTGCAGTTCCTTCACCCGCAAGGTGGCCACGCCGCGGAGGACGAGTTCCGTGACCCGCCCGGGGTGGGTTTCGGCGTAGGTCAGCCCGAGCACACTCCCCCACGAGCCGCCGAACACCATCCAGTGTTCGATGTCGAGATGCTCGCGCAACCGCTCGATGTCGGCGACCAGATGCCACGTCGTGTTGACGATGAGATCCGCTTCCGGCGTGGCGCAGTTCGGCGTGCTGCGCCCGCAGCCGCGCTGGTCGAAAAGCACGATCCGGTACCGCGCGGGATCGAACAGTCTGCGATGTCTGGCGCTCGAACCGCTTCCGGGGCCGCCGTGCAGGAAGATCACCGGCTTGCCATCGGGGTCGCCGCATTCCTCCCAATAGATCTCGTTGCCGTCACCGACAGGCAACATCCCTTGGACGTAAGGTTCGATTTCCGGATAAAGGCCGAGCATGTCCGCCACTATGCCCCAAACGCCAGCTTGGAGGATCGATGAAGGCCCGCCCCCACGTGACGCTGGAAGATGTGGCCCGCACCGCGGACGTCTCGCTCGCGACCGCGTCCCGCGTACTCAACGGCACCGCCACCGTCCGAGGGGATCTCCGCGAACGAGTGATCGCCGCGGCCTCCGACCTGTCCTATACCCCCAATGCTCACGCTCAGGCATTGGCCGGTGGCTCACAGCCCACCGTAGGCGTGATCTGTCACGACGTCGGCGATCCGTATTTCGCCGCGATCGCCGGCGGGGTCATGCGGGTGGCGAGTGAAAACGATCTTCTGGTGATGCTCGCGAGCACGTTCCGCGATCCGGCCAAGGAGGTCGCCTACGTTTCGACGCTGCGTGCCCAGCGCGCGTCGGCCATTCTGCTGATCGGTTCCGCGTTCGAAGACAAGGCGTGGGAAAAGGCGATGGCCGCCGAACTCGAACCGTACCGGCGCGGCGGCGGGCATGTCGCCGCGGTCAGCAGGCACCGCGGGCTCAAAGTGGACACCGTCCAGCCCGACAACCGGGGCGGCGGCGCCGAACTGGCGAAGGCACTGCTCGGCATGGGGCACCGCCGGTTCGCCGCGCTCGCCGGGCCGAGGAGCCTGACCACCGTCGTAGACCGTCTCGACGGTTTCGCCGCGGAACTGCTGGCGCAGGGCGTCGAGCTGGCCGAGGACGACATCGCCGAGGCGGCGTTCACCCGCGACGGCGGCTACGAAGCGATGGAGAAGATACTCGCCCGGCCGCGGAAACAGTGGCCGACCTGCGTGTTCGCGGTGACCGACGTGATGGCAATCGGCGCGATGTCGGCGTTGCGCGACGCCGGCGTCTCCATCCCCGGCGAGATGTCGATCGCCGGTTTCGACGACATCCCGGTAGTGCGCGATCTCACGCCGGCGCTGAGCACGGTCGCGCTGCCGCTGGAGAAGCTGGGCGAACGGGCCATGGACCTGGCACTCAAGGCCGCCCCCGGCACCCGGCCGCGGATGGTGCGGATGTCCGGCGAGGTCGTCCTGCGTCGCAGCACCGCCGCTCCCGCTCGCTGAAACCCTTGTGTGCGGCCCACGAGGTGACTTAACGTGGCACGAGAAAGCGCTTTCTCACCCCGTGCCACGGAGACCCGATGACCTTGATCGCCCTGCCCACCGCCGACGGCGGCCTGGTGGAGTGGACGCCGCGAGGGGCGGAAACGCCCGCGAAACCGGCCTCGCCGCCGACCTCCCGGATCGCTTACGCGGCAGCACACGTCGTCGCCGACCCGCTCGCCCCCGCCGATCCCGAAGAAGGCGCCGTGCTGGACTGGGACACCACGCTCGCCTTCCGCGAGCACCTGTGGTCCTGCGGTCTCGGCGTGGCCGAAGCGATGGACACCGCGCAGCGCGGGATGGGCCTGGACTGGGACACCACCAAGGACCTCATCCGGCGCACCGGGGCGCTCGCCGCCGGACGGCCGTGGGTGGCGGGCGTCGGCACCGATCAGCTTCCCGACGGGGAGACCACCGCCGAGTCCATTGTGGACGCCTGGCGCGAACAGCTCGACCTGGTCGGCGAGGCCGGGGCGATCCCGGTCGTGATGGCCAGCCGCGCGCTGGCCGCGTCGGCGTCCGGCCCCGCGGATTACCATGCCGCGTACGGGAAACTGCTCTCCGGCGCCGACCGTCCGGTCCTGCTGCACTGGCTGGGCGAGCAGTTCGACCCGGCACTGGCGGGGTACTGGGGCCACGGTGACGTCCGTGAGGCCGCCAAGGAACTGGGCAGGCTCTGTGCCGAGCACGCCGACGTGATCGCCGGGGTCAAGGTCTCGGTGCTCGACGCGTCGATCGAGACCGAGTTCCGCCGGGCGCTACCCGAAGGCGTCAAGTGCTACACCGGCGACGACTTCAACTACCCGGAACTGATCGCCGGGGACGATCAGGGCCACAGCGAAGCACTTCTGGGCATTTTCGACGCCGTCGCGCAGGTCGCCGGCGCCGCGCTCGCCCGGCTCGACAAAGGCGACAAAGCGGGTTTCCACGGCCTGCTGGACCCGACGGTGGCGCTGAGCCGCGCCATCTTCCGTGCACCCACCAGGAACTACAAGACCGGTGTCGTGTTCCTCGCTTACCTCAACGGGCACCAGGAGCACTTCCGGATGGTCGCCGGCCGCGAGTCGGCCCGGTCCATCACGCATCTGGCCGAACTGCTGCGCCTGGCCGACGCCGCCGGGGCGCTCGCCGACCCGGATCTCGCCGTCGCGCGGATGCGTCCGCTGCTGGCCGCGGCGGGGGTGGCCTGATGGACCGGTTGAGCCTGAACCAGATCACCACCAAGGCGTGGTCGCTGCCGGAAGCCGTCGCGGGCTGCGCCGAGGCGGGGGTCCGCTGGATCGGCCTGTGGCGGGACAAGGTCGCCGAGACCGGCGTCGAAGAGACCGCGCGGCTGCTCAAGGAGTACGACGTCGGCGTGTCGTCGTTGTGCCGTGGCGGTTTCTTCACCGGGGTCACCCCGGAAGGGTCTCCTGTGGACGGTGTCGCGCAGACCAGGGAGGCGATCGACGAAGCCGCCGCGCTGGGCGCCGACGTCCTCGTCCTGGTCGTGGGCGGGGTGAACGGCGACCTGGCGTCGTCGCGGCAGCGGGTCGCGGACGCGGTCGGCGAACTGGCGCCGTACGCCGGTGCGCGCGGGGTCCGCCTCGGTCTGGAACCGCTGCACCCCATGCAGTGCGCCGAACGTTCCGTCCTGTCCACTGTGGAGCAGGCGCTGGCGATCGCGCTGGAACATCCGGCCGAGCAGGTCGGCGTGATCGTCGACGAGTTCCACGTGTGGTGGGATCCGCGGATCGAGGAGTCGATCGCCGCGGCGGCCGGGCGGATCGCCGGCTTCCACGTCTGCGACCAGAAGGTGCCGCTGACCGACACCCTGCTCGGCCGGGCGCTGCCCGGTGACGGCCCGATCGACCACCGGCACCTGAAGGCCTGCGTCGAGGCAGCCGGGTACACCGGGCCGATCGAGGTCGAGGTGTTCGACGCCGATCTCTGGCGCCGTCCCGGTGGCGAAGTGCTCGCGGAGACCATCACGGCCTACCGGGACCACGTTTCCTGACGAAAGTAAGGGGCACTCGCTGCCCAAGGTCCGCTGTCGGGGCGGCCGTGGTTTCCTACCGTTCGCGGCATGAAACCACGGCTGCTCTGGTGGCTGGGCACAGCGCTGCTCCTGCTCGCCGTCCACACCGACTGGAACGTCCCGCTCGCAACGTGGGTGTTCCCCGTCTTCCTGCTCCGCTACGCCCGTCAGGTGCCCGTGCGGCGCGCGATCCTGATGGTGGGCTTGTCCCTGCTGATCGGGCAACTCTTCTGGCTCGGTGTCACCGGCCTGCTGTTCGTGCTCTCCGCGCTGCTCACGTTCACCCTGCTCGCGGTTTTGCAGACGACGGCGTTCCTGGCCGATCGCCTGCTCGCCGACCGTGCCGGGGTGTTGAGGACGCTGGTGTTCCCGGTGACGCTCGTCGCGGGCGAGTACCTCTTCACGGTGATCACCGGCTTCGGGGATTTCGGCGCGCTCGGCAGCACCCAGTCCGGGAATCTGCCGCTGCTCCAGACGGCGTCCGTGACCGGCGTATACGGCCTCACCTTCGTCCTCGCGTGGTTCGCCTCGGTCGCGAACACGGTTTGGGCGGAGGGGTGGCCGCGGGCCAAGCGCACGGTCCTCGTCCACGTTTGCCTGCTCGGCCTGGTGTTCGCCGCCGGTGGCGCGCGGTTGCTGTTCGACGCTCCCACGACGAAGACGGTGCGGATCGCGGGGATCAGTCCCTCGGCCGAGGCCGACCGGTCGAGTTCCGACGCGCTGGAGCGGATCGGGGTGAAATATTGGCGAGCACAGGAGGTCGGCGCGGCGGATCCGGCCGCGGTCGGCGCCGCCTTCGCCCCGGTCACCGAGGATCTCGTGGCCAGGACCCGGCAGCAGGCGTCCGCGGGGGCGAAGATCGTGCTCTGGCCGGAAACGCACGCCAGGGTGCTGGAACGCGATCAGGCGGCACTGCTCAGCCGGGTCGGCGCCGAAGCGAAACAAGCGGGCATCCACGTCGGCCTCGCGTACGCGCTCTACACCGCGCAGGCGCCTTACATCCGCAACCTGGCCGTGCTCGTCGGGCCGACCGGCGAGGTGTCGTGGACCTACGACAAGACGCATCCCACGCCGATGGAACCGATGACTCCCGGTCCGGGCATCGTCGCAGGCGCGGATTCGCCGTACGGACGGCTCGCGATGGTCATCTGTTACGACGCGGACTTCCCGGGCCTGATGCGCCAGGCCGCGGACAAGGGAACCTCGCTCATGCTCGTCCCCGCCAACGACTGGCCGGGATTCGGCTCGCTGCACGCGGAAAAGGCCACCTTCCGCGCGGCGGAGAACGGTTACGCGCTCTTCCGGCACTCCACCCACGGGAATTCCACAGCTGTGGACAGCCAAGGGCGTGTGCTCGGGCATGCCGACTACTACCGCACGGATCAGCAGACGCTCGTCGCGGATCTTCCGGTTCAGTCGCGAACACAGACCGTGTACGGCCATGTCGGTGACGTGTTCGCCTGGTTGTGTCTCGCGGCGGCCGCGCTCTGTCCTTTATGGACATATCGAAGGAACCGTTAGCGCTCTGTTACGGAAGAGGTGGTGTTCGTAACGTCTCAGCCGAAAAGAACAGTGTTCAACGGTTAAGCTGCCCCGCATGCCGAAACTGCTGGTGGTCGAAGACGACGACGCGATCGGCGGTGTCCTCGAATCGACGCTCCGTCTGCACGGCTACGAGGTTTCCTGGCAGCGCGACGGCCGCACCGCACTCGCGGCCGCGGCGGAGGGCGACATCGACTTCGTCCTGCTCGACCTCGGCCTGCCGGATCTGGACGGGGTCGAGGTCTGCCGACGGCTGCGGGCGGAGCTGCCCGGCGCCGTCCTGGTCATCCTGACCGCCCGGCAGGAGGAGATGGACGTCGTCGTGGGCCTGGAGGCAGGCGCCGACGACTACCTCACCAAACCCATCCGCCTCGGTGAACTGCTCGCCAGGGTGCGGGCGCATCTGCGGCGCGGGACGGCTCCGCCCGAAAGCAAGCCCTCGATCGCCGTCGGCCATCTGCGGGTGGACACCGCCGGACGGCGGGTCAGTGTCGGTGGACGGGAGATCCCGTTGCGGGCCAAGGAGTTCGACCTGCTCGCCCGGCTGGCCGAGCAGCCGGGTGTCGCGGTCAGCCGGGACACCCTGATGTCGGAGGTGTGGGACGCGCACTGGTACGGCTCCACGAAGACCCTGGACGTGCACATCGCCGCGCTGCGCCGGAAACTGACCGAGTCGGCGCCCACGCCTGAGCAGGCGCCGCGGATTTCGACCTTGCGCGGCCACGGGTACCGCCTCGAACAGCCCTTCGAAGCTCAGTAATCGCGCAGGTCGGAGACCTCGTCGCGGGCGGCGAGCTGCGCGATCCGCGCCGACGCCGCCACGCACGAAACGATCACCACCGCCGCCAGCAGGCCGAAGTACCCGTGCGGCGGAGGCACTCGTTCCAGGCGCGCGAGGACGACGAACAGGATGCCGAGCAGGTGCCCTCCGAGCAGGCCCCCGCCGGCGACCACCAGCGCGTCACCCGCGATGAACGCCGCCACCTGCCGCCGTTTCCCGCCGAGCGTGCTCACGATCAGCAGGTCGCGGCGACGTTCGTTGAGCGCCGCCCCGAACGACGGCCCGGCCGCGGCGGCGGCGAGGATCAGCGACACGATCAGGTCGACCTTGGCCTCGCCGCAGCCGTCCTTGGTCAAGACGGTCGAGATGGCGAACGCCACGGCCAGCGCGACCAGCACCACCGACCGCGCCAGCAGCGCGCTCCGCCACGAAATGGACAGCGCGAGCACGCCCGCCAGCCCCGAGACGAGCGGCCGGAGTATTCCGCCGATCGCCCGCTTTCCCTTCCGCAGCCCCAGCTCCACCAACCGCCACAACAGCATCGTGCCGCCTGCCCAGCCGAACAGCGGCCAGGCGAAGGCGAGCGCGAGCAGGAGGAAGTCGAGGCCGTAGGGCGACCACCATGGCGGCCCGTCGTCGGCCGGGACGAAATACCACTCGCGCAGCACCGGAGGCAGGACGGCGAGCGCCGCGACGAGCGTCCCGGCGAGCAGCAAGAGAACGATTTCCCGGACGAGCGCTACGCCGGAGCCGGTCGAGAAACCACAAGCCAGTGACAGGGCGACCCCGACCAGGCCGCCGGCCAGCCCCGAGGCCGTGGCTTCGGCGGCGGCCAGCCCGAGTACCTGCCCGCCGGTGGCCCCGCGGGCGCGCAGCAGGTCCTGATCCGCCCGCAGCACCCGCGCCGAAGGGGTGGCCAGCAGCACCACGAGCACCATCGCGGGCACCCATCGCGGCGCCAGAGTCCCCGTCCAGCCGTGCACCGCGAGCAACGTGGTCACGATCGCGACCCCGGCCGCGGGCACGCCGAGCCTGGCGGGGCGCACGCGCGCGAGCCCGCCGACCCACAACGCCATCGCCGCCATCATCGGTCCCGCACCAGCTTCCCGTCGACCATCGCCCACTGTTCGCCGAACAGCCCGGCCGGGGCCGGTTCGGCGGTGGCCACCAGCAGTCCGGCGGCCAGCCGGTCCGCGGCCTGCACGAGCCTGCCGAGGAGCCGCTCCCCCGCGCGCTGGTCCAGCCAGCCCGCCGGGTCGTCGGCGAGGATGAGTTTCGGTGCGGGCGCGAGCGCCCTGGCCAGGACGGCGAGCCGGATCTGCTCACCGGTCAGGTCGCGAGGCGCCTTCTTGGCGAAACCGGCGAGGCCCACGAGCTCCAGCGCGCCGTCGACGGCGTCGCGGACCGCGGTGCCGGTGCGGCCCGCGAGGACCAGCGGCAGGGCGACGTTGAGCCGGACGTCGAGATCGCGCAGCAGCCCGCCGTCCTGCAGCACCAGCCCGATCAGGTCGGGCCCCGGCGGCGACGGCTCGAACGCGGGCCACTCGATGGTGCCCGCCGTCGGCTTCTTCATCCCGGCGAGCACGTGCAGCAGCGTGGTCTTCCCGGCACCGGCCCTGCCGGTCACGACCGCGCGGGTCTCCGCGCGGATCACGCAGGTGACGCCGTGCACGGCGACCACCGCGGTCAGGCCGGAACCGTAGGTGTGCGCCAGCTCGTCGGTGCGGACCAGTGGCGGCGTCACGCCACTCTCACGATCCGGTGCGCCGCCGCGGCGATCTCGTGGTCACGGGTCGCCACGACGACGGCCGTCCCGCGGGCCGCGACCGCGCACAGCAGATCCATGAGTTCGAGCGCGGCGAGCCCGTCGAGTTCGCCTGCCGGTTCGTCGGCGACGACGACCCCGGGCGCCCCGGCCAGCGCGACGGCGACCCCGGCCCGCGCGCCTTCCAGCGGCGACAGCGTGCCCGGATAGGTATCACCTCGGCCTGCCAGTCCGACCAGTTCGAGCAGGTCGCCGGCGTCGCGCAGGGAGCGGCGGCCGGCGAGCCTTCCCGCCAGCACGACGTTCTGCCCGACGGTGAGATGGCCGAAGAGGTTCCCGCGCCTGAGCAGCACTCCGACATCGGGAGAACCGGCGGGGGCGTCGCCACTTCCGGCGGGCAGCACGGCCACACACTCGCCCGGGACGGCGAACCGGACGAGGGGGACGGATCCGGGCCCCGGGCCTGCCATGACGGCGGCACGTCGGCGCATGGCCCCAAGGTAAAGCGAACGGGGTCAACATCGCCTTGATCTCAGGTCAACGGACGGCAAAATATCGCGTCGAGTGGGTGATCCTCTCCCTCGTCGGCCACACTCTGTCCGTGCGCCGCCGGATCGTCACCCTCACCGTGCTGGCCGCGGTGCTGGCGATCACCCTCTTCGGAGCCCCGCTGGCCATCGCGGTCGCCAGATTCCACGAGGGCAACTCGACCCACGACCTCGAACGGGTCGCCGACACGGTCGTGCTCGACGTGACCGGCGATCTCGCCAACGGCCGGGTCCCGGAGCTCCGGCCGATCAAACCGGACAAGGACCACATCCGCGGGATCAGGGTCGCGGTCTACACCCCGACCGGCAGGCTCCTCGCCGGTAACGGCCCGGCCAGCGAAGACCGATACGTCCGCGAAGCGCACTACACCGACATGGCGACCGGGACGCGCGAAGACGAGGTCGTCCTTGCCGTCCCGGTGCTCAGCGGGCAGTCGCTGGTCGGCGTGGTCCGCGCCGCCCACCCCCGGTCCGAACTGGACGCCCAGATCCGGCTGACCTGGATCAAGATGATCGTGCTCGCCGGGCTCGCGATCGGGGCCAGCTGGCTGATCGGGCGCCGGATCGCCACCCGGCTGGCGCGGCCGCTGGAGGATCTGGCCGCCACCGCCGAACGCCTCGGCGAGGGCGACTTCACCGCCCGCGCCCGCCGGACGGGGGTCCGCGAGATCGATCAGGTCGCCGAGGCGCTCGACGTCACGTCCGAGCGGATCGGCGAGACACTGGAACGCGAGCGGACCTTCTCCTCCGACGCCTCCCACCAGCTGCGGACGCCGTTGACCGGCCTGCGCCTGCAACTCGAGGCGGCGCTGGAGAGCCCCGATCGCGACCCCTACGCGACGATCCGCGACGGCATCGCGTCGGCCGACCGGCTGGAACGCACCATCGACGACCTGCTGGCGCTGGCCAAACAGACCAGGGCGCCGCGTGCGCTGCTCGACCTCGGCAAACTTTTCGAAGAGGTCCGCCAGACCTGGCACGGCCTGCTCGCCGGACGCGGCCGCGCGCTGCGGATCAGCGGACGCGAGGCCCTGCCGGCGCGGGCGGCGGACGCGGCCGTACGGCAGGTGCTCGCCGTGCTGCTCGACAACGCGGCGACGCACGGACGCGGCACGGTCACCGTCCTCGCCCGAGACGCCGGGGACGCGCTGGCCATCGACGTGAGCGACGAGGGCACGATCGAGGACGGTCACGATCCGTTCGTGACCGGGGAACGGTCCGAAGAGCGCGAAGGGCATGGGATCGGGCTGCGGCTGGCGCGGAGCCTCGCCGAGGCGGAAGGCGGGCGGCTGCGGCTGACCAGCCCGTCGCCGGCGACGTTCACGCTGCTCCTGCCCGCCGAACGCCCGCCACGGTAAAGGCGGGTTCACGCGTCGGGTCCATTCGACGAGGCCGTCCTCAGCTCCGCCAACAGGCTCGTAAGAAGGCCCGGGCCTGGCGAGCTAGGGGGGGTTACTCGCCAGGCCGGGCCGGTAGGAGGCAAACGCGCCCCGACAGCGCGCACGGCATGCCACCTGAATGAAGACGGTAAAGACCAGCGGGCCAACAGACGGTACACGCCGGATTAACTGACACTTTGCTTTTTCATGTCACAGCAATACGGCCGTTGTGCGGCCGGGCTGAATCGATCGTGGGAAGATTGACCGCATGACCACCGAGCCGGCGCCGAGATGGCGGAGACTGGAACCGGACGAACGCAAGGAGCAGATCTTCGCCTGCGCGGCCCGCCTTTTCGCGGACCGTCCCTACTCGGAAGTGTCCACTTCGGACATCGCGGCGGCGGCCGGGGTCGCCAGGGGGTTGATCAACCACTACTTCGGCACCAAACGCGAGCTGTACCTGGAGATCATCCGCCGCGCGCTGACCGTGCCGAGGCTCGCCGTCGACATCCTGCCGGAGGGCCCGCTCGAACTGCGCGCCGACGTCGCCATCGACTGGTTCCTGGACATGGTCACCAGTCAGGAGAAGATGTGGCTGGCCGCGATCGCGCCGGAGGGCATCGGCCGGGACCTCGAGGTCGAACGGATCCTCGAAGAGGCCGATCGCGAATCGGCCGACCGGGTACTCGAAGCCGTCGGCCTCTCCCGCGAGAGTGAACACGGGCAGGAGCTGAACGCGCTGGTCCGCGCGTTCGGCGGGATGGTCAAGGCGGCGGGCCGCGAATGGCTCGTCCGCGGTTCGCTCGACCGCGCGCAGGTGCACACGCTGCTCAGCAAGTCACTGGTCACACTGGTCGGCGAGGTCTTCCCCGAGATCCAGCGCGCCGCCCCGCGTCACGGGTAGGCGCTGTCCGGCATCGAGAGGGAAGGCGAACTTGGCGGGTTCGGTGCCGGGGGGTCGTGAGTGGCGATTCGGGTTCTAACCCGAATCGCCACTCACGACCCCCCGGCACGACACTTTTGCCTTACCCCTCAACAAGTCTGTTCGATGACTTGCAGGACAGCGCCTAAAAGAAGCCCCCGGCACCTCGAGGGGGAGGTTGGTGCCAGGGGCTTCGGGACCGGTGACGAGCACCGGTATTCCTCCACACTACGCCGATTCGCTGTCACGGCTCTGTCAAACTTCCGAGAGCGTTCAACTGGGTGAGCCGATGCTGGAGCCCGTCGAGACAGCGCTGCACGGCGTAACCGTAGAGCCGCTCGTAGTAACCCGCCGCGAGATCGGGATCCGCGACCAGCGCCGAAATCGATTCGCCCAGCGCCGCCATCCCCGGCAGATCCTCGCGGGTGCGGTACGCCGCGTAGCCCTCGGACCGGTCGAGCTGGAGCGCCATCGCGCTCTCGCGGTCGTCCTCCATCGCGACGAACTGGCAGGCGGTGGCGAGCAGCAGGTTGTAGGCGAACGGCGCCTCGGTGCCGAAGCCCGCCGCGAGCAGACGGCCGATGCCGGTGTTCATGGTCGGCACGGCGGCGGCGACCGACGGCCCGAACAGGGCCAGCCGCCGCGCCGAGCCGGGATAGCGGCGCAACACTGTCCGCACGGTCGGCAGGAACTCGTCGAACCAGTCCCGCCACGGCAGGGTCTCGTCGGGCAAGGTCAGCTCGCCGACCACCCGGTCCAGGACCGCGACGACGACGGTGTCGCGGTCGCCCACGTGGTGGTAGACCACCGCGGGGTAGGCGTCGACGGCGGCCGCCAGCTGCCGCAGCGTCCAGTTCTCCAGCCCGGACTCGGCCGAAAGCTCCAGCGCCGCGTCGACGATGCGGTCTCTGGTGACCGCCTGCCGTCCGGAAGCCGCGCGCGACCTCGGCCGGGAACCCGCGTCTTCGGAGAAAGTCGGCATGCGGGCTACCGTATCCGCCTTCGCCTGGTCCGATGGTGGCGGTTCCGGCAGGATCGTGGCATGCCCCGCGCGCGTGTGAACGGTCTCGAACTCGAGTACGACACCTTCGGCTCCCCCGCGGATCCGCCGCTCGTCCTGGTGATGGGTCTCGGCGCCCAGATGGTGACGTGGGAAGTCGGCTTCTGCGAACTGCTCGCCGCGGGCGGGTTCCACGTCGTCCGGTTCGACAACCGCGACATCGGCCTCTCGTCCTATCTGGACGATCTCCCCGCGCCGGATCTGGCCGCGCTCGCCGCGGGCGACCTGACCTCCGCGCCGTACCTGCTTTCCGATCTCGCCGCCGACGTCACCGGGCTGTTCGACGCGCTCGGCTTCGAGCGGGCGCACGTCGTCGGTGCCTCGATGGGCGGGATGATCGTGCAGCAGCTCGCGATCGACGCGCCGAAGCGGCTGCTGAGCCTCACCTCGATCATGTCGACGACCGGGGATCCCTCGGTCGGGCATCCGGAGCCCGCCGCGCTCGCCGGGCTGACGCGTCCGCCCGCTGCCACCCGTGAACAGGCGATCGCGGACGGCGTCGAGTGGTTCAAGCTCGTGGGCTCGCCTGGGCACCCGTCCGAGGACGAATTCCTGCGGATGAAGGCCGCCCGCAACTATGACCGGGCGAATCACCCCGCGGGCGCGTTGCGGCAGGCGGCCGCCGTCGTCGCCTCGGGTGACCGCACGGCGAAGCTACGCGAGGTCCGCGTCCCGACGCTCGTCATCCACGGCGAGAGCGACCCGCTGATCAACGTCAGCGGCGGGAAGGCGACCGCGGAAGCGATCCCGGACGCCGAACTGCTGCTGTTCCCCGGAATGGGGCACGACCTGCCGCGGCAGTTGTGGCCCGCGATCGCCGACGCGATCATCGTGCACGCGCGGAAGGCTTGAGGGGCAAGGCAAGGGTGGCGTGGTCGGTGCCGGGGGTCGTGAGTGGCGATTCGGGTTCTAACCCGAAACGCCACTCACGACCACCTCACGCCAGACCACCAGCCTCACGACACCTTTGACCTTCTCCTCGATAAGGGGTCAGTGTTCCGTCAAGAATTCCGGCGGAGGCGTAGGGAACCCGTCGACGCCGACGGCATGCTCGGTGACGTGGAGTTGACTGGGCGGATGAGGAAACCCGAGTGCTTCGGCTTCCCGTTCGGTTGTGTCTCCGTCGTCGTCGCGGCGTCGGTGGCCGGGCTCCTCGGTTCCGCCCGACATCACAGCTTTTCCTTGGTGGTCTTGGGTTTCGTCGTGCTCGCCACCGGCGCCGTGACACGCCTGGCCGCGGCGGCCGGGACGGCGCTGATCGCCTGGAGTGTCCATTCGGGATTCACCGTCGGCACGGCGGGCGAGCTTCAGTTCACCACCGAGACCGGTGTCGCCGCGGTCGTGTTCGCCACCGCGACCACGATCGGCGCGCTCGCCGGAGCGGTACGACGTTCCGTGCGAAAGGCCGTGTCCGAGTCGCCCCACCCCCTGGAAGGGGCGACTCGGACACGGCTTCCCGGCGTGCGCGCACCTGCCCACTCCCCTCCGGTGGGCGGATGCGAAGGGGATCATCGGCTACCGGAAGGTTCCAGCTGGTCCGCCCGGACCCAGGTCGCGTGAAAACCGAGCGGGACACGCTGGGGCAAAAGGACCCTGGCCACGGGTCCGGCAGCGAGATCGGCGGCGTCGAAGACGTCCAGTTCCGAGCGCCCCTCGCGCTCGTCCTGGACGAAGGTCACCAGATAGCCGTCAGCGGAATCGGCGGCCGCGCCGTCGCGTGGTGCGAACGGCGCCTCACTGCCCCACCGGCCCGGACCGAAGCGATATTCGGTCTTGGCGCCGGCACGATTGTCGTAGCACACCAGGCCGTCGAACTTGAGCGTCGAATCCGGCGAGATGTGCACCGCGTAGGAAAAGCGATTCCGGCCGCCGACCACCCTCGAGTCGACGGACGGAAACTCGGTGTTGTCGTCGTCGAGCTGGTCCTCCAGGCACTGCCCGGTCCGCAGGTTGAACCGGTAGCGGTGCGGTGAGGCGTCCAGCCGCAGGTACGACAGCATCTTGGCGAGCGGGGTGCGTGCGTCGGCCCGAGGGCTCGGCCGCTGGACGCGGCAGACGTCGAGGACGATTTCCTCGCCCTGCTCCCAGGCGTTGACGACGTGGTAGATGTAGCACGGGCTGGCCTCGAACCAGCGGATCTGGCTACCGTTACCGTAGCGAGGCAACACCCCGAACCGGCTCGGCAGCGACCGGTCGAACACCAGCTTGTGACGGCCGTTGCGCGCCGCCTCCCTGTCCTGCACCAGCGGCAAGTCCATCAGGATCGCGTAGTTCTCGGTGATCGCCATGTCGTGCGGCAGGCGCGGACCGGGGAGTTCGATCTCGGTCGTGCTCGCGACCCTGCCGTCGGCGCTGATCACGCCGTAGCGCAGGTACGGCGGCCGCGGCCCGTAGTCGAACCAGAACATTTCGCCGGTGCGCTCGTCGACCTTCGGATGCGCCATCAGGTCGCCGACCAGCGTGCCGAGGAAGTCCTCGGCGCCCAGCGTCTCCAGCGACAGCGGGTCGACCCCGTACGGCTCGCCGCACATGTACCAGGTGGAGAGCACCTTGCCTCGATGGAAGATCAGGTCGGTATTGGCGCTGTCCTTGACGTTCAGGCCGTGCGAGTTGCCGAACGGGTTGCCCTTGGGTGACTCCATGACGCCCTTCCAGAGCGCCTTGCCCGCTTCGGATTCGGCCTCGAACGCCTTGGTGCGGATCCAGCGGTTGCGGTAGCGGGCCTTGCCGTTCTCCAGGTGGACGGCGTGGATCATGCCGTCGCCGTCGAACCAGTGGTAGCGGCCCTCCGGCTCGAATCGCGGATTGGGGCCGTTGCGCAGGTACACACCGTTCAGGTCCGCGGGGATCTTGCCGATGACCTCGAGATCACTCGCGTCGATCTCTTCGCCGACCGGGGCGTAGACACCCAGCAGGTACGGGTTGACCTCGGGTTCTCCGGCGGCGGCTGCCACCAGGACCGGCTGCTCGGAGGTACTGGTCATCGGTTCTCCCCGGCTGGTTCGCGTTGACCGATTGCCGAGACACTATGATTTCTGTAGTCAGCTGTCAATAGACTTCTGCTGCTGTAGTCAGTAGTACGCTGACAGCGACATCACCGGAGAGGCACGTACGTGACAGAGGCGACGGCGCACCGCGTCCGGCCGGCGGGCGATCCGTTGCGCCGGGCGCTCGAACTGCTCGGCGACCAGTGGACCTTGCTGATCCTGCAGAGCCTGTTCCTGCGCTTCCGCCGGTACGAGGAACTCCGGCTGCGACTCGGCATCTCCCCCACCGCGTTGTCCGGGCGGCTCCGCGAAATGGTCGACGGCGGCATGCTCGTCCGCACGCCGTACCGCGACGCGCGCCGCACCCGGCACGAGTACCGGCTCACCGAACGCGGTCTCGCGTTGTGGCCGCTGCTGATCTCGATCTGGGCGTGGGAACGGGAATGGGTCGAGGGACGGCGTGCCGTGCTGCCGACGCTGATCCACCTCGACTGCGAGCTGCCCACTTCGGCGCCGCTCGGCTGCGCCTCCTGCGAACGCCGGGTCGACGCCCGCGACGTCCGCGCGCGGCGGCTCGACGACACCGGCGTCGTCGAAGCGACGGCGACGAAACGCTTCCGCCGCAAGGACGCCGAATCCCTCGCCGGTGACCCGCTGATGTTCTTCCCCGACACCATGGAACTCCTCGGCGACCGGTGGTCGACCGGGCTGGTGGTGAGCGCACTGCTCGGGGCACGGCACTTCTCGGAGTTCGAACGCGAACTCGGCATCGGCCCGAGCGTGCTTTCGGGGCGGCTGTCGAAACTCGTGGACGTCGGCGTGCTGCGGACCGGGACCGCGAAGACCCGCACCGACGCGCACGACTACCGGCTGACGGCGAAAGGGCTCGCGTTCTTCCCCGCGCTGGCGTTCATCGCCGAATGGTCGCGGGGCTTCGAGGTGCCGGGACAGGACCCGGACATCACGCTGGAGCACGTGGACTGCGGCAACCGGCTGAAGCCGATCCTGCTGTGCGACCACTGCTGGCGGCCGCTGCTGCGCGACCGGGTCCGGTTCGGCGGCCCGGTCCGGCTGCCCACGCCGCCCAGGTGACGTAAATCGACTCGCCAATCCGGATGGTTCCTGACAGGGTGAGAACGTCACATGTCGTCACCTCGGAGGTAGTAATGACTGAACCGGCACCGTCCCCAGCGGATGGCGAAGAGGACGACACCAAGCGCAAGTTCCGCGAGGCCCTGGAGCGCAAGCAGGCCCAGGCCCGTTCGGGCTCGGCACACGAGAACGCCGGCGGCAAGAACCTGCACGCCCACGGCCCGGCCGCGAACAAGCGCACCTTCCGTCGCAAGAGCGGCTGAGTCCCCGCGCCTCTGGATACACATGACGCGAAAGCCACTTTCGGAGCACCTGGTGTCCCGAAAGTGGCTTTCGCCGCTTCCGAGCCCTGTATCGGCTCCGTGCCTGTGAAGGGGCAAAGCCGGCGTTGCGAAAGTGGCTTTCGCAACCTCTCGGATCGCCACCGCACCGCACCGCAGCACACCGGCCACCTCCGGGCACCCCTGCGGCCAAGTCCCCAGTGCAATGAAGGGGCCTTTCATAGCAAATTTTGCTATGAAAGGCCCCTTCATTGCACTTGCGGGGAGAGCTACACCGTCAGGATCGACCGCAGTCCGCCGACCTCGGCCATCCGGCGCTCCGCCAGCCGGTCGGCCGCCGTCGACGGCGGGACCCCGTCGGCCTTGGCCAGTGCGAACACCGCCTTGGTGGTGTCGAAGATGGCCGTCGTCTTGCGCTTGGCGCGCGCGAAGTCGAAGCCGTGCCGCTCGTCGTCGACCTGGATCACGCCACCGGCGTTGACCAGGTAGTCCGGCGCGAAGAGGATGCCGCGGTCGTCGAGTTGCTTGCCGATGCCCGGGTGCGCGAGCTGGTTGTTGGCCGCGCCGCAGACGATCTTGCCGCGCAGCAGCCCGACCGTCTCGTCGTTGAGCACGCCGCCCAGCGCGCACGGCGCGAAGACGTCGAGTTCGGTGCGGATCAGCGTGTCGAGGTCTTCGACGACCTCGACCCCGGGGTACGCCGCGCGGGTGCGTTCGATCGCCGCGGGCGACACGTCGGTGATGACCACCTGCGCGCCCGCCTCGATCAGATGCCCGACGAGGATGTGCCCGACCTTGCCGACCCCGGCGACGCCGACCTTGCGGCCCGCGAGGTCCGGGACGCCCCAGACGGCGTCCGCGGAGGCGCGCATGCCCTGGTAGGTGCCGAAGGCGGTGAGCACCGAGGAGTCGCCGGCGCCGCCGTTCTCCGGCGAGCGGCCCGTGACGAACTCCGATTCGCGGGCGACGATGTCCATGTCCTGCACGTAGGTGCCGACGTCGCAGGCGGTGATGTAGCGGCCGCCCAGCGACTGGACGAACCGGCCGAAGGCGCGAAGCAGCGCTTCGGTCTTGTGCTTCTGGGGATCGCCGATGATGACGGCCTTGCCGCCGCCGAGGTCGAGCCCGGCGAGCGCGTTCTTGTAGGCCATCCCCTTCGACAGCGCGAGGACGTCCGCGAGCGCGGCTTCCTCGGACTCGTAAGGGTAGAACCGGGTTCCGCCGAGCGACGGACCCAGCGCCGTCGAGTAGATCCCGATGATGGCCTTCAGGCCGGTGGCCTGGTCTTGGCAGAAGACGACCTGTTCATGGCCGGTACCCTGGCCGAACACTTCGGTCACTGTGGTGACTCCTTGTCCTGGAGTGCACGCTGCTTGTGGCTCACGTGCGAAGTTCCTGCAACAAGGCACAGTCCCCGACGAAGGTCGTCCGGCGGCGACGGTGCCACATCGCAAACCTAGATCGCCCCGGTCCGTTCGCCAAACCGGGGCAGAGCCGTCTCAGCCGTCGACGACCTCTTGGAGGACGTGGAGCGCGGAGTCGAGCTGGCGATCGGACAGGTACGGTGCGGGCCCGAACCTCAGGTACGGGCCGCGGCTGTCGGTACGGACGCCGCGTCCGGCGAGGGCGGCCTGAAGCGCGCCGGCGTCGGCGCACTTCAGTGACAGGAAACCGCCGATCCGGTCCAGCGGTGTCTCGCGGTCACGCGTGATGACCTTTTCGGGCAACCCGAGCTTGTCGAAGCCCTCGGCGAGGAAACCGACCTGGTGCCGCGAGACCTCCCGCAGGAACTCGGGCGTGAGCCCCTGCTCGGCGAAGAACCGGAAGACGCGAGCACCCCGGTAGTGGCTCGTCGGGTCGTAGGTCGCTCCGGCGAACCTGTCCGATCCGTAGGCGTAGGCGACCTGGCCGGGTCGGCGCTCGTCCGCGAGCGCGCCGAACTCGGCGTACCAGCCGGTGACGACCGGGCGCAGTTCCTGCGCGTGCGCGGGCATCCGCAGGAAACAGTTGCCCTCACCGAGCTGGAGGTACTTGTAGCCGCCGCCGAGGACCCAGGCGTTGGTGAGCCCGAGGTCGTGCAGCGAGAACGGGACGGCGCCGAGCGCGTGGTAGGCGTCGACGACGAGGTTCACCGACTTCGAAAGGCAGACGTCGGCGAGATGCGCGAGGCCCGGCACGAGCCGGGAGGTCTCGAACAGCACGGCCGAGACGAGCACGGCGGCGGTGTCTTCGGTGACCTCGGCCGCGACGCGTTCGGCCAGGGTGTTGACCGGCGTCGCGGGGACGCGGACCACCTCGACGCCTTCCTCGGCCAGCCGTGCCAGCTGACGGCGCAGCGTGTGGAACTCCCCGTCGGTGGTGACCAGCCGCGGATGGCGCGGGAGATCCATCGCCGAGAGGAACCGGATCACCAGATCGTGGGTGCTCGCGCCGAGCGCGATGGCGCCGTGCGGGTCACCGAGCAACGCCCGGAACCCGGCCCGCATCTCGTCGGCCTTCGCGAAGGCCCGGTCCCACTTCGTGTCGACCTCTTCGGCCGCGTCGGCGAAGGCATCGAGAAGGCCCTCCCGCGCGACGTCGGGCCAGGCCTGATGCGAGTGCCCGGTCAACAGGATCCGGTCCGCCACGCCGAATTCCGCGTAGTGCGCCGCGAGCGCGTTGGGGTCGCGGCGGAGTTCGTCGAGGTTCGTCAAAGCCTGCTCCGCACCGCCCAGAGGTCCGGGAACATCGGGGAGAAAAGCGTCGAACGAAGATAGTGCGCGCCCGACGAACCCCCCGTCCCGGTCTTGTCTCCGATGGTGCGCTCGACCATCTTCACGTGCCGATACCGCCACTCCTGCATCCCTTCGTCCAGATCGACCAGGTGCTCCGCCACGACGGACGGCCCGGTGTCATCGCGGTAGACCCGCAACAGAACCTCTTGGAGCGCCGGAGAGGGTTCGAGTGGCTTGGTGACATCGCGCCCGGTCGGGACGTCGTACTCCTTCACCGCGAGGTAGGTGACGAAGGAATCGAAGAGCGACGGCCGTGACATCGCGTCGGAGATCTGGGCGCGCTGTTCACCGCCTTCGGGGTAATGCGCGAACACCCGCTCGTCCCGGCGGCCGAGAACGGCCTCCAGAACGCGGAATTGAGCCGACTGGAACCCGCTCGAAGCGTCGAGTCGCGCACGGAAACTGGTGAACTGGCTCGGAGTCATCGTCTCGAGCACATCTATCTGCGCGACCACCACCTTGAAGATAGTCAGGATTCGCCGCAGAGTACGGACGGAGTGAGCGGTGTTACCCGCCTCGAGCTGCGCCTGCAGGTAAAGCGCCTCGTGGAGAACTTGTTTGAACCAAAGTTCATACACTTGGTGGATAACAATGAAGAGCAACTCGTCGTGTTCGTCGGAGCGGGGATGCTGCGCGTCCAGCAATTCGTCCAGCGAAAGGTAGGACGTGTAACTCAATGCGGCCTGAGTGTCGCCTGTCATTTTTCTGTCACCTCATCGAAATGGCGTTGCGCGGCCGGGGCCAGTGCCTGGTAAAGATCGTGGAACAGGTCGACCGCGGCCGCCCGGCTCGGCGGAGCCGGTACCAGCTCGACCGGGAGTTCCGGATCGAGCGACGGGAAGGCGCGGAAGGTGTGCGTCAGCCAGGTCCGGACGGCGAACGCCTCCGGGTCGGGCAGGTCACCTGGGTACCCGCCGAAATCCCGGACGAACGCGTCGTATCGCGCGGCGAGGCCGTCGAGGTTCCAGGCCCGGCCGGCGAACCGCCGGACGTCGAGGCCCGCCGACGGTTTCCCGAGCATCAGCCCGGCGTACTCGGAGACGTCCAGTTCGGCCAGCAGGGCGAGCACCTCGGCCTCGCGGTCGTGCGGAGCGATCCAGGTGCCGTCCTGCACCGGCCCGAAACCGAGGAAGCGCAGACGGCGCACCAGCCGTTCCCGGGCTTGGCGGCGGCTTTCGGGAATGCTCTGCCACAGCACGGTCCACTCCCCGACCTCGCGTTCGCGCCTGCCGAGGGAGAAGATCCGGCGGTCGCCGTCCTCCAGGAGCGCGATCGTGCGGCGGGTCAGCGAGTAGTGGGTGAGCCTGCCGGCCTTGTGTCTCGCGAGCAGGTCGCGGCGGGCGAGCCTGGCCAGCGCGATCCGCGCGGCGCCGTCGGAGAAGCCGAGCCCGGCGAGCACGGCGACCAGGCCGCCGGACCAGACACGGCGGCTCTCGCGCGGCGACACGTAGGTGCCGAGCAGCGTCATCACCAGTTCCTGGGGACCTGGGTCGCCGTGCGGTGTGGCCGATTCGGGCATGCGCGCAACTCTATACACCTCAGGCCGCTGCGGTGTAGCTTGATTCGGGTGACGTACTTCGCGGAGTTGAGCTCGCGTCAGGTGGCCGCGCTCGCGTCCGATGCGCGCGTCCCCGTGCTGCTACTGCCGGTGGGCGCGGTCGAACCACACGGGCCGCACGCGCCGCTGGGCACCGATCCCCTGATCTCACGGGGGATGTGCGAGCGTGCCGCCGCCCGGCTGGCGGGTGACCCCGGCGTCCGCGTGCTGATCCTCCCCGAGGTGCCCTACGGCGTGACCCGGTTCGCGGCCGGCTTCGCGGGCGGCATCTCGATCGGCGAAGAGACCCTGCACGCGCTGCTGACCGAGATCTGCGGGGCGCTCGCCGAGCAGGGTTTCTCCCGGATCCTGCTGGTCAACAACCATTTCGAACCGGCACATCTGGCCGTGCTGCGGCGCGTGGCGGAGATCGGCGGCGTCGGCTTCGTCGACCTCGTCCGCCGCCGGTACGCCACCCGGCTCACCGACGAGTTCCGCTCGGGCGAGTGCCACGCCGGGCAGTACGAGACGTCGCTGGTGCTCGCCGACCGGCCGGACCTCGTCGACGCCGCCGTCCAGCGCACGCTGCCCGCGGTCCACGTCGACCTGGCGCGCGGCGGGGTCACGGACTTCGCCTCGGCCGGGATGACCGAGGCCTACTGCGGCACTCCTGCCCAGGCGAGCGCCGAAGAAGGCGAGAAGACCTTCTCGGTGCTCACCGACATCCTGGTCGAAGCGATCCGGGAGCTGGTATGACCTTCAACCTGGCGACCCATTTCGTGGACCGCCTCCCCGGCGAGCGGACGGCGTTGCTGTGCGGCGACGAGGAGGTCACGTACGCGGAACTGGCGGCACTGGTGAACCGCGCCGGGAACGTACTGCGCGACCTCGGTGTCCGAAGTGGACAGCGGGTCCTGCTGGCGCTGAACGACAGTGTCGAGTTCGTGGCCGTCTGGTACGCGGCGCAGAAGATCGGCGCCGTCACCGCCGAGGTCTATTCCTTCCTCCAGCCCAAGGATTACGCGTACTACCTGGCCTACACCGAGGCCGTCGTCGTCATCGCGGACGGCTCGACGTTGCCCGCGCTGCGCGAAGCCGGGGCACGGAACCTGCTGGTCATCGGCGATGTCGAGGTGGAGCCCGGCGAGCACTCGTTCGACGCGCTGGTCGCGTCGGCTTCTCCCGACCTGAAAGCCGCTCCGACCACTTTGGACGATGTCGCGATCTGGAAGTTCACCACCGGGAGCACCGGCTCGCCCAAGGCCTGCGTGCATCCGGCGCGCAGCGCGCTGGAGAGCTTCGACCGGTACGCGCTCGGCGTGCTCGGCCTCCGCGAGGGCGACCGCGTTCTGGCCGTGCCGAAGTTGTTCTTCGGCTACGCGCGGGATCTGACCGCGTTGTTCCCGTTCGGCGTCGGCGCGTCCGGGATCGTGTTCCCGCAACGCAGCACCGCCGAACTGCTGTTCTCGCTGATCGAGCGCTACCGCCCCACGATCCTGGTCAACGTGCCGACCATGATGAGCGCGATGATCGCCCATCCGGCAGCGTCTACTGTGGACATGAGTTCGCTGCGGCTCGCCACGTCGGCGGGCGAGGCATTGCCCTCGGAGCTGCATCGCAAGTGGGACAACACGTTCGGCGTCCCGGTGATCGACGGGATCGGCTCGTCGGAGGCATACCACATCTACCTGTCCAATGTGCCCGGCGCGCAGCGGGTCGGCAGCCTCGGCCGCGAGGTCCCCGGTTACACCGCTCGCGTTCTCGACGAGAGCGGCGATCCCCTACCGGACGGGGAGATCGGCACCCTGGAGGTGACCGGCCCGACCATCGCGCGGGAGTACTACGGCGACGCGGAGAAGACCGCGCGGACGTTCCACGGCGACACCCTGCGCACCGGTGACCTCTTCAGTCGCGACACCGACGGGTACTTCCACCACCACGGCCGCGCCGACGACCTGCTGAAGGTGTCCGGCGTGTTCGTCGCGCCGAGCGAGATCGAAGACTGTCTCATCGGTCATCCCGCCGTCGTCGACTGCGCGGTGCTGGGGGTGACCGTCGACGGCCTGGTCGTCCCGCGGGCGTGCGTCGTCCTGGCGGAGGGCGCTTCCGTGACCGCCGACGAACTGAAGGACCACGCGCGGGCTCAGCTGGCGAAGCACAAGTATCCACGCGAGGTGGTGTTCGTGACCGAACTTCCCCGCACGGCCAACGGAAAACTCGATCGGCGCGCGTTGCGCCGGGTGGAGGCAGAGTGAGCAGGATCGTCGTCGTAACCGGCGGGACACGCGGGATCGGCGCGGCCATCGCCGCCCGGTTCCAGGCCGCCGGGGACAAGGTGCACGCGCCCGGCCGGGCCGACTGCGACGTCACCGACGAAGACGCCGTCGCCCGGTACTTCGACGACCTCGGCCCGGTGGACGTGCTGGTGAACAACGCCGGGATCTCGGCGAGCGCCCCGCTGGCGAAGACGTCGCTGGAGCAGTGGCGGAGCCAGTTCGAGGTCAACGCGACCGGTGCTTTTCTGTGCACACGGGCGGTTTTGCCCGGTATGCGGTCGCGTGACACCGGCCGGATCGTCACCGTCGCCTCGACCGCGTCGCATATCGGCTACCGCTACACGGCCGGGTACACCGCGTCGAAGCACGCGGCCGTCGGCCTGATGCGCGCCACCGCCGCGGAACTGGCGGGCACCGGCGTCACCGCGAACGCCGTCTGTCCGGCCTTCGTGCGCACGGACATGACGGCCGCCTCGGTCGCCCGGATCCAGGAACGGACCGGCCGCGACGAAGCCGGCGCGGAAGCCGCCCTCGCCGCCGCGTCCCCGCTCGGCCGCCTGCTCGAACCCGACGAGGTCGCCCACGCGGTGACCTTCTTCGCGGCGCCCGAAGCCGCCGCGATCAACGGACAGACACTCGTCCTCGATGGAGGTGGGATCCAGTCATGAGCCCGTTCCGCGCCACGCCGCCGATCACGACGGACTGGGAGCACTTCGAGTTCACCGTGGACGACGGCGTCGCCACGGTCACCTTGGACCGCCCCGAAAAACTGAACGCGCTCACCTTCGACGCCTACGCGGACCTGCGCGACCTGCTGGCCGAGCTGCCGCACCGCGGCGACGTCCGGGTGCTGGTCATCACCGGCCGCGGGCGCGGTTTCTGCTCCGGCGGCGACGTCGAGGAGATCATCGGCGAACTGCAGAAAATGGAGTCCGCGGAACTGCTGGACTTCACCCGCATGACCGGCGCGGTGGTGAAAGCGCTACGAGAGTGCCCCATCCCGGTGATCGCCGCGGTGAACGGCATCGCGGCGGGCGCGGGTTCGGTGATCGCGCTGGCGAGCGACTTCCGGCTCATGGCGTCGTCGGCGAAATTCGCTTTCCTGTTCACGAAAGTCGGCCTGGCCGGCGCGGACATGGGCTCGGCGTACCTGCTGCCGCGGCTCGTCGGCCTGGGCCGCGCGACGGAACTCCTGATGCTGGGAGACAAGATCGACGCGGCCCGCGCGGAGGCGATCGGCCTGGCTTCGAAGGTGGTACCCGACGATTCGCTCGCCTCCGAGGCTTCCGCTTTGGCCCGGCGGCTCGCCGACGGACCCGCGTTGGCCTACAGCACGACGAAGGTGCTGTTGACGCGGGAGCTCGACATGGACCTGGGGAGTTCCATCGAGCTCGAGGCGATCACGCAGGCTCTGCTGATGACGGCGAAGGACCACGGGGAGTTCTATGCGGCCTGGACGGCCGGGCGTTCGCCTCAGTGGACCGGACGGTGAGCTCTTACCGCCGCAATTAGTCACCTACTTGCGTGCCGGTCGGCTGGTGTCGGCGATCAGGCGTGCCCCCGACGTTGCGAAAGCCACTTTCGCAACATTGAAGGTTGCGAAAGTGGCTTTCGCAACACCTGGCAGACCGGGCCCGGCCCGCACCCAACGCCGGGCCGCACGCCCCTCTCCCCACCCGACCGGCCTTAGAGTCCCCCGCAACTAGGCGCTGTCCTGTAAGTCTGTTCGATGGGCTTCGTGATCCAGGTGGTTCCTGGCGGTGCGGGCGGATCGGCCTCGTACCGGGTCGTACTCGGCCGCAGCCGCCCGTGCCGTCAGGAACCGCCTGGGCGCGAAGACCGCGAACATGACTTACAGGACAGCGCCTAGTCACCTACTTGCGCAGGTCCTGCGGCCCCGAGTAGCCGTTCGGCCAGAACCCGGCACCGCTCCCCCAGCTCCGCCGGTTCGATCACCTCGAACGCGTGCCCCAGCACCACCACGTGCATCAGCAGGAAGTCGAGATCCCCGGCCCCGCTCAACACCTCGCATCGCGAAGGCCCCCGTTCCCGCACCACGGCCGCCGAAGCCGGGACCTGCGCCCGCACGACCGGAGCGGGCGCGTGCACCAGGAACCGTGCCTGATGCCGGTAGACCCGGCTGGCGATGTTCTCCTGCACGTAGGCCGCCGCGTCCGGCGCCGGGCGCGGACGGAAACGCCATGACCGCGCGGAAACCTCGGTCATCCGGTCGACGCGGAAGGTGCGCCAGTCGTCGCGGCCGAGGTCGTAGGCGAGCAGGTACCAGCGCCGGCCGGAAGCCACCAGCCGGTACGGCTCGACCCGTCGCGGCGTAAATCCCGAAGGCGACGGATACCCGAAGCCCGCCTCGACCTCGTCGCGGCAGGCGCGGGCCAGTGTCATGAGGACGTCGGGGTCGATCGGCGCGCGGATTCCGTCGAAGGCGACCACCGAGCCGGACAGCGCGCTCACCTCGTGCCGCAGTCTGGTCGGCAGCACCCGGTCGAGCTTCGTCAGCGCGCGGAGTGTGGCTTCACCGCTGCCCGCGCCGGCGAGCAGCGAGACCGCGGTGGCGATCGCCTCCTCGTCGTCCAGCAGCAGCGGTGGCATGTCGTGGCCGGGGCCGAGCTGGTACCCGCCGCCGACACCGTTGCTGGCCTGCACCGGATAGCCGAGCGCCCGCAGCCGTTCGACGTCCCGCCGGATCGTGCGCGGGGTGACGCCGAGCCGTTCCCCCAGCTCCGGGCCGGTCCACACGGCGCGCTGCTGGAGCAGCCCGAGCAGGGTGAGCACCCGCTCGGTCGTCCCGCGCTCGTCCTCCATGTCACCCACTGTGCCAGAGATAGCGGACCGATCCTGTCCGCTAGGCATGTCAGAGTGGTCCCATGAACCGCAAGAGCCGCGAATTCCAGGTCAGCTTCGACGCCCTCGACCCGAAAGCCCTCTCGATCTTCTGGCGTGACGCCCTGGGCTACGTCCACCCCGGTCCTCCCGGGGTGGAGGTACCCGAGGGCACGGATCCGCTGGACGCGTGGGCCGAGTTCCTCGAGCGGGTCGGCGTGCCCGAGGATCAGCGCAACAGCCGCTCGGCCCTCGAAGACCCGGACGGCGAAGGGCCGAAGATCTTCTTCCAGCAGGTCCCGGAGGACAAGATCGCCAAGAACCGCGTCCACCTCGACATCCGCGCCGCTCCCGGGCTGGTGGGAGACGAGCGCATGGCGGCGCTCGAAGCCGAGTGCGACAGGCTCGTCGCGCTGGGGGCGAAGCGGATTCAGCGCTTCGAGCCCGAGGAGCCGTTGAGCCTCGGCTTCATCGTGATGAACGACCCGGAGGGCAACGAATTCTGCCTAGACTGAGGTGACGGCGATCGCGTTGTCCTCCAGGGAGCCGAAGTAGAGGGTCCCGGCCCGCTCGCGGACGCCGACGAGCAGGTGGAACCCGTCGATCTCCCCGCGTAGTTCGTGGACCTGCTTCCCGTCCGGGGTCACGCCGCGCACCCCGCATTCCCGCGCGGGTGCGGGCTGCAGGGCCGTCGGCAACGCCCGGACACCGGCCCGCAACGGCGCGGGGAGCTTCTGCACCAAGGAAAGCGCGGGCACCTTCGGACTCGCCACGGTGATCCAGATCAGCCCGTCGCTGCCGGTCGAGATGTTGTCGGGATAGCCCCACAGGTCGTCGACGAGGTAGTCCCGCGTGCCCGCCTTGCCCCCCGTGAGCCACACCCGTGCGACTCGGTAGGCGCCGGTCTCGGCCACGGCCACATAGGACTCGTCGGGCGGCAGCGCGACGCCGTTGGCGAACTGGAAACCGTCGGCGAGCTGCTCGATCTTCCCGTCCGGCGTGCGCCGCAGAAGCCTGCCGCCGCCGGTCTGCTCGATCAGGTCGTCGCGCCAGTTCTCGATGCCGAAGCGGCGCGACGAGTCGGTGAAGTACACCGTGCCGTCGGTGGCGACGGCGGCGTTGTTGCAGAACACGAAATCGAGTCCCACGGCCGAAGTCGCCAGCGTGGTCACGGGACCGCCCGCGAGCGGCATGGTGAGCAGACCGGCCTTGGCGTCGCAGATCAGGAGGTCTTCGCCGTAGAACTCCAGCCCCAGCGGACGGCCGCCGGTGTCGCCGAGGACGTCGATCCGCTTGCCGTCCGGCGTGACGCGCAGGATCCGCCCGTCGTCGACGCCGGTGTAGATCCGCCCCTGGTCGTCGACCACGACGTCCTCGGGACCGTGCCCGTTGACCGGGATGACCGTGACCTCGCCGAACGCCATCGGGTTTCTCCTAGTGTCGCGCACCGGAATGCGGTGCGTGAGTCGGTGGATCCAGGTTTCCGCCGGCGGTGTTGCCGGTTCGTCCTCGTACCGGGTTGTACTCGGGCGGACCGGCAACTCCGCCAGCGGGAAGCTGGGCCGCCGAATCATGTGTCGCATTCCGGTGCGGGACACTAGCGGTAGGTGAGTAGTTCCGCGGCTTCCGCCTCGAAATGCGGATGTTCGTTGAACGACAACAGGGTCACGCCGCCACGGCCGGACACCAGTTTCGTGATGCCCGCGTTCACGGTGACCCGGTTCAGCTTCAGCAGCCCCGCCTCGGGCGTACCCATGAGCGCGCCGCAGACCGTCGCGATCACTCCGCCGGAGCTGAAGACGACCGCGTGCTCACCCTTGCCCAGCGACGCCACGACGTCGGCCAGCGCCCCCTTGACCCGCTCCAGGAACCGAGGCCAGGTTTCCGCGCACGGGCTGTCCTCACCGGCGGCGACCCAGGCGTTCAGCGCACCGTCCAAAGCGGCCTGATACGCCCGCGAATCGGTCTGCTGGACGCCGGCGGCGTGGTACTTCGCGATGTCGACGTGGTCGTACTCGTTCCAGCGCTCGTCCTCGACGACGGCGATCCCGGAGCCGAGCATCTTCAACGCCGTCGCGGCCGTGTCCCGTTGGCGGGCAAGGGAACCCGCTCGCGCCTTGGTGAATTCGACACCCCGCCGCAGCAGTTCTTCACCGACCACGGTGGACTGTTCGAAGCCGCGCGGCGAGAGCTGGTCGTAGTTCTCCGCGCCGAACGACGCCTGCCCGTGCCGGACCAGATAGATCGCGCCCACTACGCGCGTCCTCCTCCGATGATCCGGCGGCAGCGCCCGTCGAGGTAGCCGACGAACTGCCACAGATCCTTGAACGCCGGATTGGTCGTCTGTCCACTGTGGAACCGGTAGTAGATCTGCTGGATCACCACCGCGAGCCGGAACAGGCCGTACACCTCGTAGAAGGTCCAGTCGCCGATTTCGAGCCCGGATCGTTCCGCGTACCGCCGCACGAACTCCTCACGCGTGTACATCCCGGGTACGTGCGTCGGCTGACGGCGGCTGAGCTTCATGACGTCGTCATCGTCGTCCTGTACCCAGTACGCCAGGGTGCTGCCCAGTTCCATCAGCGGATCACCGAGGGTGGCCATCTCCCAGTCGAGCACGCCGACGATGTCGCGGTCGCCGTCGAGCACCAGGTTGTCGAGCCGATAGTCGTTGTGGATCAAGCAGATCTTGACCTCGGACGGCTGGTTCTCCTTCAGCCACGCCATCACGTCGGCGCAGTCCGGGACGTTCTCCGTGCGCGCTTTGAGGAACCGCTCCGACCAGCCGCGCACCTGACGCTCGACGTAGCCCGCGCCCTTGCCGAGATCGGCCAGCCCGGCGGCCTCGACGTCGACGGCGTGCAGCTCGACCAGCCTGTCGACGACCTTGCCGCACAGCTCCCGCGCGCCCTCCGGCGGCAGGTCGAGGCCGGCGGGCAGATCTCCGCGCAGGATCAGTCCTTCGAGGCGTTCCATCACGTAGAAGTCGCCGCCGAGCACGGTTTCGTCGTCGCAGAAGGCGAGCATTTCGGGCACGTAAGGAAAGACCGGCCGCAATCCTTGCTGAACCCGGAACTCGCGGCGCATGTCGTGCGCGGACGCGGCCTTGTGCCCGAGCGGCGGGCGCCGCAGGATCAGCTCGCGATCCGGATAGGTCAGCAGGTACGTGAGATTCGAGGCACCGCCGGGGAATTGCCGGACCTCGGGCGGCGAGTCGCCGAGCCCGGGAACCCGTCCGGCCAGCCAGGTGTGCACCGCGGCCGGGTCGAACGAGTCCTCGCCTCGTACCTCGACGGTCTTGTCCGGGGCCACCGTCATCCGAACTTCTTCAGCAACGACGCCGGGACGAACGGGAAGAGCTTCGAGAGCACGCTCCACGGCCACGTCGGCACGAACGCCTTCGCCGTCTCGGATTCGATCGCCTTCACCAGCGCCTGCGCGCCGGGCTCCGCCCTGACCGCGCCCGGGAGCTTCGAGATGTCTTCGTTCATCTCCGATTCGATGAACCCGGGATGCAGGGTGGTGACCTTGATCGGCGTCTTCATCAGCTCGATCCGGGTGCCCTCGGCGAACGCCGAGATACCCGCCTTCGAGGCGGCGTACGCGGTGGTGTTGCCGGGGACACCGCGAAGCGCGAGGAAGGAGGAAACGACCACGAGGTGGCCGTTCTTCTGCTTGCGGAAGATGCCGACGGCGGCCTCGATCTGGGCGGCCGCGGCGAGGAAGTTCGTCTGGAGCGTCTGGCGGTTGGCGTCGAACCGGCCGGTGCCGACCCGCTGCCCCTTGCCGAGCCCCGCGTTCACGATCACGCGGTCGAGGGAGCCGAGTTCCTCGCGGAACTCCTCGAAGACGGCGAACACCTGGTCGTGGTCGTTCACGTCCAGCTTCCGGGTGACCACCCTGATGCCGGGATAGGCCTTCTTGAGTTCCGCGGCGAGGGTTTCCAGCCGTTCGACACGGCGGGCGGCCAGCGCCAGATCGCGGCCTCTGGCGGCGTACTGCCTCGCCATTCCCTCGCCGAGTCCGGAGCTCGCCCCGGTGATCAGGATGTTCTTCCGCAGGACCATGGGCTGGAGCTTACCGGTTGGTAACAAGTCTGGTACCCCTCGGACAGGGGCTGCCCCCGGCGCCTGGAGTACGCCGGGGGCAGCCTGTCCGAAAGGGTCTTACTTGACCTGGAGCAGCTTGTTCGCCGTTCCACCGGTCGGGTTGCTGATCTTGCCGTCCGCGGCGGCGCCGACCAGGCCTTCGGCGACCTGGGCCGGGGTGGCCTCAGGGTTCGCCGAGAGGTACAGCGCGGCGGCACCGGCGACGTGCGGCGCGGCCATCGAGGTACCGCTGATGGTGTTGGTGGCGTCGTCACCGGTCGCCCACGACGAGGTGATGTCGACACCCGGCGCGTACAGGTCCACGACCGAACCGTAGTTCGAGAAGCTGGCCTGCTTGTCGGTCTTGTCGCTGGCGGCCACCGTGATGGCCTCCTTCACCCTGGCGGGCGAAGTGGTGCCGGCGTCGGAGGACTCGTTGCCCGCCGCGAGCGCGAAGGTCACGCCCTTGTCGATGGCTCCCTTGACCGCCGCGTCCAGGGCGTCGTCCGCGCCGCCGCCCAGGCTCATGTTGGCGACCGACGGGCCCTTGGCGTTCGCCGCGACCCAGTCGACACCGGCGACGACACCCTCGGTGGTGCCGCTGCCGTTGGCGTCCAGCACGCGGACGCCGACGATCTTCACACCCTTGGCCAGGCCGTGGTCCGTGCCGCCGATGGTGCCGGCGACGTGCGTGCCGTGACCGTGCTCGTCGTTGGGGGTGTCGTCGTTGTCGACGAAGTCCTTGCCGCCGGTCGCGCGGTCGCCGAAGTCCTTGTGCGAGCCGCGGACACCGGTGTCGATGACGTAGGCGGTGACGTTGTCGGCCTTCGTCGGGTAGGTGTACTTGTTGTCGAGCGGCAGGTCGGCCTGGTCGACGCGGTCGAGGCCCCACGACGGCGGGTTGTCCTGGGTCTCGCTGATCTTGAACTTCTTGTTCTGGACGACGTACGCGACCTGCGGGTCGGCGGCGAGACGCTTCGCGGCGGCCTCGTCGGCCTTGATCGAGAAGCCGTTCAGCGCCGAGCCGAACGTGCGGGACAGCGTGGTGCCGTACTGACCGGTGAGGCCCTGCGCCTTCGAGGCGACGTTCGCGGTGATCTCGCTCGCCGCGGCCACGCCCTGGCCGACCGCGGTGGGCTTGAGGACGACGATGTAGCTGCCGCCGACGGCGTTGGCCGCACCCGCGCCGCGGATCTCGCCCTGCTGGTCGGCGTTGGCGGCGCCCGCGCCGAACGTGGCGACCGCCGCGGTCACACCGGCGAGGGCGACTCCCGCCACCAGGCCACTACGGGTCTTTCGGGACTTCAGGTTCTTCCGGGACTTGCTCACTGGTTCCCTTCCTGCCGCGCCGTGCGGATCACCCGGGAGGATGATCGTTGCTGAGAGCCATGCAAGCCGGTGCGCTGGTGGCCGGGCAATGATTCACAGTTACCAGTACTAGGCCATCCGGAGTAACGGCGCTCGTCCGGAAAGTCGTTTTCTCCTGGCAGAAGGTGTCCCTGAAGCGTTACCTCAGACTGTTAAAGTTATTCGTGTTGTTATCAACCGGGCGGTGTCAGGGAACGGCAGACGGGGGCGGTCGGGCAGCATATGGTGGCGGGGAGCGCGGCGGACCGAGTGACCACGGACGATGAAGATCAGCCGCGTACCGCGTTCGCCACCGCGTTGAGATCGGCCATCGCCACCAGCGGCCTGAGCCTCGACCGTATCCAAGCCCGGCTGCTCGCGCGCGGCGCGTCGGTGAGCGTGACCGCGCTGAGTTACTGGCAATCGGGCAAACGTCAGCCGGAACGGCAGAGTTCGCTGTCCGCGGTCCGGGTCCTCGAAGAGGTCTTGGCGATCCCCGCCGGGTCGCTGCTCGGCCTGCTGCCGCCGCCGCGGCCGCGTGGAGCGTCGTCACGCCGCAGCCGGGCGACCACCGAGCAGCCGCTGACCTTTCCGCTCGAAGCGCTCCAGGCGTTGCTGGAGAAGGTCGGCGCGCCCAACGCGCTCGAACAACACCATCAGCTGAAGCTGGTCGGGCTGCACGACCTGTGCGAGATCGCGGAGGACGGCGGGCAACGCGCGGTGACCGCACGGGCGGTGTTCCAGGCGGGCGCGGACGGACAGGACCGCTGGCTGCTGGTCTACGCCCAGGGTGATCCGGAGGCCGGGCCGCCGGCGCTGAACACGCTGCGCAACTGTCACGTCGGCCGCGCCGAAGTCGACGACGAACACGGGCTCACGGTGGCCGAACTGCTCTTCGACCGGCCCATCGACCGCGGCGAGACGCATCTGATCGAGTACTCCCTCACCAATCCCGGGCCGCCGTATCCGGAATGCCGGAACACGCATTACCGCGAGTTCCGGCGTCCCGTCCGCGAGTACCTGCTGGAGGTCCGGTTCGACCCGGGCACCGTCCCGGCGAAGTGCTGGCAGTACTCCAGGCAGGGGACGTCGCCGCTGGACCGGAAGGAACTGAAACCGGACCAGGGCAACGGTGTCCACGCCGTCGCGCTCGACTTCGGCCCCGGCGTCTTCGGCATCGACTGGGAGTACTAGTGCAGCTTGTTCCGCAGCACCTTCCCGGTCGCGTTGCGCGGTAGCTCGTCGAGGAACTCCACATCGCGCGGCACCTTGTACCGGGCGAGGTTGGCCCTCACGTAGTCCCGCACCCCCTCGACGTCCAGATCCGACTTCTCGGCCCGCACCACGAACGCCTTCAGCCGCTGCCCGAACTCGGGGTCCTCGACGCCGACGACCGCCGCTTCGAGCACGTCCTCGCGTTCGACCAGGAGGTTCTCCACCTCGATCGGGAAGACGTTCTCGCCGCCGGAGACGATCATTTCGTCGTCACGGCCGTCGATGAACAGCAGGCCGTCCTCGTCGAAGTGCCCGACGTCGCCGCTGGAGAGCAGCCCGTCGATGATCTCCTTGTTACGTCCGTCGGTGTAGCCCTGGAAGCTCAGCCCGCTGCCGACGAACACCCGGCCGGTGACCTGCGGCTCGGTGATCTTGCCGCCCTTTTCGTCGTACAGCGCGACCTTGCAGCCCACCGGCGCGCGGCCGACCGTGCCCGGCGCCTTGCGCCAGTCCTCGGGGGTCGCGACCGTCGCGACCGCGACCTCGGTCGAGCCGTAAAGGTTGTGCACGACGTCGCCGAACGCGGCGGTCGCGCGGTTCCCGAGGTCCGGGGACAGCGCGGAGCCGGCGACGAAGATGATCCGCAGGCACGAGGTGTCGTACTTGGCGCGGACCTCCTTGGGCAGATCGACGATCCGCTGGAGCATCGTCGGCACGAGGACCAGCGTGGTGCAGCGGTTCTCCGCGACGCCGCGCAGCGTCTCCTCCGGCACGAACTTGCGCCGCATGACGACCTTCGAACCGAGCGCGAAGGACAGGATGAACTGTGACAACCCGGTGCCGTGGAACAGCGGCGCGCCCATGTACGTCGCCTCGCCGGTCCGCAGCGGGATGCGGTCGAGGAACTGCGCGGAGGCCAGCGCGGAAGTGTGCGGCCGCGGAGCGCCCTTCGGCGTCCCGGTGGTGCCGCTGGTCAGCAAGATGAACCCGCCCGGTTTAGCGGGCGCGGGCCACGGACGGTCGTCGGTGCTGGCGACCAGTTCGGTGACGATCGGGATCTCGTGCCCGGAGAGCTCGGCGTCCGAATCGACCCACGCGAGGTAATGGTCGACGTCGCCCTCGACCGCGTCCAGCAGGTCGGTGAACTCCTGGTCGTACACGAGCGCCGTGACGCCTTCGCGTTTCGCGACGTCCGCGAGCTGCGGTTTGGCGAACCCGGTGTTCATCAGCAGCAGCTTCGCGCCGAGCTTGCCCGAGGCGAGCATCGTCAGCACGAGACCGCGGTGGTCGCGGCAGAGCGCGGCGATCACCGAGCCCGGGCCGAGGCCGCGTTCGGACCATGCCCTGGCCAGCGCGTTCGACTGCGTGTCGAGCTGCTTGAAGGTCAGCGGGCCGAGTTCGTCGATGATGCCGGTCGCGGTCGGGTCCCGGCGGGCGGCGATCATGTTCGCCCCGGCGAACGGACCCCACTTCCGCACCATGACCAGCGAACGCAGGCCCTCGTCGACCCGCGGGATGGGGAGCAGGCCCGCTTGGCGCATCACGTCGATGCTGCGCACGGTCTCGGTCACCTTGCCCGCCACCAGGGTGGCGAGGCCGGTGGGGTTTCTCATCCGGGCACCTCCGTTGCTGCTGCGGCGAGACACCATGCCGCCGGCGGTTCGCGTACCGGCGGTATGGGGTTGCTACTCGACAGTAGCCGACCGATAGCGCAGGCGCACTAGCCGTCTGGTGACAGAAATGTCGGGGGGAACCACCACAATGTGAGTGTGCAGGCGATCGCAGGTCAAGAGGAGGATGGCGACTTCACGATCGCTCTTTCCGGGCAGCCGCCGCGGCGGGGCATGAAGCTCCCGGAGTTCGTCGACGAGGTACGGAGCCTGGAGGCGGAGCACTCACCCCGTTGGGTGTTCCCGTCGGTCGAAGGGACGTACCCGGCGTTGATCAAGGCCGGCGTCCGGGTGCGGCGCTGTCATGACCTGGCGCTGACCGAGGGATTGCTCCTTGCCCACGAAGGCCGCCCGCAGGAGTCGCGGAGCCTGCGTGCCGCGCTGGCCAGGGCGAACGGACAGGAGGCGCCCGCCGACGAGCCGCCGCTCTGGGCCGAGGACGATCAGCCGACGCTGTTCGAGACACGCGGCCCGCGGCTGCCCTCCGGCGTCACGGTGCTCGACGCGGCGCGCCGGGTGCTGGCCGAGCAGGAGAAGCGGGTCGCCGTCACCGATCATCCGGAGCGGCTACGCCTGCTCTTCGCGGCGGAGTCGGCGAGCGCCCTGGCGGCGGCGGAGATGTCGGCCGACGGGCTGCCGTGGCGGGCCGACCTGCATTCGGCGTTGCTCGCCGACCAGCTCGGGCCCCGCGTCCCGGCCGGGCACCGGCCGAAGCGGCTGGTCGAGCTGGCGGCGAAGATCAGCGACGCGTTCGGCGGGCGGCCCGTCAACCCGGACGCCCCAGCCAGCGTCGTCCGTGCGCTCGGGCGGGAGGGCATCGAGGTCACGTCGGCAAGGAAGTACCTGCTGCGCGACATCGACCACCCCGCCGTCCCGCCGCTGCTGGAATACAAGGAACTCGCGCGACTGCATTCGGCCAACGGCTGGACGTGGCTCGACGAGTGGGTGCACGACGGCCGGTTCCGCCCGCATTACGTGGTCGGCGGGGTCGTTTCGGGTCGCTGGGCGAGCCGGGGTGGCGGCGCGCTGCAGATCCCGAAGATCCTGCGGACCTGCGTCCGGGCCGATCCGGGCTGGAAACTGGTGGTCGCCGACGCCGCCCAGCTGGAGCCGCGGGTGCTGACGGCGTTGTCCGGAGACCGCAAACTGGCCGAAGTCGCCGCGGCCACGGATCTGTACGCGAGCCTCGCCGAGGCGATGTTCTCCGGAGTGCGCCGCGTGCCGGTGCCGGCCTGGGACGACAGGGACGACCGGGACCGCGCGAAGATCGCGATGCTGTCGGCGATGTACGGCGGTACGTCCGGCGAGGCGGGGCCACTGCTGGCGTTGCTGCGGACCAGGTTCCCCGACGCGGTGTCCTATGTGGAGCGTGCCGCGCAGGCGGGGGAACGCGGGGAGCGCGTCCGCTCGCGGCTGGGCCGCACGTCACCCGCGCCGTCGGAAGCCTGGCGCGCGCTGACCGCCGGCGTCGCGGAGGACGAGGCCGGTGAGCTCAAGGCCCGGCAGGCGTCCCGCAACTGGGGCCGCTTCACCCGCAACTTCGTCGTTCAGGCGAGCGCCGCGGACATGACCGCGATCCTGCTGGCGACCCTGCGGAGCAAGCTCCCCTCCCCCGCGCACCTGGTGTTCTTCCAGCACGACGAGGTACTGGTGCACACCCCGGCCGAGTTCGCCGACGAGGTCTCGCAGTCCATTGTGGACAGCATGACCGAGGCGGCGCGGATGATGTTCGGCCCCGCTTGCCCGGTCCGGTTCCCGCTGCACATCGCCGCCGTGGACACCTACGCCGACGCGAAGTGACCCCCTCCCGCAATTAGTCACCTACTTGCGCCGGTCGAGCCCTCGCGCGCCTGATTCGAGCCGCAAGTAGGTGACTAATTGCGGGAGGGTGGTGTCGTCCGGCCGATGGCGCGAGTTACGCCTTCAATCACGTGAGTTACGCCTTCGATCACGCGTGATCGCCGCCCAGTCACGTGAGTTCCGGCCTCCGTCACGGTGGCCACAGGACGGAGGGGCAACAACACGCGTGATTGAGCGCGCGACTCGCGTGATTGAAGGCGTAACTCGCGTGATGGGGCGCGGGACTCGCGTGAGCACCGCAAGTAGGTGACTAATTGCGGGGGGCGGCGGCGTCGTCGAGGGCCTTGATGACCCGCTTCAGGGAGACGGGGTGGGCGGTACCGAGTGTCTGGGCGAAGAAGCTGACCCGCAGTTCCTCGATCATCCAGCGGATCTCCCGCAGCGCGGGTGAGGAGGTGCCGGGCGGCAGGGCGTCGAGCGCCGACTGGTACTCGTTGCGGAGCCAGGCGATGTCGCCGGTGCGCTGGATGTCGCGAGTGGGCTCGGTCGGGAGTTTCTCCAGCCGCCGTTCGATCCCCCGCAGGTACCGGACGACGTGCTTCAGCCTGTCCTGCCCGGTTTCGGTGACGAAACCCTTGTGCACCAAGCCGTCCAGTTGCGTGCGGATGTCGGCGAGCGAATCCGCCGGGCCGCGGGTGTCGGCCAGCCGCGTTTCGACGTCGTTGGCCGCGCGCAGGATCTTCTCGACGTTGGCCAGCACGTCGAGCACTCCGGGGTTCAGCCCGGCGCGCACCTTTTCCAGCAGGACGGCGAAGCCGGCCTCGTCCCAGCGAGGGCCGCCGTTGTCGGTCACGAGCTTGTCGACGGCGCAGTCGACGCAGTCTTCGAGCAGCGCCGCCACGGAGCCGTGCGGGTTCCGGTTCAGCACGAGTTTCGACGAGTTGCCGAGGTTGCGGGTGATGAACTTCATCGGTGACGGCAGATTCAGCCGCAGCATCCGCCGCGTGCCCGCCCACATCGACAGTTCCTGCTGCCCCGGCGTGTCCAGCAGCCGCACCGCGACGGTGCCGCCTTCGTCCACCAGCGCCGGATACGCCTTGACATCGTGCCCGCGCTGCTTGCTCGCGAACACCTTCGGCAGCTCGCCGAACGCGGGTGTCGTCAGACCTTGGCGCTCGATGCTGTCGGCGGCCTTCGAGATCGTCGCGCGTACCTGGCCGCTCAAGTCCCGTTTGAGTGCCTCGACGTCCTTGCCCTCGGACACCTTCTTGCCGCGGACGTCGACCACGCGGAAGGTCATCTTCAGATGTTCGGGGACGGCGGAGAGCTGCCAGGCGTCGTCGGGGATCACCACCCCACGCAACGCCTCCAGTTCGTCGGCCACCGCGTGCAGCAGCGGACCGTCGCCCGGGCCGACCCGCGACAGCACCAGTTTCGCGTGGTCGGGCGCCGGCACGAAGTTACGCCGGATCGCCTTGGGCAGCGACTTGATCAGCTGCGTCACCAGTTCTTCGCGCAGGCCCGGGACCTGCCAGTCGAAGCCGTCCGGGGTGACCTGGTTCAGCACCGGCAGCGGGATGTGCACGGTGACACCGTCCGCGTCCGCACCCGGCTCGAACTGGTACGTGAGCTTGAAGGTCTGGCTGCCCTGTGTCCAGAAGTCGGGGTAGTCGGCCTCGCGTATGCCGCCCGCCGTCTCGTTGATGAGCATCGTCTTCTCGAAGCTCAGCAGGTCGGGCTCGGTGTGCCGCGCCTTCTTCCACCAGCTGTCGAAATGCCGTGCGGAGACGACGTCGGCCGGGACACGCTGGTCGTAGAACTCGAACAGCGTCTCGTCGTCGACCAGGATGTCACGGCGGCGAGCCCTGTTCTCCAGGTCTTCGACCTCGTCGAGCAGCGCGCGGTTCTCGCGGAAGAAGTGGTGCCTGGTCTCCCAGTCGCCTTCGACGAGCGCGTGCCGGATGAACAGCTCGCGGCTCACCTCGGGATCGATGCGGCCGTAGTTGACGCGGCGGTCGGCGACGAGCGGAACGCCGTACAGGGTCACATTCTCGAGCGCCATCACCGCGCCCTGTTTGCGTTCCCAGTGCGGCTCGGAGTAGTTCCGCTTCACCACGTGGCCGGCGAGCGGCTCGACCCATTCCGGCTCGATCCGCGCGTTGACCCGGCCCCACAGGCGTGAGGTTTCGACCAGTTCGGCCGACATCACGAACCGCGGCTGCTTCTTGAACAGCGCCGAACCCGGGAACACCGAGAAGCGCGCCCCACGCGCGCCGAGATAATCGCCCTTGGCCGGATCCTTGAGGCCGACGTGCGACAGCAGCCCGGCGATCAGCGACGTGTGCACCCGTTGCGGATCGGCCGGGCCGTCCGTGCTGAGGGTGATGCCGAGCGGTTTGGCCAGCTGACGCAGCTGGCTGAAGATGTCCTGCCATTCGCGGATGCGCAGGTAGTTCAGGTACTCGTTGCGGCACATCCGGCGGAACTGGCTGGTGGACAACGCCTTCTGCTGTTCGGTGACGTACTCCCACAGGTTCAGGTACGCCAGGAAGTCCGACGTCTTGTCCACGAACCGCGAGTGCTGCTCGTCCGCCGCCTGCTGCTTCTCCGCCGGCCGCTCACGCGGGTCCTGAATGGACAGTGCGGCGGCGATGATCATCACTTCGCGGACGCAGCCGTTACGGGAGGCTTCCAGCACCATCCGCGCCATCCGCGGGTCGACCGGGAGCAGCGCGAGCTTGCGGCCGGTCTCGGTGAGCTTCTTGCCGTCGGACATCTCGAACGCGCCGAGCTCCTGCAGCAACTGGACACCGTCGGCGACCTGACGGCGATCCGGCGGCTCCACGAAGGGGAACGCCGCGATGTCGCCGAGGCCGAGCGAGGTCATCTGCAGGATGACCGACGCGAGGTTCGTCCGCAGGATCTCCGGATCGGTGAACTCGGGCCGGGCGTCGAAGTCGTCTTCGGAGTACAGCCGGATACAGATACCGTCGGACGTCCGGCCGCAGCGGCCCTTGCGCTGGTTCGCCGACGCCTGCGACACCGGCTCGATCGGCAGCCTCTGCACCTTGGTGCGGTGGCTGTAGCGCGAGATGCGCGCGGTGCCGGGGTCGACGACGTACTTGATACCCGGCACGGTCAGCGACGTCTCGGCGACGTTCGTGGCGAGTACGACGCGGCGCCCGGTGTGCCGCTGGAACACCCGATGCTGGTCCGACGACGAAAGCCGGGCGTACAGCGGCAGGATCTCGGTGTTCCTGAGGTCCTGTTTGGACAGGGCGTCCGCGGCGTCGCGGATCTCCCGCTCGCCGGAGAGGAACACCAGGATGTCGCCCGGTCCCTCGTGCTGGAGTTCGTCGACGGCGTCGCAGATGGCCTGCGTCTGGTCGCGATCGGAGTCGGCGTCCGGGTCGTCGGGGTCGATGATCGGCCGGTAGCGGACCTCGACCGGATACGTCCGGCCGGAGACCTCCACGATCGGCGCGTCATCGAAATGCTTGGAGAAGCGCTCCGGATCGATCGTCGCCGAGGTGATGATCACCTTGAGGTCGGGGCGGCGCGGCAGGAGCTGTTTGACGTAGCCGAGGATGAAGTCGATGTTGAGGCTGCGCTCGTGCGCCTCGTCGATGATCAGCGTGTCGTACTGGCGCAGCATCCGGTCGGTCTGGATCTCGGCGAGCAGGATGCCGTCCGTCATCAGCTTGACCAGCGTGTCCTGGCCGGAGTGGTCGGTGAACCGGACCTTGTAGCCGACGGCCTCGCCGAGTTCGGTGTTCAGCTCGGAGGCGATGCGGTCGGCGACCGTGCGCGCGGCCAGCCGCCTCGGCTGCGTGTGCCCGATCTGGCCGCGGACGCCGCGGCCGAGTTCGAGGCAGATCTTCGGCAGCTGGGTCGTCTTCCCGGAGCCTGTCTCCCCCGCGACGATCACCACCTGGTGGTCGCGGATGGCGTCGGCGATCTCGTCCTTGCGCTGGCTGACGGGCAGCTCTTCGGGGAACGAGATCTTCGGGACGTTGTCGCGCCGACGGGTGACCCGCAGTTCGGCGGCCTCGATGTCGGCCTCGATCTGCGCGGCGAGCGACTCGGCGTTACGCGCTTTCCGGGCACCGTCGAGCCTGCGCCGGAGGCGATGCTCGTCGCGCGACATGAGTTCGGGCAGGCGAGCGCGCAGGGCGCCGAGCGGGGAAGGTTGAGAAGCCATGACCGGCACCAGGATAGCCGTGCGTCACGATCCCGGCCTCCGAATATCCCGCACGTCACCACCACCGCCGCAATTCGTCACCTGCTTGCGGTGGTTCGCCCTGCGAACTACCGCAAGCAGGTGACGAATTGCGGGGAGGTCAGGAGCGCGTGAGGGAGCCGGGGGTGAGGTCGGCCAGGGTCCGGTGCCCGGACAGGCCCATGGTCAGGTCGAGGTCGGCGAGCAGGCTCCGCAGCACGTGCCGGACGCCGTCCTCCCCCGCGTGCGCCAGGCCGTACACCCACGGCCGCCCCACCAGCACGGCCTTCGCCCCGAGCGCGAGCGCCTTGGCGATGTCGGCGCCGGTGCGGATGCCGGAGTCGAACAGGATCTCGAGCCGGTCGCCGACCGCGGCCACGATCTCCGGGAGCGCGTCGAGCGAGGCGATCGCGCCGTCGACCTGGCGGCCGCCGTGGTTGGACACGACGATCCCGTCCATCCCGGCCTCGACGGCGCGGCGCGCGTCGTCGGGGTGCTGGATGCCCTTGAGCACGATCGGCCCGTCCCAGTGCTCACGCAGGAACGGCAGCCGGTCCCAGGTGCTGTCCGTGCCGGTGATCATCGAGATCCAGCGCAGGATCGCGGTGGGCGGATCCTCTTCCGGTGTCTTCTCCAGCAGGCCGCGGAACACCGGGTCGCTCAGGGGGACGCCGAGCCCGATGCCCTTGATGAACGGCAGGTACGCGTGGTCGAGGTCGTTCGGGCGCCACGCGAGCGTCCAGGTGTCGAGCGTGACCACGAGCGTGGTGAAGCCCGCGGCCTTCGCTCGCGCCAGGATGCTCGCGCAGACCTCGTTGTCCGTCGGCCAGTACAGCTGGAACCAGCGCGGCCCCTCGCCACTGGCCTCGGCGACGTCCTCGATGCTCGTGGACGACGCCGTCGACATGACGTACGGCAGGCCGACCGACGCCGCCGCGCGAGCGGCCGCCGGTTCGGCGCCCTCGTGCACGATCGACTGGACACCGACCGGCGCCATCAGCACCGGCGCCGGCACCGGCGTCCCCAGCACCGTCGTCGACAGATCGCGTTCGGTGGCGCCGGTGAGCATCCGGGGCACCAGGCGCCAGCGGTCGAACGCCTCCCGGTTGGCGCGGGCCGTTGCGCCGGAACCGGCCGAGCCCGCGACGTACCAGAACGGCCCCGGCTCGAGGATCTCCCGCGCCGACTCCTCCAGCTTCGTGGCGTCGGTGGAGCAGGGCGGGAGGGTCCCGCCGAGCCCCTGCAGGTAGATCTCGTTCTGGTAGCCACCGAACCGTTCCGTCACCCAGGCCTCCTCGTCACGTCGCCCTGGCCGGCTCTTCGCGGCGGGTCGAGTCTCGGACGATACCCGCCGGTAGCAACCAGGTGAGTTTCTCCGAGCGGATGACCGCGATCGGGCCGATCACGGCCAGCAGCAGGACGTAACCCGCGACGAACGGCGCGACCCGCGAGTCCAGCCCGGCGGCGGTCGCCATCGCGGCGAGCACCAGCGAGAACTCGCCGCGGGTGAGCACGGTCAGCCCGATGTTCACCCCGGACTGGCGATCGAACCCGTTCAGCCGCGCGGCGAGCGCGCCCGCGCCAAGGTTCAGCACGATCGTCAGCGCCACCGCGATCAGCACCGGCACGACCACCGAACCGACCGCGTTCGGGTCGATGCTGAGTCCGAAGATGAAGAAGAACAGCGCGCCGAACGCGTCCCGCAGCGGGAGTACCAGTTTGTGGATCCGCGGCGCGACCTTCGACCCGCCGAGCATCATGCCGACCATGAACGCGCCGATGGCGTCGGACACCCCGACCTCTTCGGCGACGGCGGCGCCCATGACCGCGACACCGACGAAGCAGACCGTCAGCAGTTCGTCGTCGGCCGAACCGAACAGCTTCGACACCACGCGGCCGCCCCAGCGGGCGAGCGCGGCCATCACGAGCAGGAACCCGAAGGCCTTGCCGAAGTCGGCCATCGCCGAACCGAAGCTCCCGGCGCCGGACAACACCGGCTGCAGCAACGCCAGGTACAGCGCGAGGAACAGGTCCTCGATCACGATGATGCCCATGATCAGCCGGGATTCGGGATTGTTCATCCGGCGGGATTCGAGCAGGAGTTTCGTGACGATCGCCGACGACGAGATACCGATGGCCCCGGCGATGACCAGCGCTTCCCTGGTCCCCCAGCCCAGCAGGAAGCCGAAGCCGAGCCCGCCGCCGATGTTGAGGATCAGGTAGATCAGCCCGGACCAGACGAGTTTGCGCCCGCCCTTGGCCAGGTCGTCGAGGGAGAATTCGAGGCCGAGGTAGAACAGAAGGAAGACGAGACCCAGCCCGGCGAGCACACCGAGCTCAGCCGGATCGTCCACAAGGGACAGTCCGGGGGTGTTGGGGCCGAAGACGAAACCGGCCAGCATGAACAGGGGGATGGTCGGCAGCCCGATGCGGGCGCCCGCTCTGGCGATGACACCGGCGGCGAGGAACGCCCCGCCGACGGCCAGCAGGGCATGACCGGAACTCATGGAGACCTCCGATGGATGGCTGATGCGGCGATGTGGGAACCGATCAGCGCGGAGGTGCCCGTGCGGGCGCCTGGGGCACCGCACGGGTGACGACGACGGGTTCGCCCTGCTCAGGGGCGTCGCCGGCGTCGGGGAGGTCGACGGTCACCGTTTCGGCGGGTACGTCGGCGAGGGGAACGGCTTGCCCGCCGTGGAAGGCGGGCAGCGGATGGGTCGCGAAGACGGCGACCGGATCTTCCGTCGCCGCCCGGCCGTGCCCGTGGGGAACGGTCGGCGTGACGAAGGCGAAGACGAGCAAGATCAGAAGAAAGAAGACGGAACGGTGCCGTGGTGTGGGGGCACGGTTCGTCGTCATCTGGCCGCTACTTTACCAGTCCTTTATAGACAAATCGACGAGGGATCCGTCACGGCTCCCGCCACATGGGCAGCATCGGCGGCCCGCCCTCGGCCGCGAACGCCGGGCCGTGATCGCGGAAACCCAGCCGCCGGTACAGTTTCGCGCTCTCCGAACTACTGGCCTCCAGGTACGCGGGCACCGTGCCATACCTGTCGAGCCCGTGCTTCAGCAGCCGCGCGCCGATCCCCTGCCGCTGCGCGCTCTTGCGGACGCCGACGAACTGCGCGTGGTGGTATTCGCCGCCGGGGGCGCGCTCGGTCATCAACTCGAACAACGCCGCGAGCCTGCCGAGTTCTTCCTCGGTGAGCCCGGCGAACGCGTCACCGTCCATGTCCTCCTCACCGCCGGGCGACCAGAGGACGGCGGCGGACAGGTCTCCGGCGACGTCGACGTGGCCGCCCGCGTCCAGTGTCCCGAGCAGGACCGCCCGGTGGAAGATCGGCAGCGCCACCGCGCGGCGCTCGTCACCGGGAAAGACCCAGGCGCTCACGGGGTCGTCGTGGAAGGCCTCGGACAGCACGTCGACCACGGTGTCCATTTCGGACGGTTCGGCGGCGCGGACGATCATCGGACCGCCCTGAGCCGGACGGGTTCGGCGTCCTCGTCTTCGGGTGGACCGCCGATGGCGGCGTACGTGCCGGGATCCTTGGTCCGCAACACTTCCGCGCGCAGGAAACCGACCAGTGCCGCGACGAGCACGAGACCGGGCAGGCCCCAGCGCAACAGGAACGTCCCGGCAGGCCCGAGCAGCAGGTCGAAGTTGACCAGGATCAGCGCGAGGACGGCCGACAACGCGAGGATCGCCAGCCCCGGCGCGATCCACCGGCGCCAGGCGTTTTCGGCGTGACGGCGCCGTTTGAAAAAGCCGATCACCGAAAGCGAGACGGCGATCATGATCACCACGACGCCGGTGGACGCCGTCGTGCCGAGCCAGGTGAACAGTTCGGTCACCGGGTCGCGGTCCGCGATCGCGAACAGCGACACGACCGCCAGCGCGAGCGCGGTCTGCGTGAGCGAACCGGCCACCGGCGCGCCGGTGCGTTTGCTGGTCTTGGCCAGCGAGCGCGGCAGCAGCCCTTCCCTGCCCAGCGCGAAGAAATACCGGGCGACCGCGTTGTGGAAGCTCAGCAGCGCCGCGCACTGCCCGGTCACGAACAGTGTGTACGCGACGTCGGAGAACGTGCCACCGAGATGCTCGCCCGCCAGGTTGAACAGCAGGTCCGGGCCCTGGGCGGCCGCGGCGGTGACGATGACGTCCGGCCCGGTGCCCACGGCGAGCGCGAGCGACGAGACGACGTAGAGCACCGCGGTGAGACCGATCGCCGCGAACGTCGCCCGGCCGACCGTGCGGCTGGGTTCCCGCGTCTCCTCGCCGTAGGTCGCCGCGCCCTCGAAGCCGATGAACGCGGCGGCGGAGAACGCGAACACCGCGCCCACACCGGTCGTGAACAGGCTCGACGGTTCCAGCGGGACCCAGGAGACACTGCCGCCCGCCGGATTCGCGAACAACGCGATGTCGACGATCGCGACGACGGCGACCTCGAGGCACAGCGCCACCCCGAGCACCTTGGCGTTCAGGTCGATCCGCAGGACACCGAGCGCGCCGACGATCAGCACCATCACCAGCGCGCACAGCCACCACGGCGGCGGGGATCCGGTGAGGGTGCCCAGCCACGTCGACACCGACCAGCCGAACAGGCCGTAGATGCTGATCTGGATGGCGTTGTAGGAGAACAGCGTGACGAACGCGATCCCGGCGCCGGTGGATTTGCCGACGCCGTTGGCGACGTAGGGATAGAACGCGCCCGCGTTGGTGATGTAGCGGCTCATCGTGGAGTAGCCGACCGCGAACAACCCCAGGATCGGGGCGAGCAGGAGGAACGACAGCGGCACCCCGACACTGCCGGTGACCGCGTAGTTCGTCGGGACCCCGCCCGCGATGGCGAAGAGCGGACCCACCGCGGCCACCACGAAGAAGACGATCTGCGCGGCTCCGAGCCGTCGATGGCCGAGACCGCGCCGCGGTCTTTGCGTACCCATGAACCGTCCCCCCGGACGTCGGTTTGGCGCTGAAGGCTCTTGATCTTGCGAGAGCCATCCCACCCTAGGGCCGGGCACCCCGGCGAGGTACGTCCGTTCAGGCTAAAAACGGACCTCGGCTCGCAGTGGTACACCCGCTACCGCTACCTTGGCCGTCCCGCACCACAACGCCGGAGGGCGTGCCATTCATGCGTCGGCTGACCTTGGTCGATTCCCTGTTCTTCCTCGCCCACGACGAGTTCACCGGAAAACCCGCGCTGCGCCGCACGGGGCTCGGCATCGGAATGGCCGGTTCCGCGCTCTGCGATCTCCTCCTCGCCGAGCGGATCACCGTGGAACGCAAGCGAATCCGCCCGCTGACCCGGCGCGGTCTCGCGCATCCACCGCTGGATCGGGTGTTTTCGGAAATCCTCCGCGAACGCGAGCCGCAGACCGTCCGGGAATGGGTCACCCACCTGCGTCACGAACTGGGTGAAACGGTCGCGGAGAATCTGCTCGCCGCGGGCGTGATCGACCGTGAGACCGACCGGATGCTCATGCGGAAGAATCACCGGTACCCGCCGCGGGATCTGCTGATGTCGACGGCCGCGCGCAGCAAGTCGAGGGCGGCCGTCCTCGGCACCGAACAGCCGGATCCGCATTCGGTCTGCCTGGCCCTGCTGGCCTGGACCATCGGTCTCGACGACTTCTGCGAACCCGAACTCGACCGCGCCGGCCTGCGGACCTGGGCCGAGTCCACGCACCGGGACCTCCCGAGGGCGCTCGCCGAGCTGATCACGGGGGTGGACGCGGTGAGCGCCGCCGTCGTCTACACCGGCGACAGGCGTTGATCGGCGGTAGCCTCACGCCATGCCCACCGACCGTGACCACGACGTCGTCCTGTTCGGCGCCACCGGGTTCACCGGTGGCCTGACGGCGGAATATCTCGCCCGCGCCGCCCCGCCCGGTCTGCGCCTCGCGGTGGCCGGACGTGATCCGGTCAAGCTGGAAGCGTTGCGGGAAAGGCTTTTCTCGATCAACCCGGGGCTCTCCGGGTTGTCGTTGTTGCGAGCCGATGTCTCCGACGCGGACTCGCTGCGGAAGGTCGCGGAGTCCGCGAAGGTCGTCGCTACCACTGTCGGCCCGTACGTCCACTACGGAGAGCCGCTGGTCGCCGCGTGCGCCGAAGCCGGGACCGACTACGCCGATCTGTGCGGCGAGCCCGAGTTCGTCGACAAGATGTATGTCGCCCACCATGCCCGCGCCGTCGAAACCGGCGCCCGGCTGGTGCACGCGTGCGGATTCGATTCGATCCCGCACGACCTCGGCGCCCTCTTCACCGTTTCTCAATTGCCGCAAGGGAAACCGATCCGGATCGACGGTTACGTGCGCGCCGGCGCGATGCCGTCGGGTGGCACCTTCCTTTCGGCGCTGACGGCGTTTTCGCGGCTGCCGTCGAGTTTCCGTGCCGCACGGGACCGCGCCGCGGCCGAACCACGGCCGGAAGGCCGCCGGGCGCGAGCCACGCTCGGCACCCCGCACCGCAACCCCGACGGTTTCTGGGCGGTGCCGCTGCCGACCATCGACCCGATGATCGTCGAGCGGTCCGCCGCGGCACTCCCCGCGTACGGCCCCGACTTCACGTACCGGCATTTCGCGGCGGTCAAACGGCTTCCAGTGGTGGCCGCCGGTGCCGCCGGGATGGGTCTCGTCTTCGCCGCCGCCCAGATCCCGCCCGCGCGGCGGGCACTGTCGAAACTGGTGAAGCCCGGCGGCGGCCCGGACGAGCAGCGGCGCGCGCGGTCGTGGTTCTCCGTGCGGTTCCACGCCGAAAGCGGCGGTGAACGCGTCGTGACCGAGGTGTCCGGCGGTGACCCGGGTTACGACGAGACGGCGAAGATGCTCGGCGAGTCCGCCCTGTGCCTGGCGCTGGACGACCTGCCCGCGACGGCCGGGCAGGTCACCACGGCGACCGCGATGGGGCAGGCTCTGATCGACAGGCTGAGTGAAGCGGGCCTGCGGTTCGCGACACTGCCCCACCACGCCGGCTGAGGACTAGCCCGCCGCGACCGAAGACAGGTGCGCCCACGGGTTCGCGGCCTTGAGGCCGGTGAAGGTGAACTTCTGATTCGTGCCCTTGGGGCAGGCCTTCCGGCTGCTGTCCCAGCGGTTCTCGCTCGGCCAGTACACCTTGAGCACGATGCAGCGGTTGTCGGACGCACTGTCGTAGACCTTGCCCTTGATCGTGACGGTGTTCCCGCTGCAGCTCACCCAGAACTCGGTCCACCCGCCGGGAATGGCCTCGTTGAACTGGAAGTCCCGGCACTTCAGCTGCCAGCTCTTGGTCGCCGCCGCGGAAACCTCCCCGCCGGCCGCCGCGGTGGCGGGAGTGGCCGCGAACAGCGACCCGAACGCCATCAACGCACCCGTGGCGGCGAGACCGAATTTCCTGATGTTCATGTTCATCCCCTCAGTAGTGGACCCTGCTCCACGAACCGTCTCAGGCGCCCCGAGTCGTCCGGCGCAGTTTTAGTTCTGGCTGAAACATCGCCAAGCCGCGCGTTTCGTGCGTTAATTCCTCCGGGGATCTGGGGAGGGGGAAGCTGTGCTGCGCGTGCATTTTTCCGGAGAGGATCTTGGTCGGGTCAGGGTCGCGACGAGGCCGGATCCGTTGTGGGAGACGACGCTGAGCCTGCACCGGCTGCAGCGTGGGGACGGCGGCCTGCCGGTACGGAAGTGGCGCGGCGCTGTCCGCAGCCGTCTCCCGAAGGCCGCCGGGCCGTTGCTGACGCTGGTCCCGCCCAGCGGGTACTTCCCCGATTTCCTCACGCCGTCCGGCGAAGATCTCGACGAGCAACTGGAACTGGTGAGCGGCACCAAGCGCTGCGCCCTGCGCCGGGATCTGGCGATCTTGGCCCGATCCCGCCGGCCGACGCCGTGGGCACGGGATCTGGGTGACGCGAACCCGGCGGCGCTCGACGCGCTGACACGAGCGGTCCGGTCGTATCACCAGGCGGCGATCGAGCCGGTCTGGAACGACATCCTCGCGTGCTTCGACCGTCAGCGCGTGAGACAGGCGCGGGTCCTGCTCGCGGACGGCGTCGAAGGACTGTTGTGCGGCCTCTCCTCCGCGATGCGGTGGAAGGCACCGGTGCTCGAAGTCGACTACCCGGTGCACCACGACCTGCGTCTCGACGGGCGAGGGCTACTGCTCATCCCGTCGTTCTTCTGCTGGCGAACCGGGGTGACCCTGGTCGAGAACGACCGCGTGCCGGTGCTCGTCTACCCCATCGAAGAGCATCTCCCCGACGTCGTGCCCCACGACCACGGCTCCGCCCTGTCCGCACTGCTGGGGCACACCCGTGCCGCCGTACTGGAGACGATCGAAGACGGCGGGCGGACCTGCGATGTCGCGCGGCGCGCCGGGATCTCCATGTCCTCGGCGAGCCAGCACGCCACAGTGCTGCGTGAAGCGGGTCTCGTGCTCAGCGTGCGTGAGGGCAACACCGTGCGCCATCACCTCACGCCGCTGGGGTCGGCCTTGCTGCGCAAAAATCTTTAACCGTCCTGCCCCCTTGCCGGAAACTGTCACCCGTGGTTATCGTGTTCGCACGCCGCAGTTACACCTGACAGAAGATGACAATTCTCTGTGGAAAGGGACACCTTTCATGAGTGACACCCTGCGGCCCGCGATGCGCCGTGCTCTCGGCGCGGTCTCCGTTCTCGCCCTCGCCGTTTCCGGTCCTCTCGCGCTCTCTTCACTGGCGTCCGCCGAGCCCGCCCCGGCGTCGGCGTCGATCTTCGCCTCCGGTGGCGACCTCGCCTCGCCGGAGAAGAAGGAGATCGCGATGCAGATCGTCTCCAGCGCGGAAAACTCTTCCCTGGACTGGAAAGCACAGTACTTGTACATCGAGGACATCGGCGACGGACGCGGGTACACCGCCGGCATCATCGGGTTCTGCTCGGGCACCGGGGACATGCTCGAACTCGTCGAACGCTATACGAACTCGGCCCCGGACAACCCGCTCGCGGAATACCTCCCGGCGCTGCGCAAGGTCGACGGAAGCGATTCCCACGAAGGCCTCGGCAGCGGTTTCGAAAACGCGTGGCGGGAGGCCGCCGGTCGCGAGGACTTCAAAGCGGCACAGAACAGCGAACGCGACCGCGTCTATTTCGACCCGGCGGTGAACCAGGCGAAATCGGACGGTCTGGGCGCACTGGGACAATTCATCTATTACGACGCCATCGTGATGCACGGCCCGGGCACCAGCCAGGCGAGCTTCGGCGGCATCCGCTCGGCCGCACTCCAGCAGGCGAAGCCGCCCGCACAGGACGGTGACGAGACGGCGTACCTCAAGGCGTTCCTCGACGCGCGGCGCATCGTCATGAAGCAGGAGGAGGCGCACGCGGACACGTCGCGGATCGACACGGCGCAGCTCGTGTGGCTCAACGACGGCAACCTCGACCTGCACACCCCGCTGAAGTGGGCGGTGTACGGGGACCCGTACGAGATCAACTAGCGCGTCGCTGCCCGGCCGGGGGTCGTGAGTGGCGATTCGGGTTAGAACCCGAATCGCCACTCACGACCCGTGGCCTGCGGCTTTGCTCGCGTGAAGTACATGAGGGCCCCATCCTTGCGCCAGGCGCAAGCAAGGGGGCCTTCATGTACTGGGGAAGGTGTGAAGGTCGAGTTTCTTCGGCTGAGCCGAGCAAGGAGTCCTTCACGGACCGGCCACTACCCGGCTCACCTCCAGTAGGTCCTGAAACGCCCTTGGCCAGAACCCGAATCGCCACTCACGACGCCAGCAGGTCCTCGGCGGTCCGCGTGTTGATCACCCGGTCCGGCTCGATCCCCAGTTCGTTGGCCCTCGCGCAGCCGTAGACGAGCCAGTCCAGCTGGCCCGGCGCGTGCGCGTCGCTGTCGATGGCGAAGTCGCAGCCCAGGTCCACGGCCAGGTTCAGCAATCGCGTCGGCGGGTCCCGGCGTTCGGGACGCGAGTTGATCTCGACGGCGACCCCGTTGTCCCGGCAAGCGGTGAACACCGCCTCCGCGTCGAACTCCGATTCGGGCCGCTTCCCGCGGCCGCCCATCACCAGCCGCCCGGTGCAGTGCCCCAGCACCCGGACCTGCGGATGCTGGACGGCGGCGATCATCCGCGGCGTCATCTCCCGCGCGGGCATCCGCAGTTTCGAATGCACGCTCGCGACGACGAAGTCCAGCTGCTCCAGCAGGTCTTCCTCCTGGTCGAGCGTGCCGTCGAGGTGGATGTCGACCTCGATGCCGTGCAGGATCCGGAACGGCGCCATCGTCTCGTTCAGTTCCGCGACGACGTCCATCTGCCGCCGCAGCCGCTCGGGCGAGAGGCCGTTGGCGACGGTGAGACGCGGTGAGTGGTCGGTCAGCACCATCCATTCGTGGCCGAGCGCGCGGGCGGCCTCGGCCATCTCCTCGATCGGGCTCCCGCCGTCGGACCAATCCGAATGGGTGTGGCAGTCGCCGCGCAACGCCGCCCGCATCGGACCGCCGTCGGGCAGCTTCGGCTCACCGATCTTCTCGAAGTACGCGGGCCGGCGTCCGGCGAGGACGTCTTCGACGACGGCCGCAGTCGCCTTGCCGATGTTCGGCAACGCGGTCAGCGTGCCTGCCTCGGCACGTTTGCGCAGGTCATCCGGCTTGACCTTGGCGATCACCGAGGCCGCCTGCCGGAAGGCACGCACCCGGTAGGTCGGCTCGCCCGCGCGCTCCAGCCGGAACGCGATCTCCCTCAACGCCTGCGCCGGTTCCATGGCTACCTGTCTACCCCGTCAGCGGCGAAGAGGCAGCTCATGCAGAACGACGTCGCGCAACTCGCCGTCGCGGATCTCGGCGGTCTGATACGTGCAGAACGGCTGCCGCCGCCGGTCGGTCGGCGAACCGGGGTTCAGCAGCCGCAGCCCGTTCGGCGTGACCGTGTCCCAGGGGATGTGGCTGTGCCCGAACACGAGGACGTCGGTGCCGGGGAACTGTTCGTCGCAGCGACGCTCGCGCCCCTGTTTGCCGCCGGTTTCGTGGATGACCGCGAGACGGACGCCGCCGAGGTCCGCCCGCGCGATCTCAGGAAGCCGCGCCCGCAGATCCGCGCCGTCGTTGTTGCCGTAGACCCCGATGAGCCGCTTGCTCCGGGCCTCGAGTTCGTCCAGCAGGGCGACCTCGACCCAGTCTCCGGCGTGGACGACGACGTCCGCCGCTTCGGCCTCGCGCCAGACCTGATCCGGCAGCGCCTTCGCACGCAATGGCAGATGTGTGTCGGCGATGAGCAGCAGGCGCGTCATTCTTCTCCGATCGCCCCGAGTATCCGGTCCAGGAAGTCTCCGATGTGCGCGCGCAGCAGCCCCGCCGCGCCCTCGGCATCACCCTTCTTCGCCGCCGCCAGTACCGCTTTGTGCTCGTTCCATTCCTTGCGCCAGCTGGGATTCGTCTCCCAGCCGACCACGGAGATCAGCGCGGCGCGATCCCTGAGGTCGTCCAGCATCGAGACCATCAGCGGATTGCCGCAGCCACTGTAGAGCGCGCGGTGGAACCGGCGGTTGAGCAGGCTGAGCGCGGCCTGATCCTTGTCCGAGATCGCCGCCGACGCCTCCTTCAAAGCTTCCGCCGCGTCTTCGAGCAAGTCCGGCGAGCGGCGTTCCACCGACCGCCGCACGGCTTCGGGCTCCAGCACCATGCGGACGTCGTAAACGGACTTCGCCAGCTCCGCGTCCACCACGCACACCGAAGCACCCTTGTACGGGCTGAACATCACGAGTCCCGTGTTCGACAGCACCTTGAGCGCCTCGCGGACCGGCGTCTTCGACACGCCGAGCCGGGCCGCGAGTTCGGCTTCGACCAACGGCTGGCCGGGCTTCAACTCCCGGGTGAGGATGCCGCGGCGGATCTCCTCGAGCACCACTTCGGTGCGGGAGGCGGGCAGGCTGAAGGTCGATGGCATGAGCAGATCATATATGAGATGTCATACTCGGTGTCATGAGGAACCCCGAGGAACTCCGCAGCCACCGCTGGTTCGGCGGCGACGAACTACGCGGCTTCAGCCACCGGGCCCGGAGCAGGCAACTGGGCTACAACCCGGAGGAGCACCTCGGGAAACCCGTCATCGCGATCCTCAACACCTGGAGCGACATCAATCCCTGCCACCTGCATCTGCGCGAACGCGCGGAACAGGTCAAACGCGGGGTGTGGCAGGCGGGCGGTTTCCCACTGGAGTTCCCGGTCGCGACCCTGTCGGAGACCTTCCAGAAGCCGACACCGATGCTCTACCGCAACCTGCTTTCGCTGGAGACCGAGGAAATCCTGCGGTCCTACCCCATCGACGGCGCGGTCCTCATGGGCGGCTGCGACAAGACGACACCGGCGTTGCTGATGGGTGCGGCGAGCGCGGGCCTGCCTGCCATCTTCGTCCCCGCGGGGCCGATGTTGCGCGGGCACTGGCGGAACGAGGTACTCGGCAGCGGCACCGACATGTGGAAGTACTGGGACGACAAGCGGGCCGGGCTGATCGGCGACGAGGAACTGTCCGAATTGGAGCGTGGGCTCGCGCGTTCCCCCGGAACCTGTATGACGATGGGGACCGCGTCCACGATGATGTCGGTCGCCGAAGTGCTCGGGCTGACCTTGCCCGGCGCGGCGTCGATCCCCGCCGTCGACTCGGCGCACCACCGGATGGCCGCGGCGAGCGGCGCGCGCGTGGTGGACATGGTGTGGGAGGACCTCACCATCACGAAGATCCTCGACGAACGCGCGTACGCCGACGCGATCACCACCGTGCTGGCGCTGGGCGGCTCCACCAACGCCGTCATCCACCTGATCGCGATGGCCGGTCGCGGGCGGATCCCGTTGTCCGTCGACGATTTCGACGCGATCGCGCGCCGGGTCCCCGTGCTGGCGAACATCCGCCCTGGCGGCGACTGGCTGATGGAGGACTTCTACTACGCGGGCGGGCTTCCCGGCCTGCTCTCGCGGCTGACCGATCTGCTGCACACCGATCGCGTCACCGTCACCGGCCGGACCCTCGGCGAGAACCTGGAAACGGCGCAGGTGCACGACGACGACGTCATCCGCACCCGCGAAAACCCGGTCGCCACCGAAGGCGGAGTCGCGGTGCTGCGCGGCAATCTCGCGCCGTCGGGCGCCGTGATCAAGCACCTCGCCGCCGATCCCCGGCTGCTCGTCCACACTGGACCCGCGGTGGTCTTCGACGACTACCGGGACTTGAAGAACCGCATCAACGATCCCGCTCTCGGCATCACCGAGGAGTCCGTTCTGGTGCTGCGCGGATCCGGTCCGCTCGGCGGCCCCGGCATGCCCGAGTACGGGATGCTGCCGCTGCCCGATCACCTGCTGGCCAAGGGGGTCCGGGACATGGTCCGCGTATCCGACGCCCGGATGAGCGGCACCAGTTACGGCGCGTGCGTGCTGCACGTCGCGCCGGAGTCCCATGTGGGCGGACCGCTCGCGTTGGTCCGCGACGGGGATCCGATCACCTTGGACGTCCCGTCGCGACGACTGAGCATCGACGTCGATGATGCGGAATTGCAACACCGCCGGGAACGGTGGTCCCCGCCGCCCCCACGCTTCGAACGGGGTTACGGCGCGTTGTACTCCGAACACATCACGCAAGCCGACGAGGGCTGTGACTTCGACTTTCTCGCCAGAGTGGGCGAAAATCCGGAACCTGACGCCCAGTGACCACCCGACGGAGTGACCCGCTCACCCAACCGGGCGAGTTGCACGACCACAAAACGTGCCCCGTATCTTGAACCTACGTCCGGAACGTAGGGAAAGCCCGGATGTTCGATCACGACGCCCGGCCTCGCCGGACCGTGGAGGGTGGAGAGTTGCCGCAGGAACCGCGCTGGCCCGAGTCCCATGCCGAGCAGACGGACATTCTCCCGGTCGTCGCGCCCGGGTTCGCGGAGTCTGCCACGCCGGAGGAGCCCGCGCCACCGAAACGCCGTCGGAGCTACCGCAAGGCCGCCTTCATCGGCGGCGGTGTGTTCGGCCTGCTGGTCGTCGCGTACGCCCTCGACGTACTGGTCTCCCAGGGCAGCGTCCCCCGCGGCGTCACCGTCGCCGGGGTCGACGTCGGCGGGATGGACCGCGCGGCGGCCGAGAAGGAGCTCCGGGGTGGCATCGAGCCCCGGCTGACCCGGCCGGTGAAGATCGTCGCGGGCGACGCCGAGGAGTCGCTGGCGCCGAACAACGCGGGCCTGCGCCTCGACTGGCCCGCCACCCTGGACCAGGCGGGCGATCAGTCGCTGAACCCGTTCACGCGGATCGCGTCGTTCTTCTCGACCACCGAGGTCGGCGTCGTCACGCAGACCGACGACGCCAAGCTCACCGCCGCGCTGGAGAACCTGCGCGGCAACGTCGACCGTGACCCCATCGAGGGCACCGTCCGCTTCGAGGACGCCAAGCCGGTCGCCGTCGAGCCCAAGACCGGGCAGAAACTCGACGTCGAGGCCGCCAAGCGGACGATCCTCGACCGCTGGGCAGGCGGTGAGCCGCTGACGCTCGCGGTCACCCAGACCCCGGTCAAGGTGTCGCCGGAAGCCGTCCACGCCGCCCTCGAACAGATCGCCAAGCCCGCCGTGGCGTCGCCGATGGTCATCAAGGGCGAGGGCAAGGACGCGGTCGTCAAACCCGCGGACATCGCGGGCGCGCTGACCTTCGAACCCGCCGACGGCGGCGTGCTGAACCCGAAGGTGGACAACAACAAGATCATCGAGGCCGCGGGGCCGCAGCTGAAGTCCACCGAGAAGGAGGGCAAGGACGCGCAGATCGTCTTCGAAGGCGGCAAGCCGACCGTCCAGCCCTCCGAGGACGCCAACGTCGTCGACTGGGAGCCCAGCCTCAAGCCGGTACTCGACGTGCTCAAGCGTGCGGCGCCCCGTGAGCTACCGGTGACCTACAAGAAGACCCCGGCCAAGGTGACCACCGAGCAGGCGAACCAGCTCGGCATCAAGGAGGTCGTCAGCGAGTTCAAGACCGGCGGGTTCGCGCCGGACTCGGGGACGAACATCCGGGTCGTGGCGCAGAAGGTCAACGGCGCCATCGTGAAGCCGGGCGAGACGTTCAGCCTCAACGGGTTCACCGGGCCGCGCGGCGCGGCGCAGGGTTACGTCGAGGCCGGCGTCATCAAGGACGGCGCGCCCGGCCGCGAGGTCGGCGGCGGGATCTCGCAGTTCGCGACCACGCTGTACAACGCCTCGTACTTCGCCGGTATGAAGGACACCGAGCACAAGGAACACAGCTACTACATCAGCCGTTACCCCGCCGCGCGTGAGGCGACCGTGTTCCAGAACCACAACGGCGGCAGCGTGATCGACCTCAAGTTCACCAACGACGGTGACACCGGCGTCGCGATCCAGACCATCTGGTCGCCGTCGGACATCACGATCCGGCTGTGGGGCACCAAGAAGTACACCGTCGAGTCGATCCCCGGCGGCCGCACCAACCCGTCCGAGCCGCCGACGAAGCCCGGCCCCGCCGAGAACTGCAAGCCCAGCAACGGCGCGCCCGGCTTCACCACGTCGGACACCCGGGTCATCAAGGACGCCGCGAGCGGCCGCGAGGTGCGGCGCCACACCCGGAACGTGCACTACAACCCGCAGCCGAAGATCACCTGCGGCACGGAGCAGTAGTCCCTAGCGCGTGAAGGCCCCTGCATCGCGTCTTAGCGCAGGGACCGGCAAAGTCGCATAACCGCTGGTCAAGTGGGCGGCGGGGCGGAGGCGGCTCGTCACAGTGGCCGGCCACCTTCTCGACTGTCCACAGGGGACGGCTTCGGGGCGGCAGTGCCCGGTTCGGGCGTTCGCGGAGGGGTCGTGAGTGTTTCGGAGGGTTGGAGCGAACCGTCTCTTAGGTACCTGCGCGTGGCTTGCGGCTTTGCTCGCGTGAGGTACATGAAGGCCCCCATCCTTGCGCCTGGCGCAAGGATGGGGGCCTTCATGTACTGGGGAAGGTGTGAAGGTCGGGTTACCTCGGCTGAGCCGAGGTAAGGGGTCCTTCGCGCCGCCGTTTGTGGCTGGCGATGCCGCTGAGGCCCGTGATGGCCTTCCGGGGTCCGTGAAGGACTCCTTGAGGGACCCTGGGTCCCTCAAGGAGTCCTTCACGGACTGGCCGCTACCCGGCTCACCCCCAGCAGGTACCTGGCCAGAACCCTCCTAACCACTCACGCCCCCTGCGGACAGTCGACGATGGCCCGGTTCACATCACCCATGAGCGCCGCCGACCTGCGGTTATGCGACTTTGAAGGCCTCCTTCACGTACTGCGAGGCTTCACCACGTGCGTCCAGGGCGGTACGCTGAGTGACTCACCCGACCGAGTGGGGGTGGTCACCTCGTGAGTTCCCAGGCGACCTTCCGGCAGATCCTCGCGGTCGGTGAACTGCGGGCGATCTGGTTCGCGGAACTCCAGTCGATCCTCGGGGACCAGGTGGCCAGGGTCGCCCTGTCGGTGCTGGTGTTCGAGCGGACCGGTTCGGCGACGTGGCCCGCGCTGACCTACGCACTCACGTACCTGCCCGACCTGGTCGGCGGGCCATTGCTCGGCGGACTGGCCGACCGGTTCCCGCGCCGCGCGGTGATGGTCTGCTCCGACGTCGTCCGGGCCCTTCTGGTCGCGGTGCTCGCGATCCCCGGGATCCCGTTGCCCGTGCTCGCCGTCGTGCTGGTGGTGGTGCAACTGGCCAACGCGCCGTTCACCGCCGCACAGGCCGCGGTGCTGCCGTCGATGCTCAGCGGGGATCAGTACGTCCTCGGCCAGTCACTGCTGAAGATCACCAACCAGATCGGCGAGCTCGCCGGGTTCGCCCTCGGCGGCGCGGTGATCGCCACGGTCGGGACCGGAAAGGGCCTCGCCCTCGACGCGGTCACGTTCGGGGTTTCGGCGATCGTCCTGCGCCTCGGTGTCCGCACCCGCCCCGCGACGGGTGCGCGCGGCCCCGCGACGTCGACCCTGCGGCGGCTTCGTGCGGGCGCCCGCACGATCTGGCACGACCGCCGGTTGCGCGCGCTGGTCGGTCTCGCGTGGCTGGCCGGTTTCGTGATCGTGCCGGAAGGGCTGGCCGTGCCGTACGCCGCGGAGATCGGCGGCGGGGCGGTGACGGCGGGACTGCTGCTCGCGGCGCATCCCGCGGGGATCGTGCTCGGGGTGTTCGTACTGGGCCGCCTGGTGCGGCCCGAAGTCCGGTTGCGCATGGTCGGACGGCTGGCGCTCGGCGCGATCGTGCCGCTCGCGGCGTTCTGGTTCCGGCCCTCGCTCCCCTACGCCGCCGGACTGCTCGTGCTGTCCGGGATGTGCGCGGCCTACCAGGTCACCGCGAGCACCACGTTCATGCGGTTGGTGCCCGACACCGAACGAGGCCAGGCTTTCGGCCTCGCCGGGTCGGGACTCATCGCCGTGCAGGGAATCGGGCTGATCGCCGGCGGCCTGCTCGTCGGCGTACTCGGTTCACCCGCGACGACGGTCTCGGTCATCGCACTCGCCGGTGTCGTAGTGGCTGTTCCGGCCACCCGGGCTTGGCGCCACGTGGCCCCGCTTCACCCCCTTTGACCGGAACCGGGTGTTCACCAGTTCTGCCCGCGCATGGAGCTCACCCCCTCCACTTCCCCGATGCCGGTCACGCGTGGTGCACCCACGCCTACCCATACAGCGTAGTGACACCTAGTATCCAACCGATTACGTTCGACTCCGTGGCGCTAACGAATTGGGCGCTGTGGCGGCTACCCCACCGCGGTTTGATCGGCTTCGTCCTCCTGGTGGACGTCGCGGCGATCGCCGGATCCGCCTGGTCTCTTGTCCGCGTCCCGTTCACCCATGGCGACGCGATCCCCTTCGCGATCCTGATCACCAGCGCCGTGTTGTACACGGAGTTGTCACGTCCGGTGGAGCGGGTGCGGGAACGGTTCGCGGGCACGCCGCACATCTCGCTCGACAGCGTCTGGACCTTCGCCGCCGTACTGCTGGTGCACCCGGCACTCGCCGCGCTGGTCATCGCCGTGTCGTTCTTCTACCGCTGGTTCCGCGGGCAGCCGAACCCGTTGTTCCGGCGCACGTTCTCCGCCTCGGCGACCGTGCTCGCGGGCTTCGCGGCCGCCGCGTTCCTCTCCCGGTACGCGGCCCCGTTCGACGTCCTACCCCGCGACGAGTCCTCCTTCGGGTCGGTGGTCGCGGCGGGCGGGGTGTTCCTGCTGGTCAACACCGCGTTGATGACGGTCGCGGTGCACTACGGCACCCCGCACGAGCGGCTGCGCGACGCGCTGGCGCAGCCGTTCGAGTACGCGCTCGAAGCGGCGACGATCGCACTCGGGATCATCGTGGCGTGGGCGCTGCGGGACTGGCCGGTGGTGCTGCTGCTCGTCGTCGGGATCACCCTGGTGCTGCACCGCGGCGTGCTGCTGCGGCAGCTGAAACGGCAGGCACGCAGTGACGCCAAGACCGGGCTGCTCAACGCCAAGGCGTGGCGCGAGGCCGCGGCCGACGAACTCGACCGCGCGCGGCGCGCGGGGCGGCACACCAGCCTGCTGATGGTCGACGTCGACCGGTTCAAACTGATCAACGACCGCCACGGGCACCTGGTCGGCGACCAGTACCTGGCGGCGATCGCGGAAACCCTGCGCACCGAGGTGCGCGGCACGGATCTGGTCGGGCGGTTCGGCGGGGAGGAGTTCGTCGTCCTGCTGCCCGGTACGTCCGCCGTGTACGCCCACGCGATCGCGGAACGGATCCGGTCGAGCGTGGCCTCCCGCGCCGGTGACCTGCCCGAGCACGTCACCGTGTCGATCGGGCCCGCCGACCGGCCGGGCGTCGCCGACCTGGACGCCGTGCTCGCCGCCGCGGACCGGGCGCTGTACGAGGCCAAGAACACCGGGCGGAACCGGACGTCGGGCTACCAGGTGACCGGCTGACCCCCGCAATTCGTCACCTACTTGCGGTAGTGACCGCAAGTAGGTGACGAAATGCGGTCAGGGGAGGCCGGCAAGGGACTTCGCGAGGACCTCGTCGGACAGCGCGTGGTCGGAGATGTCGCCCGCCAGGTACGCGCCGTACGCGGGAAGGTCGAGGTGCGCGTGCCCGCACAGCGCGGTCAGTATCACCTTCTCCTCCCCGGTTTCCTTGCACCGCAACGCTTCCTCGATGCACGCGGCGAGCGCGTGGGTCGGCTCGGGTGCCGGGATGATGCCCTCCGTTCGGGCGAATCGCACGCCCGCGGCGAAGCAGTCCTCCTGCCCGACGGCGATCGCGTCGATCAGCCCGAGTTCGTAGATATGCGAGATCAGCGGCGACATCCCGTGGTAGCGCAGGCCGCCGGCGTGGATCGGGTCGGGGATGAAGTCGTGACCGAGCGTGTGCATCTTCAGCAACGGCGTCAACCCGGCGGTGTCCCCGAAGTCGTACGCGTACTTCCCGCGGGTGAGGGTCGGGCAGGCGGCCGGTTCGACCGCGCGGATCACCGGGTCCATCCGCCCGGCGAGTTTCTCGCGCAGGAACGGGAAGGCGAGCCCGCCGAAGTTGGAGCCGCCGCCGGTGCAGCCGACGAGCACGTCCGGGGTGTCCCCGGCCAGTTCGAACTGCTTGAGCGCCTCTTCACCGATGATCGTCTGGTGCAGCAGCACATGGTTGAGCACGCTGCCGAGCGCGTAACGGGTGTTCTCCGCCTGCGCCGCCTGCTCGACCGCCTCGCTGATCGCGATGCCGAGGCTCCCGGTCGAGTTCGGGTCGGCGGCCAGGATCGCGCGGCCGGATTCGGTCAGCTCGGACGGGCTCGGGTGCACCGTGGCGCCGAAGGTCTCCATCATCAGCTTGCGATACGGCTTCTGGTCGTAGGAGGCGCGGACCTGCCACACCTCGCATTCGAGCCCGAAGGTGGCGCAGGCGAACGCGAGCGCGCTTCCCCACTGTCCGGCGCCGGTTTCCGTGGTCAGCCTGCTGACACCCTCCGCGGCGTTGTAGAAAGCCTGCGGCACGGCGGTGTTGGGCTTGTGCGAGCCGACCGGGCTGACGCCCTCGTACTTGTAGTAGATGCGGGCGGGAGTGCCGAGCGCCTTCTCCAGCCGCCTCGCGCGGAACAGCGGCGACGGCCGCCAGAGCCGGTAGACGTCCAGGACCTCTTCCGGGATGTCGACGTACCGTTCCGTGGTGACCTCTTGGGCGATGAGCGCCTGCGGGAACAGCGGCGCGAGGTCGTCGGGGCCGATCGGCTCGCGGGTGCCAGGATGCAGTGGCGGAGGTGGCGGCTCCGGCAGATCCGGGATGACGTTGTACCACCTCGTCGGCATGTCCTGTTCGTCGAGGATGTATTTCGTCCGCTCCGCCATTGAGCCTCCTCTGTCCGTCCCTTCAACCTAAAGGGACGGACGGCGTGACACCAGGCGTCACTACTACGGTGTGGGCATGGGGAATTTCGTACTACTCGACGCGCCGTCCAATCTCGGGCTGCGCCCGCCCGCCGAAGGTGTGGTCCCGGGTTGCTACAAGGCACCGGGCGCGCTGCGTGACCACGGCCTGCTCACCCGTCTGGATGCCAGGGACGGCGGTGTCGTCACCCCGCCGCGGTATCTGCCCGCCCGGTCGCCCGATGGCGGCGTGCGCAACGCGGCCGGGATCGCGGCTTACACGGAGACACTCGCCGGACGGCTCGCGAAGATCCGCGCCGACGGCGGCTTTCCGGTCGTGCTCGGCGGCGACTGCTCGATCGCGCTCGCCGCGATGCTGACCCTGCGTCGCGAAGGACGCTTCGGCATCGTCTACTTCGACGGACATGACGACTTCCGGCACCTGGGCAACTCCGATCACGTCGCCAACGTCGGCGGCGAAACGCTCGCCGTCGTGACCGGTCGCGGTCAGCCGGAACTGGCCGATGTGGACGGTCTGCGCCCCTACGTCCGCGACGAAGACGTCCTCGTGCTCGGTGTTCGCGCGGAGGCGTCCGCCGAGGCGCGGGAGGCCGGGCTTCGCGTCGTGACCAGCCAGGAGATCATGGCGTCCGGCACCGACGGCGCGCTCGCCGCCGCCCGCGAGATCTTCGCGCCGCTGGACGGTTTCTGGATCCACATCGACATCGACACCCTCGACCCGGAATTCGTGTCCGCTGTGGACAGTCCCGATCCCGGCGGGCTCAACCCGGACAAGCTCGTCGAGCTGCTGCGGGGGCTGCTCGCGATCCCCGGCGCCGCCGGGCTGGAGCTGACCATCTTCGATCCCGACCTCGACCCCGACGGCACGCAGGCCGCCCTCGTGGCGGACTGTCTCGTGCGCGCGCTGGAAGGAACCCGATGACCGAGGTGACCGTCGCCGACGGCTCGTTCGACGCCCCGCTCTGGCTGCCCGAATCCGGCTCCGGCCCGGGCTTGGTACTGATCCAGGAGATCTTCGGCCTCGACGACTACCTCAAATCGGTCGCCGCCGACCTGGCCACCCTCGGCTACGTCGTCGCCGTGCCCGAACTGTTCTGGCGGATCGCCCCCGGCTGGTCGGCCACGCACGACGAAGCCGGGGTCTCGGCGTCGATGGAGGTCTCCGGCAAACTCGACCCGGCACGCGCCGTCACCGACGTCCTCGCGACCCTGGCGACTCTGCGCGCGCTGCCCGAAACCGACGGCCGCGCCGGCGTCTTCGGCTTCTGCCTCGGCGGCTCGATGGCCTACGCGGCCGCCGCCGAAGGCGACCCGGACGTCGCGGTCTCGTACTACGGCTCCCGGGTGCCCGAGCAACTTCCGTTGCTGGACAAGATCACCTGCCCGATCCAGTTCCAGTTCGGCGGCGCGGATCCGTACATCCCCATCGAAGGCGTGGGGAAGCTCGCCGACGCGGTGGCTTCCCATGACGGCGCGGAGATCCACATCCACGAAGGCGCGGGACACGCGTTCCACAACCATGTGGCGCCGATGTTCCACCAGCCGGAGCCCGCCGCGGCGGCTTGGGCGCTGACGCTGGAGTTCCTCGGGCGGGTCTTTCCGGCGTGAGTGAGCGGTGGGGCTCGTGAGTGGCGATTCGGGTTAGAACCCGAATCGCCACTCACGACGGAATATGTCGGTGCCTCCCGGTAGTTTCCCCACCATGGCCACATTGGTGAGTTTTCACGCCCACCCCGACGACGAGTGCATCGTCGCGGGGGGCGTCATGCGCAAGGCCTTCGAGGAAGGTCACCGTGTCGTGCTCGTCGTCGCGACCAGGGGGGAGGTCGGCGAGGTGCCGGACGGGTTCCTCGACGACGGAGAGGAGTTGTGGCAGCGCCGCGTGCAGGAGACGCACGCTTCCGCCGAGGTCCTGGGGGCCAAGCGGGTGGAGTTCCTGGGGTACACCGATTCCGGCATGATGGGCGAGCCGCGCAACGACGTGCCCGGCACGTTCTGGCAGGCCGACGTCGAGGAGGCCGCGCAGCGGCTGGCCGAGATCCTGCGCGAAGAGCAGGCCGACGTCCTGACCATCTATGACGACAACGGCGGCTACGGGCATCCGGACCACATCCAGGTGCATCGCGTCGGCATGCGCGCGGCCGAGCTGGCGGGCACGCCGCGGGTCTACGAGGCGACGAGCAACAGTGACGAGATGCGCCGCGGCATGGAGGAGGCGGTGCGGACAGGGCAGCTGAAGGCCGAGGACCTGCCCGATTTCGAAGACGGTTCCGAGTTCGGCAAGCCGGAAGCGATCCTGACCGCGAGGGTCGACGTCACCGCGTACCTGCCCTACAAGCGGGCGGCGATGCGCGCGCACGCCAGTCAGATCAGTGAGGACTCCTTCTTCCTCGCGATGCCGGACGAGGCTTTCGCGGGGGCGTTCGGCGTCGAGTGGTTCATCCGCGCCGGGCAGGGTCCTGGCATCACGGAGACCGACCTCATGGCCGGTCTCTGACCGATGGGCATGTGCGGCGCGTATCTGCGGGTCACGCCCGGGGAATTGCGTGAACTGAGCGAGAAACCCGAGCGGTACTGGGAGTACGCCGAGAAGGCCGTCGGCACCGAACGGGCGGTGGACATCGACAAGGCGTGGCACGCGCTGTGGTTCCTGGTGGGGCGTGCCGGGTTCGAGGTCGACTTCGTGCTGGGCGGGACGCTGCTGGGGGAAGCCGACAGTGACGGGCCGCCGCGGCGGTTCACCGCGGACGAGGTGCGGACGATCTCGGCGGAGATGGCGCGGACCGGGTTCGATCAGCTCTCGCAGGGCGTCGAGCTCTCGGACCTCGAGGCCGAGGGGATCTACCCGTCGATCTGGGACGAGCCCGACGCGCTGGACTACGTGCGCGGCTACTACGACGAGCTGGTGACCTTCTTCGCGGCGGCCGCGAAAGCCGAGGAGCCGGTCGTCACGATCATCACCTGACGTGGGGCGCGCGCCCGGAAGTCCGTGAAGGCCTCCTTGAGGGACTCTGGGTCCCTCAAGGAGGCCTTCACGGAACTTCGCAGACTCGGCGAGCGAGAGATCAGGCCGTGGCGGCGGTGACGTCGAGCTCGACGAGCTGCCCGGGGTAGCCGAGCTGCGCGACGCCGAGCAGCGTGCTCGCGGTCGTGAAGGCGCCCCCGATCTCCGACTTCACGAACCGGTCCCATACGGCGGAAAGCACCTCGGCGTCCGGCGTCACCACGTAGATCACCGTGCGGACGACGTCGGCCGGGGTCGCCTTGGCGAAGGCGAGCGCGGCGGCGGTGTTCGCGACGACCTGGTCGACCTGGGCGAGGACGTCACCGTCGACGACCTTGCCGTCTTCGGCGAGCGGGCATTGGCCGGCGAGGTGGACGTCCCGTCGTCCTTCGACGATGGTCACGTGGTGGTAGGTGGGCGTGGGGTGCAGACCGGGCGGATGGTGGCGTTGAATGGTCACGAGCCGCATCCTCATCGAGGCGGTCGCGACGGGACAACCGGATTTCACGGGGGAGCCATGCGCAGGACGATCGACTGGACCGGCGACGCGGTCACGATCATCGACCAGACCGCCCTGCCGGCCGAGTATCGCGTGCTCGAACTGCGCACGGTCGGCGAACTCGTCGGCGCCGTCCAGCGGCTCGCGGTCCGCGGGGCACCGGCGCTCGGCGCGGCGGGGGCGCTCGGTGTGGTGCTCGCGACCCGCGCGAAGGGTGACGTCGAGGCCGAGGCGCGCCGGGTCGCGCAGGCCCGGCCGACAGCGGTCAACCTGAGCTGGGGTGTCTCCCGTGCGCTCGCGAAGCTCCCGGAGGGGCCGGAAGCCGTGCTCGCCGAAGCGCTGGCGATCCTCGACGAGGACGAGCGGATCAACCACGAAGCCTCCCGGCTGGCGACCGAAGTGGTGCTCGAACACTGCGAGCGGCGGCCGTTGCGGCTGCTCAGCCACTGCAACGCGGGCCATCTCGCGACGGTCGGCTGGGGCAGCGCGCTCGGCGTCGTCTGGCATCTGCAAGCCCGTGGCCTGGTCGAATCCGTGCTGGTCGACGAGACCCGCCCGCTGTTGCAGGGTGCCCGTCTGACCGCGTGGGAACTGGCACAGGCCGGTGTCCCGTACCGGATCCAGCCCGACGGCGCGGCCGCCGCGGCGATGGGCCGCGGCCTGGTCGACTGCGTGCTCGTCGGCGCCGACCGGATCGCCGCCAACGGCGACGTCGCCAACAAGATCGGCACCTACGGCCTGGCGATCGCGGCGAAGCACCACGGAGTCCCGTTCGTGGTCGTCGCCCCGTCGTCCACTGTGGACACCGCGATGCCGGACGGCGCCGGGATCGTGATCGAGGAACGTGATCCCGGCGAGGTCCTGAGCTTCGGCGGTACGAAGGTCGCGCCCGAAGGCGCGGAGGTGTTCAACCCGGCCTTCGACGTCACACCGTTCGACCTGGTCACCGCGGTGGTCACCGAGCAGGGGGTGCTGAACCCGTGAGCAGCTTGGTGAACAGGGCACCCATCTCCGCGTCGTCGTAGTTCAACGGGAGTGTGTCGAAGTAGTAGCGGACCATGCCGGGCTCGGTGCCCACGATCACCCCGAAGTCGATCGTCCGCCCCTTCGCCCGCACGGTCCCGCGGTACTCCTGGAACTTCGTACGCGGGCCCGCGGCCGCCTGATCCGCCGTCAGCCGTACGTCGCTCGTCGCGCCCGAAAGCCTGCCGAGGTAGGCGAGATGACACTTCGGGTCGGTCACCGGTGCCGTCAGCCCCGGTCCGGTGAAGGCGGGACCTTGCCGAGGACAGTCGTCGGCGACACCGGCGAACAGTTCCCGAAGGGCGTCCTTCTCGACCGGCCGGAACCATTCCGTCCGATCGTGATAGCGACGCCCCTCGGTGACCTCACCGTTCTCGAGCACCACCCGGTAGACGGCCGGATAGCGCACCACCTGTCCGTTGATCGCGGCTTCGTTGGCCGCCTCGTAGAAAACGGCGTCGCCGTTCACCACGATCTTCACCGGGGTGAACCGGAAGGCAGGGAAGGCTCCCAGCAGGGTCCGAAGGTTGTTCTCGATGTCGGCCCTGCCGCGCACCGGCGCCGCGCTGCCCGATTCGGCGAGCGTTCCGTCCGCGGCGAAAACGGTGCCGTACAACCGAACGCGGGCTTCCCGCGCTTCGGGCGTGTCCGAACGCATCGCCCCGAACTCGGTCTGTTTCGTGATGAAGGCGCAGGCACTCGGGGACACCTCGCCTTCGACTCGGTCACCCAGCTGCTCCAGGATCGCGCAACCCTCGTTCGTCTCCGCCACCGCCGGTCCGCTTCCCATCACCATCGCACTGACCAGAACCGCTGCCACACCAAGGAATCTCTTGATTTTTCGCACCTGTTCACCTTGGCGAGGGAGACCGTGCGAAGTCGATTACCCGGCAGGTAATGCGGGCTAGAAGGATTCGAGACAGGACGGCTCGCGGTCGGAGGCGAAAGCCGCCGTCGCCCGCGAAACCGCGCCGGCCGTCCGCTCCTTGATCCGCCCGGCCGCGGTCAGCGTGCTCGGCCGGGTGCCGCCGAGGAAGATCGCGCCGAGGTCGATCACGTCCAGTTCGAGGTCCGGCGCGTCCTCCACCCTGGTCACGTCGGCGTTCCCGGCTTCGTCGGTGACGAGCCGCCAGTTCCCGGTGTTCCACGGGCAGAAGGCGTCACGTACGCCGAACACCAGATCCACCGGAATGCCGTAGTGGCGCGTCTTCAGCGCGCGATCGACGTCGACGAGCCGGACCCACAGGGAGTCACCGGCGGCCCGGCTGATCTTGCGGGGATCGGCCAGGAGGTGGATGAGCGGTTCGTCGAGCGCGGCGAAGGTCTCCACCGTGCCGACCAGGTCGTAGTCGAGCAGGAAGCGGTACAACGTCGCGTACGCCTCCGGCGTGGTCGCGACCAGTTCCTGCACGATCAACGTCCCTCGCGGACCTTCTTCGTGCCAGCCGCTCTTCACCCGGTAGATCGCGTAACCGTCCGGCAGGACGGCGAACTTCAACGCGGTCGCGCCGTCGCGCCGCTGCTCCGGATCGTCGAGGTTGAACTCCCACGTCGCGCCCGGCCGGTCCAGTGCGCCGACCCGCTGTGGGGCTTCCTTGTCGTAGATCGCTTTGATCAGCGGGATCGCCTGCTCGCGCCCGACTTCGCGCACGCGTTCGGCTTCCAGTTCGACACCGGGCCGGTACGCCGCCTTCGCCTGGATCTTGGCGCGGTAGAGCTGCGCCGCGAGGCCGTACCCGAAGCGGGGGTAGATGACCGATTCGGACGACCACAGCGCGGCGATCGGTTCGGCGCCGTCGTCGTGCAGGCCGTGCAGCTGCGCCCGCATGACGCGGGTGAGCGCGCCCCGCCGCCGATGTCCCGGAGCGACGCCGACCGACGTGATCCCCGCGAACGGCGTCGGGCCGGACCCGGGGACGGTGATCTTCCGGCTGAGGATCTCCCCCATCCCGATCAGCTCGTCTCCGTCGAAGACGCCGTGCGAACGGTCGGGTTCGAACACCAGCCCCTCACGGTGCCGGAATCCATCCGACGGGTCGGAGAGGAACGCTCGCGCGAGCATGTCCGAAAGGGCGGGCAGGTCGTCGGTGGTCAAGGTGCGGAGGGTCAAGCTGTCGTCGCTCACCCTGTGGTCCTACGCCTCTTCACCGACGACCGCCAACGCATTAACGAGCGATCATCAGGGCCGCGGCCCGATCACCTCGCCCTTTTCCGTCACCTCGATGGCCATCGCGGGGCACGAATCCGCCGCGTCCAGCACTGTCTCGTCCGGATCCACCTCCCCCTTGACCACCGTCGCCGTGGCGCCTTCGAGTTCGAAGACCTCCGGCTTCAGCGCGGCACACATCCCCGAGCCGATGCACGTGTCGCCATCGACGTCGACTTTCCAGCTCATGCTCACCATCCGATCGGCATGGAACGGGGCCCCCGCACCAGCATCTGTGTCTTCCACACGATATCGCCGTCGAGGTGCAGTCCGGGGAGATCTCGCAGCAATGCCCGCATGGCCTCCTGCAGTTCGAGCCTGGCCAGCGGGGCACCGAGACAGTGGTGCACGCCGTGCCCGAAACCGAGGTGGGGATTGCTCTCCCTGCCGAATTCGAGGGTTTCCGCCGAGGTGAACTGGAGCGCGTCCCGGTTGGCGGCACCGATGGCCACCATCACCGGCTCGCCCTCCTTCACCAGCACGTCACCCACGTGGATGTCTTCGGTGGCGTAGCGGGCGAATCCGGCTCCGGCACCCAACGGGATGAACCGCAGCAGTTCCTCGACCGCGGCCGGGATCAGGTCGAGGTCCGCGCGGAGGCGGGCGAGCTGGTCCGGCTGTTCGAGCAGGGCGTAGACGAAGTTGGGGATCTGGCTGGCGGTGGTCTCGTGCCCGGCGATCAGGATGCCGATGCACATGTCGACCAGTTCCAGTTCGCTCAGCCTGTCGCGGACGTCGCGCGCTTCGATCAGCGCGGTCATCAGGTCGTCCTGCGGCCGGGCGCGGTGCTGCTCGACGAGCACGTGCATGTACGCCCGCAGCTCGTCCTGGTTGGCCATCATCTCTTCGGTGGTCAGCGGGCTGGTCGACAGCGCGGCGTCGCTCCACACGCGGAACTTGGGCCGGTCCTCGACGGGGACGCCGAGCAGTTCGCAGATCACCGCGACCGGGATCGGCAGCGCGTAGTCCTCGACCAGGTCGGCGGGCTGTCCCTTGGCCTTCATGTCCTCGATCAGCCCTGCCGCCAGCTCGGCGACACGCGGTCGCAGCAGTTCGACGCGGCGCATGGTGAACGCCTTCGCGACCAGCGTGCGCAGCCGGGTGTGATCGGGCGGGTCCATGCTCAGGATCCCGCCCGGCCGCCTGCCCGGTGCCATCCGCGGCTCGTCCTTCTCCGCGGCCATCGCCCGCGAGAACCGCCTGTCGCCCAGTACGAAGCGCGCGTCGGCGTATCGGGTGGCGAGCCAGGCCGGCTCACCGTGCGGGAGCCGGACGCGGAGCATGCCCTTGGTGGCGCGGGCCGTCGCGTACGCCTCGTTGAGCTCAAGACCGGCGTCTTCGTTGAAGGGATAGGCGATGAATTCGGTGTCGGTGGTGGTCATTTTGTCCGGAAACCCCCCGGCTCGGCGGTTTGTAAGCAACTGCTTACAACGCTAGCCACGACCACGGTGAGCGTCAATGCGCCTACCGTGCGACGTCCGGCTAGCCTTTGCCCGATGACGGAAGAACCGCAGGTCCGCAAGCGTGACGCGGCCGCGACCCGAGCCTCCCTGCTCGGCGCGGCGGCGGCGCTCTTCGCCGAGCGCGGCTTCGACCGGACGACCGTGCGGGACATCGCGAAACGCGCCGGGGTCAACCAGGCGCTGCTGTTCCGCTATTTCGGCTCGAAAGACGCCCTCTTCGAGGAAGTACTGGCACGCGGCGGGCGCGAGCAGCTCGCCACCACGCCACCGGACGAACTGCTCGGGACGGCGTTGCGCAGCATGCTGGACTCCCACCCGGGCCGCGACCGCGCACTCGACGCCTACCTGCGCTCGACCGGCCACGACAGCGCCGCGGCCGCGGTCCGGCGGCAGCTCGGCGAGGAGTACGCGCAGGTGCTCGCCACGCTGACCGACGCCGACGACGCCGACCTGCGGGCCGACCTCGTCCTCGCCTGGCTGCTCGGGATCGGCCTGGTCCGCGACATCACCGGCAAGGAGCCGCTGGCCAGCGCGGATCCCGACGACGTCTGCCGCCTGGTGCTCGGTGCGGCGCGGACGCTGCTGGAGCGCAGCGGGTAAATGCGTCGCCGCTCGCGGCCCACTGCTCTACGGTCGGCTCCGTGATCTCGCTCCCGCCCGCCGGCACCGAAGCCGAGTTCGACGCGTTGACCAGGCAAGACCTGCTTCCGGCGGTGACCTCGCTGACCGGTTCGCTCGGCCTCGGCGAAGTCGTCCCGTTCACCGAGGGCTCGCTGCCGGTCTACGCCGTCGGCGACGATCTGGTGCTCAAGCTGTTCCCGCCGGTGCATCTCGGGGAACTCCCCACCGAGCGGACGATGCTCGAGGTCCTGCACGGGAAACTCCCGATCCCGACCCCCGCCGTGCACGGCGTCGGCGAGCGGGACGGCTGGGGCTACATACTCATGGAGCGCCTGCGCGGCGAAACGTTGAAGGACGCCTGGCCGAAACTGTCCACAGAGGACAAACAACGGCTCGCTCCCGAACTCGGCGAGGCGCTCGCCGCCCTGCATTCGCTGCACGACCCGCGCCTCGACGTCCTGGATCCGGCGGACTGGGCCACGTTCGTCGCCGGGCAGCGTGAAAAGGTCGTCGAACATCACCGCCGGACCGGCCTCGACGAAAGCTGGATCGCGCAAATCCCGGCGTTCCTCGACTCCGTCGACCTCGGCACGCCGCCCGTCGTCCCGCTGCACACCGAGTTCATGCGCGACCACCTCATGGTCGTCCACGACGGCGGACGTCCGCGGCTGACCGGGCTCTTCGACTTCGAACCGGCGATGCGAGGCGCGGCCGAGTACGACTTCGTCGCCGTCGGCCTGTTCGTTTCGGGCGGGGACAAGGACTTCCTGCGACGGCTGCTGACCGGATACGGCGCCGAGCCGTCCGAGGAGTTCTCCCGGCGTTGCCTGGCGTACGCCCTTCTGCACGTCTACAGCAATTTCACCTGGTACTTCAAGGTTCTTCCCGCGCCGGAAGAACCGACGCCGGAGAGCCTCAGCCGCGCTTGGTGGTAGCCCACGTCACCGGCACCGCTTCGGGGCCGCGGATCGAAAGCGGCGGACGCCAGACGATGTCCGACGCCGGGACGGCGAGGTCCAGTCCCGGCAGGCCGTCCAGCAGGGTCCGGAACGCGATCTCTCCTTCGAGCCGGGCGAGCGCCGCGCCGAGACAGAAGTGGATGCCGTGCCCGAAGCCGAGCTGCGGCGCGTTCCGGCGCCGGATGTCGAACCGCGACGCGCCAGGGAAGGCGGCTTCGTCACGGTTCGCCGCGCCGGTGTGGGCCAGCACGGCCTCACCGCGCCGGACCAGACCGCCGCTCAGTTCGACGTCCTCCAGCGCGACCCGGAGCAGGGACGCGTCGGCCGGTCCGTCGAAGCGCATGATCTCCTCGACGGCCCCCGCCGTCAGCCCGGGATCCGAGCGCAACGCCGCGAGCTGATCCGGATTCCCCGCCAGCAGGACGATCCCGGTCGCGATCAGGCTGACCGTGGTCTCGTGCCCGGCGAGCAGGAGCTGCGTGGCCAGATCGATCAACTCGGCCTCGGTGAGCCGGTCACCGTCCTCGTCGTGCGCATGCACGAGAACGCTGAGCAGGTCCTCGCCCGGCTTCGCCCGCTTGACAGCGACGAGTGCCGCCATGTCTTCCGCCCCGTCACGCCGGGCCCGCACCACTTCCGCCGGGGTGTACGCCATCGGCGTGACGATCACCCGCGACCACTGCCGGAACCGTTCCCTGCCTTCGAAAGGGACGCCGAGGATCTCGCACATGACCGCCGTGGGCAGCGGAAAAGCGAACATCTCCACCAGATCCACCGGCGGACCGTGCTCGGCCAGCTCCCGCAGCAGCGTGTCGGCGATCTCCTGGATCCGTGGCCGCAGCGCGGCGATCCGGCGGACGGTGAAGGCCTGCGCCGTCAGTTTCCGCAACCGCGTGTGATCCGGCGGGTCCATGTTCAGGATGCTGTGCTCGCCGGTGGAGAAGTCACCCGGTTCGACGAGGCACGGCGCGTCCGGTGCGAGCAGGTTCCGGGAGAACCGGGTGTCCGAGAAGATCAGGCGGACGTCTTCGTACCGGGTCACCAGCCAGCCTTCGCAACCGCTGGGGAAGACGACCCGGGACATCGGCGGATACTCGGCGTAGACCGCGCCCATCGGGGTCGCGGGGACGTCCTTCGCCGCGGGATACGTGGCTGTCATGGAGCCGATGATGAGTGGCGTGAAGCGCCGCCGGAAGGCTCCGGCGGCTCACCCGCCCGAAGAGCCGAAGATCCCTCTCACCCGGTGATAATCCCGCGCAGGAACTCCAGATAGCCCGGCCGCTCGGTCGCGGACAGCAGCGTTCCGCCGCTCGCCCGCTGAGCCTGGATCAGTCCGATGAAAGCCGTGTACGCCAGCAAACCCCGATGCCGGGCCTCGGTTTCCGGGCAGTCCATCTCCAGGAAGCAGCGGACGATGAAGTCGACGCGCCGCGCGGTGACGTCGGCGAGCAGCGGACCGATCACCGGATCGCCGGCGTGGGCGAGCAGCGCCAGTTCGGCCCGCTCGTCGTCCTTGCCCCCGAAGACGAGTTCGAAGAGCTCACGCAGCCTTCGTTCCGGGTCCGCGATGCCGTCCAGCAACGTGATCAGCGCCTCGGTGTCCTGCTCGGCCCACCGGCGCACGGCGGCCTCGACCAACGCGTCCCGATTCGCGAAATGCCAGTAGAAGCTGCCTTTCGTCGTCCCGAGCTTCGCCGCGAGGGGCTCGACGGCGATCGCGGCGACCCCGCCTTCGCACAGCGCTTCGAGCGCCGCGTCCGCCCAATCCTCACGTGCGAGCTTCCTTTTCACGCCACGTACGCTACCGTATGGAAAACCATACGGCACCGTACGGAGGCGGCCATGTCTTTCGGTTCACCCGCGAACTGGGGCGCGACCCCGGAAGAACGCCGCCGCGCGCAGCCGGCGGACACCCTGCTCGACGGCCCTGTCGCGCGCTTCGACCGCGCGGTCACCGTGCACGCGCCCGCCGCGCTCGCCTACCGCTGGCTCTGCCAGATCTCGGTCGCGCCCTACAGCTACGACCTGCTCGACAACCTGGGGCGCCGCAGTCCCGGCACCCTCACCCCCGGCGCCGACGAACTCGCGCCCGGCGACACGCTGATCGTGTTCGAGCTGACCGAGGTCGAACGCGGACACCACCTCACCGGCCGCACCTTCGCCAAATCGGAGAACCTGTTCGGCCCGGTGGCCGCGACGTACTCGGTCGAACCGATCGACGAGCGGTCCTGCCGGATGCTGTGCCGCATCGTCGTGACCTCGAAGGGCTTCCGCGGGCGCCTCAAGGAGTTCCTGCTGGGCTGGGGCGACCTGATCATGATGCGGAAACAGCTGCTGACATTGAAGAAGCACGCGGAACGGGACGCGCGCCTCGGCCGCGTGTCGTGAGTGGTGACCCCGGTTAGGCCCCGGCGGCCTGGCGTCACAACCGTCCCGTGTCACCAGGGATCACACCGGCGGGTAGCGAAGGGCCCCTTCACTACCTTGAGGGTCAGGGTCCCGACAAAGTCGAGATCTCGCAGGTCAGGCGACTATTCCTGCACTGTCGGCAGGCCGGATTCTGGGCGCCGGCGGGGCTTCGGTGTCCACAAGGGGCACCGCCGGGGGAGTGAGCGTCCGATTGATGCCGCTATGTACGTTTCTGCGGGGGTCGTGAGTGGCATTGAGGGTTAGAACAACAAAAATCACTCACGACCCTCTCGCGAAACCGTGCAAATCATCTAAATCAGGCACCTTTGTGTCGTAAAGTGTCCCTTGTGGACAGCCAAGAGCCAGGTGAGGCTCCTTGCGGGAGGCCGCTCCAGTCGGGTCCACCGCGACACGTTCGCCTTGTCCCGCTCTGGCGGCGGAGCCGACCAGCAGTTATGCGACTTGGCCGGGACCCTGACCCTCAAGGTAGGCAAGGAGGCCTTCACGGACCGGAGAGCGGCGGCCCATACGCCACTTTTGCCTTACCCCTCAACTAGATGACCCGAAATCCACACGGTCCCGCTCTCCTGCCCGAGCACAGCGCATGTCTCAGCGGAACCCGGCCTCCAGGAGCGCGGTGAGGACGGCGCCCGGGTCGTCCCATGCCCCGGTCGCCCAGTCGGCGTTGATATTCGCCGCCATCAGGTGCGTGCCGTCGCGGGAGCCGTAGACGTAGGTCCACGAACCGAAAAGCGCTCCACCCATCCCCCACACCTCCGTTCCATCGGACAGGGTCAGCGACGAGACGCCGAGCCCGTAGGACGCGCTGTCGAGCCAATCCCTGGTGGGTGTCGTGGTGAACATCGCGCTCTGCAGCTCCGGCGGCAGCAGGCGCCCGCCCAGCAGGGCCTCGAAGAACCGCAGGAGGTCGCCGGCACTGGAGACCATGCCGCCCGCCGCCCAGTACGGGCTCGGCTCCAGCGCGGAGGCGTCGTGGATCTCCGCGTCGGGATCGGGTGAGAACAGTTTCGTGTAATGAACGGAATGCGGCTCGCCGAGGGTTTCGTCGCCCGCCCGCGGCAGCCTGGTCGCGGTCAGCCCGAGCGGGCGGGTGACCCGGTCGGTGATCTCGTCGGCGAGATCCCTTCCCGTGACCCGTTCGGCGACCATTCCGGCCAGAACGTAGTTCGTGTTCGAGTAACCCCACCCCGCACCGGGCGCGAAGTCGGCCGGATGAGCCATCGCGATCTCGGCGAGCTGGTGGGGGGTATAGGTTTCGCGCGTGGACAGCGCGGGCTGGTCCTGGGTGTAGTTGAACAGGCCGCTGGTGTGGTTCAGCAGCCGCCGGACGGGGATCTCGTCGCCGCGCGCGACCAGCCCCGGCAGCCACTTCCCCACCGGGTCGTCCAGGTCGAGCCGGTTCTCGGCGGCCAACTGCAGGACCACCGTGGCGGTGAACGTCTTGGTGACGCTCCCGATGCGGAACCGGTCCTCCGCCGAGCGCTCCCGCACCTCGGACCAGGTCTGATCGTGCTCGCGGATTTCAGCAAGGATGCCGGGCACGCCCGCCTCGGACACCGCCTTGTCGAGGACGTCCCGTACCTCGTCGATCTTCGTCATGACGTCGACGCTAGGTTTGCGTTTCCACAAGCGTCAACACCAGCGAAGGCCGTTTCAGCGAAATATCGGGGAATTAGTGCGATCCATTGCACTGAGCTGTCGATGAACGCACACTGGTGCGATGACCGCCGCAAGACTCACCGCTCAGGAGCGCGGACGCATCGCGTCCGGCCTGGCCGACGGCCTCGGGTACGCCGAGATCGCGCGAGCGCTGGGCAGACCGACATCGACCGTGAGCCGTGAGGTCACCCGCAACGGCGGGCGGCGTGGTTACCGCGCCGAGCACGCCCAGCACGCCACCGCCTGGCGCGCTCGCCGAGGAGCGGCTTCCCCGGCGGAGCCACCGTCCTTTCCGGACACTCACGGCCGGGATCCGGCGGCCGTCCTCGCCTACGCCGACCGGTTCGCCGCGATGATGGTCCGCGCCGGGCTTCCCCGGATGGCGGCACGGGTGCTCGCCTGTCTGGTCACCACCGATTCCGGTGGCCTGACCGCCGCCGAATTGGTCGGGAGACTGCGGGTCAGCCCAGCTTCGGTCTCGAAGGCGGTCGCTTACCTGGAAGGCCTCGAAGTCGTCGAGCGCGAAGCCGTGGGCAGACGTGAGCGGTACTTCATCGACGACGACGTCTGGCTGCGTGCGTGGCTGGCCAGTGCCCGGACCAACGCGACCTGGGCGGACACCGCCCGCGACGGCGCCCGCGTCCTCGACCCTGGCACCCCGGCCGGCGCACGGCTGGCCCGGATGAGCCGGTTCTTCGCGACCGTGACCGACGACATGGCGGCGAGCCCCAGCGCCACCGCGCGGGACGACGCCGTGACCGTGCTCGCCGCCCTCGCCGTCGCCGACCCGGCCGTGGTGGACCGGATCACCGGGTCGTTCGGCTGGGAACGGGACCGCGTCGACGCGGTCCGTGAACTGCTATGGCAGCGCACGCCTCAGTAGTTCCGCGAGGTGCACGGCCCGCCGCCCGTCGAGTTGCTCGATCTGCGTCCGGCAGCTGAACCCGTCCGCGACCACCTCGGTGCCCTCGGCCGCGGCGCGGATCGCGGGCAGCATGCGGTCTTCGGCGCAGGCGACGGAAACGTCGTAGTGCCCGCGTTCGAAGCCGAAGTTGCCAGCCAGTCCACAGCAACCGGAGTCCATTGTGGAATTGTGGATACCCGCGGCGCGCATCGCGGCCTCGTCGGCGTCGAAACCGAGCACGGCGTGCTGATGGCAGTGCACCTGGCTGAGCGCCTCGACGTCCAGTGACCGGAACTCGAGCGGTGAGTCCTCGACGAGTTCGGCGAACGTCCTGGTCTGTTCGGCCAGCAGTTTCGCCACCGGGTCGTCGGGCACGAGAGCCGGAAGGTCACCGCGGAACAGCGCCGTGCAACTCGGCTCCAGTCCTGCGACAAGGTAGCCCGATCGCAGATACGGTTCGAGCACGGAAAGCGTACGGCGCAACACTTTCTTCGCCAGGTCGAGCTGTCCGGTGGACACCAAGGTGAGGCCGCAGCAGACACCTCGATCGGGCAGCACGACGTCGTAGCCCGCCGCGGTGAGCACCTCGGCCGCGGCGTCGAGGACGTCCGGGGTGAGGTAGTTGTTGAAGGAGTCGGGCCACAGCACCACGGGCCGGGAGCCGGTCGCCCAGCGCTTGAGATCGGCGCGGCGCCGCGTGAACGGCGCCGGGGCGAAGGTCGGCAGGTCCCGTTCCGGCGCGATCCCGCCGAACTTCTTCAGCAGCCCGGAGAACCGGCGCGACATCGTGTTCGCCGGCCGGGGCGCCAGCGAGGCGGCGCGCAGCCACACCGGCAGCCAGCCCATCGAATAGTGCGACGCCGGGCGCAGCCGTCCCTTGTGGTGCTGGTGCAGGAATTCCGCCTTGTAGGTCGCCATGTCGACGTCGACCGGGCAATCGGACAGACAGCCCTTGCAGGACAGGCAGAGGTCCAGCGCCTCGGCGACCTCCTCCGAACGCCAGCCGTCGGTGATCAGTTCGCCGTTCACCATTTCGGCGAGCAGATGCGCGCGGCCCCGCGTCGAGTGCTTCTCCTCGCGTGTGGCGCGGTAACTCGGGCACATCACGCCCGCTCCGGTGGTGTTGCGGCATTTCCCGACGCCGACGCAGCGCCGCATCGCCTGCCCGAAGCTCCCCCTGTCCTCCGGGTACGCGAGCGCGGTGACGTCTTCGAGGTCCAGCGGCGCGCGACGCACGCGGAGATCGGCGTCGACCGGCCTGGGATTCACCAGGATGCCCGGGTTCATCCTGCCCGCCGGATCGAAGATTCCCTTGAACCGCGCGAAAAGCGCGAGCATCTCGGGGCTGTACATCCGGGAGAGCAGTTCCGAGCGGGCCTGTCCGTCGCCGTGTTCCCCGGACAGCGAGCCGCCGTGCGCGGCGACCAGGTCGGCCGCCTCTTCGAGGAACGACCGGAATCCGGCGATCCCTCGCGGGGACAGCAGATCGAAGTCCAGCCGCAGGTGCAGGCAGCCCTCGCCGTAGTGGCCGTAGACCACGCTCTTGCGGCCGTGCTCGCGCATGAGTTGTTTGAACTCCCGCAAGTAGGCGCCCAACCGCTCGGGCGGGACGGCGGCGTCCTCCCACCCGGGCCAGGCTTCCTCACCCCCGGCCAGCCGTGTCGCGAGACCGGCACCCTCCTCCCGGATCCGCCACAACCGCTTCTGCGCGGCCGCGTCGTCCAGCAGCGCGGAACCGGTCAACGCGCCGCGCAGGCCGGCGATCAGCCCGCGTGCCTGATCCGGATCGGCCATCTCGACGAACAGCCAGGCGCCGCCCGGCGGAAGCCCGTCGGCGCGGCCCGGTTCCAGCAGTGCGACGAGGTCCGCGTCGACACCCTCCACGGTCAGCGGCGACCACGGCAGGATCGCCGGGACGGCGTCGGCCGCGGCGATGTCGGACTCGAAACCGAGCACCGCGAGCACCTTGCGTTTCGGGACCTCGGCGAGGGAGACGGTCGCCTCCAGCACGGTGACGCAGGTTCCTTCGCTGCCGACGAGCGCCTTGGCGACGTCGAAACCGTTTTCCGGCAACAGGTGTTCCAGCCCGTACCCGGACACCCGCCTGCTGAAGGTGGACAGTTCGGTACGCAGCGACGCCAGGTTGTCCCGGACGAGCGCGCGCAACTCCGAGAAGACCCGGCCTTCCGTGCCGGGCTTGGCCGCCCGCGCGTCCACTTCGGACGGCGAGGTGGGGCCGACGGTCAGCCGGGTGCCGTCGTAGAGCAGCACGTCCAGCTCGCGGACGACGTCGACCGTGCGGCCATAAGCGACCGAATGCGAGCCGCAGGCGTTGTTGCCGATCATCCCGCCGATCGTGCACCGCGAATGCGTCGACGGATCGGGTCCGAACCGGAGGCCGTGCGGCGCGGTGAGGCGCTGGAGGTCGTCGAGGACGGTTCCCGGGGCGACCCTCGCCGTGCGCGCGCCCGGATCGAGAGCGAGGACGCCGCCGAGGTGGCGCGAGGTGTCGATCACGACACCCGGCCCGCACGAGTTGCCCGCGACGCTGGTGCCGCCGCCGCGGGCGATCACCGGCAGCCCGGCCTCACGGCAGGCTGCGACGGCCGCGATCACCTCGTCGACGCTCCTCGGCAGCACCACACCCTTCGGCACGTGCCGGTAGTTGGAGGCATCGGTCGTGTACAGCGCCAGTGTCGCGGCGTCCGCCAGGATCTCCACGGGTCCATTCAAGACAACCGCGGGCGAGAACGCATCGGCGAACCTCTCCGGACGGGTGTGTCGGAAACCACGTCCGATGTGCGATCGTGAGCGCGTGACGGCGAGACGGCACGCCGCTGAAGACCTCGCCGCCGAGCACAGCGCGGTGCTCGGCGGGCTTCTTCGCGAGCGCGAAGAGCTGCTCGCCACCCTCGACCGGGTCGCGGCGCTCAACGGCACCGCGCGGCTGATCCGCGAGTCGATCGGCACCCATTCCGGCTTCGTCGCCGAGCTGACCGGACCCGAGCAGGCGGTGATCCGCTGGATGTCGGGCACCCGCACGGACGCGCTGCAGGATCTCGCCGTGCCGATCGGCCAGGGCATCGGCGGACGCGTGCTCGCGCTGGGCAAGCCGGTGCGGGTCAACGACTACGTCAACTCGCCGAGCATCACCCACCAGTTCGACGCGCAGGTGCGCGGCGAGGGCCTCGCCGCGATGATCGCCGTCCCGATCGTCAACGGGAACGAGACCGTCGCCATCGCGTACGCCGCCATGCGCGAGCGCCGCGACTTCGGCGACGACGCGGTCAAGTCGCTCGAAGACATCGCCGGCGAGGCGGGCCGGGCGCTGAAACTGGCGTCGGTCGCCGAGGCCGACCGCGAAACGGCGCTGTCCGCCGAGCGGCTCCGGATGCAGAGCGCGCTGCACGATTCGGTCGGCGCGCTGCTGTTCTCGATCGGCGTCCAGGTCCGGAACCTGCACGAGGACATCAGCGACAACCCGGCGCTCGAATCACGGCTGCGACGGCTGGAAGGCGACGTGTCGGCCGCGTCGAGGGCGCTGCGCGAGTCGCTGCTGGCGTTGTCGGAGTCGAGCCCGGAACGCGCGCTGCCGGTGGAACTGGCCGAGCACTGCCGCTCGTTCCAGGCCCGCTGCGGCGTCCCGGCGCGGTTCGTCCAGCTCGCCCCCGTGCCGCGGCTCGACGCCGAACGCACCGGCCTGCTGGTGGCGGCCGTCCGGGAAGGCCTGCTCAACGTGGAGAAACACGCCGACGCGCTGTCCGTCGTGGTCAGCCTGCTGCCCAGCGACGACGGCGTGCAGGTGGTCGTCGCCGACGACGGGACCGGTCATCGCACCGAAGAGGCCGAAGAACCCGAACCCGGCACCGGGATGGGGCTGCGCGCGCTGGCCGAACGCGCCGCGCGGCTCGGCGGCCGGGTCAGCCTGGTCCGCGACGAGGACGACGGGTGCACGCTGCGCGCATGGGTACCGGAACCGTGCCGTCGCCGGTGACGGTGCTCGTCGTGGACGACCATCCGGTGGTCCGCGACGGGGTGAGCCTGCTGCTGCGCTACGACCCGGCGATGACCGTGGTCGGTTCGGCCGAGACCGGCCGGTCCGCGATTCAGCGGGCGGGTGAGCTGAAGCCGGCGCTGATCCTGCTCGACCTGCGGTTGCCGGACATGCTCGCGCCCGAGGTCATCGCCGAACTCCGGCGTGTGCACCCGGCGGGGCGGATCGTGGTGTTCACCGCGCACGGCGACCATCAGGGTGTCCGGGCCGCGCTGGACTCCGGGGCGCACGGCTGCCTGCTCAAGGACGTCGCCGGGACGGATCTGGTGGCGGCGTTGCGGCAGGTGCTCAAGGGCGAACGCGTCGTCGATCCGCGCATCTTCCCCGACGACGGCCAGCGGTCGGACGCGCTGGCCCGCAGCGGCCTGACGCGGCGTGAGTACGAGGTCCTGAGGCTGGCCGCGCAGGGGCAGACGAATCCGGAGATCGCGGAATCGATCGGGCTGGCGCGGAACACGGTGAAGACGTACCTGCAGTCCGCTTTGCACAAACTCGGCGCCCGGAACCGCGTCGAGGCCATCGGCAAGGCCTCCGAAGCCGGCCTCCTCTGACCCGCCACAACGGTCTCCCCAAGGGCGCCCCGCAAGATCACGCGAGTCCTCTTCGGTCCGGCGCCCTGCGGAACGTTTCCGTCAGCGCGCGACAGACGAGCACTGTGTCCGTTTTGTAGCCGTGTGGGTCTCCAGGTGGGGGTAACGCAACGGAGGGTGCCCACGCAGGATGACCGCCACCGATCGTGACTCGTGTCACACGAACGGAGGAGGCGGCTTGCTGAGTGTCCGTGATCTTCAGGTGCGGTACGGCCGATCGGTGGCCGCACTGCACGGGGTCGACCTCGACGTTTCGCCCGATGGGGTGCTGGCGGTGCTCGGCAGCAACGGTGCCGGGAAATCGACGCTGCTCCGCACCGTGTCGGGCACGCTGCGTATGCACCGGGGCTCGGTTTCCGCGGGCGAGGTGCGCTACGACGGCAAACCACTGTCCAAACTCGACCCTGCCCGCATCGTCGGTCTCGGCGTGGTCGGCGTCCCCGAAGGCCGCCAGGTTTTCGCGCGGATGACGGTCGAGGAGAACCTGCGCGCGGGCGGGATCGGCGCCCGCTCCCCGGAACAGCGCGCCACCGCGAGGAAACGCGTCGACGAGCTCTTCCCTGTCCTGTCCGAGCGGGCCAAACAACGCGCGGGCCTGCTTTCCGGCGGTGAGCAGCAGATGCTCGCGATCGGCCGCGCGCTGATGTCCGGCCCGCGGCTGCTGCTGCTCGACGAACCCTCCCTCGGCCTCGCGCCGAAGATCGTCGAGCGGATCGGCGACATCATCCGCGAAATCCACGAACAGGGCACCGCCGTGGTGCTGGTCGAGCAGAACGCCGTGATGGCGTTGCGCGTCGCCGATCACGCGATCGTCCTCGAGGTGGGCCGGGTCGCACTGGCCGGGACGACGGCCGAGCTCGCGGCGAGCGAGGAGGTCCAGCGGCTCTACCTCGGCGGTCACGCCGAATCGCAGGCCACCGCCGAGGCCGAAGCCGCCGACGCCCGCAAGCAGCGTGCGGGCCGGAGCCTGACGAGGTGGGCCGGATGACGCCGCCCGAGTTGCACGTCGACAACGTGACCCTGCGCTTCGGCGGGATCACCGCGCTGGACGCCGTCTCGTTCACCGTCGGCTCAGGTTCGCTGCACGCGCTCATCGGCCCGAACGGCGCCGGGAAGTCCAGCTGTTTCAACGTGATCAGCGGGCTCTACCGGGCGGACACCGGCAGTGTCCGCCTCGGCGACACTGTCCTTTCCGGACTCCCGCCGCACCGGCTCGCCGGCCTCGGGGTCGGCCGGTCGTTCCAGAACGCCGCCCTCTCCCCCGGCTCCACCGTGCTCGACAACGTCATGCTCGGACGGCACGCGCTGACCAAGGGCGGTTTCCTCGCCTGCGGGCTCCGTCTGCCGTGGACGGTCCGGGCCGAACGGCGCCATTCCGAACGGGTCCGGGAGATCTGCGACTTCCTCGGCATCGGCGCGCTGGTGGACCTCCCGGTCGGCGCGCTGCCCTACGGCGCGGTGAAACGCGTCGACCTCGCCCGCGCGCTCGCCGTCGAACCGGTCCTGCTCCTGCTCGACGAACCCGCGGCGGGCATGAACGCGACCGAGACCGCCGAACTGGCCGGGACGATCCGCGACGTCCGTGACGAACTCGGTATCTCGATCCTGCTGGTGGAACACGACATGGGGCTGGTGATGGGCATCGCGGACCGGGTCACCGTCCTGGACTTCGGCAGGCGCATCGCCGACGGCACACCGGCCGAGGTCCAGTCGGATCCGGACGTGATCAGGGCATATCTCGGCACGGAGGCCACGGCGTGAACACTTTCCTGCAACTCGTGGTGAACGGACTCGGCAAGGGCGCGGTGTTCGCGTTGCTGGCGCTGGGTTTCGTGATCATCTTCAAGGCCACCGAGGTGGTCAACTTCGCGCACGGCTCGCTCGTGCTCTTCGGCGGCTACCTGGTCGTCGTGACCCGCGAATCACTCGGCTGGGCGGGCGCTTCACTGGTCGGCATCGTCTCCGCCGGTCTGCTGGCCCTCCTGCTGGAACGGTTCCTGCTGTCCCGCTCGCGGCACGCGGACGCGAACAGCCTGGCGTTGCTGACCATCGGCGTCGACGTGATCGTCACCGAGGAGATCGTGCGGCGCCTCGGCGTCACGCTGCCCTTCCTCGGCGACGCCTGGGACGCGCAGCCGTTCCAGATCGGCGGGATCACCCTGTTCCGCACGCATCTGGTGGCGTTGGTGGTCGCCGCCGTGCTGATCACCGCGTTCACCTTGGCCTTCAAGTACTCGAACTGGGGTGTCGCGATGCGGGCCCAGGCCGAGAACCGCGAAGCCGCCGCGCTGATGGGGATCCGCAGTTCCCGGGTGACGGCGACGGCGTGGGTGGTCGCCGGGGTGCTCGCCGGGGTCGCGGTGCTCTTCATCGCCACGCAGGACTTCTCCGGCGCGGGACTGTCCCGCGGCACGCACTCCATCGCGCTCGCGGCGTTCCCCGCGGCCATCCTCGGCGGGCTCGACTCGACGGCGGGCGCGGTGGTGGGCGGCCTGGTCGTCGGGCTGGTCGAGGCGCTTTCGGCGCAGTACGTGTCGTTCGACTTCTCCAAGAGCGCGGTCTTCCTCGTGATGCTCGTGGTGCTGGTGGTGCGGCCGTCGGGGTTGTTCGGGACGAGGGAGAGCACACGTGTCTGACACCGCTGTGAAAACTCCTGCCTCGGCTCCGCCCGCACCACCCGCGAAACGCGATCGGGGGCGGCTGCTCAAGGCGCTGGCCTGGGTCGCGCTGCTCGTCGTCCTGCTGGCGATCCCGCTGTACCTCGACGCCGCCTGGCTGAAGGCCGGGCAGTACATGATGATCGGCGGGGTCGGCGCGATCGGGCTGACCCTGCTCGTCGGGCAGGCCGGACAGCTGTCGCTGGCGCACGCGTTCTTCCTGCTGGCGGGCGCGACCGGGTACACCGTCCTTTCCGGACCCGCCGACGACGAGCGCGTGTTCGGGCTCGGCCTCGATCCCGCTTTGTCGCTGGTCGGCGCGGTGGTCATCACCGCTCTGCTGGGGCTGGCGTTCGCGCCGGTTTCCGGACGGCTGCGCGGGATCTACCTCGGTGTCGCGTCGCTGTCACTGGTGTTCCTCGGGCTCTACTTCGGACAGTCGGCCGAAACGCTGACCGGCGGGACGTCGACCGGGCGCACCCCCGAACCGTTCTCGCTGTTCGGTTTCCCATTCACCAACGGCGGCCCGGAGATCGAACTGATGGGTGTGCCGATCCGGCAGGCGGAACGGCTCTGGTACCTGTTCCTGCTGCTGACCGTGCTCGCGTTCGTGGTCGCCAAGGCGGCGGTGCGCAGCCGGGTCGGCCGGTCGTGGCGGGCGGTGCGGGACAACGAAGCCGCCGCGTCCGTGATGGGTGTCAGCGTCACGCGCGCCAAGGCGGGCGCGTTCGCGGTCTCCTCGGCGTACGCGGGGCTCGCCGGCGCGATGACCGTGCTGTGGTTCGACATCCTCAAACCCGACGAGAGCGAATTCGGTACGTACGGCATCAACATCTCCATCGCCTTCCTGGCCATGGTGATCATCGGGGGACTCGGCTCGGTGCCGGGCGCGCTGGTCGGCGCGCTGATCGTCAACGGGCTGCCGCAGGTGCTTTCGCTGTATTCCGCCGATCTCGGCTGGTTCTCCGGAACCGGCGACGGCGCCTTGACCCCGATCCTGGTCAGCTCGTTCGTCTACGGTGCCGCGATCATCCTCGTGGTGCTCTTCGAACCGGGTGGGCTCGCCGCGATCGGCCGCCGAATCACGTCCGTCAGGAAACCTCATCTCCCGGAGGAGCAAGACAAATGAAGCGCACATATCCGGCCGTCGCGCTGGCGGCGGTCCTCGCCCTCTCGGCGTGCAGCACGAAAGCGGGCGACTCGGGGTCCTCGGGGGCGGACGGTTCGGGCGTCAAGACCGACAAAGGGGTGACGGCTTCGGAGATCACCCTCGGCGTGATGACCGACAAGACGGGGGTGTTCAAGAACCTCGGGCTCGGCATCACGCAGGGCAACGAGTTGTGGGCCAAGGACTTCAACACCGCGGGCGGGGCGTGCGGCCGTCAGGTCAAACTCGAGACCGTCGACCACGGCTACAAGGCGGACACGGCGAAGACGCTGTATCCGCAGATCGAGCCGAAGGTGCTCGGCTTCGTGCAGCTGCTCGGCTCGCCGGTGGTGGCCGCGTTGAAGCAGAACATCGCCTCGGACAAGACCGTCGCCGCGCCCGCGTCGTGGTCTTCCGAACTGCTCGACAATCCGTACGTGATGATCGTCGGGACGACGTACGACCTGGAGATCATCGACGGGCTGTCGTACTTCCAGGAACAGGGCCTGGTGAAGGACGGCGACACGATCGGGCACGTCTACATCGACGGCGAGTACGGCAAGAACGGCCTGCGCGGCTCGCAGTTCTACGCCAAGAAGCACAATCTGACGGTCAAGGAGGTCAAGGTGACCTCGACCGACAACGACCTCACCAACATCGTCACCGGCCTCAAGGGCGCCGGGGTGAAGTCCATCGTCCTCACCACCACCCCCGCGCAGACCGGTTCCGCGCTCGCGGCGAACAAGGCGCTCGGGCTGAACGTCCCCGTACTCGGCAACAACCCGGTGTTCGACCCCGTGCTGCTGAAGAGCCCGGCGGCGAACGCGCTGGACAAGCTGACGATCGTCGCCAGCAGCGTGCCGTTCTCCGCCGACATCCCCAAGGCCAAGGACGTCGCGACGAAGTACAAGGCGGCGTACAAGGAGACCCCGAACGGCGGGATCCCCTACGGCTACGCGGTCGGCGAGGTGTGGGGCACGGTGCTCAAGAAGGCCTGCGAGAACAAGGACCTCACCCGGGAGGGTATCGCCGCGGCACTGAAGCAGACGACGTCGGCGAGCACCGGCGATCTGGTGGCGGCACTGGACTTCTCGAAGGCGGGCACCCCGGCGACGCGCCAGGTGTACGCGGCGACACCGGACGCGTCGGCCGAGGGTGGGGTCCGCTACGTCAAGCCGCTGTTCGAGGCTCCCGAGGCGAAGGAGTACGTGGCCCCGCACCAGAAGTGAGGCGGGATTCGGCGAGTGCGTCCGCTTCGGCCAACGGTGTGGTGCCGTTGGCCGAAGCGGCGTCGAGAAGCCTTCGCGTCGTCTCCTCCAGGGTTTCGACGCGGGCGAGTGCCGCGGCGTGGGTGAGGCTTTCGGCCTCGCGGCCGAGCGTGTAGATGACTCCCCCGGCGCTCGCGACGAAGTCCGGGATCCACAGGACTCCCTTGGCGGCGAGGTCTTCCGCCACCATATCGTCGGTGAGCTGGTTGTTGGCCGGGCCGACGACGAGCGGCGCGGCGACCTCGGTTCCGGGGCCGAAGACCCCGCCGACGGCGGCCGGGATCAGGACGTCGGCCTCGATGCCGAGCACCTCCTCCGGCCGGGCGACGCCCAGGCCCTGCTCCCCGGCGGCGGCGAGGCGTCGTTCGTCCACATCGGACACGGTGACCTTCGCGCCCTGCTCGACCAGGTCGGCGGCGAGGTGGGCGCCGACCGAGCCGTAGCCGCTGATGACCACCCGGCGGCCTTTCATGTCGTGGTCGCCGAAGACCGCTCGCGCGCCCGCTCGCAACGCGGCGAGCACCCCGACGGCGGTCGGCCCGCTCGACGAACCGGTGCCGCCGTGCTCCTCGGGGAGGCAGAACACGTGCGGGGTCCGTTCACTCAGCACCAGCATGTCCTCCGGGCCGGTGCCGACGTCCGGGCCGGCGAGATACGCGCCGTCGAGTGACTCGATGAGGTCGGCGTGGTCGAGCAGGATCTCACGCCGCTGCTCGGCGGTCGGCACGGTATCGAGGGCGACGACACTCTTGCCGCCGCCGAAGTCCAGGCCAGCGACAGCGCATTTGCGCGTCATCGCCGCGGACAGCCGCAGGACGTCGCCGATCGCGTCGTCGATGCGCGGATAGACCTTGAACCGGCAGCCGCCGACGGCCGGACCGAGCGTGCGCGAGTGCACCGCCACCATGGTGGTCACCCCGGATCGGCGGCCCCGCCGGACGACCAGCTCCTGTACGGACATTTCGTTCCCTTCCACGCAATTAGTCACCTACTTGCGCCGAAGTTAGGCTGATCCTCAGGTTTGCAGGGGTTCTGCCGAACGTTATTCGGCAGGAGACGCGAAGGAGTGGGCATGGACGAACTTGATTCGGCGATCATCCGGGAACTCCAGGCGGATGCGCGGCAGTCGAACCGCGACATCGCCCGCAAGGTCGGCGTCGCGCCGTCGACCTGCCTGGAACGCACGCGGCTGCTGCGGGAGCGCGGCGTCATCCGCGGGTATCACGCGGACATCGACCTGCGCAGCCTCAACCGCGGCGTGCAGGCGATGGTCTCGGCGCAGGTGCGGCCGCTGAGCCGGGAGGTGATCGACTCCTTCCAGCGTTCGGTCGCGGAATTGCCGGAGGTCCTTTCGGTCTTCGTCACCGCGGGCAGCGATGATTTCCTGATCCACGTCGCCGCGCAGGACGTCGATCAGCTCCACGCATTCCTGGTGGATCGGTTGGCGAAGCGCAAAGAGATCATCGGATTCCGGAGTTCGATCATTTTCCGGCATCTGCGCAAGACCGAGCTGGAACCGCTTCCGCGCCGAATACCGGGTGAGAACCCCTAGGTGTTCACCCTTGAATACGCGACACACCACCCTTGAGTACGCCCTAAATCCGAGACTTCGCATCGGAGAAGACGGAAACTGTCGGGGGTATGGGTTTCACTGTTCAGAGCGGAACAGAAAGGAGGCACGCCATGGACGTTCGGACGGAACTGAACCATCGTGAGCGGGCCACCCTGAGAGCCGTGGCCGAGGGCCACGCCGAAATCAGCTGCAGCTGCGAGCCGGACCTGTTCGTCGACGGCCTCGCCTGCTGCGACCAGCACACCGCGCACCGCCTGGCCCACCTCGGCCTGGTGGCGCCCGCCAGGGGCGGCCACTGGGGTGAGCGCGTGCCCGCCCTGCTCACCGACGCCGGAGCGGTGGCGCTGGGCGGCCTCGCCAGGCCCGGGGTCGCCGCGTAAAACGGGTTGCCCGGGCACGCCCTCGGCGCCACGCTTTGCCGATGCGTGTCTTTCTGGAGACCGAGCGGCTCCTGCTGCGACAGTTCACCGACGCCGACGTCGACGACCTGTTCGCGCTCTACGACGACCCAGAAGTCATGCGATACCTCAATGGGGGCGAACCCGCCGACAGGGCGGAGATCGAAGAACACGACCTTCCCGCGTTTCTCGGTTACTACGAGCGTTTCCCCGGTTACGGGTTCTGGGCGGCGATCGAGAAATCCAGCGGGTCTTTTCTGGGGTGGTTCCATTTCCGTCCGTTGCGTGGTCATCACACGGACGATCCCGAACTGGGCTACCGGCTGAACCGGTCTTCCTGGGGCAAGGGCTACGCGACCGAAGGTTCGCTCGCACTCCTGGAGAAGGGTTTCACGGAACTGGGTGCCCAGCGGGTCTGGGCGGGGACGATGGCGGTGAACCTGGGGTCCCGGCGGGTCATGGAGAAGATCGGGATGCGGCACGTCCGGACCTATCACGAGCACTTCGACAACCCGATCCCCGGCACGGAGGAGGGCGAGGTCGAGTACGCCATCACGCTGGAAGAGTGGCAGGCCCGCACCCACCCGTGACCAGACCCGTCACTCGCGTGATCAGAGACGTCACTCGCGTGATCAGAGGCGTACACACGTGATCAGAGAGTTACGCCTTCAATCACGCGAGTTACGCCTCCAATCACGTGAGTTACGGGCTTGATCACGTGAGTCGCGGGGTGGGCAGCCAGGTTTCGCCGATCTCCTCGGCGAGGGCCTCCCCGCCGGTCAGGTCGGCGAGCCAGGCGTGGAACGCGTCGCCCTGGTCGGGCGCGAGCCCGACGTCGAAGTGGGCGACGTCCTCGAAGCGGGTCGCGTGCAGCAGGTACGGCGACGAGCGGATGTCGTTCTCCAGCCGTCCGGCCCGGTCGTAGTCGACGACGACCTCCACCAGCCGCAGCCGCCGGTACTCCCGGACGCCGATGACGTCGACGGCCTCCGAAACGGCCTGCCCGTACGCGCGGATCAGGCCGCCGGCGCCGAGCAGCACCCCGCCGAAGTACCGGGTCACCACCGCGACCGTGTCGGTCAGCTCCCGGCGGCGGAGCACCTCGAGCATCGGGGTGCCCGCCGTGCCCGCGGGCTCACCGTCGTCACTGGAACGCTGAGCGCGCCCATCGGCGCCCAACACGAACGCGTGACAGTGGTGCCGGGCCGCCGGATCGGCCTTCTTCCTGGCGGCGATCACCGCACGCGCGGCCTCTTCCGAGGTGACCGGGGCGAGCGCGCAGAGGAAGCGTGACCGCCGGATTTCGATCTCGTGGACCCCGGTGCCCGCCACGGTGAGATAACGATCCGCCATCGGCCAAGCCTCTCAAACCAGGCAGGACGCTCTGCCGTTCGGGCGATCCGCCGGTCACCGCGGGTCACCGCAACACCGGTGAAACCCACTCTCCCGCGCGACCCAGGTCACACTTTCGGACTAGGTGGGCGATCGTTTACGCAGGTCAGAGCGCCGGTGCCCCACTCAGTGGACATCTCATTCCAGTCAGTGGGCAGATGATGTTTGAAGTCAACGCCCGCGTGGCATTTCCCACCCCGACCAAGAGACGTATGTCGATAACAGCGATTTCACACTATCGTCATAAGACCGGCGAACCCGGGAGTAACACGTGTACCCGTCAGCCGCCCACCACAGTGGCCAGACGGCACCCATGTGCACAGCAGTACCGATATGCGCATCGGCCGCCCAGTGCAGTGCGGCTCTACGAGGCCTGCCCCCGTTTCCGCGGGCGGGATCGTTCCCTCTCGACTGACCATCGCGGTCCCGGACCACTCCGTTAACTGGTTCACGTACGAACCACCCGAACGGAGTGGTACCGGTCGCGCCGACGCCTTGGGAGGCGGCCAGCCGTGACCCACCATGCCAGCTACAAGGGCAGCAAGGCCCCCGAAGGCCTGTACGACCCGGAGTTCGAACACGACGCCTGTGGTGTCGCGTTCGTCGCAGACCTCTCCGGTAAACGCGATCACGGCATCGTCGCCAAAGCACTGATCGCGCTGCGGAACCTGGAACATCGCGGAGCCCGCGGCGCCGACCCGGAGACCGGCGACGGCGCCGGGATCCTCATCCAGGTCCCCGACGAGTTCTACCGCGAGGTCGTCGGCTTCGAACTTCCCGAGCCCGGCGCGTACGCCGTCGGCACGGCTTTCCTTCCGCAGGACGAAAACGCCCGCGGCCGGGCGATGACGACCATCGAGCGCGTCGCCGCCGAAGAGGGCATGCGCGTGCTCGGCTGGCGCGACCTCCCCGTCGACACCGACCACGTCGGGACGGGCGCGGCCGAGACCATGCCGCATTTCAGCCAGCTGTTCCTGACAGGACAGGACGCGCTGGAGGGCCTTGCCCTGGAACGCGCCGCCTTCGTGGTTCGCAAACGCGCCGAGCACGAGCTCGTCGAGGACGACGTGTACTTCCCAAGCCTGTCTTCGCGCACGATCGTCTACAAAGGAATGCTCACCGAGCCGCAGGTCGAGAAGTTCTTCGCCGACCTCACCGACGAGCGCGTCACCAGCGCCATCGGCCTGGTGCACTCCCGGTTCTCCACCAACACCTTCCCGTCGTGGCCGCTGGCGCATCCGTACCGGTACGTCGCCCACAACGGCGAGATCAACACCCTGCGCGGCAACCGCAACTGGATGGACGCGCGTGAGGCGCTGCTCGAATCCGACCTGATCCCCGGTGACCTCAAGCGGATCTACCCGATCATCACCCGCGGCGCGAGCGACTCGGCGTCCTTCGACGAGGTGCTGGAGCTGCTCCACCTCGGCGGGCGGCCGCTGCCGCACGCGGTGCTGATGATGATCCCGGAGGCCTGGGAGAACCATCAGGAGATGGACCCCGCGCGCCGCGCGTTCTACGAGTTCCACTCGACGCTGATGGAACCGTGGGACGGCCCCGCGCTGGTCTCGTTCACCGACGGCACCCAGATCGGCGCGGTGCTCGACCGCAACGGCCTGCGCCCCGCCCGGTACTGGGTCACCGAAGACGGCCTCGTCGTCCTCGCCAGCGAGGTCGGCGTGCTGGAGCTGGAGCAGTCCACGATCGTCCGGAAAGGACGGTTGGAGCCGGGCCGCATGTTCCTCGTGGACACGGCCGCCGGCCGGATCGTCGAGGACGAGGAGATCAAGGACCGGCTCGCCACCGAGCACCCGTACGACGAATGGGTCGAGGACGGGCTGCTCCCGCTCGACGGGCTTCCCGAGCGTGAGCGCGAGATCCCTCCGCACGCCGCGCTCGTGCGCCGTCAGCAGGCTTTCGGCTACACCGAAGAGGAACTCGACGTCCTGCTCCAGCCGATGGCCCGCACCGGCGCGGAGCCGATCGGCTCGATGGGCAACGACTCCCCCATCGCGTCGCTGTCCAGCCGTCCTCGGCTGATCTTCGACTACTTCATCCAGCTCTTCGCCCAGGTGACCAACCCGCCGCTGGACGCGATCCGCGAAGAACTCGTCACCGCGCTCGGCACCCAGCTCGGCGCGCAGCCGAACCTGCTTCAGGCCGACGCGAAGTCGTGCCGCCGGATCGTGCTGCCCTTCCCCGTACTGGACAACGACGAGTTCGCGAAACTCGTGCACGTCAACGACGACGGCGACCTTCCGGAGTTCCAGGCGGTCACCGTGCACGGCACCTACGACGTCCACGGCGGCGGCGAGGCGCTCGTGCGTCGGCTCGACGAGATCCGTGCCGAGGTGTCCGCGGCCATCGCCGAGGGCGCGCGGCTGATCGTGCTGTCCGACCGCGGGATCGACGAAGACCACGCGGGTATCCCCTCGCTGCTGCTCACCGGCGCGGTGCACCACCACCTGGTGCGCGAGAAGACCCGCACGCAGGTCGGCCTCATCGTCGAGGCGGGCGACGCGCGCGAGGTGCACCACATCGCGCTGCTGATCGGCTACGGCGTCGCGGCGGTGAACCCGTATCTGGCGATGGCGACCGTCGAGGAGATGGCCGACCAGGGCCTGATCCCCGGTGCCACCGCCAAGCAGGCCACCGCGAACCTGATCAAGGCGCTGGGCAAGGGCGTCCGCAAGACGATGTCGAAAATGGGAGTGTCCACAGTGGCCTCCTACACCGGCGCGCAGATCTTCGAAGCGGTCGGGCTCGGCGACGAGGTCATCCAGAACTGCTTCACCGGTACCACTTCCCGGCTCGGCGGCGTCGGCTTCGACACGCTCGCGCTGGAAGTCGCCGAGCGGCACCGCCGGGCGTTCCCGCGCGACGGGTTCCGCGCGAACCATCGCGAGCTGGAGACCGGCTCGGACTACCAGTGGCGCCGCGAGGGCGAGCCGCATCTGTTCAACCCGCAGACGGTGTTCAAGCTGCAGCACTCCACCCGTGCCGGGAAGTACGAGGTCTTCAAGGAGTACACGAAGGCCGTCGACGACCAGGCGCAGAAGCTGTACACGCTGCGCGGCCTGTTCGACTTCAAGATCGGGCAGCGTCCCGCGGTGCCGATCGACGAGGTCGAGCCGGTCTCCGAGATCGTCAAGCGGTTCGCGACCGGCGCGATCTCCTACGGCTCGATTTCGGCGGAGATGCACGAAACCCTGGCCATCGCGATGAACCGCCTCGGCGGCAAGTCGAACACCGGTGAGGGCGGCGAGGATCCGGACCGGCTCTACGATCCCGAACGCCGCAGCGCGGTCAAGCAGGTCGCGAGCGGCCGGTTCGGCGTCACGAGCGAGTACCTGGTCAACGCCGACGACATCCAGATCAAGATGGCGCAGGGCGCGAAGCCCGGCGAGGGCGGCCAGCTGCCCGGCGCGAAGGTGTACCCGTGGATCGCGAAGACGCGGCACTCCACGGCGGGTGTCGGGCTGATCTCGCCACCCCCGCACCACGACATCTACTCGATCGAGGATCTCGCCCAGCTGATCCACGACCTCAAGAACGCCAACCCGGCCGCGCGCATCCACGTGAAGCTCGTGTCCGAGGTCGGCGTCGGCACGGTCGCGGCCGGTGTGTCCAAGGCGCACGCGGACGTCGTGCTCATCTCCGGGCACGACGGCGGCACGGGTGCTTCCCCGCTGTCGTCGATCAAGCACGCGGGCGGCCCGTGGGAACTCGGGCTCGCCGAGACGCAGCAGACGCTGCTGGCCAACCGGCTGCGCGACCGGATCGTCGTGCAGACCGACGGCCAGCTCAAGACCGGCCGTGACGTGGTCATCGCCGCGCTCCTCGGCGCCGAGGAGTTCGGTTTCGCCACCGCTCCGCTGGTGGTGTCCGGCTGCATCATGATGCGGGTGTGTCACCTCGACACCTGTCCGGTCGGCGTCGCGACGCAGAACCCCAAGCTGCGCGAGAAGTTCAGCGGCAAGGCGGAGTACGTGGTGAACTTCTTCGAGTTCATCGCGCAGGAGGTCCGGGAGTACCTGGCGGAGCTGGGTTTCCGGTCCATCGCCGAGGCCGTCGGCCACGCGGAGATGCTCGACAAGCGCAAGGCGATCGATCACTGGAAGGCCGCCGGGCTCGACCTGTCGCCGATCTTCCACGTGCCCGCGATGGCCCCGGCCGGTCTGCGGCACCAGCAGACGGTGCAGGACCACGGGCTGGAGAAGGCGCTCGACAACACGCTGATCCAGCTCGCCGAGGGCGCGCTGTCCTCCGGGGACAAGGTGCGGCTGGAACTGCCGGTCCGCAACGTGAACCGGACCGTCGGCACCATGCTCGGCCACGAACTCACCAAGCGGTGGGGCGGCGAAGGCCTGCCGGACAACACGATCGACGTCACCTTCACCGGGACCGCCGGTCAGTCGTTCGGCGCGTTCGTGCCCAAGGGCATCACGCTGCGGCTCTACGGCGACGGCAACGACTACGTCGGCAAGGGTCTCTCCGGTGGACGGCTCATCGTGCGGCCGCCGAAGGTGGCGCGGTACAACGCCGAAGAGCACATCATCGCGGGCAACGTGATCGGCTACGGCGCGACCAGCGGCGAGATCTTCATCCGCGGCAAGGTCGGCGAGCGGTTCTGCGTGCGCAACTCCGGCGCGCTGGCCGTCGTCGAGGGCGTCGGCGACCACGGTTGCGAGTACATGACCGGTGGCCGTGTCGTCGTGCTCGGCAACGTGGGCCGCAACTTCGCGGCAGGCATGTCGGGCGGTGTCGCCTACGTGCTGGACCTGCCCGCGCACCGGATCAACCCGGAGATGGTCGACGTCGACCCGCTGGATTCGTCCGATGTGGACTTCCTGCGCGAGGCACTCGAAAAGCATTACGACGAAACGGAGTCCGCGGTCGCGCGCACGCTGCTCGCCGATTGGGACGCCGCCGTCGACCGGTTCGGCAAGGTCATGCCGAAGGACTACAAGCGCGTGCTCGCGGCGCAGGCTGAGGCCGAGCGTGACGGGCGTGACGTGAACGAGGCGATCATGGAGGCCGCACATGGCTGACCCCAAGGGCTTTCTGACCACCACTCGCGAGACGCCCAAGAGCCGTCCCGTCGACCTGCGCCTGATGGACTGGCGCGAGGTGTACGAGGACTTCGCGACGTCGAAGCTGCAGAAGCAGGCCGGACGCTGCATGGACTGCGGCATCCCGTTCTGTCACCAGGGCTGCCCGCTCGGGAACCTCATCCCCGAGTGGAACACCCTGACCTGGCGCGACGATTGGCGTGAGGCGGCCGAGCGGCTGCACGCGACCAACAATTTCCCGGAGTTCACCGGGACCCTCTGCCCGGCGCCGTGCGAGACGGCGTGTGTGCTCGGGATCAACGACGATCCCGTCACCATCAAGCGGGTCGAGATCTCGATCATCGACCGGGCCTTCGAAGAAGGCTGGGTCACGCCGGAACCGCCGGTCGTCAAGACCGGCAAGAAGGTGGCGGTGGTCGGATCCGGCCCGTCGGGACTCGCCGCGGCGCAGCAGCTCACGCGCGCGGGCCACAGTGTCGTGGTCTTCGAGCGGGCCGACAAGATCGGCGGGCTGCTGCGCTACGGCATCCCCGAATTCAAGATGGAGAAGCACCGGCTCGACCGGCGCCTCGACCAGATGCGGGCCGAGGGCACGGAGTTCCGGACGTCGGTGAACGTCGGCGTCGACCTCACCGTCGAGGAACTGAAGTCGTCCTACGACGCGGTGGTCCTCGCCGGTGGCGCGACGGCGTGGCGCGACCTGCCGATCGACGGCCGCGAGCACGACGGCGTCCACCAGGCGATGGAGTTCCTCCCGCACGCCAACCGGGTCGCCGCCGGCGAGCTGGACGTGTCGCCGATCAGCGCCGAGGGCCTCGACGTCGTCGTCATCGGCGGCGGCGACACCGGCGCGGACTGCGTCGGGACCTCGCACCGCCAGGGCGCGAAGTCGGTGACGCAGCTGGAGATCATGCCGAAGCCGCCGCTTTCGCGGTCGGACGCGCATCCGTGGCCGACGTACCCGATGATCTACCGCGTCTCGTCCGCGCACGAGGAGGGCGGCGAGCGGCTGTACTCGGTCAACACCCAGGAGTTCGCGGCCGACGCCGACGGGCGCGTGCGCGCACTGAAGCTGGTCGAGGTGCGCAACGAGGGGGGCAAGTTCGTCCCGGTTCCCGGAACGGAACGCGAACTGCCCGCGCAGCTGGTGCTGCTCGCGATGGGCTTCGTCGGCCCGGAGCGGGAAGGCCTGCTGGAGTCGCTCGACGTCGAACTGGACCAGCGTGGCAACGTCGCCCGCGACAAGTCCTTCAAGACCAGCGTCGACAACGTGTTCGTGGCGGGCGACATGGGCCGCGGCCAGTCGCTCATCGTGTGGGCGATCGCCGAAGGCCGCTCCGCCGCGGCCGGGGTGGACGCGTTCCTCACCGGGCGGGACGTGCTGCCCGCCCCGATCGCGCCGACCGACCGGCCGCTCACCTAGGCGACCCTTTTCAGTACATGAAGGCCCCCTTCCTTGCGTCAGGCGCAAGGAAGGGGGCCTTCATGTACTTGGGCGACGCGCGCGACTCTCGCAAGTAGGTGACGAATTGCGGGGCGTGACCGGCGCACTGGTTCTTTCGGGTGATAAAACCGCCGAAAGAGGGTACTTGCGGGTGAGGACGGCGAGGTTTCGGTATCGGTTGTATCAAGGGGTAAGACCCGGACGGCGGCGGGGACCGGCACCATCCGCCTGGCCGCCGGACGGGTTTCCGAGGAGGGGGTTCCTTGATATGTCCGTCGACCTGAGCATGCCGTTGGAATGGAAGACCGCGACCGGCGACGCCGCGAAAATGCTCGAAGAACTACAGCCGAACATCCTCAAAGCACACAATCGCGACCATTTTTCCGCGCTTTTCCTCCGTTTTTCGGAGGCCGCGAGCGCGAAGAAGTTCCTCGCGTCGCTCGTCCCGCTGATGAAGTCCGCGAAGACCCACTTGACCGAGGTCGAGCGCTTCAAGACCGAAGGGGTGAAGGGAACGCCCTACGTCGGCACCGGGCTGACGTCGGCAGGCTACCGGTTCCTGAAGATCGAGGGACCACAAGACGGATCCTTCCTGGTGGGCATGCGCGCGCAAGAGATCCGCGAGAAGCTGAACGACCCGCCGCGCTCCACATTCGACAGTGGATATCACGACGAGATCCACGCCGTCGTCATCATCGGTGACGGCGCGGACGCGGCGATGACCGCACGCCGGAACGAGGTTCTGGCGCTGATTCCGCCGACGATTTCCGTGGTCGCCGAGGAAACCGGATTCGGCCGTCTGAACGTCAACGGCGATGGGATCGAACATTTCGGTTATGTCGACGGCCGGAGCCAGCCGCTCTTCCTGATCGAGGACATCCGCGCGGAAAAGACGGAATCGGACGGGATCACTGTCTGGAACCCGACCGCGCCGCTGAACCAGGTGCTCGTCCCCGATCACGCGGCTCCCGATCCCGCGGTGCATTTCGGCAGCTACTTCGTTTTCCGCAAACTGGAACAGAACGTGCGGCGGTTCAAGCAGTCGGAAGAGGCTCTGGCGGATCAGCTGGGTCTCGTCGGCGAAGACCGGGAACGTGCGGGGGCGATGATCGTCGGCCGGTTCGAGGACGGAACGCCGCTGACCGCGCAACGGGAAGCAGGCGCGGAAAGTCCGGTACCGAACAACTTCGACTACGGAAACGACGCCGCCGGCGCCAAATGCCCCTTCCAGGCCCATATCCGGAAGACGAATCCGCGGGGCAGCGGCGGCGCGGAAGAGCCACCGCTGGAGCGTCTGCACCTGATGGCGCGGCGAGGCGTGCCGTACGGCGAACGGGCCGACGACCCGAACGCCGACCTGCCGCCTTCGGCCCGGCCGAGCGGCGGGGTCGGCCTGTTGTTCATGGCGTTCAATTCGGCACTGGGCGACCAGTTCGAGTTCACCCAGGCGAACTGGTCGAACAACCCTGGGTTCCCGATCCCGGACGACGGGGTCAAGCCGCCGGGGCTCGATCCGGTGATCGGTCAGGGCCCGCGCCCGGAATCCGGCTACACCGCGGAATGGGCGGGCACGCGAACGGTGACCGCGGATCCGATCCCGCAGGCGGTGACCTTGAAGGGCGGCGACTACTTCTTCATGCCGTCACTCGCCTTCTTGCGCGGACTCGACGGAAAGGGCTGATCCTTCACGCACTGCGGCCGGTTCCGGTGATCGGATGGCGGATTATCCGCCCGGCGTCACCGGAACGGGCGTAAAGCGGGCGCCGGTCGCACTGGGGGTGGCCGGCGCCTTTTTCTTCCCGATGTCCCAAACCTGCTGCTTCCCTCCGCCCGTATCGCGACGCGTAGTACTTTGTCCGGTGCGGTAAGCGACATCGCGCTTCGGGGAGGGAGCTGGAGATGAATCGCCATGAACGGCTGACGGCTTTATTGGACATGGTGGGAGTGCGGGAAAAAGTCGACGTCGAGGTTTCGGCGGGCGAACTCGGTGTCTCACCCGCGACGATCCGCCGGGATCTCGATCACCTGGCCGGCCGGAACCTCGTGGTCCGCACTCGCGGCGGCGCCGTCGCGAGCAACGTGGCCTACGACCTTCCGTTACGGCACAAGGCGGCCCGCAACGCGCCGGAACAGCAACGGATTTCCGCCGCCGCGGCCAAAATGGTCGACCCCGGCATGGTGGTCGGGCTCAACGGCGGCACGACGGCCACCGAAGTGGGCCGCGCGCTCGCGACCCGGCCGGATATGGGCGAGGCGACCGGCGGGCCGTCGCTCACCGTGGTGACGAACGCGCTCAACATCGCCCACGAACTCGCCGTGCGGCCCAATATCAAGATCGTGGTGACCGGCGGGGTCGCGCGACAGCAGTCGTTCGACCTGTCCGGGCCGCTGTCACAGCTGTTCCTCGACCAGATCTCGCTGGATCTGGTGTTCCTCGGGGTGGACGCCTTCGACCCGGTGCACGGCGCGCAGGCGCACCACGAAGGCGACGCGAGCACGAACCGGCTGATGGCGGCCCGTGCCCGTCAGGTCGTCGTGCTCGCCGACAGCGGAAAACTCGGCGGTCACGCCTTCGCGAAGATCTGCGCGACGACCGATGTCGATGTTCTCGTCACCGACGGCCGCGCGGACCCCGCGCGAGTGCTCGCCTTCGAGGAGGAAGGCGTGCGGGTGGTCAAGGCTTGAGCCGGTCGAGCGCCAGCAGCGCCGCGCCCAGCCTGCCGGCCTCGTCGCCGAGCTGCGCGATCCGCAGTTCGGGCATCCGCTGGAACTGCAGGTTCGCCGCCAGCCACGCCCGCACCGGCTCGAGGACGTAGTCGCCCGCGGTGAACAGGCCGCCGCCGAGGACGACGACTTCGGGCGCGAGCAAGGTGACCAGGGTCTTGATGCCGTGGCCGAGCCCTTCGAGCGCGTCGTTGACCACGGAGATCGCGGCTTCGTCACCGTGCCGGGCGGCGTCGACCACCTGCTCGGCGCCTTCGGCCGGGCGCCCGGTGTGCTCGCTGTAGCGGCGGGCGATGGCCGACGCGGAGGAGATCGCCTCGAGGCATCCGGTCGCCCCGCAGCCGCACGGCAACCGGTGGCCGACGTCGATATGCCCGATTTCGCCGCCTTGCCCACCCGCCGCGTACAGCTTCCCGTCGAGCTGGAGCGCGGCCGCGATCCCGGTGCCGACCGGGATGAAGGCGGCGTCGGTGCAGCCCTTGCCCGCGCCGACCCGGAACTCCGCGAGCCCGCCCGCGCGGACGTCGTGCCCGAACGCGAACGGCAGCCCCAGCCTGCGGTCGAGCATCTCGCCGAACGGCACGTTCCGGAAGTCGAGGTTCGCCGAGAACCGCGCCACCCGCTCGACGTCGTCGACGATGCCCGGGATGACCACGCCGACGGCGTCGGGCGTGCCGGTGCCCGCCTGCTTGCCCAGCGTTTCGACGATCCGCGCGACCTGGTCCGCGAGCGCCTCGCCGTCCGCTCCGCGCGCCGTCGGCTCGCGCAGGCTGGCGAGGTCTTTCAGGTCAGCGTCGTACAGGGCCGCCTTGATGGACGTTCCGCCGACATCGAGTGCCGCCACCGCAGGTGTCATAGCTGGATTTTGGCATGCGCCGCGCGGGGCACGCGGACCGTTCGGCGGTAACGAGCCTGCGCCGATCGGGTTCCGTCACATTGACCTGACACTTCGTGGCGACCTACGCTCGACCGGCCAGACGACGGCACCCGGAACGCGGTGAGATTCCGCGCGGTCGCGCCACTGTGACTCCGAGCCATCGGGGAAGCCAGACCCGGAGCCGTCGTGTAACCCCTGAAGAGGCCGCGCTAGCCCGAGGAGGTCCCACCGCCATGTCCGAAGCGGTAGCAGCAGTACCCGTCCCCGTCCGGATCCCCGTCCGCGAGATCCTGCCCTGGGCGGTGCTCGTCATCCTCCTTTCGCTGATCACGCTGTACTTCATCAGCGCCGAACAGGGTGCGGTGTCGGTGTTCGCGAACTCGTACGTCCACGAGTTCGTCCACGACGGCCGGCACCTGCTGGCCTTCCCGTGCCACTAGGCGGGCAAGCGCCCCATGATGAGGACCTTGCTGGTCCGCGGCATGCTCGCGGGCCTGGTCGCCGGTGTCCTGGCGACCCTTTTCGCCTATTTCTTCGGTGAGCCTTCCGTCGATACCGCCATCGGTCTCGAAGGCACCTCCGCGCATTCGCACAGTGCGCCGGGTGCCCACGAACACGCCCCCGCCGAGGCCGAGGCCGAGGCCGAGCTCGTCACCCGTGGTGTGCAGAGCACCGTGGGTCTGCTGACCGGCGTCGGCCTGTACGGCGTCGCGGTCGGCGGGCTGTTCTCGCTCGCTTTCGCGTTCGTCTACGGACGGCTCGGCACCCTTCGGCCGCGGGTGACCGCGGCGCTCCTCGCGGGCGGCGCCTTCGTGGTCGTGTTCCTGGTGCCGTTCCTGAAGTACCCGGGGAATCCCCCTGCCGTCGGGCAGGCGGGCACGATCGGGAGCCGGACTTCGCTGTACTTCGGCTTCGTCGCGCTTTCGCTGCTGGTCGGCATCCTCGCCGCGGCGTTCGGCCGGAAGCTGGCCGACAAGCTCGGCGCCTGGCGCGGTGGCCTGATCGCCGCGGGCGGGTACGTCGTGGTGATCGCGGTGGCGGCGGCGCTGTTGCCGTCGATCGACGAAGTCCCCGACGGGTTCCCGGGTTCCACGCTGTGGACCTTCCGGCTGGCGTCGGCGGGTACGCAGGTGGTGCTCTGGACCGCGCTCGGCCTGACCTTCGGGGCCTTGGCCGAGAAGGCACTGGCCGGGAAGGCGTTGGCGGACAAGACCGCTTAGGGCTCTGATGTCGTGAAGGGCCCCTTTGAGACCTTCAACGTCTCAAAGGGGCCCTTCACGACATACCCACGACCGGGGAAACTCACGAGACCCCAGGCGGCACGAACGGTAGGTCGCGGCCGGGACCGTCCTCCATCAGCCTCAGCAACGCCTCGGTGTCGACGTGGTCTTCGACGGCGTCGGCGAGCCGGTCCAGCATGCGCTCCCGGAGCAGGCCGAAGCCGGGCGCGCCGTCGACCGGTGACCAATCCGCCACCTCGCCCAGCCAGGCGCGGCGGAAACCGTCGTTCTCGAAGGCGCCGTGCCACATCGTGCCCCACACCGCGCCCTGCCGGTATCCGTCCAAAAAGGACTCGGCGGGACCGGTGGCGGTCACCTTGCCGTGGTGGATTTCGTACGCCTCCACGGGTTGCCCACGCCATGAGCCCGAGGGCCGGGCCAGCACCTTGTCGGTGCCGAACGAGACGCGCGTCGGCAGCAGGCCGAGACCGGGGACCGTTCCGGCGCCGGACTCGACGTCGTCCTCGATCTCGGCGGCCAGCATCTGGTAGCCGCCGCAGATGCCCAGCACAGGACGCCCCGCCGCGCCCCGGGCGCGGACGGCGTCCGCCAGGCCGCGCGCACGCAGCCACGCCAGATCGTCCACGGTCGCGCGGGAACCCGGCAGGATCACCACGTCGGCGGAACGGACCGTGTCCGGGTCGGCCGTCAGCGCGACCGAAACCCCGGGCTCGGCGGCGAGCGCGTCGACGTCGGTCGCGTTGGAGGCACGCGGAAACCGCACGACGGCGATCCGGAGAGACCCGCCCGAGGCGCCCCAGCCCGCGGCGGCCAGCGCGTCCTCCGAGTCGATCCACACCTGGTCGAGCCAGGGCAGCACACCGAAGACCTCGCGGCCGGTGAGCTTCTCCAGCGTCTCCAACCCCGGCCGCAGCAGGCCGACGTCACCGCGGAACTTGTTGACCAGCCAGCCGGAAACCAGCGCCTGGTCTTCGGCGGACAGCAAGGCGAGGGTGCCGAACATCGCGGCCATGACACCGCCACGGTCGATGTCGCCGACGACGACCACGGGCAGGCCGAAGCGCCGTGCCAGCCCCATGTTGACGTAGTCGCCTTCGCGAAGGTTGATCTCGGCCGGGCTGCCCGCGCCTTCGCACAGCACGACGTCGAAGCGCTTTCGCAGTGAAGCGAAGGTGTCGAAGGCGATCTCGGCGAGACCGGCCCGGCCGGTCGCGTACTCCCCCGCTTCCAGCGTGCCGAACGGTTTCCCGAGCGCGACGACGTGGCTGCGGCGATCGCTCCCGGGTTTCAGCAGCACCGGGTTCATCGCGGCTTCGGGTTCGACGCGGGCCGCCCGCGCCTGCAGCCATTGCGCGCGGCCGATCTCGGCGCCGTCCGCGCACACCATCGAGTTGTTCGACATGTTCTGCGACTTGAACGGCGCGACCCGCACGCCCTGGCGCGCGAGCCAGCGGCACAACGCGGCGGTGACCAGGCTCTTTCCCGCGTCCGACGTCGTTCCCGCGATGAGCAGGCCGGTCATCGCGTGACCGCCACCGCGACGGCGAGCGCCGCCAGGCCGACCGCCCGCGACAGCCGGACCGCGCGCCGCACGTCCACCGGTTCCGGCTCGCGGCCGTCGCCGAGGACGCCACGACGTTCGGCACGGCCGCCGTAACTGTTCGTCCCGCCCAGCCTGATCCCGAGCGCGCCGGCGAAAGCGGCCTCGACCTGGCCCGCGTTGGGGCTCGGATGGTGCTTCCCGTCGCGGCGCCAGACGCGGAACGCGGGTTTGGCGAAGCCGCCGGCCAGCGGCGCGGACGCCACGGTGAGTGCCGCGCCGACGCGGGACGGGACCAGGTTGACCAGGTCGTCCGTCCTCGCCGACGCCCAGCCGAAGTTCGCGTACTTCGGCGAGCGATAGCCGACCATCGCGTCGAGCGTGTTGAGCGCGCGATAGCCCAGCAGGCCGGGGATCCCGGCGACCGCGCCCCACAGCAGCGGCGCGACGACGGCGTCCGAGGTGTTCTCGGCGATGGACTCGGTGGTCGCGCGCGCGAGCTGTTCGGTGTCGAGGCCGGTGGCGTCGCGGGCGCACAGATGCGAGAGCCGCTGCCGCGCGCCGGGCAGATCGCCGTCGTCGAGCAGTCGAGCCATGCGCGTCCCCTCGGCCGCGAGCCCCTTGCCGCCCAGAACCACCCAGGTGGACGCCGCGGTGAGCGCGAACCGGGCGAACGGACGCTTCCGGGTCCAGAACTGGGCCGCGACCCCCAATCCGGTGACACTGCCCGCGCAGATCGCGGTGTACGCCGCGCCCCGCGTCTTCGAATCGGCGTAAACCCGCTGTTCGAGGGCTTGCGCGGCGCGGCCGAAGCCGGCGACCGGATGCCTCCGGCGTGGATCTCCGAACACGGCGTCGGCGACGTAACCGGTAACGAGTCCGGCTGCGGTGGCGGCTTGTCGGAGTGGCACGTGGCGAACGGTAGCGCGTGCACGAGAATGCGGGGTATGACCAAGCTGACGCATCGCCTCGCGAGGGTCCTGGAGACTCTCGCGCGGGCACTTCGCCGCTATTCGCGCGACGACGGCAAGGTGCTGATACTGGGCGGCGTCCGCTCTGGGAAGTCACACCACGCCGAGCGGCTCGCGTCCCGCCACCCGCACCTGACCTACATCGCGCCCGGCCTGCCGCCGAGTGCCGCCGACCCCGAATGGGCCGCTCGCGTGGCCGCCCACCGGGCGCGGCGACCGGCCAACTGGAAGACAGTGGAGACCACCGACCTGGCAACGGTGCTGCGGACGGCGACGCATCCGCTGCTCATCGACTGCCTCGGCACCTGGATCAGCCGGGTGCTCGACGAGGTCGGCGCCTGGGAGCAGCGCGACGGCTGGGAACGGCGGCTCGACGACCGGTTGGAGGACTTCCTGGCGGCGTGGGCGCAGGCCGGCGTGCCGGTGATCGCGGTCAGCAACGAGGTCGGCAGCGGTGTGGTGCCCGCGACGGTGTCCGGACGGGTGTTCCGTGATGTGCTGGGCGCGCTGAACAACCGGGTGTCCGCCGGGTCCGACCGGACCGTGCTGGTCGTCGCCGGACGGATGCTCGACCTGCCGTGAGGAGCCTGCCCATGCGTATCGCCATCCCGGACGCCGCCGCCGAAGCCGCCGCGCGCGCCAGACTGGACGGCCTGGTCAAGCCGCTGGGTTCACTCGGGCGGCTCGAAGACCTGGCCGCGTGGCTCAGCGCGGCGCACGGCGTCGTCCCGCCGAGGCCGCTCGACGACGTCCGCGTGGTCGTCTTCGCCGGGGACCACGGAGTTTCCGGGATGTCGGCGTATCCGCGCGAGGTCACCGCCGCGATGGTGCGGGTGTTCCTTGCCGGGAAGAGCGGCGTCGGTGTGCTGGCCAAGCTCGCCGGAGCGACGGTGCGAGTGTGCGACATCGCGGTGGACTGGGACGGCGCGGACGTGCCCGCCGGGGTCACCGCGCACAAGGTCCGCCGGGGTTCCGGTTCGATCGACGTCGAGGACGCGCTCGCCGAGGGCGAGGCGCGCACGGCGTTCGAGCACGGGCTGGCGATCGCCGACGAGGAGATCGACGGCGGCGCGGATCTGCTCGTCCCCGGCGACATGGGGATCGGCAACACGACGATCTGCGCGGCCGTGGTCGCCTCGCTGCTCGGCCTTCTCCCGGAGGACGTCGTCGGGACGGGCACCGGGATCGACGAGGACACGCGGGCACGGAAGCTCGCGGTCGTCGAGGCCGCGTTGGTCAGGTCCGGTGCGGTGAAGGACCCCTTCGCGGTGCTGACGTCACTCGGCAGCGCCTGTCTCGCCGCGACGGCGGGCTTTCTCGTGCAGGCGGCGGTTCGCGGGGTGCCGGTGCTGCTCGACGGCGTGTTCTCCGGGGCCGCGGCGCTCGTCGCCCGCGAGATCGCGCCGGGTGCCGAACAGTGGTGGCTGGCCGGGCACCGGTCGACCGAGCCGTCGCAGGCGTTCGCGTTGAAGGCACTCGGGCTGGAGCCGATCCTCGACCTCGGGCTGCGGCTCGGCGAGGGCAGCGGCGCCGTGCAAGCGGTGCCGACGCTGAGGGCGGCGCGAGCGATCCTCGCGGACATGGGTCTGCTGGCGGATCTGGCTTGATCGCCGACGCGCTGAAGATGGCCGTCGGCACCCTGACCACGGTCCGGGTGCCGGCACCGGGCCTGATCGACCGGCGGGTGGCGGGCGGCGCGATGGTGCTCGGCCCGCTGGCCGTCCTGCCGCTCGCCGCCGTCGCTTCGGTGATCGTCTTCTCGGGTGAACTGATCGGCCTGCCCGCTTTCGCGTCGGCGGCGCTCGCGGTGGGTGCGGTGGCGCTGGGCAGCCGCGGCCTCCATCTGGACGGGCTCGCCGACACGGCCGACGGGCTCGGCGCTTCGTACGACCGCGCACGCGCGCTGGAGGTCATGCGACGCGGGGACTCCGGGCCGACCGGGATCGCGACCCTGGTGCTGACGCTGCTCGTGCAGGTCGGCGCGCTGGCCGGGGCGATCTCGGCCGGACACGGGGTCGCAGCGGTCGCGATCGCGGTCGTCGCCGGACGCGGGGTGCTGTCGCTGTGCTGCGCGCGCGGCGTCCCCTCGGCCCGGCCGGAAGGGCTCGGCGCGACCGTCGCCGGTTCGGTGCCGGCGTGGACGGCCGCGGTCGTGTTCGCCGTCCTCGCGGGCGCGGCGGCGCTGGTACTTCCGTGGTGGCAAGGGCTGATCGCGGTGACGCTGGGATATCTGGCCGCGTCGGCGCTGCTGGCGCGATGCGTTCAGCGGCTGGGCGGGGTCACCGGGGACGTGCTCGGCGGTTGCGTCGAGGTCGCCGTCGCGGGGGTCTTGCTGGCTGTGTCCTTCTGACTGGCCGTGTCCTTCTGAGGAGCCGCCAGTTTCTCGTCGATTTCCGGCAACCAGAAGCACAGCTCGAGGGTCTTCATCCCGGCCCAGAGGCCGAGCTTCCGGCCCTGCGAAACCAACGTGAGCGACGCGAACAGGAACAGCGCCGCGAGCCCGCCGGCGATGAACGGATGCTTCCCGGCGAAGATCTCGACGATCGCGGCGACCGCTCCGAACAGCAACGGCGGCGCGCAGTTACGCACCATGAGCCCGGACGCGCGCAGCCGCGTGACGTCGACCGCGACCTCCTTGTCGTGCAGTTGCAGCGCGCACAGCAGAAGATGCGTGTTCTCCTTCAGGAACGCGCGATCCTTGGCCGCGGGCATCCGGCGGAGGAACTCCTCGGCGGCGTTCCTGCTCCGCCTCCGAGGCACGATCCGCTCCAGCGCCTCACCGAGCGGATAGGCCAAATAGCCCAACAGGAAACTCAGCACCACGATCACCACGACCAGCACCACGGTGGGCACGCCGCCGATGCTCGCCGCGGTCAGGATGTGGAGTTTCGCCCCGAGGTACCCGAATAACGCGACGTACAACGCGCCGGGGATGGTGTAGGCGAAGAGATCAAAGACGCCGATCACGAAGTTCACCGGCTCATCCAACCACTTCGAGCGACAAGCTGGTCGTGAGTGGCGATTCGGCCGGGTTCACCACAGGATCGAAAGCGTAACTCGCGTGATTGGAGCCGTCACTCGCGTGATTGGAGCCGTAACTCGCGTGATTGGAGCCGTAACTCGCGTGATACGGCTTCAAGCACGCGAGTGCGGTGTCGTCGCGGTCGAACCGGCGAGGGCCGCCAGAAAGGCGTCCACCGTCTCCCTGTCCCGCACCGCGATCCGCAGGTACCGCGCGTCCAGCCCTGGGAAGGTGTCCCCCCGCCGGACGGCGAAGCCCTTCTCCCGCAGCCGTTCCCGGACACCGTCAGCGCCGGGGAGCCGGACGAGCACGAAAGGCCCCCGCGGCTCCCCCAGCACTTCGACGCCCAAGGCGGTCAGACCCGAGACCAGGTACTCCCGGTCCGATTCCGCCGCGACCGCCAGCTTCTCGGCTTCCTCCAGCGCCGCCGGGCGGCAGCACGCCTCCACGGCGACGGCGGCGAGTGACGACACCGACCACGGCGGCTGGACCGCACGCAGTCTGTCCACAATAGACTCGTCCGCCAGTACGTATCCGGCGCGCAGTCCGGCGATGCCCCAGGTCTTCGTCAGGCTGCGGAGGACGGCGAAACCGGGTTGTCCCGCAACGCTTTCGGTCTCGCCGGGGACGGCGTCGAGGAACGCCTCGTCGACGACGACCAGGCGACCAGTGCGCCGCAAGGCGAGCAGGTCCGCGGCCGGATGCAGGACCGAGGTGGGGTTCGTGGGGTTCCCGACGAAGACCAGGTCCGCTTCGTCCGGGACGCCGCCCAGCCGGAAACCGTCGTCGGGCGACAACAGGACCCGGTGCACTCGATGTCCGGCCGCGCGCAAAGCGGCTTCCGGTTCGGTGAACTGCGGGTGCACGACCACGGCGTGCGCGGGCCGCAACGCCGTGGCCAGCAACGTGAAGGCCTCGGCCGCGCCCGAGGTCACCAACACCTGCGACTCCGGCAAACCGTGTCGCCGCGCCACGGCCACCACAGCAGCGGTCACGTCCGGGTAGGCGGCCAGGTCGTCGAGGGCCGCCGCCAGTTCGGCGCGCAGCCACGCGGGCGGCGCCGGGAGCCGGACGTTCACCGCCAGATCGACGAGCCCCTCACCGACCTCGCGATCGCCGTGGTGCCAGAGGTCGTAGTCAGCCATGGTCGTGCACCGCGGCGGCGAACCGTTCGGCGAGTTCGGGGTAGCCCGCCCAGTGGACGTGCAGGTACGACGCGTGCAGTGACGCGGACGCGAAGCCGTCGGGTGTGCGGTCCCAGCCCCAGGCCGGAGTCGGCCCGCTGCCGGGTTCGACGATCGTGCGGTGGAATTCGTGGCCGGTGACGCGTTGCCCCGCCACGGCCAGCAGGCTGTCCGCAGGCGCGAAAGCCTTGCGGTAGCCGAGTTTCCCGCGTTTGGTCATGGTCGCCGACGCGTCGAGGACACCGGTCATCGGCAGGCCGTCGATGTCCTGGCACAGATACAACAGTCCCGCGCATTCCGCGACGACGGGCATTCCGTCGCCGACGGCTCGCGCGATCGCCGTCCGCAACGGGACATTCGCCGACAGCTCTTCGGCGTGCACCTCGGGAAAACCGCCGCCGAAGTACAGCCCGGCGCAGCCTTCGGGGAGTTCCTTGTCCTGCAACGGATCCACCTCGACGACGTCGACGCCGGCGGCGGCAAGCAGTTCGACGGCCTCGGTGTAGCGGAAGGTGAACGCGGGACCGGCCGCCGCGGCGACGACCGAACGCCGCCCGTCATGGGAAAGCGGCGGGCGCCAAGGCTCCCCGGAAAGGCGGGAAGCCGAGCGCGCCACCTGCACGACCGCGCCGAGGTCCACTCCCTCGCTGATCCATGCGGCCAGTTCCGGCAGCAGCCGCGCCGACTCGCTCGCCCGTTCCGCCGCGGGCACCAGACCGAGGTGACGGCTGGGCGCGTGGATCTCTTCGTTGCGGTACAACGTTCCCAGCAGTGGGACGCCGGTCGCTTCCAGTGCGGTGACGATCTCGTCCGCGTGCCGCTGCGAGCCCAGCTTGTTGAGGATGACGCCGGCGAGCCGGACGCGCGTGTCGTACTGCGCGAACCCGAGCACGGTCGCGGCGACACTGCGCGAAGCGGCCGAGGCGTCGACGACGAGCACCACCGGCGCGTCCAGCAGCCGCGCGACATGCGCCGTCGACGCGTATCCCTCGGTGCCGAGCGCCCCGTCGAACAGGCCCATCACGCCTTCGATGATCGCGATGTCGGCACCGGCGGAACCGTGCCGTAGCAAGGGAATCAGCCGGTCCTCACCCTGGAGGAACGGGTCGAGGTTGCGCGGCGGCCGTCCGGTGGCGAGGGCGTGGTAGCTCGGGTCGATGAAGTCGGGGCCGACCTTGTGCCCGGACACCTTCAGTCCCCGCGCCCGCAACGCCGCCATCAGCCCCGCGGCGATCGTGGTCTTGCCGTGCCCGGAACCGGGCGCGGCGATGACCACGCGGTTCACCATTCGATGCCTCGCTGGCCTTTTTGCCCGGCGTCCATCGGATGCTTCACCTTCGTCATCTCGGTCACCAGGTCCGCCGCTTCGATCAGCTCCGGCGGCGCGTACCGGCCGGTGATCACCACATGCTGGTGACCGGGGCGCGCGGTCAGCGTCGAGACGACGTCGTCCACTTCGAGCCAGCCCCATTTGAGCAGGTAGCTGAACTCGTCGAGGACGTAGAAGTCGTGGGTTTCGGCGGCGAGACGGCGTTTGATCTCGGCCCAGCCCTCACGGGCGTTCTCGGCGTGGTCCTCTTCGGAACCGGATTTACGCGCCCAGCTCCAGCCTTCGCCCATCTTGTGCCACTCGACCGCGCCGCCCTGGCCGGTGTCGTCGTGCAGTTTGCCGAGCGCGCGGAACGCGGCTTCCTCGCCGACGCGCCATTTCGCCGACTTGACGAACTGGAACACGCCGATCGACCAGCCCTGGTTCCATGCGCGCAACGCCATGCCGAACGCGGCCGTGGACTTGCCCTTCATCTCGCCGGTGTGCACGGCGAGCAGCGGGCGGTTGCGGCGCTGCCGGGTGGTGAGCCCGTCGTTCGGCACCGTTTCCGGTTTACCCTGCGGCATTACGCGGCCCTCCCGGAAATACGCGTGCGGACGGCGCCCGCCAGTGTGTCGGCGGCGACTTCGGCGACCGGGACGTGTTCCGCGCCGAGGTGTTCCGCCAGTTCCGCGGCGAGCCCGAGGCGCATCTTCCCGCTCTCGCAGTCCATTACGACCGAGGTCACGTTCCCGGCCAGCAGCCCGGCCGCCTGCTTCGCGCGCTGGACGGCGTCGGCGCCGCTGGTCGCGCGGCCGTCGGTGACGACGACGAGCAGCGGACGCCGCAGCGGATCCCGGACCGCTTCGATCCGCAGAACCCGCGCCGCCTCAAGGAGTCCCTCCGCCAGCGGGGTCCGGCCGCCGGTCGCGAGACCGTCCAAACGGGACGCCGCGGCGTCGACGCTGATCGTCGGCGGAAGCGCGAGTTCGGCACCGGAGGCCCGGAAGGTCACCAGGCCCACCTTGTCGCGTCGCTGGTAGGCGTCGAGCAGCAGGGACAGCACGGCGGTCTTGACCTCGCGCATCCGCTGGCGCGCGCCCATCGAGCCGGACGCGTCGACGCAGAACAGCACCAGGTTGCCCTCGCGCCCTTCCCGCCGCGCGAACCGCAGGTCCTGGGGCCGTACGACGAGTCCGGCGCCGCTGCGGCCGCGAGACCGCTGATGCGGCGCGGCCGCGCGTACGGTCGCGAGCAGATGCGGATGCCCGTCCTTGGTCCCGGCGGGCTGGACGCCGATCGTCCGCCCGTTGGTGGTGATGGCGCGGGACCGGCGGCCCGCGGCACCCTCGCCGGTGCCCTTCACCTCGAAACGCCTGGCACGAAAGGCTTCCCCGGCGCCGACCGGCTTCTGCTCACCGCCGCTCCGGCCACCGCCCGATGGCTCCTCGCCGCCTTCCGACGGCGGCGGGCCCGACGTTTCGCCACCCTCAGGCGGTGCACCGGAACCGGGGCCGTCGTCGTCGGGACCCGGACCTTCCGGCTCGGCGTCCTGCAGCGCCTGTTCCAGCTGTTCCTCGGAGATCCCGGGCGCGTCGAAGGGATTCCGGCGACGGCGGTGCGGCAGCGCGAGCCGGGCCGCGACCCGGACGACCTCGGTGGTCACCTCGGTGCGGCCGGCCCAGGCGGCGTGCGCGACGGCCGTCCGCGCGGTCACGATGTCCGCGCGCATACCGTCGACCTCGAAGGACGCACAGACCTCGGCGATCTGCCGCAGCGCGTCGTCCGGCAGTTTGACCGACGGCAGAAGTCGTTGTGCCGCCTCGATGTCCGCGGCGAGTTCGGCGTCGGCAGCGGCGTACTGGCCGGCGAAACCGTCGGGATCCGCCTCGTAGGCGAGCCGCCGCCGGACGACCTCGACCCGCAGTTCGGGATCCCGGCTGGACGCGACCTCGACGGTGAGGCCGAAACGGTCCAGCAGCTGCGGCCGCAGTTCGCCTTCCTCGGGGTTCATCGTGCCGATGAGGACGAACCTGGCCGCGTGCGAGACCGAAACGCCCTCGCGCTCGACGGTCGCGCGGCCCATGGCGGCGGCGTCGAGCAGCGTGTCGACCAGGTGGTCGTGCAGGAGGTTGACCTCGTCCACGTACAGCAGGCCACGATGCGCGGCCGCGAGGAGGCCGGGCTGGAAATCGGTGACACCGTCGGCCAGCGCGCGTTCCAAGTTCAGCGAGCCGATCACCCGGTCCTCGGCCGCGCCGACCGGCAACTCCACGAGTCGTGCGGGACGGCGGTGCGCGGGCGAACCTTCGGCGTGCGGGCCGTCGGGACACGCGGGGTCGGGCTCGACGGGATCGCAGGAGAACCGGCACGCGTCCACGACGTCGACGCCGGGCAGCAGACCGGCCAGCGCGCGGACCATCGTCGACTTCGCCGTGCCCTTCTCCCCGCGCACCAGCACCCCGCCGACGGCGGGCGAGATGGAGGAAAGCACCAGCGCCAGGCGCAGATCCGGCATCCCCACAACGGCGGTGAACGGGTACGGCTTCACAGCACTCCCTCATCGTCGACGACCTCCGGCCGATCATCGCATAGGAAAACCGTCATCTACGGTGACGAACGTGCGCGAAAAATCACCCCTGACGGTCGTCGGGATCGGAGCCGACGGCTGGCCCGGTCTGTCCTCGCAGGCCAGGGAAGCGGTGGTGAACGCGGATCTGGTCGTCGGCGCTCCGCGTCAGCTCGCGTACCTGCCCGCCGGGATGAAAAGCGAACCCTGGCCCAGTCCGCTCCTGCCCGGACTGGACGAGTTCCTCGCCGGACGAGAAGGCCGCGTCTGCGTGCTGGCCAGCGGTGATCCCCTGCTGTCCGGCATCGGCACGACGCTCGTCCAGCGCGGCTACGACGTCGAGATCCTGCCCGCGTTGTCCTCGGTGACGCTCGCCCGCGCGAGGCTCGGCTGGTCCGCGGAGGAGACCGAGGTGGTCACCGTCGTCGGCCGCGCGATCGGCCGGGTGAGCCGCGCCTTGGCGCCCGGCCGGAAGATCCTCGTCCTCGGCGCGAACGCCGAAGACCTGCTCGACCTGCTCAAGGCCCGCGGTTACGGCAAGAGCCGCGTCACCGCGCTGTCCGACCTCGGCGGCCCAGACGAGCGGATCGGCCCCGGCTCGTTGACCGTGTTCGCCGTCGAGGCCGACGGGCCCGCGCTGCCGCTGACCGGTCTCCCGGACGACGCCTTCGAGCACGACGGGCAGCTCACCAAACGCGATCTTCGCGCGTCCGCGCTGGCCAGGCTCGCGCCGTCACCCGGCGAACTGCTGTGGGACGTCGGCGCGGGCGCGGGCAGCGTCGGGATCGAATGGTCCCGGACGCATCCGCTGAACCGGGCGATCGCGATCGAGCGCCTCCCGGAGCGGGCCGCCCGGATCACCCGGAACGCGGACGCGCTCGGGGTCCCGGAACTCGACGTGGTGATCGGCCCCGCGCCGGAAGCACTCGAAGGACTGACCAGGCCGCACGCGATCTTCGTCGGCGGCGGGCTGACCGTGCCCGGTGTGCTGGACGCCTGCCTGGCGACCGGCGCGAGGATCGTCGCGCACGGCGTGACCCTCGAATCCGAACAGGCACTGGCCCGCGCGTACGGCGAACACGGCGGTGAGCTGATCCGCGTCGCCGTCGAACAGGCCGCGCCGCTGGGCGGATTCACCGGCTGGACCCCGGCGCGGGTCGTCACACAGTGGACATATCGGAGCAAACCTTGACAGTGCACTTCATCGGCGCGGGTCCCGGCGCGGCCGACCTCATCACCGTCCGGGGCCGTGACCTGCTCGGGCGCTGCGACACCTGCCTGTACCCCGGCAGCATGACGCCCACGGCGCTCTTGGAGTACTGCTCTCCGGAGGCGGTGCTCATCGACACCGCGAACCTCGATCTGCCCGCGATCGTCGAGCGCATGGTCGAGGCCCACGAGGCCGGCCACGAGATCGCGCGGCTCTGTTCGGGCGATCCGTCGATCTACAGCGCGGTCGCCGAGCAGATGCGCCGGCTCGACGCGGCCGGCGTTCCCTACGACGTCACGCCGGGTGTGCCCGCGTTCGCCGCCGCGGCCGCGCTGCTCAAGCGCGAACTGACCGTGCCCGAAGTCGGCCAGAGCCTGGTCATCACGCGGGCGCAGGCCCTGTCCACCGCCATGCCACCGGGTGAAACGCTGGAGAACTTCGCGCGCACCGGCACCACGCTCGCGTTGCATCTGGCGATCAACCGCATCGAGCAAGTAGTCGACGAATTGCTGCCCTTTTATCAAGAGAACTGCCCGGCGGCGGTGGTCGCGCTGGCGAGCCAGCCCGGTGAGCAGGTGCTGCGCGGCACGCTCGGCACCATCGCCGCGCAGTCCCGCGAGGCCGGGATCAGCCGCGCCGCGATGATCTTCGTCGGGGAAGTCCTTGCCGCCGAAGGGTTTCCCGACAGCTTCCTGTATTCGGCCACCCGTGATCGCGCCAACCAACCGGAGTCGCTGTGAAGAACGTTCGCTGGGGCCTGCTGGCCGCCGGGACCATCGCCGCCGAGTTCGCGGCGGGCGTCGAAGAGAGCAAGCACGGCGTGCTGGAGGCCGTCGCCGCGCGGTCCGGTGACCGGGCGGCCGAGTTCGCGAGCCGCTTCGAGATCCCGAAATGCTACGGCGCCTACGAAGACCTGCTCGCCGATCCGGACGTCGACGCGGTCTACATCTCGACGCCGCATCCGCTGCACGGCGAGTGGGCGATCCGCGCGGCCGAGGCGGGCAAGCACATCCTGTGCGAGAAACCGCTGACCGTGTCCGTCGCCGAAGCCGAGAAGGTCATCGAGGCGGCCCGCGTCAACGACGTCTTCCTCATGGAGGCGTTCATGTACCGGCTGCATCCGCAGATCCGGCGGCTGGCCGAGCTGATCTCGTGCGGCGCCATCGGCGAGGTCCGCGCCGTGGATGTCGCCTTCAGCTACAACTTCGCGGTTCCCCGGCTGACCGATCCCGCGCTGGGCGGGGGCGGGATCTTCGACGTCGGCTGTTACTGCACGTCGCTCGCGCGGCTGGTCTCGCAGGCCGCGACCGGGCAGGACGTCGTCGAGCCCGACGAGGTACTCGGGATGGCCAGGCTCGACGAGAACGGCATCGACGAGGTCGCGTTCGGACTGCTGCGACTGCCCGGCGGGATCCTCGCGCAGCTGGCATGCGGCTTCCAACTGACGCAAGACGACCACATCCGCGTGTACGGCTCACAAGGACAGCTGTACGTGCCGAAACCGGCGTGGATCCACGAAATGCGCAAGCCGATGACCTCGCAGATCATCCTCACGCCGGAAGGCGGCGAACCCGAGGTGATCGAGGTCGAAGCGACTCAAGGCCTCTTTGCTCGCGAGGCCGACCACGTCGCCGCACACCTCGAAGACCGTCAGGCGCCCGAACTCACCTGGGCGGAAACGCTCGCCAACCTGCGCACGCTGGAACGGTGGCGCGCGGCCGTGGCGCGATGAAGCTGCTGATCCTGGGCGGGACCGGCGAAGCACGCGACCTCGCGAAGGAGCTTGTGACGCGTGGCGAGCACGTCGTCTCGTCGCTGGCAGGCCGCGTCGCACGACCGAAACTGCCCGACGGCGAAGTCCGCGTCGGCGGCTTCGGTGGCCCGGAAGGTCTCGCGCGCTGGCTGACCGAGAACGACATCGACGCGGTGATCGACGCCACGCACCCCTTCGCCGAACGCATCGGCGCCAACGCGGTCTTCGCGGCGAGGGAAACGGGAACACCGCTGCTCAGGCTCGCCAGGCCCGGCTGGACCGAACGGCCCGACGACAGCTGGCACTGGGCCGACGACCTCGACCACGCCGCGCGACTGCTCCCGGCGCTCGGCGAACGCGTGTTCCTCACCAGCGGCCGTCAAGGGCTCGCCGCCTTCGCCGAGCTCGATCTCTGGTTCCTGATCCGCTGCGTCGACCCGCCCGAGGCACCGCTCCCCCGCCGTCACGAAGTCCTGCTGGACCGCGGGCCGTACACGGTGGACGGGGAACGCGAGCTCATGGAACGGCACGGCGTCGAGGTCCTCGTCACCAAGGACAGCGGCGGCGCGATGACCGCCGCGAAGCTCACCGCGGCCCGCGGGCTCGGCCTCCCGGTGGTCGTCGTCCGCCGGCCCCAGCGACCCGAAACGGCCAGCGTAACGACAGTTCAGGACGCTGTCGGCTGGATCGGCGCCCAGGAGAAGGGCAGCCCTGCGTAAGCCGTTCGGACCAGACCCGTTAGCGTTGCGCCGATGCGTTTGATCGCTGTCACGCTGGGGTTGCTGTCCGCCTTGTGCGCATTGGCTTTCCCCTTCCTGCCGGTGGTGCAGGACACAGCGGAGGTCGTCTGGCCAACGGGCGGCGACACCCGTTCCGTCAACGCGCCCTTGACCGGGTACTGGGCGCAGGATCTGCGCGTCGATCTGCCGTGCACGACCGTCCGGTCGCTGGACGCGCGTTCGCAGGGACAGGCACTGCTGTTCTCCACCGTGCCCGACGGCCGCACCGACCCGCGCGCGGGCAAGGGCGTCGGCCTCCAGCTGCGTATCGACAACGGCGTGCTGCTCGCCTCCAGCCAGGGTCAGCAGATCGCGCAGCAGCCGCTGCCGGAGGCCAACTGCGACGTCAAGTTGTCGGCGGACGCGAACCAGATGACGCTGTCCGTCGCCAAGACCGTGGTGTTCCACGCGGAGGGTGACGTCCGGCCGCGGCTGGTCGGGATCTACTCGTCGATCAACGCGGGCAAGGACCCGATCGCCGGTCTGCACGTCTCGGTCGTCCCGGACACCCGCTACCAGACCTCGCCCACACTGCTGAAGTGGATCGTCGGCCTGATCGCGGCGCTGTCGTTCATCGGCTGCCTGATCGCGGTGTGGCGGATGGACTCCGGGTTCGCCCGCCGCGCGCCGCGCTGGGCACCGATCGGCTGGTGGCGGCTGACCGCCCGCGACGCGACGGTGATCGTCGCGCTCGGCGCGTGGGTCTTCATCGGCCCGGTGACCTCCGACGACGGCTACATCCTCACGATGTCGAGAGTGGCCGAAGAGACCGGCTACCTCACCAACTATCACCGCTGGTTCGGCGTCGCCGAGGCGCCGTTCGGCTGGTTCTACCACGTGTATCAGCTGATGGCGCACGTCAGCACGGTGCCGCCGTGGATCCGGCTCCCGTCGTTCCTGCTCGGCGTGCTGAGCTGGCTGCTGATCAGCCGCGAGGTCATGCCGCGCCTTGGCACCCAGGTCCGGACGAGCCGCGCTGCGGGCTGGGCCGCCGCCGCGGTCTTCCTGGTCTGGTGGATGCCGTACAACAACGGCGTCCGGCCGGAACCGGTCGCCGCGCTCGGCTCGCTGCTGGCGATCTGCGCCGTGGAGCGCGCGCTGGTGACACGCCGTCTGCTGCCGCTCGCCCTCGGGCTCACCGCGGCCGGGTTCACCCTGGCCGCGACGCCGACCGGGCTGATCGCGGTCGCGCCGTTCCTCGTCGCCGCCCGCCCGCTGTTCAAACTGGTCCGCCAGCGCGCCGAGAACGGCTGGCTGCCGGTGCTCGCGCCGGTGCTGGCCGCGGGGCTGCTGGTGCTGGTCGTGGTGTTCGCCGACCAGACCTTCGCCACCGTGCAGGAGGCGACCCGGATCCGCACCCAGGTCGGCCCGAACCTGTCGTGGTTCCAGGAACTCGCGCGGTACCAACTGCTCTTCGAAAGCCTGCCGGACGGTTCCGTGTCGCGCCGGTTCCCCGTATTGCTGGTGCTGCTGTGCGTCGGGACCTGTCTGGTGGTGCTGCTGCGCCGCGGCCGGATCCCCGGTGCCGCGCTCGGTCCCAGTCGCCGACTGATCGGCACGGTCGCGCTGTTCTTCCTGCTGCTGGCGCTGACCCCGACCAAGTGGACGCACCACTTCGGCGCGTTCGCCGCGGTCGGTGCGGCCATGGCGGCGTTGACCGCGCTGGCGACCAGCTCGACGGTGCTGCGGTCCAGGCGCAACCGGGCGGCGTTCCTCGCCGGGCTGCTGGTGGTCGGCGCGCTGGCCGCGACCGGGCCGAACTCGTTCTGGTTCGTCTCGAAACTCGGCGTGCAGTGGACCGCGGTCGCGCCCTCGATCGGCGGGATCCCGCTGTCGACGATCCTGCTCATCGCGGCCGGGATCTCCGGCGTGTACGCGTTCGTGGAGAACGTCCGCGCGCATCGGCCGGGGCTACAGGCCGTGCCACAGGAAGGGCGGAGCCGCTCGCTGCGGCTCGGGTCGCTTTCGCTGGTGGTCGTCTGCGGTCTGATGGCCACGGGCGAATTCGTCAGCATGGCGTGGGCGATCCACAACCAGGCCGGTTCCTACAGCCTCGGCGCCGCGAACTTCGGGCATCTGTCCGGCAAGAGCTGCAACCTCTCCGACCACGTGATGGTGGAACGGGACGCCGCCACCAGCATCCTGCGGGCCCAGCCCGAACAGCGGACGGTGCCGGTGAAGAAGGAGGAGCCGCCCGCCGGCCAGACCCCGCCGCCGTTGCCCGATCCGGAGCAGGACAACGGCCGCGTGCAGACCGGGTTCCACACCCGCGCGATCGACGACAAGGACCCGCTCGCCGAACCGCCGCACGGCTTCAAACCCGACGAAGTGCCGATGTGGAGCAGTTTCCTCGACCCCGAAACGCGGGCCGGGCGGTTGCGCAGCGACTGGTACGCCCTCTCGGAAAAGCCCGCCGACGGCCAGATCGTGGTCGCCACCGCGGGCGCGGCGCGGCGTCCGACGTCGGTCAGCCTCGACTACGGCGTGAACACCAGCGAAGGTGTGAAGGTCGTCCGCAGCCAGTTCGTGCTCCCGCCGGGCGCCGGGACCAACGGCTGGAACGACACCCGGATCAACCTGCGCGACCTCCCCGCCGAGACGACGTCCGTGCGGATCAACATCGTCGACAACGACCTCACCGAGGACGGCTGGATCGCCGCGTCGGCGCCCCGCGTGCCGACGTTCACCACGCTGACCGAGAAGATCGCGGGCAAACCGGTGTACGTCGACTGGCCCGCGTCGTTCGTGTACCCGTGCGTCCAGCCGGTGACCTCGCACGACGGCATCTCGAAGATGCCCGAATACCGGATCACCGCCGGCGCCGTCGCCGACGAGGCGAACTGGGCCTCCAGCACCAACGGCGGCCCGATCGGCTGGCTCGAAGAAGTCGCCGCCGAACCCGAGGTGCCCAGCTACCTGATCGGCCAGCCGAGCCAGTCTTGGGGACAGCTGCTGCAGGTCGAACCGTTCACCGAGGGGATCGCGCCGACGATCGTCCACGGCGAGAAGGTCGTCCCCGGCTGGTGGTCGCCGGGTCCCGGGCCGCGGCAGCCGAACGGCAAGGACCCGACACGCTAGGCGTCACTCGCGTGTTTGAATCCGTAACTCACGTGATTGGAGACGTAACTCGTGAGTTACGCCTCCAATCACGCGAGTGCGGTCTCTGATCACGCGAGTTACGAGTTCAGGCCCTTCAGCGCGGGCGGCAGCGGGCCCTCGTGCAGGACTCCGAGGCGCTGCGTAGCGCGCGTGAGGGCGACGTAGAGCTCAGCCGCACCGCGCGGGCCGTCGGCGAGGATCCGCGCCGGGTCCACGACGAGGACGGCGTCGAACTCGAGTCCCTTCGTCTCCGAGGCGGGCACGGTGCCCGGCACGCCCGGCGGCCCGATCACGACGCTGGTGCCTTCACGACCGGCTTCGTCCTTGACGAACTCCTCGATGGCGCCCGCCAGCGAGTCCTCGGTGACCTGCCGCGCCCACGGCCGGACCCCGTTGGACCGGACCGACTCCGGCGCCCGGACGTCCGGCGCGAACTCGGCGAGCACCGAGGCGGCGACGGCCATGATCTCCGCCGGGGTGCGGTAGTTCACCGTCAGCGACCGGTAGACCCAGCGGCCCGGCACGTACGGCTCCAGCATCGCGCCCCACGACCGCGCCCCTGCCTCGGACCGGCGCTGCGCCAGATCGCCGACGACGGTGAACGACCGGTTGGGGCAGCGCCGCATCAGCACCCGCCAGTCCATTTCGGACAGTTCCTGTGCCTCGTCGACGACGACGTGCCGGTACGTCCAGTCCCGGTCCGCGGAGGCGCGTTCGACGAGGCTACGCGTGTCGTGCTCGACGAACCGGTCGGCGAGTTCGTCGGCGAAGAGCAGGTTCTCCGCCGACAGCATGACGTCCTCGTCCATCTCCTCGCGGTCCAGCTTCATCGTGTCGAGCACACCTTCGGCGTACTCGGCCTCGGCCTTCTTCTCCCGCGCGAGCGCCTTTTCTGCCACCTGTTCCGCCCGCTTGTCGCGGCCGAGTAGGTCGACGAGTTCGTCGAGCAGCGGCATGTCCGACACCGTCCAGGCTTCCCCGTCCGCACGCAGCAGCGCCTGGTCGGCACCGGCCGCGCCAAGCCGTTCCGGGGACGACAGAAGCGAGCCCAGCAGGCTTTCGGGCGTCAGGATCGGCCAGAGTCCCTCGATGGCGGTGGTGAACGTCTCGCTCTCCGCCAGCTCTTTGAGCAGGTCCTTCCGCAGCCGCTCCCATTCGTCACGGTCGTCGCGGCTGAGCCAGCCGCGGCCGATCCGCGCGATCGCCCGCTCGGTCAGGACGTAGGTGACGATGTCGGTGAACGTCCCGCGCGCCTCGTTGTGCGGAAGGCCGCTCTTGCGTGCCTCGTCCCTCGCCCATTCCGCGGTCTCGGCGTCGATCCGGACGGTGACGTCGGCCAGGTCGATCAGCACCGGCTCCTCCGGCAGCCGCTGCCGGTCGGCGACCGCGGCCTTGAGGACGTCCAGCATCTTCAGCGAGCCCTTGAGCCGCGTCGCCTCCGGTCCGTCCTCCGCGGTGACGTGCTTGCCCGGCACGAAATCGCCGGTGGTCATGAACACCACGTCGGTCTCGCCCAGCGAAGGCAGCACCCGGCCGATGTGGTGCAGGAACGCCGGATTCGGCCCGACCACGAGCACGCCGTGGCGCTCCATCCGCTCGCGCTGCGTGTAGAGCAGGTACGCGACGCGGTGCAGCGCCACCACGGTCTTCCCGGTACCCGGCCCGCCCTCGATCACCAGGACCCCGGGATGTTCGTGCCGGATGATCTCGTCCTGTTCGGCCTGGATCGTCGCGACGATGTCGCGCATCCCCTCGCCCCGCGGCGCGTTGACCGCCGCGAGCAGCGCCGCGTCGCCTTCCGCGTCCCCGCCGGGACGGCCGAACACCTCGTCGGTGAACCCGAGCACCTCACGCCCGCGCGTGTGGAACTGACGGCGACGGCGCATCTTCTCCGGTGTCGCGGCGGTCGCGGTGTAGAACGGGCGCGCCGCCGGTGCCCGCCAGTCGAGCAGCACCGGTTCGTAGTCGTTTTCCTCGTCGAAGAGACCGATGCGGCCGATGTGGGAGGTCTCCCCCGCGGCGCTGTCCAGCCTGCCGAAGCAAAGGCCGTTGTCCACGACGTCCAGCCGGCGCGACTCCCTGGCCAGCGCGCGCACCTCGACGTCGCGTTCCATGGCCGTCCCGCCGGTTCCCCCGAGCGCCGCCTGGTACTCCCCCTTCACGCGCGCGCGTTCGGCGTCCAGGCGCGCGTAGAGCCCGGCGACGTATTCGCGTTCGGACCGCAGCTCTTGTTCATGACCCTGAGTTGACACAGACTCCCATTTCGCCAGGTTTCGGCTACGGCGAGTGAGTCTGGAGCATGACCGGGGTCTTGTGGCAAGTCCCCCTATGCGCTATATGTTTATTACGGAGGGAGTTACTCCCCGCATCGCGGCGCGCGCGAACGCCTCCCGTTCAGACCTTTCAGGCTCCCTCGGCTAGCGTCGAGCTCCTATGTCGTGAAGGGCCCCTTTGAGACCTTCATCGCCTCAAAGGGTCCCTTCACGACATCTGCTCCCAAGGCACGCAACGCCGGCCTGGGCCGTTACTCGTAGGTGCGCGGCGTCCAGACGATGCCGTTCTCGGCGCGGGTCTTCGACGAACCCACGATCAGCAGGCAGCGCATGTCCACTTCCGACGGCTCCAAGGTGCCGAGGGTGACCACGCGGATGTCCTCCTCGGGCCCGCCGACGTCACGGGCGACGACGACCGGGGTCTCCGGCGCACGGTGCCGGAGCAGGACTTCGCGGGCCTGCGCGAGCTGGGTGGTCCTCGTGCGCGACGCCGGGTTGTACAACGCGAGCACCAGATCCGCCGCGCCCGCCGCGTCGAGCCGTCGTTCGACGATCTCCCACGGCTTGAGCCGGTCGGACAGCGAAAGCACGCAGTAGTCGTGGCCAAGCGGCGCACCGACCCGGGACGCGGCCGCCTGCGCGGCGGTCACCCCCGGCACGATCCGCACCCGCGAACCCTTGCCGTGCCCGGCGGCGACCTGCTCCAGCACCGCCGACGCCATCGCGAACACGCCGGGATCACCCGACGAGACGACGGCGACCTTGGCGCCGTTCGCGGCCAGCTCCAGCGCTTCGACGGCGCGTTCGGCCTCGACGCGGTTGCCCGACGCGTGCCGCTGCTGGCCCGCGCGCTGCGGCACCCGCGCGACGTACGGGCCGTAGCCGACGATGTGCTCCGCCGCGGCCAGTTCCTCGGTCGCTTCGGGGGTCAGCCAGCCGGGGCCCGCCGGGCCGAGGCCGACGACCACGACTTCACCTCCGGTGTGCGTTTCCCGCTCCCGGGGCGTTTCCGGTTCGTCGGCGAGCCGGGAGGCGTAGGCGGGGCTGGGCAGCAACGCCAGCGAGAAGTACGGCACCGACTCCGGGTCGACGTCGGCGAACGGCTCGACGCGCTGCGCCTGCCAGGTCGCCCGTTCGATGTAGAAGGCGTCGTCCAGTTTCCCGGCTTCGGCCAGCGCCTCGCGGACGTTGCCGAATGTGCGGCCGAGCTTCAGCACCGCCGCCGCCTGTGTGTCGGCCAGCCGCCGCGCGAGTTCCGGCGCGGGCAGGGTGCCGGGCAGGATGGTGAGGACCTCGTCGCGCTGCACCAACGGACGGCCGAGCACCGAGGACGCCGCGCTGACCGACGTCACGCCGGGCACCACGGTCGCCTCGTAGCGGTCGGCGAGCCGCTCGTGCATGTACATGTAGGAGCCGTAGAAGAACGGGTCGCCTTCGCAGAGCACGACGACGTCGCGTCCGGCGTCGAGGTGTTCGGCGAGCCGTTTCGCGCTCAGCTCGTAGAAGTCGGCGATGGCGCCTTCGTAGCCGCCGGGGTGGTCGGTGGTCTCGGTGGTGACCGGATAGACCAGCTTCTCCTCGACCTGGCCGTCCCGCAGATACGGCTCGGCGACCGAACGCGCGATGCTCCGGCCGTGCCGCGCGCTGTGATAGGCGATGACGTCGGCCTCGCCGATCAGCCGCGCGGCCTTGACCGTCATCAGTTCCGGGTCACCGGGACCGAGCCCGACACCCCACAGTTTCCCGAGCCCGCTCATTCGACCTCACTCGCCATCGCGTTGATCGCGGCCACGGCCATCGCGCTGCCGCCGCGACGTCCGTGCACCACCAGATACGGCGCGGGTGCCCGCTTCGCGAGCTCCACTTTGGACTCGGCGGCCCCGATGAAGCCCACCGGGACCCCGATGATCACCGCCGGGGCACCGACCCCCTCGTCGAGCAGTTCCAGCAGCCGGAACAACGCGGTGGGCGCGTTGCCGATCGCCACCACGGAACCGGGCAGCTTGTCCCGCCACAGCTCCAGCGCGGCCGCGGACCGCGTGGTGCCCATCCGCTCCGCCAGCCCCGGCACCTTCGGGTCGGACAGTGTGCACAGCACCTCGTTGGCGGCAGGCAAACGTTTGCGGGTCACCCCGGAGGCGATCATGTTCGCGTCGCACAGGATCGGCGCGCCCGCTTCGAGCGCGGCGCGGCCGGATTCCACCACGTCCAGGCTGTAGCGGAGGTCGTCGACCAGGTCGACCATCCCGCAGGCGTGGATCATCCGCACGGCCAGCGCCGCGAGGCCGTCGGGCAGGATCGCGAGATCCGCCTCCTCACGGATGGTGGCGAACGAATGCCGGTAGATCTCGGCCCCGTCCCGGATGTAGTCGATCACTGCTGTCCCTTCAATTCGGCACTGTCCTTCTCCGCCAACGTCGCCAAGGTCTCTGTGAGCTCGCCGACCGGGACGTACGCCCCGTCGACCAGATAACCGTCCTCCGTTGCGAGCACGTCGACGTGCTCGCGCGCGGGCTTCCCGCATCGCCGTTCACAGCCGGCGAAATGAACCCTCGGCGTCCTGCCGACCCTCGCCGCGTCGGCCCGGACGTCGGCGAGCGACTTCGCGCAACCCGGTCGTCCGATGCAGGCACTGACCCCGAGCGACGGCGCGCCCGGATCGGTGACCAGCCCTGTGCCCGCTTCGAGAGCGCCGCGGACCAGGATCGACCGCCACGGGGTGACCACGGCGTCCCCGGCCTTCGCGATCGCCCGAGCCTGAGCCGAGGTCAGCCTGCCGAAGACGGGGGCGACCACGATCGCTTCGCCGATCGGTCCGATGGGAAGGCCGGGATTCACCGCGAACTTCCGCGGCTCCCCGGTTTCGCCTGGTACGCCCTTGAGCAGCGGTCCCGTGTCGGGCAGTTCGCTGACCCGCCAAGCGGTTCCTCTCGTCCGGAGGAACGCGCCGGCGACCGAAAGCAGCGCTGCGACGGCGTGCTCGGCGGGGACGCGCAGGCCGGTGTCTTCGCCGGCGAGCAGCAACGCGCCGTCGCGCCAGCAGACGTCGGCGCCTTCTCCGGCGACGTCACCTTGGCCTCCGTCGAGGGCGAAAAGGAAGCGGCCAGGGAGTTCGGCCAGCTCGGGGACGGCGCACAGGGCCTTGTCGAGTGCGGCGGCGAGTCCCTGGGCGACGCCGCTCACCGGCGAGGCGAGGATGTTGCGGACACGTTCGTGCGACGGCGACGGCAGGAGCCCTGCCGCGGAAAGTCTGCCGGCGAGACCGGGCCGGGTGACGCCGCGCAGCTGGACGTTGCCGCGGGAGGTCAGGTGCAGGGCGCCGTCGCCGAGGTCGTCGGCGGCGTCCGCGAGCGCCCCGAGCCGGGCCCGCGTGATCGCGCCTCCGGGCAGCCGGACGCGGGCGAGCGGACCGTCCGCGGCGTCGTGCGTGGCGAAAACACCAGGGCACGCGTCGGCTCGGACACGTGCGCTCGTGGACATGCGCTCACTGTAGATGGCCGTTCTGGACGAGAGTATGTCTCAGATCATATGTAGTAGGTGTGCTACATTCGATCGCAGCACTGAGATGGGGGTGACCAATGAGAGATCCACAGGACGTGATGATCTCCGTCAAAGATCTCCGGATGCGCTACGGGACGAACGATGTCCTCCACGGCGTGGACTTCACCGCGCACCGTGGCGAGGTGATCTGCCTGCTCGGTCCGAACGGGGCGGGCAAGACCACGACGATCGAGATCCTCGAAGGCTTCCGGATGCGCTCGGAAGGCGAGGTCAGCGTGCTGGGCAGCGACCCGGCACACGCGGACGAGAACTGGAGGGCGCGGCTGGGGGTCGTCCTCCAGGCCTGGCGCGACCACGCGAAGTGGCGGGTGCGGGAACTGCTGGAGCACCTCGGCGGCTACTACGCGCCGTATTCCACCGACCGCATCAAGCGGCCGTGGGATCCGGACGAACTGGTCGCCGCGGTCGGCCTGACCGAACACGCGGACAAGAGGGTCCGGATGCTCTCGGGCGGGCAGCGGCGCCGCCTCGACGTCGCGATCGGCATCGTCGGCCGCCCGGAACTGCTGTTCCTCGACGAGCCGACCGCCGGACTGGACCCGGAGGCCCGGCGCGAGTTCCACGAACTCGTCCACCGGCTGACCGATGACGACGACACGACGATCCTGCTGACCACCCACGACCTCGACGAGGCCGAGAAACTGGCCGACCGGATCCTGATCCTGAACCACGGCCGGATCGTCGCCGACGGTTCGGCAGACGCGCTGAGCAGGCAGATCGCCGGCGAGGCCGAGGTGCGCTGGACGCTGGACGGCCAGCGGTTCGTGCACTCCACCACCGAATCGACGAAGTACGTGCACGAACTGTTCAAGCAACACGGGGACGCAATCGGCGATCTGGAAGTCCGGCGGGCCTCACTCGAAGACACGTACATGACCCTGGTCCGCAAGGCCGAATCCCTCGAGGCGGTGGGCGCGCGATGAACACGATTCAGCACAGTGTCCGGCTGGGCGTCCGGCGCGGTCTGCTCGAAGGCCGCCAGATGATGACCAACAGGGAAGACCTCTTCAACACCTTCCTCTTCCCGGTGATCTTCGTGGTCGTCATGTTCTTCATGCGCGACTCGAAGCTCCCGGGAACGGAGTTCTCGCTCGGTGCCGCCACCGTGCCGAGCGTGCTGGGCGCGTCGATCGTGTTCACCGGCATGCTCGGAATGGCGGGTGTCCTCGCCGTCGAACGCGAAGACGGCACGCTCCTGCGCGCCAAGGCCACCCCGAACGGCATGATCGGCTACCTCGTCGGCAAAGTCGTCACCGTGTCGTTGAGCACCGTCATCGGGATGCTGCTGGTGCTGATCCCCAGCCTGTTCCTGTTCGACGGCATCGCGCCCGGCGGGCTGACGTCGTGGCTGGGCCTGCTGTGGGTACTGGCGCTCGGCCTGCTCGCCACCATGCCGATCGGCGCGATCTTCGGCTCGCTGACCTCGAACGCGCGCAGCATCGGCCTGATCATGCTGCCCACACTGGGAATCGGCGCGATCTCGGGGATCTTCTACCCGATCACCGCGCTGCCGGAATGGCTGCAGGGCCTGGGGCAGGTGTTCCCGATGTACTGGCTCGGCCTCGGCATGCGGTCGGCGCTGCTGCCGGACTCGACGGTGATCATCGAGATCGGGCAGTCCTGGCGGCCATGGGAGACCCTCGGCGTACTGGCCGTCTGGGCCGTGATCGGATTGACACTGGCCCCGGTCGTCCTGCGGCGCATGGCGCGGCGCGAGTCCGGGTCCTCGGTGGCGGCACGACGGGAAAAGGCGATGCAGCGAATTGGTTAGTTCATGAGCGAGGTTGTTTACAACCGGATCGCGATGCTGCGCGCGGAACGAGGCATCTCCCGCCGCGAGCTCGCCGACGCGCTGGGCGTGCACTACCAGACCATCGGCTACCTCGAACGCGGCGAGTACAGCCCGAGCCTCTACCTCGCGTTGCGGATCGCGGAGTTCTTCGAGGTCGCGGTGGAGATCATCTTCTCCACCGCGCCTTTCCCGCGGATCGGTGACTCTTCGTCGGAGCGGTCGGCGTGACTTCCGGGAACCACAATTCGTCGACTGATTGAGTGGTAAGGCGAACGTGACCGTGTTGCGAGTGAACCGCCACGACCCGACACCTTTGCCTTAACCTAAAAGGGTCGAATATCAGGTCAGTGCTTGAATCTCGGTCGCCGGCTTCTCCTGGCCGGCCGCCCACGACGCCAAGAGGGCCAGACCGTCCGCGGTCGCCGTGCCGGCGGGCGCGGTGTAGACGGTCAGGAGCAGGCCGGGTTCCGCGGCCAACTCCATCGACTCGACGTCCAAGTCGAGCCGGCCCACGACCGGATGGTGCATCCGTTTGCGTCCGGACCGGTGGAGCAGAACATCCTGAGATGCCCACCGCCGCCGAAACAGTTCACTGCTTGTCGCCAATTCGCCGACCAGGGTGATCAGCTCCTCGTCGTGCGGATTGCGGCCGGCTTCCATGCGTAGCTTCGCGGCCACATCACAGACGATCCGGTCGTAGTCGACGAAGAACGTTTTCGCCGCCTCGGGATCCAGATACACGAACCGCGCGGTGTTCGCCGGCCGTCGCGGGTCGGCCAGCACCGGTGCATACAGCGCGCGGGCGAGGTGGTTCATGGCCAGCACGTCATAACGGCCGTTGCAGATCCACGCCGGCGCATCGGTGATGGCGTCGAGCACCTGATGAAGCGCCGGACGCACCGTCACGGTGGATCGCGGACGGCGTGGACCGCCGGGCGCCCTGGACTGCCGCGCGAGGTGGAACAGGTGATCGCGCTCCGCCTCGTCAAGGTGCAAGGCAGAGGCCAACGCGTCGAGCACCCCGTCGGAGGCGCCGGCGAGGCCGCCGCGCTCCATACGCACGTAGTAGTCGACAGATACCCCAGCCAGTAGTGCTACTTCTTCGCGACGCAGACCTTTGACCCGGCGGTTGCCGCCGTAAGCGGACAGTCCGGCCCGCTCAGGTGTGATCCGCGCGCGACGCGAGCTCAGGAACTCCTTGATCTCAGTGCGCAGATCGATCGTGGCCACCCCTTCACCGTAGGCCCTGTCCGCATGCGAAGGGAGGTACTGCTGGTGCCCCCGTCGAGATCCGACGCCTAGGTACCCGATGCGGTCGTGGCCGTGCCGCCGTCGACCGGGACGATGGCGCCCGTCAGGTAAGACCCGGCCCGGCTGGCGAGGAACACGGCGACACCTGCCATGTCGTCGTCGCGGCCTAGCCGGCGCAGAGGGGCCTTCGCCGCGATCGTGTCGCCGATGGCGTCGATCGTGGCCGCCATCATCCGCGACGGGAACACTCCTGGGGCTACCGCGTTCACCGTGATGTGCTGTGGGCCCAGTTCCCTGGCAAGCACCCTGGTGAGTTGATGGAGTGCCGCTTTGCTGCCGGCGTACGAGTAGTTGGGCGCCTCGGCGACGTGGATGGCGGCGATACTGCCGATGTTGATGATCCGCGCGGGATCATCGGCCGTGCCCGCCCCGCGCAGTGCGGGCAGCAGCGCCTGCACCAGCCAGAACGGCGACTTGAGGTTGAGGTCGATCACCGTGTCCCAGGCCTCGGCCGGGAACGTCTCCAGCGGCTCGCGCCACATCGCTCCCGCGTTGTTGACGAGAATGTCCAGGCGTTCCGAGCCGGCCTTGACCAGATCGGCGAGGCGCTGACACTCGTCGTACCTGGACAGGTCGGCGGGGATCGCTCGAACGTCGCCGAATTCGGACAGTAGACGCTGTGCCTCCGCGCACGCGTCCGCCTTACGTGAGCTGACGACGACGCGGGCACCTGCCTGCAGAAGGCCGCGCGCGATCATCATCCCAATGCCCCTGGTTCCGCCAGTGACAAGTGCGAGCTTCCCACTCAGATCGAAAAGGTCTGCGTGAGTGGTGAACTGGTTGTCCGCCATCGGTCTTCGTTCCTTCTGTCGTGGAAGCATGTGCCTCCCGTGGCTGCGGGCCGGCTCGAACAGGCTGACAGTCGTCCTGGACGTCCGGGAGTTCCTGGCGATCCGGGCACCGCGAGGGCCCCCAACACCGCAAGTAGTCGACCAAACGCGGGACGCGGCCACCCCTGATGGGCACATCACCTTGACGCCGAGCCGAGCCGCACCGGAGAGTGAGCTCCGAACCCACGCGTCGGCAGGTGGAGGAACCCGGTGAGAGTCCGGGGCGGTCCCGCCACTGTCACCCCTCCCGAGCAAGGAGGGGAAGCCAGGAACTCCGGCCGGCGCGACCGCACGACCCGGGGCGCGGACACCCCGAGTGAGGACTGCTGTGATCCTGCTTCTGTCCACTTCGGACACCGACCTGCTCAGCGCCCGTTCCAGCGAGGCCGAGTACCGGCTGGCGAACCCCGCCCGGCTCGACCTGGCGGAGCTGCCGGCCCTGCTCGAAGGCGCCCCGATCGTCGTCGTCCGGATCCTCGGCTCCGAACGCAGCTGGCAAGAGGGACTCGACACGGTCCGCGCGAGCGGCGCGCACGTGGTGGTCCTCGGTGGTGAGCAGACGCCGGACGCGCAGCTCATGAAGCTGTCCACGGTCCCGGCGGGCACGGCGGCGGAGGCACACGCGTACCTCGCGCAGGGCGGGCCGGAGAACCTCACCCAGCTGCACCGCTTCCTGAGCGACACGCTCCTTCTGACGGGTGACGGCTTCGAGCCGCCCGCGGTGCAGCCGCTCTGGGGTGTCCTCGATCGCACGCCCAAGACCACCGAGGGTCCGGTCATCGCGATCCTCTACTACCGGGCGCATCACCTGTCCGGCAACACCGAGTTCGTCCACGCCCTTTCCGACGCCGTCGAGGACGCCGGGGGCCGCGCGCTCCCGATCCACTGCGCGTCCCTGCGCACCCGCGAGCCGGAGATGATGGCCGAGCTGGCCAAGGCCGACGCGCTCCTGGTCACCGTGCTGGCCGCCGGCGGCACCAAGCCGTCCGAGGTCGGTGCGGGCGGGGACGACGAGGCGTGGGACGTCGCCGAGATGGCCGCGCTGGACATCCCGATCCTCCAGGCCCTCTGCCTCACCAGCGACCGCGAGACGTGGTCCGCGAACGACGACGGCCTCTCCCCGCTCGACGCCGGCAACCAGATGGCCGTCCCCGAGTTCGACGGCCGCCTCATCACCGTCCCGTTCTCGTTCAAGGAGATCGACGACGACGGCCTGCCCAAGTACGTGCCGGACGCCGAACGCGCGTCCCGCGTCGCGAAGATCGCGCTGGCCCACGCCCGTTTGCGGCACACGCCGCCCCCGGAGCGCAAGATCGCGCTGATGCTGTCCGCGTATCCGACGAAGCACTCCCGCGTCGGCAACGCCGTCGGTCTCGACACGCCCGCGTCCGCGATCGAACTGCTGCGCCGCATGCGCGAACGCGGCTACGACCTGGGCGAGGACCCGTTCCCCGGCGTCGAGCCCACCGGTACCGACCAGCCCGACGGTGACGCGCTCATCCACGCCCTCATCGCCGCGGGCGGCCAGGATCCGGAGTGGCTCACCGAGGAACAGCTGTCCGGCAACCCGATCCGCGTCCCGGCCGACAAGTACCGCCAGTGGTTCGCCGAGCTGCCCGCGGAACTGCGCGAGGGCATGGAGGAGCACTGGGGCCCCGCGCCCGGCGAGCTCTACGTCGACCGTTCCGTCAACAAGGCGGGCGACATCGTGCTGGCGTCCCTGCAGTCCGGCAACGTCATCCTGATGATCCAGCCGCCGCGCGGGTTCGGCGAGAACCCGGTGGCGATCTACCACAACCCGGACCTCCCGCCGAGCCACCACTACCTGGCCGCGTACCGCTGGCTGGAAGAGGAGTTCGGCGCGCACGCCGTCGTCCACCTCGGCAAACACGGTTCGCTGGAATGGCTTCCCGGCAAGACCGCGGGGCTGTCGGACTCCTGCGCGCCGGACGCCGTCCTCGGCAACCTGCCGCTGATCTACCCGTTCCTGATCAACGACCCCGGCGAGGGCGCGCAGGCGAAACGGCGTGCGCACGCCACGATCGTCGACCATCTGATCCCGCCGATGGCGCGCGCCGAAAGCTACGGCGACATGGCCCGCCTGGAGCAGCTTCTCGACGAGCACGCCAACATCGCCGCGATGGACCCGGCGAAGCTGCCCGCGGTCCGCGCGCAGATCTGGACGCTGATCCAGGCCGCGAAACTGGATCACGACCTCGGTGTCGAGGAACGTCCGCACGACGCCGAGTTCGACGACTTCCTGCTGCACATCGACGGCTGGCTGTGCGAGGTCAAGGACGCGCAGATCCGCGACGGCCTGCACATCCTCGGCGCCGCACCGGAAGGCGAGGCGCGGATCAACCTCGTGCTCGCGATGCTGCGTGCCCAGCAGATGTGGGGCGGCAAACAGGGCGCGGTTCCCGGTCTGCGTTCCGCGCTGGGGCTCAAGGAGAACAGCGACGCTCCACTGTCCGAAGTGGACGCCATCGAGCAGAAAGCCCGGTCGCTCGTCGTGGCGATGGAGGCCAAGGACTGGTCCCCCGCCGCGGTCGCGGAGGTCGTCGCCGACGTGCCGGAACACCAGGAGGTCGCCCGCGTGCTGGCCTTCGCCGCCACCGAGATCGTGCCGCGGCTCGCGGGCACCGGCGCCGAGATCGACGCCGTGCTCCACGCGCTCGACGGCGGCTACATCCCCGCCGGGCCCAGCGGTTCTCCCCTGCGCGGCCTGATCAACGTGCTGCCGACCGGCCGCAACTTCTACACCGTCGACCCGAAGGCCATCCCGAGCCGTCTCGCCTGGGAGACCGGGCAGGCGCTCGCGGACTCGCTTCTCCGCCGTTACAAGGACGACACGGGCGACTGGCCGCGTTCGGTCGGCCTTTCGGTGTGGGGCACGTCGGCCATGCGCACGTCGGGCGACGACGCGGCGGAAGTCCTTGCCCTGCTGGGTGTCCAGCCGGTCTGGGACGAGGCCTCGCGACGGGTCACCGGGATCGAGGCCATCCCGCTCGCCGAACTCGGCCGCCCGCGGATCGACGTCACCGTGCGGATCAGCGGTTTCTTCCGCGACGCCTTCCCGCATGTGATCACCCTGCTGGACGACGCCGTCCGCCTGGTGGCGAATCTCGACGAATCGGACGAGCAGAACTTCGTCCGCGCCCACACCCGCGCGGATCTGGCCGCGCACGGTGACGAACGCCGTGCCACCACGAGGATCTTCGGCTCCAAGCCCGGCGCGTACGGCGCGGGCCTGCTGCCGCTGATGGATTCCGGGAACTGGCGCGACGACAAGGATCTCGCCGAGGTCTACGCGGTCTGGGGCGGCTTCGCCTACGGCCGCGACCTCGACGGCAGGCCGGCGCGCGAGGACATGGAGAACTCGTACAAGCGGATCGTGGTCGCGGCCAAGAACACAGACACCCGTGAGCACGACATCGCCGACTCCGACGACTACTTCCAGTACCACGGCGGGATGATCGCGACGGTCCGCGCGCTCACCGGCACCGCGCCCGCGTCCTACGTCGGCGACAGCACCACCCCGGACGCGGTCCGCACGCGCACCCTCGGCGAGGAGACCGCCCGCGTCTTCCGTGCCCGCGTGGTCAACCCGCGCTGGCTGGCGGCGATGCGCAAGCACGGCTACAAGGGCGCTTTCGAGCTGGCGGCGACCGTCGACTACCTCTTCGGTTTCGACGCCACGGCCGGGGTGGTCGGCGACTGGATGTACGAGAAGCTCACCGAGTCCTACGTGCTCGACGAGGTCAACCAGGAGTTCCTCCGCCAGGCCAACCCGTGGGCGTTGCGCGGCATCATCGAACGGCTGAACGAGGCGGCCGACCGTGGGCTCTGGGCGGAGCCGGACGCCGATCTTTTGGCTCAGCTGCGCGAGGTCTATCTCTCACTGGAGGGCGACCTCGAATCCTGACGTCACCCGCTGGAGCAGCGCCATGGCACTCCCGGCGGTACCACTGTCATATGCGCAGAACTTAGCGTGACAAGGGCGGTGGGACGTCAATGATCGGGAGGACAGCGATGATCAAGCGTCTGTTGAAGGTCGTGCTTCGCCACGGTTGCTGCTCGGCGTGCACCGGTCTGGGCTGCGGCTGCTGCGACGCCTGCAAGTAGTTCAGAGGTGGACACCCGGGATATGGGTGTTCGCGCGGCGGACGTCGGCGGCGAGGGCGGGTACCTCGATCACCCGGCGTCCGGCCGCCTCCAGCGTTTCGGCGCCGACGCAGTCGACGAACACCGACGGCTCGCGCCAGGCGAAAACGACGCGCGGGATGCCGGCGTCGAGGATGAGCTGGGTGCAGCTTCGCGGATGTGACGTCCGCGAGCTGCACGGCTCCAGTGACGTGTACATCGTCGCCTCCGCCAGTCTCGGATCTCCCGGTTCGAGCTTGGCGAGGGCGGCTTCTTCCGCGTGGTTGGCGGGATCGCCGTCGCCCGAGTAACCGGTGGAGATCACTTCGCCGTCGGCGGCGGTGATGACGGCGCCGACGCGGAACGTGCGCGGCGGGCAAAGGTCCGCCAGCGCGATTGCCTCCCGCAACCGCCGAATGTCCACTTCGGACGGTTCCGGCGTCGCGTGGTATTCCAGTACGGCGATGTCACCCAGCCTCGTCGTGCTGGTCAAAGTCAGCCCGCGCGGGAACGCGCCGGGCCCGGTGAACCGGGGCGCGCGCGGGTCGCCGACGAAGAACGGCGCGATGGCCAGGTGCAGTTCGTCGACCAGGCCTTCGGTGAGGAACTGGGTGTGGATCGCGCCACCGCCTTCGACCATCAGCCGCCGGATCCCACGCGCGTGGAGATCGGCCAGCATTTCTCTTAGGCCGGACAGTTCGACGACGGTCGCCTTCACTCCCGTGACGACGCCAGGCGGGGCGTAGACCAGCTTCTCGGCGTCACCGACGGTGAAGAACTGGGCCGCCGGATCGAGTGACCCGCTCCGCGTGAGAGTGACCTTGACCGGTTGCTCCGGGCGTCCCTGGCCGACCCGTCCGGCGACCAGCTCCGGCGAACGGACCAGCAACCGGGGGTCGTCCGTGCGGACGGTGTTCGCTCCGACGAGGATCGCGTCCGACGCGGCGCGCAGCCCGTCCACCCTGGCCCAGTCCTCCTCGTTGGACAGCACCAGCCGGGTGTCGGTCGCGTCGTCGAGGTAGCCGTCCAGCGAGACCGCGGCGGACAGCAGGACATGGGGGCGTTCGGTCACGCCCGTCAGTATGCCCCGGCCGGTCGCGGGTCGCCGAGGTGACAGACCGTGTCTCGGGGCGGTGGGGCTTGTGCCAGGTGCGCCGTTGCCGGAATTCGGCAACGGATGGGCGTGGGATCCGGGGACGACCCGGTGATCTAGGTCGACGCACCGGAGCCATTACCGGAATACGGCAACGGTCGCCCGCGGGACCCACAGAACACCCCCGGCGACCGAGGCAACCCGCAGGGGCCATTACCGGAACCCGACAACAGCTGCCCGTCGGATCCGCAGAACAACCCCGACGACCGAGGCCACCGCCGGAGCCATTACCGCAATACGGCAACGGTCGCCCGCGGGACCCACGGAACACCCCCAGCAACCGAGACCACCCACCGGACCATCACCGAAACCCGACAACAGCTGCCCGTCGGATCCGCAGAACAACCCCGGCAACCGACGCAACCCACCGGAGCCATTACCGCAATACGGCAACGATCGCCCGCCAGACCCACAAAACACCCCCAGCAACCGAGACCACCCACCAAAACCATCACCGAAACCCGACAACAAGAGACCCGCGAACCCCAAGGACAGCACCCAAGAATCCTGTCTGCACACTGCTTACCACTACCGGGCGAACATCACCAAGCGCGCACATCCCAGTTTTCCCTTGCCACGACTAGCATTACCGAATATCGACGACGACGGCGGCAGTCGCGTGATCCAGAACTGTCGGTGGGGGGTTGTAGGTTCGTCGGGTGGACACTTACCGAGCCACCGCTGTGGCACTACTCGAGGAAATCATCACTCCCGACAACCTGAAGACCATCAATGCCGCCGCGGATTCGTTGGACGACAACGAATCCGTCGCCCTCGCGAAAGCGGCATCGGCGGGGATCGCCCGGCTGGAAGCGATCCGCTACCGTGCCCTGTCCCAGCTGAACCGGCATCGCGAAGGCGCGCGTAGCGTCGCTCAGGAAGTCGCGTTCGCCTTGTCGGTGGGTGACAAGTACGCGGCCGGGCTGGTCGCCGCCGCCGACGCGTTGACCACCAGGCTTCCCCGCACTCTTGGTTTGATGGACAAGGGGCAGGTGGACGGGTTCGGCGCGATGAAAGTCGTGACGGCCACAGCGTGGCTGTCCGACGAGCACGCGCTCGCCGCCGACGCCTTGCTGGAAGACCGATTGCCCGGCAAGAATGCCGAACAGATCCGCAAAGCGGCGAACCACGCGGCGACAACTGTCGATCGTGAGGGGGCGGACAAGCGCTGCGAGCAGGCCCGCGAAGGCCGCCGGCTCGTGGTGAGTCAGGGTGAGGCGGGTGTGGCCTCGCTGGGGATCGAGGACGGCCCGGTGGAGAAGGTCACCGCCGCCTACAACCGGATCAACCGGGAAGCCCGCGCGCTCAAAACCGGCGACGAGACCCGCACTCTGGACCAGCTCCGCGCCGACGTCGCCCTCGACCTCCTGTTGGGCGGCAGCGGCGGGAAAAGTGAACGCGCCGAAGTATTCCTTTATCTGGACCTCTTCACCTACCTCGGCCTCAACGACGACCCGGCGGAAATGGCCGGACACGGCCACATCCCGGCGTCGCTGGCGCGGCACATCGCGAGCGGACCCAACACGGTGCTGCGGCGGATCATCACCGACCCGCTATCAGGTCAGGTCGCGGACCTCGGCCGGGACCGGTATCGCCCGACGGCCGGTCTCGACGAGTTCGTCCGGGTCCGCGACCGCGAATGCCGAAGACCAGGGTGTCACCGGCCCGCTCAGGCCTGCGATCTCGACCACTCCATCCCGTGGCAGTTCCAGGGGAACACCGACGCCGGCGACCTCATCGACTTCTGCCGCCGCGACCATCGGCTCAAGGACGAACCCGGGTGGATCTACCGGCTGGCACCGGACGGAACCCTGACGATCACGACGCCGACAGGCCAGACCTACGACAGCACGCCGCCGCCTCTGCACACACCCCGTACCGAGGAACCACCGTTCTGACCCGGTTGCCGCTAAACGGCGACGGCTTGTTCAGGTGATCCACGGGACTGCCTTGCTTCCGCACGAAACAGTCTTCCTTACGCGCTGGGATGTTCGGCGATAGCTTTCACATTCTGCGCGGCAGCGGTGAAACCGCGCCGGGGCCGGCCCAGCATCCTGACCGCTCCGTTGCCGCGAAACGGCAACCGGCCTCCCACTTCGCTCCGGTCACACTCGCGCGTCGAGACCGCGGCGGACAACAGTAGGCCCCGGAGAAAATCGGTCGCACCGAAGCCGGCGGTCGGTTAGCCTGTCGCGGTGATCTTCTGAGACGAACCTGCGCCCTTAATCCACCTCCTTCGCAGGGAGTCTCATGTCTTCTTCCTTGACGCTTTCCGACGTCACCTTCACCTGGCCGGACGGTGTTCCGGTGTTCGAACGCCTTTCGCTCACCATCGGGGCCGGCCGCACCGGCCTGGTCGGCACCAACGGTTCCGGTAAGTCCACGCTGCTCAGGCTGCTCGCCGGCGACCTGCGAGCCACCACAGGCTCGGTCACCACACCGGGCGAACTCGGGTACCTGCCCCAGAACCTCGTCCTCGGCACCGGCCGCCGCGTCGACGACCTGCTGGGCGTCACCGCGATCCGCGCGGCGATCAAGGCTGTGGAGATCGGTTCCGCGGCCGAAGCGCATTTCGCCACCATCGGCGACAACTGGGACATCGAGGAACGCATTCACGCGATCCTCGGCAGGCTCGGCCTCGACACCGTCCGCCTGGACCAGCGGGCGGGCGAGCTGTCCGGCGGCGAGCTCACGCTGCTCGGGCTGGCCGCCCTGCTCCTGCGCCGGCCCGCCGCACTGCTGCTCGACGAGCCGACCAACAACCTCGACCTGCGGGCACGCGAACTCGTGCACCGAGAGGTGGAGAGCTGGGGCGGCATCCTCGTGGTGGTCTCGCACGACCGCGAGCTGCTGCGGCTGGTCGATCGGATCGCCGAAGTCCGTGAGCGCGAGGTCACCCTGTACGGCGGCGATCTCGACGACTACGAGCACGCCGTCGAGGTCGCGCAGGAAGCCGCGCGGCGGCACGTGCGCGCGGCGGAGTCGGACGTCAAACGGCAGAAGCGGGAGCTGGTCGAGGCCGGGACCAAACTCGCCCGGCGCGCCCGCTACGGCCAGAAGATGTGGGACACCAAACGCGAGCCCAAGGGAAGGATGCGCAAACGGCAGGAGGACGCGCAGATCGCCGCGGGCAAGTACCGGAATCTGCACACCGACAGGCTGGAGAACGCCGTCGAGACGCTGAAGGCCGCCGAGGAACTGGTGCGCGAGGACGCCGAGATCCGCGTCGAGCTGCCGGAGACCACGGTCCCGCGCGGAACGGACGTACTGCGGATCGACGCGGTGCCCCGGTTCGGCCCGCCGGTGGACCTGCACGTCATGGGGCCCGAGCGGATCGCGCTCGTCGGCCCCAACGGTTCGGGCAAGACCACCCTGCTCCGCACGATCACCGGTGAACTCCCGCCGGAGTCGGGTGACGTGGGACTGTTCGTGCCCGCCAGGCTGCTCCCCCAGCGGATCGACATCCTCGAAGAGTCGCTGTCCATTGTGGACAATGTGCGGCTGGTCGCGCCGTCGCTCACGGACAACGAGATCCGCGCGAGGCTGGCGCGGTTCCTGTTCCGCGGCAAGGCGGCCGACCGCGAGGTGGCGTCGCTGTCCGGCGGGGAACGCTTCCGGGCAGCACTGGCGACCCTGTTGCTGACCGAGCCCACGCCGCGCCTGCTGCTGCTCGACGAGCCGACGAACAACCTCGACCTGGCGAGCGTGCGGCGCCTCACCGAGGCGTTGCTGGCCTACCGGGGCACGCTGATCGTGGCGAGCCACGACCGGCCGTTCCTCACCGACATCGGCATCACCCGGTGGCTACCTCTCCGCAACTAGTCATCTGAATGCGGTACTTGTGTGTGCGACTACCGCATTCAGATGACGAAATGCGGGGCGATCAGGCGTCGAAGTCCACCGTCACCGTGTCGGAGATCGGCACCGACTGGCAGGTGAGCACGAAACCGGCGTCGACTTCGGCCTTCTCCAGGGCGAAGTTGCGCCGCATGTCCACCTTGCCGTCGCAGATCTTCGCCCGGCAGGTGCCGCAGACGCCGCCCTTGCAGGCGAACGGCAGGTCCGGGCGGTACTTCTGCGCACCGTCGAGCAGGGAGGAGCTTCGCGGCAGCGTCATCGTCGTCGACCGGCCGTCGAGCACCAGCGTGACCTCGCTGGACGCACCCACGACGGCCGGATCGATGTGGTGCACCGGCTCCGGCGGAGTGTCCACATAGAACAGTTCCTGATGCACGCGTTCGTCGGAGACGTCCAATGAGCGCAGCAGTTCCTGTGCGCCGGTCACCATCTCGAACGGCCCGCACAGCCACCAGTGCGCGACGTCCTCGACCGGGATCAGCACGGTGCACAGGCGCCGCAGCTTCTCCACGTCGAGCCGCCCGGTGAACAGCTCGGCCTCGCGCGGCTCGCGGGAGAGCACGTGGACGAGTTCGAGCCGCGCGGGATAGCGGTCCTTCAGGTCCGCGAGGTCGTCGGCGAACATGACGGTGTCCGTCCGGCGGTTGCCGTAGAGCACGGTCACCGTCGCATCCGAGTCGCTGAGCAGCGAAGACGCGATCGACAGCACCGGCGTGATCCCGGATCCGGCCGCGATCAGCACGTGGTGGCCCGCCGCTGCCAAATCGGGGCTGAAGTTGCCGGTCGGCGGCGCGACCTCGATCTCGTCGCCGGGCTTCACGTCGTGCACGAGCCACGACGAGAACAGTCCGCCCGGAACTTCGCGGACACCGACGCGCGGTGCCGCGCCGGCGGGTGCGCAGATCGAGTACGAACGGCGCTCGTCGCGGCCGTCGATCCGGCGGCGCAGGGTCAGCGACTGGCCCGGCTTGAAGCGGAAGGTGTCCGCGAGGTCTTCGGGCACGTCGAAGGTCACCGCGACGGCGTCGTCACACAAGCGCTGGACGTCGGACACCTTGAGGGTATGGAAACCCGTGCGGCGCAGGGTCGCTGTCACTAGATCTCCTTGACGTGTTCGAACGGTTCGAGGCAGAACCGGCAGCGGCGCAGGGCTTTGCACGCGGTCGCGCTGAACCGGGACTGCTCTTCGGTGTCCGCCGAGCCGCAGCGCGGGCAGCGGACCGACGACACCGGCGCGCTCAGTGTGAGCGGGATCGGGCCGGTCCGGCGCGGTGCTGCCCCCGGCGGCGCGATGCCCGCTTCGGCCAGCTTCCGCTTGCCGTCCTCGGTGATCCAGTCCGTGGACCAGGCGGGCTGGAGCACCGTGCGGACCTCGACCTCGCCGTAGCCCGCGCCGGTGAGCGCGTGCACGAGGTCGTCGCGCATGGTGTCCATCGCCGGGCAGCCGGTGTAGGTCGGGGTGATCGCGACGACCACCCGACCGCCGGATTCGGACACTTCACGCAGCACGCCGAGGTCGGCGAGGGTGAGCATCGGCAGTTCCGGATCGGTCACCGTGGCCGCCACGGCGTACGCGGTCACCATGTCGCGTCCGGGTGTTCCCTGGCGACACTCTGCAGGGTCGCCAGCAGGAAGCCCATCCGCTCGGTGTGCACGCCGTCGCGGCCCATCCGGCCGGAAACCCCTGCGATGGCGCCGATTTCGGGCCGCGTCAGCTTCGCGACGGCCAGCACCTGGTCCAGGATCGCGTCGAACTCCGGCCGCAGCGACGGCGACTCGACGAATTCGGCTTCGTGCGCCGTGAAAAGCTCGTCGACGTACGGCCAGACCGCGTCGAGGCCCTCCTGCATCCGCGAGTGCGACAGCTCGGTGCCGTCGCCGAGGCGCACGGCCCATTGGGCGGCGTAGTCACGGTGATACGCGACTTCCTTGACACCCTTGTCCGCGATGGCCGCCAGCACCGGGTCCACGCTGGTCTGCAACCGCTGCACCAGGGCGAGCCGCCAGATCGAGAACACCAGCAGCCGCGCGATCAGGTGCCCGAAGTGCCCGCCTTCGAGTTCGGCGAGCCGGACGTTGCGGTACTCCTGCTCGCTGCGGAAGAAGGCGTACGAGTCTTCGGTGCGGTCGCTGCCGTCTGCCTTGCCCGCGCGGGCGAGCAGCAGTCGCGCCTGTCCGAGCAGGTCGAGCGCGATGTTCGCGATCGCGACCTCGTCCTCGAGTTCGGGCGCGTTCGTGCACCACTCCTGCAACCGGTGCGAAAAGATCAGCGCGTCGTCGCCGAGCATCAGGCAGTAGGCCGCGAGCCGCGCACCGTCCACACCGGACGGGACCGTGGCGTCCACACCGGACAGCGGATCCTCGAACCCGGTGCCGAAGGCCCAGCGGGAGTCGTTCTCCTCGGTGATCGCCTCGTAGGCGTTGTCGAAGCTCATGTCAGATGTGCGGAACGTTGTCGGGGATGTCGTAGAACGTCGGGTGCCGGTACACCTTGTCGCCACTGGGCGCGAAGAACGGATCCTTCTCGTCCGGCGAGGACGCCGTGATGTCCGACGCGCGCACGACCCAGATCGACACGCCCTCGTTGCGGCGGGTGTACAGATCCCGCGCGTGGTGCAACGCCATGTCGTCGTCGGCGGCGTGCAGCGAACCCACGTGCACGTGGTTCAGGCCGCGCTTGCCCCGGACGAACACCTCGTACAACGGCCAGTCGTGTTTCATCACGAACCCTTCTTCGCTGCGTGCGCCGTGGCGGCTTCCCGCACCCACGCGCCGTCTTCCTGGGCCCGACGCCGGTGCGCGACGCGCTGAGCGTTACAGGGGCCGTTGCCCTTCAACACGTTCTTGAACTCGTCCCAGTCGACGGCGCCGAAGTCGTAGTGCCCGCGCTCGGCGTTCCACTTCAGGTCCGGGTCCGGGAAGGTGACGCCCAGCGCTTCCGCCTGCGGGATGGACATGTCGACAAAGCGCTGGCGCAGCTCGTCATTGGTGTGCCGTTTGACCTTCCACGCCATCGACTGCGCGGTGTTCGGCGAATCCGCGTCCGGCGGGCCGAACATCATCAGCGACGGCCACCACCAGCGGTTCACCGCCTCCTGCACCATTTCCCGCTGCTTCTCGGTGCCGCGCATCATCGTCATCAGCAACTCGAAGCCCTGCCGCTGGTGGAAGGACTCCTCCTTGCAGATGCGGATCATGGCGCGCGCGTACGGCCCGTACGAGCTGCGGCACAAGGGAACCTGGTTGCAGATCGCGGCGCCGTCGACCAGCCAGCCGATCACGCCGACGTCGGCGAAGGTCAGCGTCGGATAGTTGAAGATCGACGAGTACTTCTGCTTGCCGTTGATCAGTTTGTCGGTCAGGTCCGCGCGGTCGGCGCCGAGCGTGGCCGCCGCCGAGTACAGGTACAGCCCGTGCCCGGCCTCGTCCTGCACCTTCGCGAGCAGGATCGCCTTGCGCCGCAAGGAAGGCGCGCGTGTGATCCAGTTTCCCTCCGGCTGCATGCCGATGATCTCCGAATGCGCGTGCTGCGCGATCTGCCGGATCATCGTCTTGCGGTAGCCCTCGGGCACCCAGTCGCGCGGCTCGATGCGCTGATCACGCGCGATGGTCGCTTCGAAATGCCGTTCCAGATCTTCCTCAGGAAGGGTGGCCGTCATGACTGCTCCTTCGCGACCAGGGTGAGCACGTCGTACTTGGCGACCGAGTCGCCGTCGGCGTTGGTGACGTCGGCGTCCCAGCGGACTTCGCCGTACTCCTGGTCGATGCGCGGGGTGATCTGCTTGGCGGTCAGGGTCACGGTCAACGAGTCGCCGACCTTGACCGGGGTGAGGAACCGCAGGTTCTCCAGGCCGTAGTTGGCCAGCACCGGGCCGGGCTCCGGCGAGACGAACAGGCCGGCGGCGAACGAGACCACGAGGTACCCGTGCGCCACGATCCCGCCGAAGAGCGGGTTCGCCGCCGCGGCCTCGGGATCTGTGTGGGCGTAGAAGGTGTCTCCGGTGAACTCGGCGAAGTGGTCGACGTCGGACTGCAGGACCTCACGCGGCCCGGCGACGACCGAGTCGCCGATCTTCAGCTCCGCCAACGACTTCCGGAACGGGTGGACGTCGCCTTCGGTGCGCGGGGCGCCCGCGACCCAGCGGCCGGTGACCGTGCTGAGCACCTTCGGGCTGCCCTGGACGGCCGTGCGCTGCATGTGGTGCAGCACGCCGCGGATCCCGCCCATCTCCTCGCCGCCACCTGCGCGGCCGGGACCGCCGTGGACCAGCTGCGGCATCGGCGAACCGTGGCCGGTGGACTCCTTGGCGTCGTCGGCGTCCAGCACCAGCAGACGGCCGTGGTACGGAGCGACGCCGAGCACGACCTCGCGCACGAACTCCTGGTCCGCGGAGACGACGGAACCCACGAGACTGCCGCCGCCGCGTGCGGCGAGCTCGATGACCTGGTCGGTGGAGGTGTACGGCAGCAGCGTCGACACCGGGCCGAACGCTTCGACCTCGTGTGGCTCGGAACGCTCCGGGTCCGCCTTCAGCAGTACCGGCGAGATGAACGCGCCGCGTTCGGCGTCCGCGCCGACGACCTCGACCTGCTCCGGGTCGCCGAAGACGACCGTGCCGACGTCCAGCAGCGCCTTGAGCGACCGCCGGACCTCCTCACGCTGCTCCAGGCTGGCCAGGGCGCCCATCCGCACACCTTCGGCGGTGGGGTTGCCGATGGTGACCTTCGCCAGCCGCGCGCTCGCGGCCTCGGCGACGTCGTCCAGCAGGTCGGCGGGGACGAAGGCGCGGCGGATGGCGGTGCACTTCTGACCTGCCTTGACCGTCATCTCGGTGGTCAGCTGCTTGACGAAGAGGTCGAACTCGGTGGTGCCGGGTTTGGCGTCCGGACCGAGGATCGACAGGTTCAGCGAGTCGGCCTCGGCGTTGAACCGGACGGAGTTGCGCACGACCGCGGGGTGCGCGCGCAGCTTCTGCGCCGTCGACGCGGAGCCGGTGAACGAGACGAGGTCCTGCGCGGTGACATGGTCGAGCAGGTCGCCGACGCTGCCCGCGACGAACTGCAGCGTGCCCTCGGGCAGGATGCCGGAGTCGATGATGATCTCCACCAGCCGCGCGGTGAGGTACGCGGTCTGGCTGGCGGGCTTGACGAGGCTCGGCACCCCGGCGAGGAACGCGGGCGCGAACTTCTCCAGCGGGCCCCAGACCGGGAAGTTGAACGCGTTGATCTGGACGGCGACCCCGCGCAGCGGCACGGCGATGTGCTGGGCGACGAAGGTGCCGCCCTTGCTCAGCGGCTCGACGTTGCCGTCGACGTAGACGGTGTCGTTCGGCAGCTCGCGCTTGCCCTTGCTGGAGTAGGCGAACAGGACGCCGATGCCGCCGTCGATGTCGACCATCGAGTCGGTCTTGGTCGCGCCGGTGCGCGCGGAGAGCGCATAGAGCTCGTCGCGGTGTTCACGCAGGTGGGAGGCCAGTGCCTTCAGCAGTGCGGCGCGCTGGTGGAAGGTCAGCTCACGCAGCGCGGGGCCGCCGACGCGGCGGCCGTACTCCAGGGCGGCGGCGAAGTCGACGCCCTCGGACGAGACCCGGGCGACCTCCTCACCGGTCGAGGCGTCGTGCAGCGGTACGCCGTCTTTGTCCGCCGTGTGCCATCCGCCGGAGACGTAGCTGCGCAGCAATGCCATGGGGCGACCCTTCATGGTGGGCTGGATACCTTGAGTGATTAACAGACCGTCCGTTCAGTAATTCACTGTAGCTCGCGTCCGGGGTCTTGCAAACCCCCGGACGGCGGCGGATCCTTGACATCCACCCGGAAGCGCGCCTTTACTTGCGACACCCTTTAACAACCGTCCATTCGGTCAGTAACTAGGTGGTCTGGCTTGACTAACGCCGCGCACACGATGTTCGCCGACGACCAGGCGTCGAAGGCGCTGGGCATCGAGCTGGTCGAGGCCGCCGAAGGGCACGCCGTCGCCACCATGCGGATCACCGAGACGATGGTCAACGGCCACGACATCGCCCACGGCGGCTACGTCTTCCTGCTGGCCGACACGACGTTCGCCTGCGCCTGCAACAGTGTTCACGCGCCCTCGGCGGGAGAAAGTACCTCGGGACGGCACGGCCCCATGACCGTCGCGTCCGGCGCGGAGATCTCGTTCGTCGCGGCCGGCAAACTCGGCGACCACCTCATCGCCACCGCCACCGAGCGGACCCGCTACGGCCGCAACGGCATCTACGACGTCACCGTGCACCGGGAGACCCCCGACGGGCCGGAGGTCGTCGCCGAATTCCGCGGCCGCAGCCGCACCATCGAGAAAGCATCACGATGACCGCCTTCAGTGACGAAGCCGAGAACCTGACCATCGACGAACTCCAGGCGCTGCAGCTGAAGCGCCTCCGGTGGACGCTGCGGCACGCCTACGACAACGTGCCGTTCTACAAACGGAAGTTCGACGAGTCAGGCGTTCACCCGGACGACTGCAAGGCGCTCGAAGACCTGGCGAAGTTTCCCTTCACCACCAAACAGGACCTGCGCGACAACTACCCGTTCGGCATGTTCGCCGTGCCGGAAGCGCAGGTCAGCCGCATCCACGCGTCCAGCGGCACCACCGGCAAACCGACCGTCGTCGGGTACACGTCCGAAGACATCGACACGTGGGCGACGGTGATGGCCCGCTCGATCCGCGCGGCGGGCGGGCGTCCCGGTGACAAGGTCCACGTGGCCTACGGGTACGGCCTGTTCACCGGCGGTCTCGGCGCGCACTACGGCGCCGAGAAACTGGGCTGCACGGTGATCCCGGCGTCCGGCGGCATGACCGCGCGCCAGGTGCAGATCATCACCGACTTCAAACCCGAGATCATCATGGTCACGCCGTCGTACATGCTCACGCTGCTCGACGAGTTCGAACGCCAGGGTGTCGACCCGCAGACGAGTTCGCTGAAGGTCGGCATCTTCGGCGCGGAGCCGTGGACCGAACAGATGCGCGCGGAGATCGAGGAACGCGTCGGCATCGACGCCGTCGACATCTACGGCCTGTCCGAGGTGATGGGCCCCGGTGTCGCGCAGGAATGCGTCGAGACCAAGGACGGGCTGCACATCTGGGAGGACCACTTCTTCCCCGAGGTGATCGACCCGTTCACCGAGAAGCCCACCGACGCCGAGGGTGAACTGCTGTTCACCTCGCTCACCAAACAGGCGCTGCCGATCATCCGGTACCGCACGCGCGACCTCACCAGGCTGCTGCCGGGCACCGCGCGGCCGGCGTACCGGCGGATGGAGAAGGTGACCGGGCGCAGCGACGACATGATCATCCTGCGCGGCGTCAACGTCTTCCCCACGCAGATCGAGGAAGTCGTGCTGGTGACCCCCGCGCTCGCGCCGCATTTCCAGCTGATCCGGTCCACGAAGGGCCGGATGGACCACCTGACGGTGCGGGTCGAAGCGCGTCCGGACGCGTCCGCCGAGCAGCGCGCCGAGGCCGCCGCCCGGCTGATCGCCGGGATCAAGGACGGGGTCGGCGTGAGTGTCGGCGTCGAGGTCGTCGACCCGGACACCCTCGAACGGTCGCTGGGCAAGATGCGTCGCGTACTCGACGAACGGGACCGCGGTTGAACACCCCCGCCCGCCGGGGACGCCCCGGCTACGACCTCGAGTCGCTGCTGCAGGTCGCGGTCAAACTGTTCAATGAGCGCGGCTACGACGGCACCAGTATGGAGGACCTCTCCCGCAAGCTCGGCATCACAAAATCCGCGATCTACCACCACGTGCCGAGCAAAGAGGAACTCCTGCGGCTCGCCGTCGACCGCGCGCTGAACGGCCTGTTCGCCGTAGCCGCCGAGACGGAATCCTTCGAGGGCAAGGCCATCGAGAAGCTGGAGCATCTGGTGCGGGGCAGTGTCCTCGTGCTGGTCGAGCAGCTGCCGTTCGTGACGCTGCTGCTGCGGGTGCGCGGCAACACCAAGATCGAGCGCGCGGCGCTGGCGCGGCGGCGGGAATTCGACCGGCTCGTCACGGAACTGGTGAAACAGGCCGAAACGGAAGGCGACGTGCGGCCCGACATCGATCCCGCGGTCACCGCGCGACTGCTGTACGGCATGGTGAACTCGCTCATCGAGTGGTACCGGCCGCGGCGGGGTTCGGCCGGGACGGAACTGGCGGACGCGGTGTGCAAGATCGCCTTCGACGGCCTTCGGACGCAGTGAGGCTGGACGCCGATGGCGCGTGAAGGCCCCCTTCCCTCGGGTCAGCCGAGGAAACTCGACCTTCATGCCTTCCGCGTGAGATGAAGGAGCCTTTCATTGCAAAATTTGCAATGAAAGGCTCCTTCATCTCACGCCCCGCTACTCTCCCGCGGCCTTGGGCGGCCGTCGCGCCTGCCAGATCAGGGCGTCGCGCAACTGCTGGATGAGCTGTTCGTCGTCGGCCTCCGACGGATCGAGCCCGAGCGGGATCCAGCGTTCGCCGACCTCGGCGCCGTTCTCGAAACTGGTGATCACGATCCCCGCGTACGAGACGGATTCCGCCCCGCTGTCACCTTGGATCCGGACGTCACGATGCTGCAGCCGCACACTGACCCACCGGCCGGTACGGCAAACCGGCTCGCGTTCGGCACTGGCCATTCGTCCCTACCCATAACGCCCGGTCCCCCCGCCCCGAACGTCGCCGAGAGGGCCCCTGGGGTTACCGACGGGTTGTTCCGAATGAGTAACGGCAGGCGGTCACGTGAAACGGTTACGCTCGGCCCATGAGCACCGATCCGGAGATCCGGCGGCGCCGCCTCGAACCGGCCGCCCGGCGTGCCGAGATCCTGACCGCGGCCCGGCGGTTGTTCGGCGCGGGCACGTACGCCTCGGTTTCGACCTCGGACATCGCGAAGGCCGCGGGGGTGGCCAGGCCGCTGATCAACCACTACTTCGGCGGCAAGCGGGAGCTGTATCTGGAGGTCGTCCGGCAGATGATGATCGTGCCGGCGCCGGTGATCGAGAACCTGCCCGACACGACGGCCGAAGAACGGCTCGCGATGAGCGTCCGGCATTGGATCGAGGTCGTCGAACGCAACGAGCAGGCGTGGCTGACGGCGATCGGGCCGGAGGCGGTGGGCCGCGATCCGGAGATCGAGCGGATCATGCGGGAGGCCGACGAGATCGCCGCCGATCGCGTGCTCGCGGCCGCGCTGATGAGCGACGTCACCGAGGGTCGCGAGGAACTGCGCGCGATGATCCGTTCGTACGGCGGGATGCTGCGGGCCGCGTCACGCGAATGGCTGATCCGCGGCACGCTCGGCCGGGAGGAGCTGCGGGTCTTCCTCACCGAGTCGATCCTCCACCTGCTGCGGGTCACCTACCCGGCCGTGCTCGCAACGCGTTCCGCCGGGCGTACGCCGCCGGCGTCATCCCCTTCCAGCGTTTGAACGCGTAGATGAAACTCGACGCCTCGGCGTAGCCCAGCCGCAGCGCGACGTCCTCCACGCTGAGCGCGCCGGTGTCGAGCATTTCCTCCGCCAGGGTCTGACGGACCTCGTCCAGCAGCGCGCGGTAGCCGGTCCCGGCCTCGAACAGGCGCCGTCGCAGCGTGCGCGGGCTGAGCGCGAGCTGCCGCGCGACCTCCTCCATTCCCGCGTCGACGCCGCCGAGCCGCACCAGCCGTTCCCGGACCTGCTGCGCGATCCCGGATCGTTCGCGTTTCCGCGACACCAGCAGGTCGCATTGCGCGGCGCACACCGCGACCGTCTGGTCGTTGGCCTGCGGCAGCGGTTTGTCGAGGAACAGCGGGTCCAGGGTGGCCAAGTGTGACGGCGCGGAGAACGACGGCGCCAGGCCGAACGTCCGCACGTATTCGTCCACTGTGGAGGGTCGCTCGTGACGGAAGGCCAAGGAGCGCAGGGAGATGTCCGGCAGGATGTCGCGCATGACGGTGTGAATGGCGCCGAGGTCGCGCAGCAGCAGGAAGCGGGCGACGTCGCCCGGTACGCGACTGTCGTCCATGGCCAGCCCGAGCCGCCCGGCCTCGACGGTCACGTGCGGGATGCAGAAGGTGAAACTCAGGTCCAGGTATCGCAGGGCGAAACGCATCGCGTCTCCCAGCGTCGGGCTGCTGATGCACGCGAAGCCGAAGATGCCGAACGCGCTCACGCGGTACCGCCTGCTCAGCCGCAGCGCGACGTCGTCCCCGGCGCCGAGCCCGCGGACCAGTGCCCGGACCACCGCGAGCTCCTGACGCGCGTCGACCTGGCCGTCCACGGGCGCGTACTCGTAGGACTCCAGCCCCGTGACGCCGTTCTCGGCGGCGAAGCGCGCCATGAGCACGATGCTCGCCGTGCCGCGCGGGTAGTCCCAGTCCCGGATCACCGGCGGCGGTAGTTCCATGGCCGGGATTATGGATCGCGGCGGCGATCGGCGCATTGAGGACCGTAACTGTCCTTGATCCCGTTTAGGGTGAGCGGCATGTCCGACACGTTGAGCAGGCGCGCGCTGAACCGCGCCATGCTGGACCGGCAGCTGCTGCTCCGGCGTTCGAAGATGACCGCGCTCGAAGCGGTCGAGCAGCTGGCCGGATTGCAGGCGCAGGCGCCGAATCCGCCGTACTTCGCGCTGTGGACGCGGTTGCACGGCTTCCGCCAGGAAGAGCTGGCGAACCTGCTGCTGGACAAGAGGGTCGTGCGGATCGCGCTCATGCGCGGCACGGTGCACCTGGTGAAACCGGCGGACGCGCTGGCGTGGCGGCCGATCGTGCAGCCCCTCTACAACCGCTCGGTGGACGGCAACACCCAGTTCACCCCGGAGATCAAGGGCCTCGACCACCAGGAGATCGCCCGCACTGCCCGCAAACTGCTCGGCGAGCGGCCGCTGTCGTCCGCCGAACTCGGCGCGGAACTGGCAAAACGCTGGGACAGCGCGGGACCGTCGGCGCTGGTGCACGTCGCGCGGGCGCTGCTGCCGCTGGTGCAGATCCCGCCGCGCGGGATCTGGGGCAAGTCCGGGCAGCCGACTTACCAGACCACCGGGGACTGGCTGGGCGCCGAGCCGGACGCGACGCCGTCGCCGGAAGCGATGTTCCGGCGCTATCTGGCCGCGTTCGGGCCCGCCGGCGTGCAGGACGCGCAGGCGTGGGCCGGGATCACGAAGCTCGGCGAGGTCGCCGAACGGCTGCGACCGGAACTGCGGACGTTCCGCGACGAGAACGGACGCGAACTCTTCGATCTCGAAGACGCCCCGCGCCCGGACCCGGACACGCCCGCGCCTGCCAGGCTGCTGGGGCCGTTCGACCAGACCATCCTGTCCTACGCCGACCGCACCCGCGTGATCAGCGACGAGCATCGCAAGGTCGTCATCACGCAGAACGGCCTGGTCAAGGGCACCATCCTGGTCGACGGGTCCGTGAAGGGCTTCTGGGAGATCAAGGCCGCGAAGAAGGCCGCTTCAGTGGTGATCACGCCGTTCGAACGCGTCCCGAAGCGCGACATGGACGCCCTCGAAAGCTCCGCTCACCGCCTCCTGACCTGGGCCCACCCGAAGGCCGAGTCCCACTCCGTGCAATTCGGCACCTGATTGCGTCAGTTCGCACTGCCAACGACCGCAACCAGGTGCCGAATCGCGGGAGGTGAGTGGCCGAAAATCTCGATTGAGTGGCCGGTCGTGTACTTCCACCAGGGCTGACGGGTGCGTAACTTCGATCGGCATGGGCAAGACGAGCGTGCTGATCGTAGGGACGGGCTTCGGCGGGGTCGGGACGGCGATCGAGCTCAAACGCGCCGGATTCGACGACTTCACCATCCTGGAGAGCGCCGCCGAACCGGGCGGCGTCTGGCGGGAGAACACGTATCCCGGCGCCGGCTGCGACATCCCGTCGCCGCTGTACTCGTTCTCCTACGAGCCCAATCCCGACTGGCCTAAGCGGTTCTCGCTGCAACCGGACATCCACTCGTACCTCAAACGCGTGGTGCGCCGCTACGGGCTCGAACCGCACATCCGCTTCGACACGCGCGTCACCGCCGCGGCCTTCGACGAGGAGCGCGGGCTTTGGCGGGTGGAGACCGCGGGCGGCGAGACGTTCGAGGCCACCGTGTTCGTCCCCGCCGTCGGCCAGCTCTCGCGTCCGGTCCAGCCGGACATCCCCGGCCAGGAAGCCTTCGAGGGTGCCAGTTTCCACTCCGCGCGCTGGGACCACGACGTCGACCTGCGCGGCAAGAAGGTCGCGGTGATCGGCACCGGCGCGAGCGCGATCCAGTTCGTGCCCGAACTCCAGCGCCAGGCGGGTGAACTGACGGTGTTCCAGCGCACCGCGCCCTACATCATGGCCAAACGGGACACCCACTACCGGCGCTGGCAGCAACGGTTGTTCCGGCACCTCCCGGCCACCCAACTGCTCGGGAGGCTGCGGATCTTCCTCCTCGCCGAGTACGCGACCTACGCGATGACCGAACATCCGTTGCTGGCCAAGGTCTTCGAACTGCGGACGGCCCAGCTGCGCCGCCGTCACATCAAGGACCGGGCGCTGCGCGAGAAACTCACCCCGGACTATCCGCTGGGCTGCAAGCGGATCCTGTTCACCAACGAGTATCTGCCCGCGCTGGCGCAGCACAACGTCGCCGTGGAGACGCGGCGCATCAGCGCCATCACGCCGTCCGGGGTGCTCACCGAGGACGGCGTCGAACACGAGGCCGACGTCATCGTCTATGGGACAGGTTTCGCGGCGACCGACTTCCTCGGCGAGCTCAAGGTGGAGGGTCTCGGCGGACGGGCGCTGTCCGACACTTGGAAGGGCGGCGCGCGAGCGTACCTCGGCATGACCGTGCCGGGTTTTCCGAACCTGTTCTGCGTCTACGGGCCCAACACGAACCTCGGTGCCGGCTCCATCATCTACATGATCGAACGGCAGGCCCGCTACATCCGCCAGGCCGTGGAACACCTCACCAGGCCCGAAGTGTCCTATATGGACGTCGTGCCAGAGGTCGAGCAGCGATACGACGAGGAGATCCAGCGACGCCTCGGGCGCAGTGTCTGGACGACCTGCGCCAGCTGGTACCGCCAGGAGAACGGCCGCGTGAGCACGAACTGGCCGGGTCTGGTCACCGAATACGACCGTCGGACGAAGAAACTCGACCTCGGCGACTACCGGACGGCGGGAGCGCGATGAACTACGACGTGCTGGTGATCGGCTCCGGTTTCGGCGGCAGCGTGACCGCGCTGCGGCTCACCGAGAAGGGGTACCGCGTCGGCGTGCTGGAGACCGGTCGCCGGTTCGCCGACGACGAGTTCGCGAAGACGTCGTGGCGGCTGCGGAAGTACCTGTGGGCCCCGAAACTGGGCTGCTACGGCATCCAACGGCTGACCCTGCTGAAGAACACCTTCGTACTGAGCGGCGCGGGCGTCGGCGGTGGCTCGCTCGTCTACGCGAACACGCTTTACCAACCCCCGGACACCTTCTACGAAGACCCGCAGTGGGCGCACATCACCGACTGGAAAGCCGAACTCGCCCCGCATTACGACCAGGCCGGACGAATGCTGGGCGTGGTGGAGAACCCGCTGGTCACCCCGGCCGACCGCGTACTGCGCGAGGTCGCCGAGGACATGGGCATCGCGGACACCTATCGGCCGACGCCGGTCGGCGTCCACTTCGGCAAGCGCGACGTCGACCCGTTCTTCGGCGGCGAGGGCCCGTCGCGGAAGCCGTGCACGCACTGCGGCGAGTGCATGACCGGCTGCCGGGTCGGCGCGAAGAACACGACCGTCAAGAACTACCTGTACCTGGCGGAAAAGGCGGGCGCGGAGGTCCATCCGCTGACCACCGCCGTGTCGGTCCGGCCGATCGACGGCGGCTACGCGATCGACACCGTCCGAACAGGACGTTGGGTGCGCAAGCGCAAACGGACCTTCACCGCTTCCGAGGTCGTGTTCGCCGCCGCTTCCCTGGGCACGCAACGGCTTCTGCATTCGCTGAAGGACTCCGGCACGCTGCCGGAGCTGTCACCGCGCCTCGGCTTGCTCGCCCGCACGAATTCCGAGGCCGTGCTCGCCGCGCGTTCACTGCGCAAGGACACGGACTTCACCCGCGGCGTCGCGATCACGTCGTCGATCCATCCCGATGCCGTCACGCACGTCGAACCGGTGCGCTACGGCAAGGGCAGCAACTTCATGGGCCTGCTGACGACGGTGCTCGTCGACGCCGAACCGGGCAAGCGCCGGTGGGTGCTGGGCGCACGGGAACTGTGGCGGAACCGGCGGCGGCTGGTGCGGCTGCACAATCCGCGACGGTGGTCGGAGCGGATGGTCGGGCTGCTGGTGATGCAGACGTTGAACAATTCCGTGACCACGTACACGAAACGCGGGCTCTTCGGCCGCCGGATGACCACGAAGCAGGGCGTCGGCGAGCCGAACCCCGAGTGGATCCCCGCCGGACACGAGGTCACCAGGCGGGTGGCGGACAAGATCGGCGGGCTGGCGCAGGGCGCGTGGACGGATCTGGCGAACATCCCGATCACCGGGCATTTCATCGGCGGCTGCGCGATCGGCGACAGCGCCGAGACCGGCGTCGTCGACCCGTACCAGCGGGTGTACGGCTATCCCGGGCTGCATATCGCGGACGGTTCGGCCATCTCGGCGAACCTCGGGGTGAACCCGTCGCTGACCATCACCGCGCAGGCGGAACGCGCGATGTCGTTGTGGCCCAACAAAGGCGAGGCCGACCCGCGGCCGCCGCTCGGCTCCCCCTACCGGCGCGTGAACCCCGTCGCCCCGCTCAAGCCCGTCGTGCCCCCACACGCCCCCGGCGCCCTGCGTCTCCCCCTCACTCCGCTCTGACCCCACGCAATTCGTCACCTACTTGCAATGTTCGCGTCGCGCAAATCTCGCAAGTAGGTGACGAATTGCGACGTGGAAAGGGCGGGGCACCGTCGCCCGCGCGACGACGGTGCCCCGCCCCGGTCTAGCGGATCATCACGGGAGGCCGGCCAGACCCGCGCTCACCGTGTTCGACCACGCGTAGCCCTGCGAGGCGTCCCAGTTGATCGACCAGGTCATCGCGCCCCGGATCGTCGGGTACGTCGTCGTCGGCTTGAACGAACCGCAGTTCGTGCCCTTCGCCAGGCAGTTCAGCGCGTTGACCGTGTTGCCGGGCGCCTGGTAGCCGCCACCGGCCGCCGAGCCCGACGCGGGCAGGCCGAGCCCGACCTGGTCGGCCCGCAGACCGCTCTGCAGCTGGATGCAGGCCAGCGCGGTGAGGAAGTCGACCGTGCCCTGCGAGTAGACCTTCTGGTCGCAGCCGAGCATCGTGCCGCTGTTGTAGTACTGCATGTTGACGATCGTCAGGATGTCCTTGACGTTCAGCGCCAGCTTGAAGTACTCCGCCGCCGGGTTCTGCATGTCGATCGTCTGCGGCGCCATGGTGATGACCGTGCCGCCCGCGGCGTGGATGCTGCGCAGCGCCTGCGCCATGTAGGTCGCGTTGACGCCGTTCTCCAGGTCGATGTCGACGCCGTCGAAGCCGTAGGTCGCGATGAGCGACTTCATGCTGTTGGAGAAGTTCGTGGCCGCGGCAGCGGAGTCGACGCGGATCGTGCCCTTCTCCCCGCCGACGGACAGGATGACCTTCTGCCCGCGTGCCTGCGCCGTCTTGACGTCGGCCTTGAACTGCGCGTCGGTGTAGCCGCCGAGCTGGCTCGACAGCCCCGAGTCGAGGGTGAAGGTGACCGCGCCCGGCGTGGCCGTCGCGTCGGCGAAGGACACCGCGATGATGTTGTACTTCGTCGGGACGTCGGCGAGCTTGAGCGCCTTCGCGCCGTTGTAGAAGTTCTGCCAGTAGCCGGTGATCACGTGCTTCGGCAGGTTCCCGGTCGGCGGGGTGCTCGCCGAGGTCGTCGGTGGGTTCGACGTGGTGGTCGTGGGCGTGGTCGGCGTGGTGGGGGTCGTCGGGGTCGTGGTCGGCGAGCCGCCGGGACCGTCGAGGTTCACGTCGTCGGCGAAGTACGCGGGCTGGCCGTACCAGCCGTGCAGGTAGATCTGGACGCTCGTGGTGGACGCGCCGGTGGTGAAGCTCAGCGAGAGCTGCGACCAGCTGGCCCCGCCCGGGGTCCAGGTGTTCTTGTCACCCGTCCCGGTGCCCGTGACACCGAGGTAGGTGTAGCTGCCCTGCACCCACGCCGAAAGCGTGTACGCGGTGTTGGCCTTCACGGCCACGCTCTGCGAGCAGCGGGCGTTGTCCTGCCCCGCGGGAGTGGCGCTGAGCGCGCGGCTGCCCGAGTGGACCGGCGTGGTGACCACCGCGTTCGCGCCGGTGCAGGTCCAGCCGCTCGTGGTCCCGAGTTCGAAGCCCGGGTTGGTCAGGATGTTGGCGGCCGAGGCGCTGCCCGAGACCGCGAAAGTCACCCCCAGGCACACGGCCAGTGACGACAGCAGGGCGAGGAACGCGTGTTTCGGCTTCACTTTCACGACTGGCCTCCACGAACGGGTGATGTCGGCCACACCAAAATGGACTAGACCAATACAACTGTCAAGGGTTCGGTTAGAGGAGGCCATACGAAAGTCGGCTCGGCGGAAGCGGCAGAATGCAGGGTCCGAGAGCACCCGAGGGCGGATTCAGGAGCGTGGGAGTGAGCGTGCAGGGCCTGCAGACAGTCGAGCAGAAGATCGCCGAAGAACTCGGTGTGCGCGAAGGGCAGGTCAAGGCGGCCGTCGACCTGCTGGACGGCGGATCGACCGTGCCGTTCATCGCCCGGTACCGCAAAGAGGTCACCGGGATGCTGGACGACACCCAGCTCCGCACCCTCGAAGAACGCCTCCGCTACCTGCGGGAACTCGGCGAACGCCGGGTCGCGGTGCTGGAGTCGATCCGTAGCCAGGGCAAGCTGGACGAGGCGCTCGAAGCGTCGATCATGGCGGCGGACACCAAGTCCCGCCTCGAGGACATCTACCTGCCGTACAAGCCCAAGCGGCGGACGAAGGCGATGATCGCCCGCGAGGCCGGTCTGGAGCCGCTCGCCGACGGGCTGTTGAACGACCCGAACACCGACCCGCAGGCCGCGGCCGCGGTGTTCGTCGACGCCGACAAGGGAGTCGCCGACGCGCAGGCCGCGCTCGACGGCGCCCGCGCGATCCTCGTGGAACGCTTCGCCGAGGACGCCGACCTGATCGGCGAGCTGCGCGAGAAGATGTGGTCGCAGGGCCGCCTCGCGTCGAAGGTCCGCGACGGCAAGGCCGAAGAGGGCGCGAAGTTCTCCGACTACTTCGAGTTCTCCGAGCCCTACAGCAAGCTCCCCTCGCACCGGATCCTCGCGATGTTCCGCGGTGAGAAGGAAGACATCCTCGACCTCACCATGGAGTCGGAGGAGCCCACCGAGGAACCACGCACCGGGCCGACGGAGTACGAGACCCGCATCGCGCACAAGTTCGGGATCTCCAACGAAGGCCGACCCGGCGACAAGTGGCTCGGCGACACCGTCCGCTGGGCGTGGCGCACGAAGATCCTGCTGCACCTCGGCATCGACCTGCGGATGCGGCTGCGTCAGTCGGCCGAGGACGACGCCGTCCGCGTGTTCGCCGCGAACCTGCGCGACCTGCTGCTCGCCGCCCCGGCGGGCACCCGCGCCACGATGGGCCTCGACCCGGGTTTCCGCACCGGCGTCAAGGTCGCCGTCGTCGACGACACCGGCAAGGTCGTCGGCACCCACGTGATCTACCCGCATCAGCCCGCGAACAAATGGGACCAGTCCATCGCCGAACTCGCCGCGCTGTGCGCCCGGCACAAGGTGGACCTGATCTCGATCGGCAACGGCACCGCGTCCCGCGAGACCGACAAACTCGCCGGCGAGCTGATCAAGAAGCATCCGGAACTGAAGCTGACCAAGGCCGTCGTCTCCGAGGCGGGCGCGTCGGTGTACTCGGCGTCGGCGTTCGCGTCGCAGGAACTGCCGGGGATGGACGTCTCGCTGCGCGGCGCGGTCTCCATCGCGCGGCGGCTGCAGGACCCGCTGGCGGAACTGGTGAAGATCGACCCGAAGTCGATCGGCGTCGGGCAGTACCAGCACGACCTGTCGGAGATCTCGCTGTCGCGGTCACTCGACGCGGTGGTCGAAGACTGTGTGAACGCGGTCGGCGTGGACGTCAACACCGCGTCGGCGCCGCTGCTGACCCGCGTCTCGGGCATCACGACGACGCTGGCGGAGAACATCGTCGCGCACCGCGACGAGAACGGTCCGTTCAAGACTCGGAGCGGGCTCAAGGAGGTCGCGCGGCTCGGCCCCAAGGCCTTCGAGCAGTGCGCGGGCTTCCTCCGGATCCCGGACGGCGACGACCCGCTCGACTCGTCCTCGGTGCACCCCGAGGCCTATCCGGTGGTGCGGCGGATCCTGAGCTCGACCGGCACGGACATCCGCGCGCTGATCGGCAACTCGCGGACCCTGCAGGCGCTGAAGCCCACACAGTTCGTCGACGACACCTTCGGCCTCCCGACGGTGACCGACATCCTCGCCGAACTCGAAAAGCCGGGCCGCGACCCGCGTCCGGCGTTCAAGACCGCGACCTTCGCCGACGGCGTCGAGAAGATCGGCGACCTCAAGCCGGGAATGCGGCTGGAAGGTGTCGTGACGAACGTGGCCGCGTTCGGCGCGTTCATCGACGTCGGCGTGCACCAGGACGGGCTCGCGCACGTCTCGGCGCTGTCGAAGAACTTCGTCAAGGACCCGCGTGAGGTCGTGAAACCCGGCGACATCGTCAAGGTGAAGGTCCTGGAAGTCGACGTGCCGCGCAAGCGGATCTCGCTGACCCTGCGGCTGGACGACGAGCCCGGCCGTCCCGCCCGCGAGCAGGGCGGTGGCGGCGGCGGCGGTCGTGACCGCGGCCAGGGCGGTCAGCGTCAGGGCGGCGGACAGCGTCAAGGCGGCCAGGGCGGACGCGGCGGCGGCAACCGGGGCGGGAACTCCGGCGGCGGTGGCGGTGCCATGGCGGACGCGCTCCGAAAGGCCGGCTTCGGCAAGTAAGGGTTGGCACGTTATCGAGGGGTAAGGCAATGGTGTCGGGTCGCGGGGATTCACTCGCGGCCGTGGGGCACCCGGGTGTCGCGAAGGACGCCTTCTTCGCTACCGCACCCCTGCCCCCGACGTTGCGAAAGCCACTTTCGCAACGTTGAAGGTTGCGAAAGTGGCTTTCGCAACACGCCACCTTCGCCTTACCCCTCAAAGAGAAAGGGCGCTTTCCCCGCATGCGATGCGAGGAAAGCGCCCTTCACCACGTCAGATGCGGGGAAAGTCCCTTTCAGCTCACGGGTTCATGGCGTAGGCGCCCGAGAGGTCCCGCACCAGCGACCACACGTGGTCGAAGCGCGCCGCGTCGACGACGGGCTTCCGGATCGACGCCAGCGCGAGCGCCTGCTGCGCCTCGGTCGAGGACGACTTTCCGTGTAGATCGATCGCGGTGGCGCTGAAGTCCTGCACCAGGATGGCGAAGATCTGGTCGACGACCTCGGTCTCGATGCCGGTGATCTCCGCCTGCTCCAGCACCAGCTGCCCGTAGACGACCAGCGTGAACAGCTCGGTCAGCGCGAGGCCGAAGTCGATGTCCTGCTGCTGTGCCTCGTCCGGCGCGGCTTCGGTGAACAGCTTCACCAGCGCCTCGGCCTGCTCGGTGAACCGCGCGACGTTCGGGATCGCGGACGCCTTGGCGTAGGCCTCACGCCAGTCGTGGAACCGCACCTTCGACAGGCCGCGCGCGGGGCCCTGGCGGAACAGGAACTCGTCGTCGGCCGCGTCGGACCGGGTCGGCACCGGCTCGTAGGCCTGCGGCGCGAACAGGTACGCGGGCACGAACTTCGCGATCAGCGCGAGGTTCACCGCCACCGTGCCTTCCAGCTTCGGCAGGCCGTCGATGTCGTTCTTGGACATCGCGAGGTAGGTGTCGGCCTCGAAACCCTTGGCCGCCACCACATCCGCGACCAGGCCGATGACCTTCTGCGCCTCGGTGGTCACCTTCATCTTGGTGATCGGGTTGAACAGCAGGTACCGGCGGTCGTCCGCGTTCGCGCTGCGGAAGTAGTCCACGGCGCGGTCGGAGAACAGCTTCATCGCGACGAGCCGCGCGTACGCCTCGACGAATTCCCGGCGCACGTGCGGGAAATCGGTGACCTTCTTGCCGTAGAGCACCCGGTTGTGCGCGTGCGTGATCGCCTCGTACAACGAGTGCGTCGACATCCCGATGCCGCCGAAGCACAGGTTGAACTTGCCGATGTTGACCGTGTTCAGCGCAGCGGAGAACGCGTCGGCGCCGACGTGCAGAATGTCCTCTTCGGACACCGGGTAGTCATCGAGCTCGAACTCGGCGACGTACATCTGCGACGGGACGACGTTCTTCACCACGCGGTAGTTCGGGTGCTCCGAGTCCGCGTAGAAGAACACGTACTGGTCCGGTCCCTCGACGCCGCCGATGCGGCCGAACACCGACACGGTGCGCGCGCAGTTGCCGTTGCCGATGTAGTACTTCGACCCGTTCGCGCGGTAGCCGCCCTTGCCGTCCGGTGTGAGCACGAGGTCCGACGAGTAGATGTCGGCGCCGTGCTCCTTTTCGGACAGTCCGAACGCGGCGACGCCGCCGGCCGCGAGCGAGTCCGCCGCGCGTTTGCGGGCGGCCTCGTTCGCGCTCTGCCACACCGGGCCAAGGCCGAGGATGGTGACCTGCCACGGGTACCAATAATTCAGGCCGTAGAAGCCGAGGATCTCCGACAGCGCCGCGACGCGCGCGGTATCCCAGCGCTTGTCGGGGTTCCCCTCGGCGTTCGCGCCAGGAGTGAGGAACGTCGAAAAGAGCCCTTCCTTGCCCGCGAACTCGATGAAGTCCGCGTAGAAGGTCCGCTCGTGGTAGTCCTCGACGAGCTTGCGCTTGCCTCGCTGTTCGAACCACTCGATGGTGGCACGCAGCAGGCGACGCGTCTCCGGGTCGAACTGCCGTGGGTCGTACCCACCCGGGTTCAGCAACAACGCGGTCGCCTTTTCGCTCATCGTCACTCCTGGTCGCCGAAGTTACTACCCGGTAACCGTAGCGCGCCGCTTCGCCGTCCGGCCACCGAACTCGACCGAAGTCACCTCCCCGTGGTCGTTCCGCAGGAAACGCGCGGTGGGCTTGCGGGTGTCGGCGGCGGGGGCGATCGCGTCGCCGCCCACGAAAACGGCCTCGAACGGCGGAGGCGACGGGAAGTCCTCGATCTCGGCGACCAGCTGAGCCCACAGCGTGCCGTCGCGGTCGCTGACCACGAACGCCAAGTCACCGGTCTGGTAGCGGCCGAGGTACTCGGCGACGTCCGGCTGGGGCACCGGCGGCGGGCTCGCGAGCGGAGGCAGGCCGACCAGCTTCTCCAAGCACCAGTCGACGATCTTCGCGCCCAGCGCGGAGCCGCCCGCGCTGTTCGTCAGCACGGTGACGGCGAAGTCCTCCTCCGGAATGGTCACGAACTCCGACAACTGCAGATTGCTCACGTTGCCGCCGTGCCGGACCAGCCGGGCAGCGCCGTGGGTCGTGTGCAGCCAGCTCAGCCCGACCTGTTCGAACCGCAGCGCGGCCTTGCGCTGCGGCGCGCGCATCAGGTCGCGGGTGGCTTCGCTGATCGGCGGCTTGCCCTCGGCCTCGCCGGTCAGGAAGAACCGGGCCCATTTCAGCTGGTCACCCGCCGTCGACCACAATCCGCCGCTCGCGCTGTCCGCGCGGGTGAGGCCCACGGTGTGCTCGACCGCCGGTCCGCCGTCGCGCAGCACGTGCCCGACGGCGTGACGGCGCGTGAGCACCTCCCACGGCAGGTAATACGACTCGGTCATGCCCAGCGGTTCGAGCAGCCGGGCGCGGACCACGTCCTCGAAGGGTTCGCCCGCCACCACCTCGACGACCCGGCCTGCCAGCTGGAACCCGGCGTTGCAGTAGGAGAACACCTCTCCTGGCGGGAAGTTCTGCGGCAGGTCGCCGAACTTCGCGATCGCGAGGGCCAGCGCGTCGTCACCCCACCCGGTGGTGAAGTCCACGTCGCCGAGGAACCCGGCGGAGTGCGTGAGCAGCTGGCGCAGCGTCACCGTCTTCCGCGCCACCGGATCCGCCAAGGGGAGATCGGGGAGGTATTCGACGACCGGCCGGTCCAGGTCCAGTACACCGTCTTCGACCAGGGCCAGCACGGCGGCCGCGGCGAAGGTCTTGCTGGTGGAGCCGATCATGAACAGGGTGCCGGGATCGACCGGAAGCCCGGTGTCCACACTGGACACCCCGGTGGCGAACACCGACTCCTCGCCGCGATGCGTCACCCCCACCACGGCTCCAGGGACACCCGCCCCGCGCGCCTCCTCTTCGAGCACGCCTCGCAGATCCTGAACGTTCGACACCCGTGTCCCCTTTCGTCCGGTCAGGCCAGCGTTTCACCGCGACCCGGCGTCCGGCTCGTCCGAACCGACGAACATCGGCGGACCGGTGCGGGCGATATCACGTAGCCCCGGAGATCACGACCCAGTACACTGGACAACGCGGTCCGCTCAGTTCTGCCTCGGGCCGCGTTTCGTTGTCGAAGACCACGCGCCGCGGCCCCCCGAGGTCTGCGCCGGGCAGGACAACCCTTTCTATCCTTACGGAGATACCAGGGCGCACCTGTGCCCACACGCTTATGAGCACACCTACCTTCACCGAACTCGGCCTGCCCAAGACCCTCGTGGACTCGCTCGCCGAACAGGGCGTCACCAGCCCGTTCCCCATCCAGGCCGCCACGCTGCCGCATTCGCTGGCGGGCCGCGACGTCCTCGGCCGCGGCCGCACCGGCTCCGGCAAGACCTATGGCTTCGTGCTGCCCGTCCTCGCCCGGCTCGCCGCCGGCCCGACCCGGCGCCGCCCCGGCCGCCCGCGCGCGCTTGTCCTGGCGCCGACCCGCGAACTGGCCACCCAGATCGAGGCGTCGTTCCTGCCGCTGGCCAAGCCGCTCGGCCTCAAGGTCACCACCATCTTCGGCGGCGTCAGCCCCAACCCGCAGATCACCCGGCTGCGTGACGGCGTCGACATCGTCGTCGCCTGCCCCGGCAGGCTCGCCGACCACATGCGTTCGGGCGAGGTGAAGCTCGACAACATCGAGATCACCGTCCTGGACGAGGCCGACCACATGGCCGACCTCGGCTTCCTGCCCGACGTCCGGCGCATCATGGCCGAGACCCCGGAGCGCGGGCAGCGGCTGCTGTTCTCCGCGACCCTCGACGCGGGTGTCGACGTGCTGGTCAAGCGCTTCATGCACAACCCGGTCACGCACAGCGTCGACTCGGCCCAGTCGCCGGTATCGACCATGAAGCACCACGTGCTGCACCTGGAGGAGACCCACCGGCTGGCGGTGCTGATCGACCTCACCGCCGCGCCCGGCCGCACACTGGTGTTCACCCGCACGAAGCACCGCGCCAAGCAGCTGACGCGCAAGCTCATGGCCTCCGGCGTGCCGGCGGTCGAACTGCACGGCAACCTCGGGCAGACCGCGAGGACGCGCAACCTGGAGGCGTTCTCCTCCGGCGCGGCGAAGACGCTGGTCGCGACCGACATCGCCGCCCGCGGCATCCACGTCGACGACGTCACGCTGGTCATCCACGCCGACCCGCCCGTCGAGCACAAGGCGTACCTGCACCGCTCAGGTCGGACCGCGCGGGCCGGGGCGTCCGGCACCGTCGTCACGCTGATGACCGACGCGCAGGTCGGCGACGTCCGCGACCTCACCCGCAAGGCGGGCATCAAGCCGACCACGACGCAGCTCGGCCCCGGCCACCCGCTGCTGTCGGAGCTGGCGCCCGGCGAGCGTTCGTTCACCGCGTCCCCGCGTCAGCCGATCGTGGACATGCGGCCGAAGCGCGTCAGCGCCAGCGGCGAAGCCATCCCGGGCAAGGGTGACGACGAAGACCGTCCGGCAGGCAGCCGTGGCCGCGGCAGCCGCGCCGGTCGCGGCCGAGGCCCCTCCGTCGGTGGCAGGGGTGCTTCCGGTGGCGGCTCGCGTCGCGGCGGTTCCTCGGAGGGCCGTTCGCGTCAGCCCCGCGCCGAAGGCGACCGCCGTGGCGGCGCCCCCGCCGGCCAGGGCGGCCGTCGCGCGGCCGAGTCCACCGGACGTCGCGAAGGCGCGCCCAAGGGCGGCGGCCAGGGCCGTCGCGGCGCCGCCGACTCCCAGCCGCGCCGGGCTTCCGGTGCGGGCAAGGCCCAGTCCGGTGGCGCTCCGGCCCGCCGGGGCGGTGCCGCCGCGTTCTCCTCGGGCACCCGCGCCGGCTCGCGCCGCTCGCGCTAGCTCACCCTGACGGCCGCCACGCGTGATCCGGCGGCCGTCACGCGAGTTACGGCTCCCGTCACGCGAGTTACGGCTCCCGTCACGCGAGTTACGGCTCCCGTCACGTGAGTTACGCCTTCCAACACGCGAGTTCCGGAGGGCGGCTCAGGTGATCGGGCCGCCCGACCACGCGAGTCGGCCACCGGAACACACGTGCCGTCCATCCGATCACGTGAGTTGGCCGTCTGGTCACGTGACTGGAGGCGGAACTCACGTGATTGGAGGCGCAACTCGTGTGATTGGGGGCGGAACTCGCGTGACTAGGGGCGCAACTCGCGTGATCGGGGGCGTATCACGTGGTTCGGGCGGCGGCGCGGGCGGCCGCGGCCGCGCGACGCTCTTCGAAGCGGGACGCCTGGGTGTCGAGGGCCTTCAGGAACTGGTCGAGTTCGTCCCGCGCCTTCTCCCCCACCTCGCCGAGCCCTTCGAGCTCGAAGATCTTCCACTGCCGCAGCAACGGCCAGATCACCTCGTCGTGGTGGATCCGCAGGTCGTAGATGCCCGCCTTCGCGATCAGCGCGGCCTTCCGCACGAAGCTCGGGATCACCGCGCCCGGCATCTGGAACTGGACGACCTCGTCGGTGATGGCGCGCATCATCGCGTCGGGTGAAAGCTCCAGCGAGGCCTGCACCAGGTTCCGGTAGAAGACCATGTGCAGGTTCTCGTCCATCGCGACCCGGGAAAGCAGCTTCTCGCACATCGGATCCTGCGTGTACTTGCCGGTGTTGCGATGCGAAAGCCGCGTCGCCAGCTCCTGGAACGACACGTACGCGAAGACGTTCAGCAATGCCTTGTCGCCGCTGTCGTACCCGGCCTGCATGGTCTGCATCCGCGCCCGCTCCAGCTCGACCGGGTCCACCGCGCGCGTCACCAGCAGGTAGTCGCGGATGCAGATGCCGTGGCGGCCCTCCTCGGCCGTCCAGCGATGCACCCACGTGCCCCACGCGCCGTCGCGGCCGAACGCCCGCTCGATCTCGCGGTGGTAGCTCGGCAGGTTGTCCTCGGTCAGGAGGTTGACCTCCAGCGAGGTCCGCGCGATGGGCGACACCCGCGACTGCTCGGGATCCCACGGCTCGCCGCCCAGTTCGGCGAAGTTCTTGCCCTCGCTCCACGGCACGTACTCGTGCGGCATCCATTCCTTGGCGACCGAGAGGTGCCGGTTGAGGTTTTCCTCGACCGTTCCCTCCAGCTCGAGCATCAGCCGGGTGCTTTCGGGGACCGTCATGCGTTTCGTCCTTCCAGGGTACGGAAAACGCCACCTACGACACCGTAACTTACGGTGTCGTAGGTTTGCCACCTCCGGAAGGTGAACGCTCAGGAGCCGGGGACGGCCGCCAGCTTCGGCACCAGCTGTTCGATCGCGTACGGGATGCTCAGCACGGTGTTGAACGAGATCGCGGCCCCGACCGGCGGGTTCTCGTAGGTGATGAACAAGTCCCGCTTGTCCGCCGACACCTTCAGCTTCCGGTACACCGGGTCGGCCCGCACCCTGGTCTCCGCGTTGACGTCGGAGTTCAGCCACACCAGGCGATCCGCGTCGAACAGGTCGAACCGTTCCGACGAGACCTCGACGACGTTGTTCTCCGGTTCGCTCAGCGCCTTGACCGGATCGAACGGCCGGAAACCCAGCTCGGTCATGAAGATCATCTTCGGGTCGGTGGTGGTGAACGCGGAGAACTTGCCCGCCTCGAAGGTGTCGGCGACGACCATCGACAGCTTCGCGAACCCGGGGTGTTCGGCCCGCGCCTGCGCGAACCGCCGGTCGATCCCGGCGATCAGGTCGTCGGCCTTCTGCGGCAACCCGAGCGCGCGACCCACCATCCGGGTCATCTCCTGCCACGGCGCCGCGTAGTCCTCGTACTTCGACGGCTGCGCGACGACCGGGGCGAGCTGCGAGAGCTTGTCGTACTGCTCCTTCTTCATCCCGCTGTACTGGGCGAGAATCAGGTCCGGCTTGAGCGCGGCGATCTTCTCGAAGTTGAAGTCGTCCCGTTCGCCGACGACCTCCGGCCACTTGTCACCCCAGCGAGCCTGGGTCCACGGCCACTTCCCGTACGGCCGCTCCTTGAACCAGTCGACGGCGCCGACCGGCCGGATCCCGAGCGCCAGCACGGCGTCGTGGTCGGACAGGCCGAGCGTGACGATCCTCGAAGGCTGCTTCTCGACCGACGCCGACCCGTATTTGTGCTCGACGGTCACCGGGAAGGTGCCCCGGGCCTCCGGAGGCACCAGGCTCTCGTCGACCGATTGCGAAGAACCGCAACCGGCCACCAGCAACGACATCATCAGCGCGGTCAGGGTCGCCTTGACCCGCACCCCAGTAACGGACATGCGGGTAAGGCTAGCCTGCCCAAAGTCCTAAAGAGACGCGGTGAGACCACGGGCACGCAAGACCGACCGTTCCAGCGGACGGAACACCACCAGCTCGATACCGACGCCGACCAGCAGGATCAGGAAGATCGCCGAGATCACGCCTTCCATGCTGTTGAACGACGAGCCTTCGTTGAGGTACGCGCCGAGTCCCTTGCCGAGCGCCGGGGACAGCGCGATCAGCTCGGCGGCCATCAGCGAACGCCACGAGAACGCCCAGCCCTGTTTGAGCCCCGCCAGGAAGCCGGGCAACGCGGCGGGCAGCAGGATGTGCCTGGCCGACGAGAGCCGGTTCGCCCCCATCACCTGGCCGACCCTCGGCAGGATCGGCGGGATCTGGTCGATGCCCGAGACGAGACCGTTCGCGATCGAAGGCACCGAGCCCAGCAGGACCACGAAGTAGATCGAGGCGTCGTTCAGACCGAACCACAGGATCGCCGCGGGCACCCACGCCACCGACGGCAGGCTCTGCAGCCCGGTCAGGAACGGGCCGACGGCGGCGCGGACGATGCGGACCTTCGCCACCACCAGCCCGAGCGGGGTCCCGATGACCACGCCGATCAGGAAGCCCAGCGCGGCGCGGTGCACCGACGTCCAGACGAACTCGAAGATCTCGCCGTCGATGGTGATGCCGACGAGTTCGTCCCAGACCGCGAGCGGCGCGGGCAGCATCGACTCCGGCCAGAACGCGGCCGCCCACAAGGCCTGCCACAGCGCGACCAGCAACGCCAGGAAGACCAACGGCGGCACGAAGCCCCGCAGGAACCGCTTCCCCCGGCTTTCCCGGCGCTCCCCGGTGGGGGTGTCGAGCGAGTCGAGCCCCGCGCCGACGGCCTCGTCCGCCTCCTCCGCCGCTGTGTCGGGGCGGTCAAGCCGCGGCATGGGTACTGATCACCTCCCGGAGGTGACCGGTGATCTCCAAGGTCAGCTCTTCGGCATCGGAGGCCTGGACGTCGCGCCATTCCCGCACGACCCGGCCCGGCCGCGACGAGAGCAGCACGACCCGCTGGCCGAGCCGCACGGCTTCGCGGACGTCGTGGGTCACGAACAGCACCGACGTGCCGGTGCTGCGGTAGACGCGCAGCAGTTCACCCTGCAGGACGTCGCGGGTGATGGCGTCGAGCGCGGCGAACGGCTCGTCCATCAGTAGCAGCGACTGCTCCGGGTCACCGCCGACGCGCAGGGTCGCGGCCAGTGCCCTGGCGAGCGCGACGCGCTGCCGCATCCCGCCCGACAACTCGTGCGGCCGCTTGTCGCCCGCACCGCCGAGGCGGACGAGTTCGAGCAGTTCGGCCGCCTTTTCGCGGCGCTCGGACCGGCTGAAACCGGCGAGGCGCAGCGGCAGTTCCACGTTGCGGGCCGCGGTCAGCCACGGCATCAGCGCGGCCTCCTGGAACATGACCGCCGGCCGGGAGGTCTCGAGGGTGATCGTGCCCGACGTCGGCCGGTCGAGACCGGCGACCAGGTTCAGCAGCGTGCTCTTGCCGCAGCCGGAGGCGCCGAGGAGGCAGACGAACTCGCCGGGGGCGACCGTCAGGTCCATCCCGTCGAGGGCCACGACGGCGCGGCCGGTCGGCCCGAACGCCTTCCGGACCCCGTCGAGCCGCACGGCGACACCGGTGGACAGGCCGGGCTCCAAGGTGGTCGTCATCGCTGATCCCCTCCGGTCACTTCGTCAGCCCTGGCGCGTTCACGCCGGGCTTGCCCTGCTCTTTGAGCACGGCGTTGAGCGGGCCGAAATCGGCGAACCCCTTGAGGTCCACCGCGGACTTCACCACGCCCGCGGTCACCGAGTCCTGCGCGAGCTGGGCGAAGGTCGACGCCACCGGGTCGATGCCGAGTTCGATGCCGGAGAACGCGCGGTCGAGGACGGCCTCGTTCAGTGTGCTGCCCGCGAGCGCCTTGAGTTCTCCGTTGACCACCTTCTTCGCCTCGGCGGGGTTGGTCTTCGCCCAGTCGATGGCGGCGAGTTCACCCTTGAGGATGGCGGTGACGGTCTCCGGATGCTGCTGCAGGAACTCACTGCGGACGATCACGACCGTGGTCGGGAACTTGCCTTCCGGCCACAGGGTCTTCTCGTCCAGGAGCACCTTCGCGCCAGCGTCCAGCACGAGCCGTGAGGACCACGGCTCCGGCAGCCAGCCGCCGTCGAGTTCACCTTTCTTGAAGGCGTCGAACGTCTTCGGGTTGTCGAGGTTGGTGACCTTGACTCCCGCCAGCTTCTTCTCGGCGACGAACTTCTTGAGCGCGACGTCCTGGGTGTTCGCCAGCGACGGCGTCGCGATGTTCTTGCCGGCGAGCTGCTCCGGCGTGGTGATCTCCGGCTTCACCACCAGCTGCGCGCCGCCGGTGACCGCGCCGGAGACCAGCTGGATGGCGCCCTTGGACTTGGTGAAGGCGTTGATGGCCGGGCCGGAGCCGATGAACGCGATGTCGAGCGAGTTGCCGAGCAGCGCGTTGACCTCTTCGGGGCCCGCGTTGAACGTCTGGGTCGTGAGCTTCGTCGAGCCGAGTTCCTTGGCGAAGAAGCCGTTCTTGGTCCCGATCAGCGCGGGCGCGTGCGTCACGTTCGGGAAGTACCCGACGCGCACCTCGGCCGCGGCTCCCTGGCTCTTCTGCTCCGCCGGGGCGGTGCCGCTGTCCGCGCGTGAACATCCCGCGATCCCGCCGGCCAGTGTCAGGGCGGCGAAGGCCGCGGCCAGCAAGCGGGCTCTGTGGTGGGTGCGCACGGAAGGTCGCCTTTCGGAGGGTACGACTCGGCTCGGGTGGTGGCGCGAGAGTCGCATGTTCACCCACGTGCCTGCATCGCCATCCGAATGACGGGAAAGATGCCGAGAATCCTTGACACCTGGCGGAACTCCTGTTCCACATTTCAGGACCGGTGTAACGGTTCGGGCCGAACGGGCGAATCACGCTTAGTGGTGAAGCACCCTCGAACCGTCGCGATGGCGGGCGTGCTGACCGCCGGTATCGGCATGGGTGTCGTAGCGACGACGCTCAAGATCGCCGACGGCACGCACACCGTGCTCGACACCACCCTCTCGTCCACGACCGGGTTCCTCTTCCTCCTCGCCGGCGCCGTCGCGCACGTGCGCCGCGCTTCGAACCCCATCGGCCTGCTCATCGCGCTGGCCGGGCTCGCGTTGTTCGCCGAGGACCTGCAGTTCGCCGACGAGCCGCTCGCGCATACCGCCGGTTTGGCGCTGACCGCCGCGTCCAGTCCGGTGATCGCCCATCTGGTGGTCGTCTTCCCGCACGGGAAGCTCCGGTCCCGCTGGGAACGCGTGCTCGTCCTTTCCGCGTACACCGTGATCTTCGGGGCGGCGGTGCTCGGCCTGCTGGTCAACGACGATCCGAAGAACCTCGCCGCGGTCGCCGCCTCGACGGAGGCCGAACAGCTGGTCAAACGGCTGCTGGAACTGGTCGGCGCGCTGATCGGTGCCGGGGTGCTGGTCGTGCTGCTCTACCGCTGGCTCGCCGGACGGCTTCCGCAGCGGCGGCTGCTCTCCCCCGTCGTCGCGATCGCGGTGGTCGGCGCGGTGAGCACCCTGGTCGGCAGCGCGCTCGGCTCCGCGCATCCGTTCTCCGGACCGCTGCTGGACGTCTACCGGATCTCGTTCTGCCTGTGGCCGCTGACCTTCCTGATCGGGGTGCTGCGGGCGCGGGTCGGCAACGCGGAGATGATCCGGCTCCTGCTGGAACGCGACGGTTCCGGCCTGGCCGCGCTCGTGCAGGACGACGAGGTGTGGAAGGACAGCCGGTCGATCGACGCGCTCAACGCCGCCGCCGGGCTGATACTGGACAACCAGCGGCTCGCCGCGGAACTGGAGGAGCGCCTCGTCGAGGTCCAGGCGTCGCGCGCCCGCATCGTGGCCGCCGCCGACGACGAACGGCGACGTCTCGAACGGGACCTGCACGACGGGGCACAACAACGGCTGGTCAGTGTCGTGCTGCTGCTGAGGATGGCGGAACGGCGGCTCGGGAGCGACCTCACGCCGCCGGTCGCGGCCCTGCTGACCGGCACCATCGACGAACTCCAGGCCACCATCACCGAACTGCGTGAACTCGCGCGCGGGCTCCGGCCCGCGATCCTCACCGAGGCCGGGCTGATCCCCGCGGTCCGGTCACTGCTGGACCGGGTCCCGCTCGCGGTCGACCTCGCGGGGGCGGACGTGCCGCGGCTCAGCGGCGCCGTCGAGGCGACGGCGTACTTCGTCGTCTCGGAAGCGGTCACCAACGCCTTGAAACACGCGCGGGCACGCGAGGTCCGCGTGTTCATCCGCGTCAAAGAGGACGGTCTGCGGGTGGACGTCCACGACGACGGCACCGGCACGGCCGACATCGACGGCGGCTCCGGGCTGCACGGCCTCCGCGACCGGGTCCGGGCGCTCGGCGGCGAACTGACCGTCGCGAGCGAACCCGGGTCGGGCACCACGGTTTCGGCCGTCATCCCCTTGGACGGCTGACGCGAGTTCCGCCTCCAATCACGCGAGTTACGCCTCCAATCACGCGTGTGCGCTCCCCAATCACGCGAGTTCCGCCTCCAAGCACGAATGATCGCCATTCGCCGAAGGAGGCGCGGCGGTCAGCGCCGTCGGTCGATGAGCGCGGCGAGTCCGTCGAGGATCCGCTGGAGCCCGAACTCGAAACCGTTGTCCGCGGGGGCGTCTTCGATCGCCTTCGCCGCTTCGTGCAGCGCCGGGAACATGTCCGGGTTCGCCGCGACGTGCCCGCGCAGGCCGCGGTCGCCTTCCCAGGGTTGGGTTCCGGCGTTGTTCGTCGAATGGGTGTTGCGCAGATGCCCGCTGATCAGGAAGACCGCGTCCATCCGTTCGGCGCCGGTCAGGCCGGTGCCCGCCAGCGCGGCGACGGCGGACTCCGTCCAGCCGATCTCCCGCGGCCCGGTCGCCCGGACGCCGACCGTGGCGTCGGGCAGCCACGGATGCCGCTGCCAGGTCTCGCGCATCCGGACCGTCCATTCTTCGAGCCGGGAGCGCCAGTCTCCGGGCAGCGCGAGGAGGTCCGGGGCGGGGCCGATGGCCAGTTCGGTCATCACCGCGAGCAGTTCCGCCTTGTTCCTGACATGGCGGTACAGCGCCATTTTCGTCACGTCGAGCTTGCTCGCGACCAGGTGCATGGAGACGCCGGCGATGCCGTCGGCGTCGGCGATCCCGGTCGCGGCGTCGGCGATCCGCTCGATCGTCAGCACCGGGCGAGTGGGTTTCGGCTCGCGCTGGGAAAGCCCCCAGAGCAGCTCGGTACTGCCGGCGCCGGGGTCCGGGCCGGCTCCCGTAAAGGTCGCCATCGTGCACTCCGCTTTCGGACATTCGGGACTTGTCATCCGGTCTCGGATGTGTCTAACGTACACCATGTGTCCGGCGGACACATCGCTCTCCTGGGGACACAAGAGCGTCCGAGAGATACTTCACTGGGAAGGAACAGCGCCATGCGCAAGTTCAAGCTGCAGGTCCAGACCACCGTCGACGGCTACATGGGTGGCCCGGAAGGCGAGATGGACTGGATGACCATGCCGTGGACCGACGACGTGAACGCCTACGTCGGCCCACTCTGGGACCCGGTCGACTGCATCGTGCTGGGCCGCAACCTCGCCGAAGGGTTCATCCCGGCCTGGCAGTCGGACATGGAGGGAGAGACGCAGGAGACCATCGACAAGATGAACAACACGCCCAAGGTGGTGATCTCGAACAGCCTCACCGAGTCGCCTTGGGAGAACGCCACCGTGGCGGGCGGGGATCTCACCGAGATCGTGCACAAGCTCAAGGACCAGCCGGGCGGCGACATCATCACCTCGGGTGGCGCCCGGCTCGCGGCGGATCTGATCGCCAAGGGCCTGCTGGACGAGATCCACCTGTTCGTCAACCCGACCGCGATCGGCGCCGGCCTGCCGGTGTTCCCCGCGCTCGGCGGCAATCAGCCGCTGCGGCTGGTGCGGTCCAAGACGTTCGAATGCGGGATCACCGCGCTGCACCTGGAGCCGAAGAGCTCCTGAGCCGGGGAGGGTGTCAGGCCAGCCCGCGGATCGCGCGCGCGGGCGGCCGCACCCCCTGGATCGACGCGACCATCTCCAGCACCTGCCGAGTGCGCCTGACCTCGTGCACCCGGAACACCCGCGCCCCCTCGGCCGCCGCCCATGCCGTCGCGGCGAGGGTCCCGTCGACCCGCTCCGCGAGCTCCACACCGAGCGTCTCGCCGACGAAGTCCTTATTGGACAGTGCCATCAGCACCGGCCACCCGGTGACGGCCAGTTCCCGCGCGTGCCGCAGCAGCGCCAGGCTGTGCCACGTGTTCTTGCCGAAGTCGTGGGTCGGGTCGATCAGCACCCCCTCACGCGGGACGCCGAGTGCCACGACCGCCTCGGCGTGCGCCGTCGTCTCCGCGACGACGTCCGCGACGATATCCGGGTAGTTCACCCGGAACGGGCGGGTGCGCGGGACGGCGTTCCCGGTGTGCGAGCAGACGTAGCCGGTGCCGAACTCCGCGGCGACCTCGGCCAGTTTCGGATCGGCTCCCGCCCAGGTGTCGTTGATCAGATCCGCGCCCGCCTCCGCCGAACGCCTGCCCACCTCGTGGCGCCAGGTGTCGACGCTGATCACCAGGTCGGGATGCAGTTCGCGGATCCGCTCGACGAACGGGACCACCCGCCGGATCTCTTCCTCGACGTCGACCTCCGCACCGGGCCCGGCCTTGACCCCGCCGATGTCGACGATGTCGGCGCCGTCGGCCACCGCCTTGGCGACGGCGGCGAGCGCGTCCGGATCCGAGAAGGTCGCGCCCTTGTCGTAGAAGGAATCGGGGGTCCGGTTGACGATCGCCATGACCAGGGCGCGGTCCCGGGCGACGCGGCGCCCGCGGAAGGTCAGCTCGTTCACGCACCGATCGTAGGCGAGCGGAGGCCGCCGCGGAGAGTGCCGCCCATCGGGACCGTCCCGGACACCGGGAGCAGCCATTGACTCGCCGTCGAGCACCCGAGTAGACGTTGTCCCGCAAGGAAGTTCAGCCCGGCGAGTCGCCTCCCCGGTTTCCCGGTGCAGGAAGGGCCTCGAATGTCATCGGATCCTCTTCACGCGGCACGGCTTTCCCGGCGCACGGTACTGGCGGGAACCGCGGGCGCCCTCGGCGCGCTCACCCTGCCCGGCGTGGCCACCGCGGCGCCGGTGGACCGGTCGCGGGCGATCGTCGACTCGACGATGCAACGCTTCACCCCGGCCACCCTCGGCGGCTGGAGCTACACCCGGGGCCTCTACCTCTACGGCCAGTACCTGGTGTACCGGCGCACCCGCGAGAAGTCCTATCTCGACTACATCCTCGCCTGGTACGACCGGTTCGTCACCGAGAGCGGGATTTCCAACGGCTTCACGAACCTGGACGCGATGCGCTCCGGGCAGATGTTCCCCTTGCTGTACACCGAAACCGGGCAGGCGAAGTACAAGACGGCGGCGGAGCAGCTGCGCGGCCGGTTCCCGTCCTATCCCCGGACGTCCGACGGCGGGATGTTCCACGCCACGAGCAAGGTCGGACAACTGTGGGCGGACGGCGTGTACATGGCGCAGCCGTTTCTCGCCCTGTACGGCAAGACCTTCGGCGACACCGCTTACTGCTACGAAGAGGCCGCGAAGAACGTCAGCGTCTACTTCGACCGGCTCAAGGAGCCCGCCAAGGGCCTGCTCTACCACGCCTACGACGAGGACGGCTCGGAACCGTGGGCTTCGGGCGCCGGGCGGCATTCGAAGTACCACTGGGGCCGCGCTATCGGCTGGCTCGGGATGACGGCGATCGACCTGCTCGAGATCCTCCCCCGTGACCATCCGCGCCGAAAGCGGCTCGTCGACGTCGTCAGGTTCCTCGCGGCGGGCTACACCCGCTGGCAGGACCGGGCCTCCGGCCGCTGGTTCCAGGTCGTCGACCGGGGCGGCGACAAGGACAACTGGCTGGAGACGTCGGCTTCGGCGATGTACACCTTCCTGCTCTCCCGAGCGGTGGAACGCGGCTACGTCGGCGCGGAGTACGGACCCGTGGCGGCGAAGGGTTATCGCGGGGTCCTGTCCCAGGTTTCGACCGGAGCCGGCGGGTTGACCGATATCGCAAACATCTCCGAAGGCACCAATGTCGGCGACACGGCGTATTACTACGCACGCAAACGCAATACCAACGATTTCCACGGTCTCGGCGCGTTTCTCATCATGAATGAGCAATTGGGTTTCCCCGGCAGTGCCGGGTATTGACGGGAGGCGCTAACATCGCGTGCTGCGACGCCCACTCCCAGGAGGGACGACCGGATGCGCGAGACGCCGCCCCCGGCTTCTTATACCCGGCTCGAACTCGGTGACACCAGCACGATCCCGATCGGGGTGACGGTTTCCCCGCACGTTTCGCTGGTTTCGATGCTCGTCGAGGTCGTCGGCGGGTACGACCGAGGTATGCCCGCCGCCTGGCGCCGCCAGGTGGGCTCGGCGATCCCCGAACAGGGATACCGCGCGGCGAGCGCGCTCGCCCGCCGGGGCACCTCGGTCCAGCCGGATTTCATCGTCCCGATCAGCCCCGGCGAGGACTCTTCCGCCGCCGCCCAGGCGGAAATGCTGCGCGACCTGACGGAAACCGACGTCCTGAAAGGCCTCGAAGAGGTTTTCGGCGACCGGTTGCCCGCGCAGTGGCGGCAGGCCGCCGACCATCCGAGACGCTGGGTCGCCTCGCTCGCGGACGCCTTCACCGCGACCAGAGTGGCGACCGAAAGCCTCTGGACCAGGGCCCGTCCCCTGCTCGACCGTGAGATCGAACGTATCGGCGTCGCCTCCGTCCGAGGCGGGACGGACGCGGTACTCGGCCTGCTGCGGCCGCATTTCCGGTTCAGCAACGGCTGCCTGCTGCTGCCCGACGCGGAACCGGCGCGGTACACCACGCGCGGCCGCAAACTGATCCTCGTCCCGATGGTCGCGGGCGCCCGCTCGGTGGTGTCCAACTTCGACGAAGAGGACGCCATCTGGATCGGCTACCCGCTGCCGGGGCTGGACGGCCTGCTCGACAGCGGCAGGCCCGAAACCGCCCCCGGCGTCGAAGGGCTCGACCTCGTGGTCGGCGCCCACCGCGCGAAACTGTTGCGGCACTTGGGAAAGCCCGCCCGGATGGGGGAGATCGCGAATCTGCTGTCGTGTGCCGCCAGCACCGCGACCTATCACTGCGAACAGCTCGTTTCGGCCGGGCTGATCCAGCGGCACCGCGAGGGCCAGGTCGTCCTCGTCGTCCGGACGCCTCGCGGTGACGCGCTGGTGGACCTGCTGTCCTGACTCACGAGTACCCGCGCCACCAGTCAGGCGCTCACGTGAGTTTTCGCGATCCTGGGGATGTCGTGAAGGGCCCCTTTGAGACGATGAAGGTCCCAAAGGGGCCATTCACGACATCAGAGGTCGACGCCTGGCCATCGGAAGCGCTGAAAGGAACCGCAGGTCCGTGAAGGCCTCCTTGAGGGACTCTGGGTCCCTCAAGGGGTCCTTCACGGACTCGGGCATCACCACGTTCGCCCCACATGCACCAGCAGCCACAACAGTGGCGCGTGAAGGCCCCCTTCCCCAGTACATGAAGGACCCCTTCACCGCGCCAGGCGCAAGGAAGGGGTCCTTCATGTACTGGGGAAGGTCACTGGCGCCGAGCCCGGCAAGAACGGTAAACCCGAATCGCCACTCGCGAGACCCAACGCCCAGCCGCTGTCTTACACCCTCTGGAGCCCAGGCTTCCCCGCCTCGACGACGTAGGACCGGTCCGCGGCAAGAGTCACCTTCGAGAAGTCGTACTCGCTGGTGTCCGAAACCGTCATGAAGTCGGCCCGCATCTGCGTTTGCGACGCCGTCACCCGGACGTAGCCGCGCTTTCCCCGGCAGTACTTGACGTGCGGGTTGTTCGAGAGCCAGGTCGACGACGGATCGGTCGCGGTGTCGCTGTTGCTCGTGACCGAGGTCGTCACCAGTTCCGAACCGAACACCGGGTCGCTGTGGTTGAAGTAGTCGCGGCGCAGGTCGGCCGCCCAGTGCCGGTGGACGTCGCCGGTCAGCACGATCGGGTTCGGCACCTTGCGGTCCACGATGCCCTTCGCGATCCGGTCGCGGGAGGCCTCGTAGCCCTGCCAGGAGTCGGGGCTCTCGCAGGTCGCCTTGTTGCCGTCGCCGTCACGGGTGGCGAAGAAGACCTGCTGGCCGAGGAAGTCCCACTTCGCCGGATGCGTCTCCAGCGCCTTCAGCAGCCAAGCCTCCTGCGTCGTGCCCAGGATGCTGCGCGACGTCGACCGCATGTCGGTGCACGACGGCCCCGCCGTACCGGACGGGTCGGGCACCTGCGCGTTGCGGTACTGGCGGGTGTCGAGCATGTGGAACCGGGCGAGGTTGCCCCAGCCGAACTGCCGGTACAGCCGGATCGACGCGCCGCTCGGCTTGGCGGTGGACCGGATCGGCATGTTCTCGTAGAACGCCTGGAAACCGGCGGCCTTGCGGTCCGCGGTGGCCGGGCTGGCGGTGCCGTTCCAGTTGTTCATCACCTCGTGGTCGTCGAAGACCACGACCCACGGCGCCATCGCGTGCGCGTTCTGCAGGTCGGCGTCGGTCTTGTGCTGGGCGTGCCGGGCGCGGTACTGGGCCAGCGTCGTCACGTCGTCGGTGAAGGCCAGCCTGCGCGGGTTCCGTTCCGCGGCGGCGCGGCCGGACTTCCGCTCGTACATGTAGTCGCCGAGGAACAGCACCAGTTCCGGGTTGTCGGCGAGCATTCCCTTGTACGAGTGGTACCAGCCCTCCTCCCAGTGCTGGCACGAGGAGAAGCAGTACTTCAGCTGGTTCACCGCGGCACCGGCGGCGGGCGCGGTCCGCGTCCGGCCGACCGGTGAGATGTAGCCGCTGGTCTTGAACCGGTAGAAGTACTCGCGGCCCGGCTGGAGGCCGACCGGCTCGATGTGCACGCTGTGCCCGGAGGCGCGGGCCGCGGTCGCGGTGCCGCTCTGGACGACCGAGGAGAACGCCTGGTCGTTCGCGATCTCCCAGTCCACTGTGTACGAAGCGTCCGGCATACCGCCGAAGCCGTCGGGGTTCAGCGGCGCGGGAGCGAGCCGCGTCCACAGCACGACGCTGTCCGGGAGGGGATCACCCGAGGCGACACCGAGCTGGAACGGATCGTGGATGGCGGGCGCCGCCGCCATCGTTCTGGCGTTCGCCCATGAAGGCAACGTCGACGACAAGGCAGCCGCCGAAACCGCCGCGGCTCCACCGAGGAGTACCGCCCTCCGGTTCACCTGACCCATGAGAATTCAACCTTTCGAAGTGGGGAAAGAACGGGGAGGGATTTCACGCGGCGTAATCGGTGATGCCGCCGCTACAGGCTTCGAGGGTCGGATTCGCGGCGGCGTTGGCGACGCAGACCTTGTAATAGACCCACGATCCCTTCGCGACCGGCACGGCCTTGTCGACGTGGGTGCCGTTGCCGCCGGAGGCCCAGACGTAGAACGGGCCGGCGCCACCCTTCAGCCAGTAGGCGACCACGGCGGACTTGCCGTCGGCGTCCTTGTCGTAGACGAGGAAATGAGCATCCGATGAACGGAACTGGCCCTCGCCCGCGCAGACGCCGGTGGAACATTCGGCGCTGCCGGAACCGACCCCGCAGTCGGGCGCGATCCGCTGGTCGGAGCCGGTGTAGACATATCCGTCCGAGATGTAACCGCCGAGCGCGGGAACGTAGTCCCACAACGTCGTGGTGCCCAGCGGACCGGTGACCGAGGTCCCGATCGTCTGGCAGTCGATGGTCACCGTGGCCCCGTTGGCCACCGTGCGCACCGCGGTCGAGGTGGTACTCGGGGCGCGGCGCACGTTCAGCGGATCACCCGCCGTCTTCACGGTCCCGGTGGCCGCGGCCAGTGCGGGAGTGGCTCCGGCGAGGCCGAAGGCGCCCGCCGTCACCAGCACGAGAAAGAAACCGGCGAGCCGCCGGACACTTGAACGCTTCATGGCTTCAGCGTCGACCGGCGTCGTACACATCACGTACAAACGCCGACGAGGTGTCTGCACATGCATGCGAATGGATCTAGCCAACCATGGCGGGACGGCAATATTATCGGCGGATATGGGGCTCCTGCCGTATTGGCGGTTTAGGTGACTATTCTCGGGTTTCGCGTTCTCGGTCCGCTCGAAGTGGCGGTGGACGGACAGGTGGTGCCGCTCGGCGGCCCCAAACCGCGCCTGCTGCTGGCCGCTCTCCTGCTCCAGCCCAACGTCGTCGTCTCCACCGAACTCCTGATCGAGGTCCTGTGGCCTTCGTCGGCGCCACGTTCGGCGGCGGCGAACATCCGCACCTACGTCCACTCACTCCGCAAACGCCTCGCCGACCACGACCCCGAACTCGGGGAACGCATCGGGAGCCGGGCCTCCGGGTACATCCTCAAGGCCACACCCGGGGAGATCGACCACATCCGCTTCGGCGAATTGGCCGCCCACGCCCAGTCCGCGCTCGGCCGAGGGGAGGCCGAATCCGCTCTTGACCTGCTGGATCAAGCCGAAGCGCTGTGGCGCGGAGAAGTACTCGAAGGCCTTCCCCACGACCACGGCTGGGGCGCGACCGTGGCCAGGCTGACGGAATTGCGGCTCGCGGTCCAGGAACAGCGGCTACGGGCCAGGATCGAACTCGGCCGGACCGCCGAGGCCGTCGCCGAACTGCGCGGCCTGGTCACCGAACATCCACTGCGCGAGGAACTCTGGCAGCAGCTGATCGTCGCGTTGCGGGCCGACGGCCGCACGGCCGACGCGATCGAGGCCTACGAAACGGCCGAGAAGGTGCTGGCCGACGAACTCGGCACGGAACCGGGTCCGCGGCTGAAGGAACTGCGGGCTTCGCTGATCGTGGCGCCGCCCGTGAGCCCGGACGCCGTGGCCGTCGCCCTCCCCCGGCCGATGGCGCCGGTCTGCCAGCTGCCGCTGGACCTGCCGGACTTCACCGGCCGCGACGGGGTGGTCGGCGATCTCGTCGGCCTCTTCCGTGACCGACGTGAGCAGGGAAAACCCGCGATCGTGGTGCTTTCGGGCGCGCCTGGGATCGGCAAGTCCTCCGTCGCGATCCGGGTGGCGCACGCGGTCCGCGACGATTTCCCGGACGGTCAGCTGCACGTCGACCTCGCCGGGACGTCGTCCTCGCCCCGGCCCCCGATGACCGTGCTCGCCGAGCTGCTCCGCGCGTTGGGCGTCCCCGACGCGGGGCTGCCGCGTGAGCTTCCCGAACGCGCGGCGTTGCTGCGGTCGCGGCTCACCACCTTGCGGATGTGCGTCGTGCTCGACGACGCCGGCAGCGCGGCCCAGGTCCGGCCGCTGCTGCCCGGCGCGGGCTCCTGCGCGGTCCTGATCACCAGCCGGGTGCGGATGCCGGATCTGGCCGGGGCCAGCCCGGTCGACGTCGAACTCCTGCCCGAGGCCGAGGCCGCGACGCTGCTCGAAGGCATCGTCGGCACCGACAGGGTCGCCGCCGAGCCGGAGTGCGCGGCCGCGATCCTGCGCCACTGCGGGTACCTGCCGCTGGCGATCCGGGTCGCCGGGGCGAAGCTGACCCACCGGCCGGGCTGGACGTTGCGCGTGCTGGCGGACAGGCTTCGGGACGAGAGACGAAGATTGGACGAGCTCCGCGTCGGCGATCTCGCCGTCCGGGCCAGTGTCACCCTCAGCTACGACCTGCTGCCGATGTCCGCGGCGACCGCGTTCCGCGGCCTCGGCGGACTCGGCTCGGTCCAGTTCCCCGGCTGGGTGGTCGCGGCCCTGCTCGGCCGTACGCACGGTGAAGACGTCCTCGACGTGCTGGTGGACGCCCATCTGGTCGAGCTCAGCGGCTCGGACGGCACCGGCGAACCCCGCTACCGCCTGCATGACCTGTTGCGGTGTTACGCCCTCGAACTACGCGCGCAGGACGTCCCGGCGAAAGCGCACGACGCCACGAAACGGGTGCTGGAGGGTTATCTCGCGCTCGCGGTCGAAGCCGCGGACCGGCTGCCGATCCATTTCTTCGGGCTCTACCGGGACGACACCGCCGTCCAGCCCGCCCTCCCGCCGGGGACCGCGCAGCTGATCGAGGATCCGGCCGCGTGGTTCGCCGCCGAACGGCACACCTGCGTCGCCGCCGTCTCGCTGGCCGCGGACCTCGGCTTCGACGCCCTGGCCTGGCGCCTCGCCGCGGCACTGGCGCCGTACTTCGACCAGCGCGGGCACCAGGACGACTGGCTGCACACGCACGCCGTCGCGCTGGCCGCCGCGCGCCGGTCCGGCGAGGTCCGCGGTGAGGCGATCATCCAGCGCAACCTCGGGCAGATCCAGCTCTACCAGGACAGTTACGCCGAAGCCCTGGTCGCCTTCGAGCAGTCGCAACTGCTGTTCGACAAGATCGGCGACGCGCGGGGCGCGGCGATCGCGCTGGCCGGGCTCGGCACCGTGCTGCGGATCAAGGGCGAGGACGCCGTCGCGCTGGAGCATTGCCACGCGGCGCTCGACCAGTTCGCGGCGGCCGGTGATCCGCACGGCGAGGCGGTCACGCGGATCGCGATCGGCGCGGTGTGGCTGGCGCGGCGCCGGTACGCCGACGCGGAAGGCTGGTTCACCGAGGCGCTCGAACAGTCCGCGCGCATCGGCGACCGGCACCGCGAGGCGCACGCGCTGAAGCGGCTCGCGATGCTGCGGCAGCATCAGGGCAACCTCGCGGGCGCGCGGGAGCGGGTCGACCGGGCGATCGCGATCTTCAACGAACTCGGCGACGACCATTGCGTCGGCTACGCGAACCAGAACCTCGGCGAGCTGTACCTGCACAGCGGCGACCTTGCCCACGCGCAACTGCTGCTGGTCAATTCGCTGAGCGTGCACCGGCGCAACGGGGACCGCCGGTCCGAGGCCGAGGTGTCGCAGTTGCTCGGGGAACTGCACGAGGCGCTGAGCCAGCCCGAACGGTCGCGGACGTATTCGGAACGCGCGCTCGCGCTGTGGCGTGAACTCTCCGCGCGACCACAGGAATCCGCGCTCGCGTCGCGTCTGCAGGAATCGGCGGAAGCCTCTTACGGCGACTCCGCCAGCGCCTGACCTTTTCGCAATTCGGCACCTGAATGCGGGTTTCACCCACCGCAATCAGGTGCCGACTTGCGTTTGTATCGATCGTGTACACGACCCGGCGAAGCTCCCTTCATAGCAACCGAGAGTGCTCGAAGGGAGACCGGAATGGTCCGGACCGTTAAGGCCCGCCGGGTGATGGCGGCCGTACTGGCTGTGCTGGCATCGGGGGCGGTCACCGCGCTGGCCGCCAGCCCGGCGAACGCCGCCCCCGAAGGAAGCTGGCGCGCCGACTTGTCCACTGTGGACGGCGACGACGTCAACGTCCGCAGCGACGGCGGCGTGCTCAGCCTGGAAAACGCCGCCTGGCACAGAAAACCCGACTCCATCGGCAGCCAGGGCTACCTGCTGCTGGCCGAGCAGAAGCTCGGGAAGCCGGTGAACCGGGTCTCCGCCCAGGTGACCGCCGACGCGCCGAAGGGCACCGAGGTCGAGGTCGCCGTCCGCGGCAAGCTCAACGGCAACGACTGGACCGAATGGACGCCCACCGAGGGTGGCGCCGCCCAGCTGTCCACTTCGGTCTCCACGGTCCAGGTCCGCATCGGACTGCGCACGGTGAACGACGGCGTGACCGCGAAGGTCAGCGATGTCACCCTCCAGGGTGAGCTCGGCCCGCAGGTCAACGCGATCGGCGCGGCCGCCGCCCCGCTGACGTACAAGGTCTACGGCACCCGCGAAGGCCTCGTCGGCGGAACCACGGCCAACGGGCACGTGATCAAGTCCCGCGACCACTTCGTCGCCCTCCCCTCGGGCCGCGGCCTGGCGCCGAAGAACACGGGCAACTACACCGTGCGCATCTGCCGCACCGACAACAGCCGCTGCGAATACGCGCCGGTGTGGGACGTCGGCCCGTGGAACACCAAGGACGACTACTGGAACCCGTCGGCCACCCGTCAGATGTGGAAGAACCTGCCGCAGGGCAAGCCCGAAGCGCAGGCCGCCTACCAGGACGGCTACAACGGCGGCAAGGACGAGTTCGGCCGCAAGGTGGCCAACCCGGCGGGTATCGACCTCGCGGACGGCACCTTCTGGGACGGCCTGAAGATGACCGACAACGGCTGGGTCAACGTCTCCTACCTGTGGACCGGCTCCGGCCCGACCGGTGTCGTCAGCACGGCGGGCGACCCGATGAACGTCCGGGCCTCGGCGAGCACCAGCGCGGCGATCAAGGGCCTCGCGGCGAACTACGCGAAGGTCACCATCGAATGCTACGTCGAGGGCGAGACCGTCACCGGCAAGTTCGGCACCAGCAACATCTGGGACCGGATCGGCCCGGGACACTACATCTCCGACACCTACCTGCAGACCGGATCGGACCTGCCGGTGGCACCCAAGTGCTCGTGACGCACTCCTGATCGCGAAGGCCCGGCGCACCCCATAGCGCCGGGCCTTCGCCCTTTCGCCCGCGCGGGCGGCCCTGGAGCGAGGCCGTCGGCCAGCGACACTGTGCAGGACACGTTCTCGACGGTGCACGACGACGCGACCGCGGCCGGGCGCGGGCGCTGCGGGAAGAACTCCTGCCGCGTTCCGACAATTACGGGTGCGTACGGCGAAGTACGCGCGGTCGGCCGCGATCAAGGCGGTGTACGACCCGGACAATGTGTTCCGACATAATGCGAACATCCGTCCCGCTGAGTGACGCGGTTATTCACAACCGTGAATGCTCTTCACAAGTCCGTAATCGTCGTGCGAAACTCCCGTGACGCATTTCCCACTGACGAATGGCGGGCATTGTGAGCGTTTCCCGGCGAACCCTGTTGACCACCGCCGCCAGTGCCGCCGTCGCGGCCACCGCGATCACCCCGGCCGCCACCGCGGCCGAGCAAGACGCCAACGGGCTGAGGACTTTCCGCCGGACGGCCGATTACGCGGTGACCAAACTGCGGGCCGTCGCACCCGGCGTGACGGCCTTTCCCGAGATCACCCGGTTCGAGAAATGGACCTATTCGCAGAACGGCGGCTGGATCGGCGGATTCTGGCCGGGGACTTTGTGGCTCGCCGCGCTCTACAGCGGCGATCCGCAATTCCGCACCCTCGCCATGGCTTCGGCGGAAAAACTCGCGCCGCGACAGCACGAGACGCGGGACCACGACCTCGGATTCCTGTTCTACCCATCGTGGGTGACCGGCTGGCGGCTCACCGGCGACGAGAAATGGCGCACCGGCGCGCTCAACGCCGCCGCGTCGCTCATCCAGCGCTACAACGAAAAAGGAAAGTTCATCCGGGCATGGGGCGCGCTCGGCACCCCGGGCAACGCCGGCCGGGTCATCGTCGACACGATGATGAACCTGGACCTGCTGACCTTCGCGAGCAAGCAGACCGGTGACCGCAAGTACCTCGACATCGCCGTCTCACACGCGAAGACCACCGAACGGGTTTTCCTGCGCCCGGACGGTTCGACCCCGCACGTGTTCGACTTCGACCCGGCCACGGGCGCCGAGATCGGCCCGAACACCGTGCAGGGCTACAGCCCGACGTCCTGCTGGTCGCGCGGTCAGGCGTGGGCGATCTACGGATTCACCACGATGTACCGGCGCTCCGGCGACCCGCTGTTCCTGCGGACCGCGCAACGCCTGGCCGACTTCGCGCTGCGCGCCCTCACCCCGGACAACGTGCCGGTGTGGGACTACCTCGCGCCGCAGGCACCGCACGACATCAAGGACTCCTCCGCCGGCGCCGTGATGGCGTGCGGCCTGCTCGACCTCGCGAAGGTCACGAACCGGCCGCAGTACCGCGAGGCGGCGATCCGGATCCTCACCGCGTTGTGCGACACCTGCCTGACCACGAACTCCACCCGCGCCGACGCGATCATGGCGCGAGGGACCCGCAACCGCCGCGCCGAGGACGGCGTCGAGGTCTCGTTGCCCTACGGCGATTACTACCTGCTGGAGGGCATCCTGCGGGTGCTGATGCCATCGGAGATCGACAAGGCGATCGACCTGTCGAGCGGCTGACCCGGCGGTGGTGCTCGGTCCGGTGGGTCGCGAGTGGCGATTCGGGTTCTATTGAGGGGTAAGGCGAAGGTGGCAGGTTGCGAAAGCCACTTTCGCAACCTTCAACGTTGCGAAAGTGGCTTTCGCAACACCGAGGGCAGGGTACGGCTGCGAAGGGGGGCGCTTCGCTACGCCGGAGGCGTGCCCTCGCTGGACACATGGTCAAGATGCGTCGCGAAAGCCACTTTCGCGACGCCTGACGTCCCAGAAGTGGCCTTCGCGAGACGGCCGCGAGCGAATCCCTGCGACCCGACACCTTTGCGTTACCCCGCAATAGCCCGAATGGCCACTCACGACCCACCGGCGACGGACAGCGCGCCCTCGATGGTCGACGATGTAGGAACTGGGACGTTCAGTGTCCCGATTCGTACGTCTTCGCGAAGGCGCCGACCTCGGACCTCGGTCTACGGAGGATCGGGGACACTCAACGTCCCCGATCCTCCGTTGATCAAGCTCAAAGCCAGGCGAGTGGGGAGGATTTGGGACGTTGAACGTCCCAAATCCTCCCCACTCGGCCCTGCCCACATCACCCGCTTCGCGGCCGACTCGCCGATCAACCGCTCACCGACACCTACCCGGCTCCCCACCCACAATCACCCAAAGTCACCCCCGTAGGCCGACCCGGTAATCAGGCCAGGTCGATGAACTCACTTCCGTAACCCTTTGCGCTCATCCGGTTGACCGGGGTAACCGGAGACCCTAGTTTCGCCGGAGGTCTCCACCGCGCGCAGACCGATCGGCTGGGTTCAAGTGGTTCCGTGACTATGGGGTGGAGATGCGAGGGCCGACGAAGACGCTCGTCGTTGCCACTGTGCTCGTTTTGGGCATGGTGTTCGGGCTGACCGGCTGCACCGGTGAAGAACCGGCGGGGCTGGCGGCCAAGCCGATCCGGATCGCGTTCGTGCCGAAGGTCGCGGGCATCCCGTACTTCGAGGCGATGAACACCGGCGGGCAGGCCGCGGCGAAACAGCTCGGTGTCGAATGGTCCTCGACGGGCCCGGCCACGGTGGACCCCGCGGCGCAGGTTTCGATCGTGCGCGGCCTCGTCGACCAGCAGGTGGACGTCATCGCGATCGCGCCGAACGATCCAAGGGCGATCGCGCCCGCGATCGCCGACGCGCGGGCCAAAGGCGTCCACGTGATCACTTCGGACACCGACGCGCCCGGCACCGATCGCGAACTGTTCGTCAACCAGGCGACCCCGGAGGGCATCGGAAAGGCGCTCACCGACGCGTTGATGAAGAAGATGGGGAACGCGGGCAAGTACGCGATCGTCTCCTGTGGCGAGACCGCCGAGAACCTCAACGCGTGGATCGCCGTCCAGCGCGCCTACACCGCTTCGCAGTATCCCGGAGCGCAGCTCGTCGAGACGGTCTACGCGGGCGAGGACAAGGACACCGCCACCGCGCTCGCCAAAGAGCTGATGACCAAGTACCCGGACCTCACCGGTCTGGTCGGCGAGTGCACGACGTCCGCGCCCGGGGTCGCCGAGGCGGTCCGTTCGCAGCAGAAGATCGGCCGCGTCTTCACCGTCGGGGTCGGGACGCCGCAGGCGATCAAGCCGTACCTGCTGGACGGTTCCTCTTCGCTTTCGGTGCTGTGGAACGTCGAATCGCTCGGCTATCTCACCGCTTGGGCGGGTAAGCAGATCGCCGAGGGCAAACCGCTCGGCCCGTCGAACAAGGTCAATCTCGAACTCCCGGCGATCAAGTACGAGGAAGGCACGAAGACCGTGCTGCTGGGCGACCCGCTGCTGATCACGCGCGAGAACGTCGACCAGTTCAAGTACTGACTCACCGGGCCCGCCGGACGGCACCCGCCGCCGCGCCACCACCGAGGATCAGCACCAGCGCGGTCAATCCCCACCGCCGTTTCTCCTTCGTGCGGGCGTGCGGATCGGTCTCCGCAGCCTCTTCCTTCCGTTCCCTCGGCGACGCCGAACGAGACGGCTTCGGCACGGCGACGGGTGGCGGGACCACCTTCGGGGTGGGAGTGGGCGCCGAACTCGACGAAGGCGTCGGTGTCGGCGTCGGCGTCGGCGTCGGACCAGGGCTGGAGCTGGGGGACGCGCTCGGCGATGGACTCGCGCTGGGAGAAGGGGTGCGAGACGGAGTAGGCGTGGGAGCCGGGGTCGGCGTAGGCGTCGGTGTCGGCTTGGGCGGTTCCGGCTTGGGCGGTTCCGGCTTCGGCGGTTCGGGGAGCTCGGCCGCGGTGAGGCAGCCCGCTGCGTCCGAACCCGCCAGCGGCGGTCCCGAACGCACCGCGGTCACTTGCCCGCTCCGATCCAGCCGGTAGAGCACGCTGCGCCCGCCGATCCGGTTCGCCGTGGCGTACAGGGCACCGTCGCGGCCGAGCACGACCGAGCCGTAGACGTCGGCAGGCGGGAAACGCGCGTCTTCGGCTTCGCGGACCTTGCCGGACGCCGGGTCGATGGTGATCACGGCGCCCTTTCCGCGCCAGGTGGTGGAAACGCCGTAGAGCAGTCCGTTGTGGTACGCGAAGTCGTTGACGTCGTGGGCGAGGGTGATCGGCCGCAGGAACACCGTCTTGATCACCCGCAGGTACCGCTCCCCCGGTGTCAAGTCCACTGTGTACAGTGTGCCGTTCCTGAGCAGATACCAGGAATTCCCGCCGATCGCGCCGGCGGTCACCCCGGCGACCGGGCTCCACACCGGCAGCCGGTTCCCGGCGCGGGTGATCGGGCCGAGGTCCTGGATGTCGCCGTCACGATCGATCGTGACCGCATGCGCGCCACGGCTGAGTCCTTCGGCGACACCGAAGACCCGGTCCCGCGTCGCGGAGTAGCCGAGCGCGTTGAGCCGGTAACCCGAATCGGTCACTCTCGACGTGACCCCCGAGCCGACGTCGATCCAGCGCAGCTTCGACTTCCCGTGCGACCCGGTCTCCGCCTGCACCACCAGGCAGGACTCGGCGGCGCGCGCGGCCATGGGGGCCAGCAGCGCCGACGCCCCCACCAGCCCCGCGACGGCCACCGTCGCCGCCGTCCGCGTCACACCGTCCACGGTGCGCACCGGCTCAAGAGATCCGCGCCAGCGCGGCGGTGAAGGCGTCGGGCGGGATCCCTACGCCGCCACCGTACGGGTTCTGCAGCTGGTAGATCGCGAACAGCAGCAACGTGACCGTGCCCGCCAGCGTCGACACGATCACCAGGTGCGCGGCCAGCCGGGTACCGCCGAACAGGTTGGGCAGCAGCACCGAGACGAGGCTGCCGAGGATCAGGGCGAACCAGACCACGCCGCCGACCTTGCCGCCCTCGACCGCGTTGAGCCGCTCCTGCCGGGCCTCGTAGACCTGCCAGAGCTGGGTGGACGCCTCGGCTTTGCGCTCGCGGATCCAGTCGTCGTCCGTTGGAGCCTTGTCGATCGCCTTGCGCAACTGGTCGAGCTGCGTCCAGCCGATGTCGGGGACGGTCTCCTTACCGCCCGCCATCTGCGGCCATTCCTTCTGTTCGACGGTGGCGATGTACGCCGCGCTCAGCTTCCGCACCTCGTCCTTGACCTCGGTCCCCAGTGAATCGGCGGCCCAGACGGTGGCGACCAGGCTGTCCGCCTCGTGGTACGAACCTTCGCGCGCGGCGCTCGCGGAGTCGAAGAGGGAGATCAGGATGAACGCCACCATGACGGCGTGCAGGCCGCCGACGATGGTGAACACCTGGCCGGCGGCGTCGTTGTTGTCCGGCCGTCCTTCGTCCCAGCCGAACCGGCGGACGAGGTAGCCGACGAATCCAGCCAAGGCCGCCGCGCCGACGACCCAAGTGATGCCGGTCAGGTAAATACCCATTCGACTCCTTCCGTGCGCAGAGTGCCGAAACTAGTTCACGCCGAGACAAGTGGAAAAGGTCGCTTGAATCAATTCATACCGGTGGCGGATGAGCCAAAGTCGATCATCACCTTCTCGGCCCAGTTTCCCGTAATTCGAAACGATTTCCGGCACACGCAGGAAAGGGCCGTCACCAGTCGGAGAACGAGGCTTCACGACCGGGTGAGCAGCCACCACGAGACGTCACCGCCGCGACCGCATACCGAGATTTTCCGCAGCTCCGGCACCCGAAAGGCCGCCTCGGAACGACGCGTCCCGGGCCATCCGGCAAACAGGTGAACCTCTCCGCAGACCCGATCGAGTTGTTTGTCCGGGCATTACCGCTTGCTATGTTGACTTTGCACCCACTCCACTCGAATGGGTATCCACGAATTGAGTTGCGGCAGTTCACCTGGTCGACCACCGGTTGTGTCATCCCGTCGACTTCGAGACCGAAAGGGAGTTCGTTGACGACCATCGAGACCCATACCGGTGCCCGGCCCGCCGTCGAAGTGCTGGCCTGGAGCCGGAACCTGCTCGACCCGGCTCTGCGCGAGGCCGTCGACGGACTGCCCGAATCGATGCGGCTCATCGCCGGCTACCACTTCGGGTGGTGGGACGAGCACGGCCGATCGTCCACTTCGGATGGTGGCAAGGCCTTGCGGCCCGCGCTGGCGCTGTTGTCGGCGCAGGCCGTCGGCGGGGACGCCGAAATCGCCGTCCCGGTAGGGGTCGCGGTGGAGATGGTGCACAACTTCTCCCTGCTGCACGACGACGTGATGGACTCCGACACCACCCGGCGGCACCGTCCGACGGCCTGGACCGTTTTCGGTACCGGCGCGGCGATCCTCGCCGGGGACGCCCTGCTGTGCCGGGCCTTCGAGGTGCTGTCCCCGTTCGGGCAGACCGCGCTGCGCGTGCTCAGCACGGCCGTGATCGATCTGCTGGAGGGACAGAGCGCGGATCTGAAGTTCGAGGAACGCGGTGACGTCGACACCGCCGAATGCGTACACATGGCCGAGGGGAAGACCGGCGCGTTGCTCGGGGCGTCCTGCACGCTCGGCGCGCTCGCCGGGGAAGGGAGGCAGGATCAGGTCGACCGGCTGACCGAGTACGGGAGGGCACTCGGGCTGGCGTTCCAGCACATCGACGATCTCCTCGGGATCTGGGGCGATCCGGCGGTGACCGGGAAACCGGTCCACTCGGATCTTTCCCACCGGAAGAAGTCCTTGCCGGTGGTGGCCGCGCTCCACTCCGGGACGGACGCCGGGCGAGAACTGGATGCCTTGTACCGCAAGGAAAACCTCGACGCCGCGGAATTGCCCCACGCGGCGGAGCTGGTGGAACGGGCGGGCGGCCGGACGTGGAGCCAGGAGCAGGCAGACGTGCTCCTGACCGGCGCGCTGCATCATCTCGCCGTCTCGAATCCGGTGCCCCGCCCAGGCGCCGAACTCGCGGCCCTCGCGAAACTGGTGGTGCGGCGACGATATTGACGGCGGGCGCGGGAAGGCAAGGGTGGGCTGGGAAGAGCCCATCCTTGTCCCGCCGGGTCAGCGTCCGGGCCGGGTCAGCCCCTGTTCACCCGCGCCGCGGCTGAGGACGACCTCGTCGGTGGCCTTGAGCGCTTCCGCGCCGGCGTTGCCGCCCTGCCCCGCGCTCAGGTCGAGCAGCCGGATCGGCGGACCGAGCTGGACCAGGGTCGGGACGTATTCTGCCTTGTCGACCTTCCAGCGTTCGCCGTCCCGCACGAATCGGAACCGCGCGGCGGCGCCCTGTTCGGTCGACCCCTTCGGTTCCGAATGCCGGGCGACGCTGTTGCCGAGGCCGTAGGCGACCCACTTGCCGTTGATCCGCTCGAAGGGCTGCACGACGTGCGCGTGGTGGCCGATGATCAGGTCGATCGAGTCGTCGCTGAGGAGCTTCTTCGCGAGTGATCGCTGCTCGGCGGTCGGGTCGTGCTGGTACTCGGTGCCCCAGTGCAGGCTCGCGAGGACGACCTGGGCGCCGGCCTTCCGCGCGGCCTTGGCCTCGGCGATCACGTCTTCGGCGTCGATCTGGTTGACCAGCCAGGGTTTACCGGCGGGCACCTTGATCCCGTTGAACCCGTAGGAGAACGAGATCTGGGCGACCTTGACGCCGTTGACGTCGACGATCAGCGGCTTCTCGGCCTCTTCGGCCGAACGGGCCGAACCGGTGTGCTTGATCCCCGCCTCGTCGAGTTCGTCGAGGGTCCGGGTCGCGCCGGCGGCCCCCTGGTCGATCGTGTGGTTGGACGCCGTCGAGCAGTTGTCGTACCCGGTGTCCTTGAGCGCGGTGACGATCTCGGGCGGCGCACTGAACGACGGGTACCCGCTGTAGGGGCCGCCCTTCGGCGCGAGCGGGGTCTCGAGGTGGCAGATGCCGAGGTCGGCCCCGGAGATCAGCGGTTTGATCCCGGCCAGCAACGGCCGGTAGTCGATCTTGCCGTCGCCGTCCTCCTTGGCCTGGTCGGTCAGCGCGGGGTGGATCAGCACGTCACCGGTCGCGACCACGGTGAACGACCCCTCCGGCACCCGGCTCGACGGTGGCGCCTCGATGGCGGGCGGCTGTTCCTGCTGGTCAGGCGTGGTGCTGCAGGCGGCGAGCAGGACGGCGGCGCCGAGGAGGGCGGTGGTCTGACGGGCGCGGGAGCTGAACATCGATTCCCTCGATCGGGTGACAGTTCTTCCCATCCTGCCTTACGCCGATCGGGTAGGACACTCAACCGAAGTCACCGAGACCACCCGGTTCGCGGCGGTCCTGGGATCATCTCCGCCATGACTGCGCTCTCCCGGTCAGGTCTGATCGGTTTCGTCGTGCTGGCGTTCTGGGTGACCGCGGCGTGTGGTTCGTCGAACGACAGAGCGACGGCGGACGGCACGGCCGGAGTGATCGCGAACGCGATGACCGACGGCGACAACCCCGCCCTCATCGCCTTGACCTGCCCGCGCACGCCGGACAAGCCGGCCGCCCCCGACGAGCTCGTCTCCGGCGAAACACCGGTCACCGTCGGCAGCGTGGACCAAAAGGGACAGGCCGCCATGGCTGTCTTGAACGATCAGCGAAACGCGCAACGGTCGTACGGTGCGCTGCTGGTGCAAGGGGACGACGGGAACTGGTGCCTCTTCGGCTTCCGCAATTGCCCGCGCGACGTCAAGGTGACCAGCGTGAACTTCGTGACGGTCTGCCGCGGCTGAGGCCCTTACCGCTCCCCATGTGACATTGGGGCCGCTCAACGTCCCCAATGCCACATGGGGAGCACACGCCGGCTCGCCGAAGGCACCCACGCACCCTCCGGCCTCAGAGCAGGCAGTCACCGGGTTCTCCCCTGCGCAACGCCGGATCCTCCTGCGGAAAGGTCCGCGCCACCCCCGGCCCGCTGGAGCGCGTCTCGAACCGGACGGTCACCCGCCCGTGCCCGGCCCCCTGCACCCACCCGGTTCCATACGCCTCGTGCACGACGTCGTCGCCGGGCCGCCAACTCGACGACACCACGGGAACCGGCGCCGGAGCCGGGGCGCGCGAGACGACGGGCACGTCCGAAGCCGGGACGGAGAGGGTGAACAGCGGATCCTGATGCGGCACCGAAAGCCCGGAGAACGCGACCCCGGCGAGCCGTACTCCGCCGAACTCGGTCGGGTCGATCAGCAGTCGTTCCGCCATTGAGGCCAGCTGGTCGAATTCGTCGGTCGGCGAGGCCATCGTCTCCGAGCGGGTCACCGTGCTGAAGTCGGTGTGCCGCAGTTTCACCACCACCGTCCGCGCGACCCGGTCGGCGTTGACGAGCCGGCGGTGCGCGTGCGCCGCGAGGTCGCGAACCTCGCGGCGCAGGCTCACCAGGTCGATCAGGTCGCGGTCGAAGGTCGTCTCCGCGCTGACCTGTTTGAGTTCCGCGCGGTCGGACACCGGCCGGTCGTCGACGCCGGTGGCCAGCCGCCGCAGGTCCCTGCCGACCACGCTGCCCAAAGTGGACACCGCGTCGGCGTCGGAGAGCGCGGTCAGCTGGCCCAGTGTCCGGACCCCGATCGCGCGCAGCTTCCCTTCCGCCACCGGGCCGATCCCCCACAGCACCCTGGTCGGCAGCGGCGCGAGGAAATCGCGTTCGGTGCCCTGGTCGACGACGAGCAGCCCGTCCGGTTTCGCCAGATCCGAGGCGACCTTCGCGACCTGTTTCCCCGACGCCGCCCCGATCGACGCCACCAGGCCGATTTCGGACCGGATGTGCTCCCGCAGGCGCGCACCGAATTCCCGCACCTCGTCGGAGGAAGCCCCGGCGAGTGCAGGCGGTTCCGCGAAGGCCTCGTCGAGGGAGATCCGTTCCAGCACCGGCGCGTACTGGGCGACGAGGTCGAACACCTGGGTGCTCAGCAGTTCGTAGAGTTTGAACCGAGGCGGCAGGATGACCCCGGTCGGCGGCAGCAGCCGCCGGGCCTGCGACATCGGCATCGCCGATTTGATCCCGTGTTCGCGCGCCTGGTAACTCGCGCCGGCGACCACGCCGCGCGGGCCCGCGCCGCCGACCAGCACGGCACGCCGCGCCAGGGTCGGCCGGGTCAGCTGTTCACAGGAGGCGTAGAACGCGTCCATGTCGAGGTGGATGACCCACCGGTCATGCGCGCCCATCGCCCGGAACCTCGAGAAGACGGTGCAGGGCCTTCGTGTACTCCTCGAACGCGGCCCGGCCCCGGGTGGTCAACTGGACCAGCGTCACCGGTGTGCGGTGTTCGAAAGCCTTCGTGATCTCGACGTAGCCCGCGTCCTCGAGTTTGCGCAGATGCGTCGACAGGTTGCCCGGTGTCATGTCCAGCAGTTGCTGCAGGCGCGGGAAAGTGATGCTGTCGCCCGGCTCGAGACTCGACAGCGCCACGGTGACCCGCAGCCGCGCCTGCGCGTGGATCACCGGATCGAGCTGGGGCAGCCCGTCTTCGCTCATCGCGCCCGCACCAGGAAGACCAGCGACGCCACCAGGAAGCCACCGCCGCCCGCGACGCTCAGCACGAGGAAGTTGTACGGTCCCCCGGCCAGCACACTCGCCGCACCGCAAGCGATGATCCAGACGCCGAGGCCGTACTGCAGTCTGCTCTGCCACAGCATCCCGCCGGCGAGATACATCAGTCCGGTCAGCATGAGCGCGGTCCCCGACCACAGCAACGGGATCAGCCCGGTGTCGAGGCCGAGGCGGATCAGCGCGGTGTTCACCACCGTCAGCCCGCCGAACGCGATCATCCAGCTCCACCCGTACATCGCGCCGACGAGCCGGGACGGCCCGCGCACGCCGCGGCCGGCACGGATGCCGTAGACCGCCGAATACGCCATGGCCCCGACGAAACCGGCGCCGGCGATCACCGCGGCGGCCCACATCGGCATCAGCGCGGTGGGCGGGGCGGAGACGTAGACGAGCCCGAAACCGAACAGCCACACCAGCCCCCAGACGGCCAGCAGCACCGCGGGATTCGGCCCGATCTCACGCCGGGTCTTCTCCGACTGCGCGGCGATGAGCGCGAGCGACTCCTCGGGCGTCATCGACCGCGCGTCGTCGTCCCGTTCATCCTCCACCACTTCGGAAAACTAACACGGGTTCACAGTCTCGCCGTGTCGAGCCGGAACCTCGCCATCACCACGAGCGCGGGCACCACCAGCCACGCCGCGAGCACCCCGACGGCGGTCACCGTGCCCGATCCGCCGAGCACCGGCGCGCGGCCGATTTCACCGAGCCAGTAAGTCGGCATGAGGTGCCCGGCGGTGTTCATCCAGCCGGGCAGGACCTGCAGCGGGATCCACAATCCGCCGAACATGCCGAGCGGCAGCATCAGCGCGCCGGTCACCGCCTGGACGGTGTCGCCCTTGCCGAACAGGCCGATCATCAGGCCCAGCACCGCGAAGGGCAGCGTCCCGAGCCAGAGCGTGCCGAAGATCGTCAGCCACTGCCCGGTTTCGAGCCGGATACCGCGGATCATCCCGGCCGCGAAGATCACCAGCAGCACGGGCAACGCGACGAACATCCCCGCCGACACCTTGACCCCTAGATAGCCCGGCGCTCGCAGCGGCGTCAGCCTCAAGGTGCGCTGCCAGCCGTCGGTGCGCTCGGTGGCGACACGGGTGCCGGTGAACAGCGCGGCGGTCATGGCGCCGTACGCGGCCATGTTCACCATGGTCACGGTCGCGGTCGAAATCCCGGGAGCGATCTCCTGGGCGCCGAAGATCCCACCGAACAGCAGGAACATCGCCAGTGGCATGCCGATGGTGAACAACGCGAACTGCGGGCTGCGGACGATGCGTTTGATCTCGAGCGCCAAGTAGTTCAGGTTCATTTCAAAGCTCCTTCGGCCGCATCGGCGGTCAGCGCGATGAAGGCTTCTTCCAGTCCCACAGCGGTGATTTCGATGTTCGAGGCGAGCGGGAACTCGCGCAGCAGGCCGCGGATGGCGGCGTCGGAATCGGCGCACCCCAGTTCCGCGTGGCCTGCCCGGACTACCGCGCGCGACACCCCGGGCAACGCGGCCAGCGCGGCTTCGGTGGCATCCGGGACGACGGCGCGCAGCACCCGTCGGGCGACCGCGGCCCGGACCTCGCCGACCGGGCCGTCCGCGACGACGCGACCGTGCCGCATGAGCACGACGCGGTCCGCGTAGTCCTCGGCTTCGGCGAGGTAATGCGTCGCGAAGAGCACCGTGCGGCCCGTCCCGGTGTACTCGCGCATCGAGGCCCAGAAGCGGCGGCGCCCGTCGACGTCCATGGCCGCGGTCGGCTCGTCGAGTACCAGCAGGTCCGGATCGCCGACCAGCGCGAGCGCGAACCGCACCCGCTGTTGCTCGCCGCCGGAGAGCTTCCCGCAGCGGCGATTCGCGTATTCGGTGACTCCGGCGCGCTCGAGGACCTCGCGGACCGACAGCGAATTCCGATGCAGCGAGGCGAACAGGCCGACGAGTTCGGCGACCGTCGCGTCCCTCAGCAGCGTCCCGTTCTGCGCCATCGCGCCGACCATCCCCCGGTCCATCGCCTCGGCCGCGCCGAGTCCGGCGACCCGCACCCGGCCGGAATCCGGCCTGGTCAGCCCCAGCAGCATGTCGATGGTGGTCGACTTGCCCGCCCCGTTCGGCCCGAGCAGCGCCACCACCTCCCCCGGTGCGACCCGCACGCTGACGTCGTCGACGGCCAGGACGTCACCGAAGTGCTTCACCAGCCCTTCGAGGCTGAACGCGTCCGCCATGACTTTCCCCCTTCGAGCACTCTGAACTACAAAGCTCACTTTCACTTTGTAACACAAAGTCCCCTGTCGCGGAAACCCCAGAAGTCCATGAAGGCCTCCTTGAGGGACTCTGGGTCCCTCAAGGAGGCCTTCATTTGTGTGCCTACGTCTGACCTGCGGGTTGGCGGGTGGGTCGTGAGGTGATGTCACCACCAGGCCGATGGACGTCGCGCGTGATTGAAGGCGGAACTCGCGTGTTTAAACGCGGAACTCGCGTGATTGGAGGCCGATCTCGCCCGTGACCGGGTCCGCCGTGAGTTCCGCTTCCAATCACGCGAGTTCCGCGTCCAATCACGCGTGTCACGCCTAAGGCCACACGACGACCAAGGGGGATCTCAGAGTGCGAACCCCGAGTAGTGGGTAAGCAAATGCGGTGTCCCCCAGGAGGCCTTCACGGACTTGGGCTAGGCGGGCACCGGGAGGGGCAGCGGCGCGCACTCGACGTCGGCCGTCCGCCCCGGTTTGCGTTCGGGGAGCGCCCCGGTCGCCAGGTAGTCGGCGATTCGGCTGTCGACGCACGCGTTGCCGCGCGGGGTGATGGCGTGGCTAGTGCCACCCGGCTCACCGATCAGGCGAGCGCCGGGGAACCGGCTACGCACCTCGAGGCTGCCTTCGTACGGCGTCGCCGCGTCGAGCGTCTCGCCGATCATCAGCACACTCGGCACCTTCGAGCCGTCGACCTTCACCGGCTTGCCCGGCTTCGCGTGCCAGGACCGGCAAGGAGCGTTGTACCAGGCGTTCTGCCATGTGAAGTACGGCGCCTTCTCATGGGTGCGCCAGTTGTCGCGCTTCCACTGCTGCCAGCTCGGCGGCAACTTCACGTCGGTGCACACGACGGCGAGGTAGACGGCGTAACCGTTGTCGTCGCCGCGCCCGCCGAAGCTCTCGAACAGGCCTTTCATCGTCTGCCAGTCGCCCTTGACGAACTTCGTCAGCGCGTCACCGAGCAGCGTCCAGTTCAGCTGGCGGTACGAAGCCTGCAGGAAGACGTCGAGGAACTCGGCGGGACCGATGTAGCCGCCCGCCGGCGCCGCGGCCAGCTTCTTCAGCTGCGTGTCGAAGACCTGCTTCACCGCGGCCTGGGTCTTGCCGAGGTGGTAGACGTCGTCGTGCGAGGCGACCCAGCCGAACCAGATGCCGAGGTTGACGTCGGACGCGAGATCCTGGTTCAGGAAGGCCTGATACCAGACATTGCGAGGGTCCACAGTGGAATCGAGGACCATGCGGCGGACGTGCCGCGGGAACAGTGTCCCGTAGACCTGGCCGAGGTAGGTGCCGTAGGAGTACCCGTAGAAGTTCAGCTGCTCCGCACCGAGCGCCTCGCGGATGCTTTCCATGTCCTTGACCGTGTCGGTCGTCTTCATGTTCTCGAGCAGCGCGAGGCTGTTCTTCTCGGCGCACGCGTCGGCGTAGGACTTCGAGCGCAGCAACCAGGTCTTCTCCAGCTGCCGCGTCGTCGGCACGTAGTTCGGCCGGTGGTAATCCATGTAGTTCGGGACACAGGAAAGCGCGGGCTTGCTGGCGCCGACGCCGCGCGGGTCGAAACCGACCCAGTCGTAGGCGTCGCCGGCGTGGTTGGGCACGCGCGGCCCGCGAGTCGCGAGCAGCAACCCGGAACCGCCGGGCCCACCGGGGATGGTGAACATGACGCCTTGGTACCGCGCGTCGGGCGCCTTGTGCTTGACGCGGCTGAGCGCGAGCTGGATCTTCTCACCGCGCGGCCTCGAATAGTCCAGCGGGACCGGCAGATAGCCGCATTCCGCGCCGGCGTTGATCAAGGTCTGGTCGGTACAAGCGCCCCAGGTGATCGTCCCGGCGGGCTGCGCCTGTTCCGCCGCGACGGCGGGCGCGGTCACCGCGACCGACGCGAGCGTGGCCACGGCCAGCGCGGTGATGAGAACACGTCTCAAGGTTCTCCCCTTCCCTGCGAAGGTGAAAGCCCGGAAACCCTACCCACGTCCATGACCCGCGAAAGCCTTCCGGCGAAGGTCCCTGCAAACGGCGGGTCCCGATCGCGGCAAACCGGGCAACGCGTTAACCGGTTGGGAGGCCACGCGGGGCGCGCTAGGATCTCGATCATGATCTGCCACGTCCGCATGCGCACCGCCTGAGTCGGCGTGACCGCAGGGCCGCCCGCGACCGGGTGGCCCCTTTTCCGCGCGCCGTCTGACGCTCCTTCACGAATTCAGACAGGACATCATGCAGAACACGCATATCGCCATGATCGGCAGCACCGCGCCGAGCCACATCTACCCGTCGCTGGCCGTCATCCGTGAGCTGGTCGCCCGAGGGCACCGGGTCAGCTACGCCGTGGGCGAACCGCTCACCGGGTTGATCGAACCGACCGGGGCCGAGGTCGTCCCGCATCCGTCGATCCTCCCGCTCGGCGACCAGTCGGCGTGGCCGGAGGATCCGGCGTCGCAGATGCGGGTCTTCCTCGACGAGGGCATCCAGGCGATGCCGGTGCTCACCGATTTCTACGACCGGAACCGTCCGGACCTGCTGCTGTACGACATCGGCGGGCTTCCGGCTCCGCTGCTCGCCAGGCGCTACGACGTTCCGGCGGTGCAGCTTTCGCCGACCTATGTCGCCTGGGAAGGCTACGAAGAGGACATGGGTGAGATCCTGACCTCGATCCGGACCTCACCGTCCGGAAAGGACTATTTCACCACTTTCACCCGGTGGCTGAACGAGAACGGCATCGAGGCCGATGCCTGGGACTGGATCTCCCACCCGTCCCAGGTGCTCGCGCTGCTGCCGAGGGCGATGCAGCCCAACGTCGAACGGGTGCCGTCGTCGGTCCGCTTCGTCGGCCCGGCACTGGACCCGGAACGCCTCGCCGACCGGAGCTGGACGCCGCCGTCGAACGGCAGGAAAGTCCTGCTGATGTCGCTCGGCACCGCGTTCACCGACCAGCTGGACCTGTTCCGCGCTTGCGTGGACGGGTTCCGCGACTCGGACTGGCACGTGGTCATCTCGATCGGCCAGACCGATCCGGCCGCGCTCGGGCCGCTGCCCGAGCACATCGAGGTGCGCCCGTTCGTCCCGCAGCTCGCGGTACTCGAGGCCGCGTCGGCGTTCATCACGCACGCCGGCATGGGCGGCAGCACGGAATCGCTGTGGTACGGCGTGCCGACCGTCGCGATCCCGCTGGCCACCGACGGTTTCGGCAACGCGGCGAAGCTCGCGGAACTCGGCGTCGGCGAGCAACTCGCGGCCGACGAGGTGACGGCCCCGACGTTACGGGCCGCCGTCGAGCGGGTCGCCGGGTCGCCTTCCGTGGCCGCGCGGCTTGCTGAGGTGCGGGCCGAGACGCGCGGAAACGGCGGCATCGACCGGGCCGCCGATGCCGTGGAGTCCTTCCTGAACTAGCGCCCTCATGAGTGGTAAGGACGGTTCTAACCGTCTTTACAGCCTTGACCGGCTCGGTACCGGTGGCCTTGCCCGCCCGAGGCCTCCGTCCCTCGGCTCAGCCGAGGGACGGAGGCCTTCACGCGCAGCTGTTGTGACTACTGGTCCCTCAAGGAGGCCTTGACGGACCGTGCCTGGCACCGATCAGCAGCCGGATCCACGCCATGAAAGGACTGGTCACCCGCTGCGATGAAGGACGCTTTCATTGCAAATTTTGCTATGAAAGCGTCCTTCATCGCGCGCGCGAGAGCGTCAGGTGCCCCGGATCTCGTTCAGGTAGTTGTAGATCGTGTACCGCGTGACGTCGAGTTCCCCGGCGAGGTGGTCCACCGAGTCCTTGATGAGGAAGAACCCCGCCTCGTCGAGTTCGCGGACCACCGCCGCCTTGTGCCGCTTCTTCATCAGGTCCACCGGGATCCCGGCCTTCGCCACCGCGCGCCCGACCAGGAACCGCTGCAGGCTGTCGACGTCCGGCGGGAAGGTCTCGGGTTCGTGCCCGTTGGCTTTCGGCGAACCGTCGGACAGCCGGTTGACGCACAGGCAGCCGATCGCGACCCCGTCGGCGTCCCGCAGGAACAGCGTCGAGGAACGGATCGCCCGGCCGTCGGGGCCGTGGGTCTCGTAGTTCGTCAGGTCCTGCGTGGTGCCGCGACGGACGAGGCCCAGCAGCAGATCCGTCATCGGCCCGCCGACCGTCCGGCCGGTGAGGTCGCCCGCGATGGCGACGATCGAGTCCGGCAGCCTGCTCAGATCGTGCAGCAGGACCTCGTTGCCCGGCCCCAGCATCGCCGCGAGCGCGTGCACCGCCGGGACGAGCGCGGTGAGCAGGTCACTCGACGCCACTCCGACCGCGGGAACTCCGGAGAACACCGTGACCGGTTTGTTCAGCCGCTCCAACGCCGTCCGCACCTGTTCCGCCGCGCTCGCCGGAGTGGACGCGTGCGGGGACAGCCGGACGTGCTCCGGCCGCACGGTCGCGGCGATCCCGGCGTCCGCCAGCGCGGCCCCGACCTGTTCGGCGGCCTGCCCTGGCAGAGTGAAAGCGAGGATCCCGGCCCGCCGGTCCACGGCCGAAACCACCTCTCCCCCGGCGGATTTCACGACTTCTTCGAGTTCACCGACGCGTTCGGTGATCCGCGCGGCGATGGCCTCGACGCCCGCCTCTTCGACCAGTTCCAAAGCGGCGGCGAACGCGCCCGACGTGATCGGGCTCAAGTTCGAAATCGACCAGGCGGCCGCGGTCTCGTCGGCAGGATGGATCTCGTCGTCGAACAGGCCCGGGTCACGGGCGCCGGTCCAGCCGGACAGGATCGGTTCCATCCGCTCCAGCGCCCGGTCCGAAAGCACCGCGAAACCGGTGCCCCAGCCCGCCCGCAACCACTTCTGCCCACCGACGACGAGCACGTCCGCGACTTCCCACGGTGCCTCGGTCACCCCGAAGCCCTGGATCCCGTCGACCACGAGCAGCCGGTCGCCGACCACCTCCCGGATCGCCGCCAGGTCGGCGCGATACCCGGTACGGAAGTCGACCGCGCTCACGCTGACCAGCGACGTCTCCGGCGTCAGCGCCGACTTGACCGCGTCCGCCGTGACGTTCCCGAGCGGCAGCCGCCGCACGGTCAGCCGTCCCGCCTGTTCGGCCCGCGCCCATGGGTAGGTGTTGGCCGGGAACTCCGCCGAAGACACCAGCGTCTCACCGCCGGGAGCGTTGAACGCCGCCTGGAACAGGCCGAGACTGGTGTGCGGCAACAACACCGTGTGGTCGGTGTCGCTGCCGGAAAGCCGCGCGGCGGCGGCCTTGGCCCTGGTCTCCTGCCGCATCAGGTCGTCCACAGTGGACGGACCGGCCTTGGTGGAGGCGTCGAGCAGGCTCGCCGTCGTGTCGAGCACGGCGTGCGACGGCGGGCCGAACCGCGCGAAGTCGAGGTACCCGGCAGGCTCGTCGAACTGCAGCAGGTACCGCGGGGAGATCCGCGTCATGCGAGGACCCGTGCCAGGAACTGCTTGGTCCGCTCGTGCTTCGGAGCGCTCAGAAGCTCCCCCGGCGGCCCGGTCTCGACGACCATGCCGTCGGCCATGAACACCACCTCGTCCGCGGCCTCGGCCGCGAACCCCATCTCATGCGTCACCACGACCATCGTCATCCCCTCCGCGGCCAACGTACCCATCACCGCCAGCACCTCGCCCACGAGTTCCGGGTCGAGTGCCGACGTCGGCTCGTCGAACAGCATCAGCTTCGGTTTCATCGCTAGCGACCGGGCGATCGCGACGCGCTGCTGCTGCCCGCCCGACAGCTGCGCCGGATAGGCGTCGGCACGGTGTGCGAGGCCGACCCTGTCGAGCAGTTCGAGCGCCTGGACGCGCGCTTCCTCGGGGTTCAGCCCGAGCACCCGCACCGGCCCCTCGATGACGTTCTGCAGCGCCGTCCGGTGGCCGAACAGGTTGAACCGCTGGAACACCATGCCGATGTCGCGCCGCTGCCGGGCGACCTCACGCTCCTTCAGTTCGTACAGTTTTCCGTTGCGCAGCCGGAAACCGATCGGTTCGCCGTCGACCCAGACCTGTCCGGCGTCGATCGTCTCCAGATGGTTTACACAGCGCAGGAAGGTGCTCTTCCCCGCGCCCGACGGGCCGAGCAGGCAGACCACTTGTCCTTTGTGGACTTCGAGGTCGATTCCGCCGAGCACCTCGGTGTGGCCGTAGCTCTTGCGGACGCCGACGGCTTTGAGCAGCGGCTCAGACACGTTCACTCCTCACCAGCGGCGCGGTGCGCAAAGCCTTGGCCGCACGGGAGAACGCGCTCCGCGACCGGTCTTCGGAATCGAAGGCGCGCTCCAGGTAGTGCTGCCCGACCCCGGCGACGGTCACCACGACCATGTACCAGACGGCGGCGGCCAGCAGCGTCTCCATGACCAGCAGGTTGTTGGACGAGATGTTGTTGGCGGCGTGGATCAGTTCGGTCACGCCGATCACCGACGCCATCGACGTCCCTTTGAGCATGTTGATGAAGTCGTTGCCGGTCGGCGGGATGATCACCCGCATCGCCTGCGGCAGCACCACGCGGCGCAGGGTCGCGCCAGGCGACATCCCGATGGACTTCGCCGCCTCGGTCTGTCCACTGTCGACACTGTTCAGCCCGGCGCGGACGATCTCCGCCATGTACGCGCTTTCGTTGAGCGCCAAGCCCAGCAGCGCGGCGGTGAACGCGGTGATCAGCACGTTGGTCTGCTCGTGCAGCAGGTGGCCGCCGAACGGCAGCGGGATCGAGATGAACTCGAACACCAGCGCCAGGTTGTACCAGATCAGGATCTGCAGCAGCACCGGAAGCCCGCGGAACAACCAGATGTAACCCGCCGCGAACCAGCGCGCCACCGGATTCGCCGAGCGGCGCATCAGCGCGATCACGATCCCGATGACGATCGCCGAACCCTGTGCGATCACCGCGAGCAGCACGGTGTTGAGCAGACCGACCGCCATCACCCGGTACCAGAGGAACTCCGGGACGGAATCCCACTGGATCTGGGCGTTCCCGAGCGCGATCCCGAGCAGGATCAGCAGCACGAGGATGACGACGGCACTGACCCAACGACCCCAGTGCCTCAGCCGGACGATCGGCAGCGGCTCGGCTGTCGACCCCCTAGCTTCCGGCATTGAGCTTCGCCTCCTTGACCGCGCCCTGCTCGACGCCCCATGCCTGCAGGATCTTGCCGTAACCGCCGTCGGCGATCAGGGACTGCAACGCCTTCTGGACGGACTCGGCCAGCGGCTTGTTCTCCTTGTTGACGCCGATCCCGTACGGCCCGCCGTTGATCGGCTCGCCGGGGACGACCTCGAAGAACTTGCCATCGCCCGCGGTCCGCGAGATGTAGACCGCACTGGGCAGGTCGTTGAGGATGGCGGCGACCCGGCCGGTGCGGAGCTGGTTCTGGTTCTGGGTGTCGGAATCGGTCGCGGTCACGGTCAGCGCGGGCTTGCCCGCCTGCGTGCACTTGCCGTTCTGCTCTTCGGCGAACTTCTGGTGGCTCGTCCCCTGCACGACCGCGACGTTCTTGCCGCACAACGTGTCCGCGCCGGTGATCTGGTCCGGGTTGCTCTTGCGGACCATGATCGTGATGCCGGAGGAGAAGTAGTCGACGAAATCGATCTGCGCCTGGCGGGTCTTGGTGTCGTTCATCGCGGCCATCGTGAGGTCGACGCGGCCGGACTGGAGACTCGTGATCAGCGAACCGAACGCCATGTCCTGGTGGTGCACGGTGACGCCCAGCTTCTTGCCGATGGCCTTGGCGAGGTCGACCTCGTAGCCGATCGGGGTCTTGCCGTCGGCGGCGTAGAAGTTGTTGGGCGCGGACTGCAGGTTCGAGGCCAGGTGCAGCATCCCGGCCTGCGCGTACTTCGCGGGCAGGGTGCCGGCGACGGCGGCGTCCTTCTGGACGGACTCGATCAACGCGGTCGTGTCCGGGATGGCGGCGGGAGCGCCCGGGGTGGCGGGTTCCTGCCCGCCGGCTCCGTCGGGCCCGCCTCCGCAGGCCGCAGTGACGAACGCGGCCAGGCCGGTGAGCACGGCCAGGCGCCAGGTTCGGGTCAGGGTGAGCGGCGTCGACGGCATGAAGGACCTCCACGGGCTTCGGATGGTCGCCGACGCTACAACTGGCTGTTGAAGAGGTCAACTCGGAGTTGAAATCCTGTCCAGTCGATGTCCGTTTCGTGCGTGAAGGCCCCTTCCCTCGGCTGAGCCGAGGGAAGGGGCCTTCACGCGAGTGGGATCAAACCGCGATGTAGTTCCCCGAGAGGATGAGCAGGACCTGCACGGTGATGCCGGTGCCGTAGTAGTCCTTGGCGTTCGGCGACCACGTCGTGATCGAGGTCCACAGCTTGTCCAGCCAGGCCTGGCTGCCCGGGTCGTTCATCGCCGCGATGGCGAACGACGCGGTGAAGCAGGGGTGCTGACCCGTCTCGCCCGGCAGTTTGGACCCGGACAGCGTGTAGCCGGTGGTGATCTTGGCCGGGTCGCCGCCGGTGTTCTGCCGGATCCAGGTGTTCATCTTCCGCACCTGCCCCTGTGCGGGGCTTCCCGAGACGGTGATCCCGTCGACGCCGAGCCGCCACGGGTCACGGCAGGCGTTGTAGGCGTAGTGCGGGTCGTTGTCCTCGAGGAAGCCGTCCGGAGCGGGCTTCGGCGTGGAGTTGGTGTTGACGACGAAGTCCGGGATCAACCCGGTCTTCGGCGCGTACTGCTGCTGAAGCTGGGTGACGGCCTTCTCCTGGCGGGTCCGGACCTGACCCCAGAACGAGTCTCCGGTGGCCTTCTCGAACGCGCGGAGGTGACCCGGCATCCAGTCGGAGGATCGGGAGCTGTTGATGTACTTGCCGCTGTCGGCCCAGTCCGCCAGCCGCATGAACTTGGTGTCGGGGTTGACCTCGCTGCGCTTGATCGCCTTGATGATCCGCAGCGCCTCGGCCTTGTAGTTCACCGAACCGCCGCTGCCCCAGACCTTGTCGGCGAGGAGCAGGCCGTAGGCGATCTCAAGGTCGCCGTCCGTCGCCGCGTCGCTGCCGTTGACACTCTTGCAGTTCGGATCCTGCTCGGCGGCGTGCAGATCCTTGTCGATCACCGACGGATGCGCCTTCACGAACTTCAGGATGCCGTCGAAAACGGTCCGGGCCTGCGAGTCCTTGGTCCCCATCATCGCCGCGATGGTCATCCCGTAGCCCTGACCTTCGGCCACGAAGGCGTGGTCGGCGTCCGGCGCCTTGACCGCGTAGGTGCCCGTCCCACACTTCGTGGTGAGGAAGTTCTTCTTCCAGTAGTCGTAGTACTTGGCGAGGGCGGCGTCCTGCGTCGCCTGCGACACCGACGGGCGCAGAACTCCCGGCAGGTAAGGGGTTCCCTGAGTGGTCACCGCGGTGGCGGGGGCGGTCGTGGCGACCAGCCCGGCGGTCAGCGCGGCCGCGGCCAGCACTGTCCGAACGGTCTTTCTCATGGCTCCTCCGGAAACGTCGTTGGTGGCGGCGGCGCGTTCCGAGAGTGACATCCGGGTCGGTCAAAAACAAGAGAGTTAAGAAAGTTTCCTTACTATTACCTCAAAAGACGCCTCGTGATCGGCGGCCAAGGCCGTGTCCTAGCGTTGACCGCATGACGATCGACCTGAGCGCGCGCGGCGAGACCTTCCGGGACTTCTGGACCGAGCGGCACCTCGCCACCCTGACCACCGTCCGGCCGGACGGGACCCCGCATGTCGTCGCGGTCGGGGTCACGGTGGACTTCGATGCCGGGATCGCCCGCGTGATCACGTTCCGCTCGTCCAAGAAGGCCCGCATGGTCAAGGAAGCGGGCGAAAAGGGCATTCCGGTCGCCGCCTGCCAGCTCGACGGACCCCGGTGGTCCACTTTGGAGGGACGCGCGGTGCTGCGCGAAGACCCGGAGTCGGTGCGCGACGCCGAGAACCGCTACGCCGCGCGGTACCGGCAGCCCAAGCCGAATCCGGAACGCGTGGTCATCGAGATCACCGTGACCCGGGTCCTGGGCAACGCCTAGGCCGTGTCCGGTAAGTCTGTTCGATGGGCTTCGTGATCCAGGTGGTTCCTGGCGGTGCGGGCGGATCGGCCTCGTACCGGGTCGTACTCGGCCGCATCCGCCCGTGCCGTCAGGGACCACCTGGGCGCGAAGACCGCGAACATGACTTACCGGACACGGCCTAGGCGAGCACCAGCCGGGTGTATTCGTCGAGGATCTCGCCGAGATCGGTGAATCCCCCCGCCGAGGCCAGCTGCTGATACCCGACCAGCATCGCCAGCCCGAGCGAGGTCACGACCTCCGCGCGACGCCGGTCGGGGATCAGCTCGGCCACCACCTTCCCGACCGTCTTTACCCGGGTGTCGTCGACGCGTTTCTGCGCCACGCGAACGGTTTCGTCGTTCGCCGCCCAGGCACGGATGGCCGCCTCCGCACGATGTCTGAGGCCGCGCGTCAGGCTCATCAGCGCGGCGAAGTCCGCCTCGGGCCCGCCGGAACCGAAGTCCAGTTCCCGCAGGATCCGCACCTGCCGCTGCGTCCAGAATTCGAGCAGCGCGCCGACGAAAGCCGGCCAGCCGCCGAAATGGTGGTAGAAGGATCCGCTGGTGACGCCCAGGCGTTTGCCGAGCGTGCCGACGTTGAGGCCGGCGAACCCGGACTCGGTGAGGATGTCCAAGGCCGCGTCGAAGTACTTCTCGCGACTGACGATCGACGGCATCAGACGGCCCGTTCCCGCCCTTCCCAGTACGGACGCCGCAGGGTGCGTTTGAGGATCTTGCCGGTCGCGTTGCGCGGCAACGCCTCCACGATTTCGACCGTACGCGGGCATTTGTAGTGCGCCAGCCGTTCCCGGCAGTATCCGACGAGTTCGTCGACGTCGACCCGCTGCCCGGGGGCGGGGGTGACGACCGCCTTGATCTGTTCTCCCCAGCGCTCGTCGGGGACACCGATGACGGCGACCTCGCCGACCGCGGGATGTTCGGCGATGACCCGCTCGACCTCGGGCGAGTAGACGTTCTCGCCGCCGGTGATGATCATGTCCTTGACCCTGTCTTCGATGAAGACGAAGCCGCCGTCGTCGACCCTGCCGACGTCGCCGCTGCGGACCCAGCCGTCGACGATCGTCTCCGCGGTCGCCTCGGGTTTGCCCAGATAGCCCGCCATCGCCTGGTCGGTCCGGAACCACAGTTCGCCAGGGGCCCCGGGCTCGGCGTCCTCCAGCGTCGCCGGGTCGACGACCCGCATCTCGACCCCGGTCAGCACCGTGCCCGCCGACGCCAGCCGCTCGGGCCCGGCCGGGTCGCGATGTGCCTCCGGATCGAGCGCCGTCACCACTCCCGACAGTTCGGTCATGCCGTAGACCTGCACGAACCTGGTGTCCGGCCAGGCGGCGAGCGACTTCCGCAGCAACGGGAGCGGCATCGGCGACGCGCCGTAACCCAGGTACTTCAACCGCGAGAACGCGGCGACGGCCTGCTCCCCCGCCTGCACGATCCCGGCGACCACGGCGGGGACCAGGAACGCGTGCGTGACCCCTTCGGCCAGCGCGCCCAGCAGGGACTCGCCGTCGGGGTCGCGGGTCATCGTCGTCGGCTGCCCGTAGTGGAAACCGATGATGGCGTAACAACTCCCGCCGACGTGGAACAGCGGCATCGCGACCAGGTTGCGGTCGCCTTCCCCCATCGGGAACTGCGCGCCGGCGTTGCGGCTGTGCGCCAGCAGGTTCCGGTGCGTCAGCACGGCACCCTTGGGGAAACCGGTGGTTCCGCTGGTGTAGATGACCAGCGCGCCGTCGTGTTCGCCGACCTCGGGTGACAGCCCGGTGGGGGCCGCTCCGGCCAGGAAGTCCTCGTACTGGTCGTCTTCTCCGCCGACGACGATCACGCGCTCGACCGACGGCAGCCGATCACGCAGCGCCTCGACGGCGGCCAGCGATTCCGGACCGGCGAAGACGATCCGCGCGCCACTGTCGCCGAGGACGTACGCCAGTTCCTCCGGTGCGAGGCGCCAGTTGACCACCGCGTTCGCCGCCCCGAGCGAGGACGCGCCGAAGGTCACCTCCAGGCAGGCGGGCGTGTTCTTGTCGACGAACGCGACCCTGTCCCCCCTGCCGAGCCCGGCGGCCGCGAGCGCGCCGGTGACCCGCCTCGCCCGCTCGTCGAGTTCGGCCCAGGTGAGCCGCCGCCCCTGGTACGAGAGAGCTTCCCGCTCGGGAGTCGTCTTCGCCCAATGCGCGAAAAGTTCACCGAGAAGCCGCACATCCGGACGCACGTCGTCGGGCATGCCGGACCCCTTTCGCCTGGTCAGAGTCACCATAGAGAGGTCTATGGTGACTCCAGGACCGGCAGGCGTCAAGCCACGAACAGGCTGAGCAGTCCCTCGACCGAACGCACGATCACCCGCGCGGCGGCGCGTTCGGCGTGCGCGGCATCGGGCCGTTCAGCCTCCTGCCGCCAGCGGACGAGCGCGCCTTCCGCGGCCGCGTGGATCTCGGCGGGATCCGCGTCGGGTTCGAGACCGAGCCGCTCGGTGGGCGCGAGTCCCTGCGCGCCGAGCAACCGGACGGCCTCCTCGGCGATCTCCCCGGACAACGCCGTGCGGCCACCGCGGATGCCGGCGATGAGCCGCAGTTCCCGGAAGTCGTGCGCGGCCGCGGCGAAGCGCTCCACGCGGGCGGCCAGCCGGTCACCGTGCGGAAGCGGTTCGGCGGCGAGCAGCCCTTCCAGCCGCACCACCGCCGTGCGTGCCTTCAGCGCGTCGGCCCTCGCGACGAAGCACCCCGCGAGCGTGTCCCGCAGGTCGCCGAGGCCGCTGCGGTGCACGAGTTCCGCCGAAAGTTTCAGCCTGCTCTCGCAGCCGGTGCGGATCAGGGTGATCGCCAGCCGGACCCCGTAAAGGCCGAACCGCGACACCAGGTGTTTCCTCGACTCCGGCGGGACCGCCACCGGGAACGGATCGTCCACAAAGGAATCCACGGACAGGAGATACCGCTCCAGCTCCGGCCGGGAGACCGACGCCAGCGCGCGCAGTACCTCGAATTCGTCGTCCCGCAGCGCGCGTCCCGCGTACCCCAGTTGTCCGGCGACCGCGATGACCCCCTGGAATCCCGCGCAATCCGGATCCTCGCGCCAAGCCCGGCGTGCCAGCTGTTTCGCGGTGAGCAAGGCGTCGATCCGGCCCGCGCCGACCTCGTCGGCCCTGCCGAGCACCAGCACCGAATTCACCGCCGTCTGCCGCGCGAACGGCGAACCGCCCACCGGCCGGGTACCGGCGAGTTCGTCGGGTTCGAGATGACGCACCAGGCGCACGGTCGCGTCGACGTGTTCGGCCGGCGCCGGGGTGTCGAACAGATCGAGTTCACGCAAGGCCCTGGTCGGCCATTCCGCCAGCGCGGAGACCAAAGTGGACTTCCCGGTGCCCGGCGTGCCCGCGAAGCCGACCCGCAGCGGTTCTTCCAGTCGCTCCAGGCATTCCCGCAGCATCGCCACCGCATGCGGGCGGCCACGATAGTGCGCCGCGGCCTCGTTCAGGAGTTCACGGACATCGAGTGCGGTGTTCATGCCGCCTCCGCGGGAAAGAGTACGTCGGCGGTCACGCCGAAAGCTCCCGGCGCGGCGCGGCGCCACTGCCGAGCGCCCCCGCCTTCCGGTGCAGAGCGGCCAACCGATCGATCTCCTTCTTGACCCGCTGGGTGCGCCGGTCCCGTTCGGCGGAGCCCGCGATGATCAGTTCCCGTTGGCGGGTCAGCTCTTCCGCGAGTTCGTCGGACAACGCGACGAAATGATCGCGCAGCCGCCGCTGGACCTGACGGACCTCGTCCTTGATCTCCTTGCTGAACCGGATGAACACGTCGTCGACGTGGCGCTGCGCCGCGGCCTTCGCCAGCGCCTGACGTCGCTGCAACCGCATCCCGCCTTCGTCACGCACACTCTTGGTCGCGAACGCGACACCGGCGCCGAGGGACACCGGGTTGATCAGGGGCAGCCCGGCGAGACTGGTGACCAGGCCGAACATCAGCACGCCGCCGTAGGAGCCGCGCAAGCCGGTGAAGAGTTTCTGCCCGATCTTGAACCGCTCGATCTTGGGGGCGCCGACCTCGGGGATCGAGTCCACTCCGGACCCGGTCAGCGGCAGTTCCGGAGCCTGGCCGTAGCGCGGCCCGAAACTCGTGGCGACCGCGTGCGCGATCCACGTCGCCCGGTCGGACACCCAGTTGTAGTTCGTCTCGACGGCTTCGGCGAGGTTCTCTTCCAGCCAGGTCTGGAAATCCGGCCAGATCTGCACCGGATCGCCCTCGTCGAAGGTGCGGTCGATATGGCGCACGATCACCCTGGTCCGCTCGCGCAGATCGTATTCGGCGTCGGAGATCAGGTCGGTGATCTCGTCCGACAACAGGTTCTGCCAGCGGACGTTCTGCCGCCGCAGCTCCTCGGTGCGCCGCTGTGCCTGGTGCAGCAGGGTGATCTGATCGGCCCCGTTGTCCTGTGAGACGGCGTTGAGCCGCGCCTGCAGCGTCTCGACGAGTTCGACCGCCGCCGCCCGCACACTCACCGCGGCGGCGAGCGCGCGGGTGCGCTCGATCGGGCGCGCGGCCTGTTCCCCCACCCAGTTCAGGAGTTCCGGGAAACCGGACCGTCCGTTCAGGCCGGCGTCACCGGCCTTCGCGGCCGCCTGGCGCACCGTCGCGGACACGGGAAAGACGTCGGCGACGACACCGGTCTCGGAGAGCGCGGCACGATTGCGGGCGGCGAGTTCCCGCCAGTCCGGGCTCACGTCGATCTTGGTCAGTGCCAGCACCAACGCGGGGCACCAGGTCCGGATATGCCTTGCCAGCGCCAGTTCGGCCGGCTGGAGTTCCTGCGTCGCGTCGGAGACGAGGATCACCGCGTGCGCGTCGGCGAGGACGTCGAGGGTGGCGGCCGTGCGCGGCGATCGGGGATCCCCGATCGCCGGGGTGTCCACCAGCACCAGTCCCGTGCCGAGCAGTTCGCGCGGCAGGCCGACTTCGACCCGGCGCAGCGAACCGGGCGGCCGTACCTCGAGTTCCTTGGCGAGATTTCCGACCGGCACGCTTTCCCTGGCGTGCCCGATCAGCGTCGCGGCGGGGTCCGCGGCGTAACCGATCTCGGTGGGCACGGCGGGCGTGCTCGCGTCCCCGACCGCGCAGACCGGCGCGTTCAGCAGCGCGTTGAGCAGGTAACCCTTGCCCTGCTTGGGAAAACCGACCACCGCGATCCGGGTGCCCGGCGCCTGCTGGTCACGTCTGCGCCGGAGGCGTTCGGCCAGGTCGGCGCGACCGTGGGCGGCACAGGCGTCCAAGGTCTCGTTGAGCACGTCGAGCCAGGCTGGGGCTGTCACGGGGATGCAGTGTTCCCTTAACCAAGCGCGGAATCAATGTGGCATGGGCCAACAATGCCCTGCGGGCCCCGCGACCTGGTGCGGTCGCGGGGCCCTGGCACAGAACTGAAAAATATTCGGATCAGCCGATGTTGATGTCGTTGCCCGAACCGATGTCGCCGGTGCCGATGTGCACGTCGTTCAGGTTGCCGATGGTGTGGCCGATGTTGTTGCCGACCTCGGAAACCGTGTCGTGGACCTCGGAGACACCCGCGTGGTTCGCGACGTTGGCGACCTCGTTGGCCACGTTGCCGGTCACGTCACCGTTGTTGTGGGCGATGTTGTTGGCGATGTCACCGTTGCCGTAGTTGTTCGCGATGTCGTGCACCTTGGTGGTGACGTCCGCGACACCCGCCTGACCGATGACGCTGGTGAGGTCACCGACCGTCGACAGGAAGTCGGGGGCACCGCCCGCGACACCGTCGGCGCGCGGCAGGTCGCCGGCCAGGTCGCCGACGGCCGGAACCGAGTCGACGGCCGGGAGACCGGCGGTGTCCACGGCCGGGACGTCGTGGACCAGGTCGGTCGCGGTGTCGACGGCACCGGTGGCGACGTCACCGGCCTGGGCGGCGGGGGCGGCGTCGAGGCCACGCGAAAGGTCGTCGGTCAGGCCGAAGCTGCCGACGGTGTTCTGCGCGAGCGCGGTCACGCCGGCGGCGGCGTTCGACACGTCGGTCACGTCGGAGACGGCCGGGACGGCGGGCAGGCCCGGGACGTCGACCGGCAGGTCGCCCACGGCGGGGACGGCGGGCAGGCCGCCCAGCTCCGGCAGTCCCGGAACGGCGGGGAGACCGGCCTCGGGCAGGCCCGGAAGGCTCGGCACGCCGGGGAGGGCGTCCGCACCGGGGACGGCGACCGGCAGGCCGGCGGTCAGCGCGGTCGGCTGGTCGATCGCGCCCTGGACGCCGTCGGCGCACTCGCCGTCGGTGCCGTTGACGGCGTTGGTGACGCCGCCGAAGCCGGCCAGGTTGTCGGCGGTGGCCGCGGTGGTTCCGGTGAGGTCGGTGGCGGTGTCGACCGGGACGAAGTCGAGCACCAGCGGAACGACCTCGTGCACGTCTGCGGCGTTGATGTCACCGAGGCCGGCGTCGGCCAGCACCTGCTGCGGGTCGTTGGCGAACGCCGCACGGGCGGCGGTGTCGTTCAGCAGGTTCAGCGTGAAGTCGTGCAGGGTCTGGACGGAACCCATGAAAGGACTCTCCTGGAGGTCTAGGTCGGTGGGGCAGGCACAGCGGCCGGAGGGCACGGCTGAGCGCAGGTCACCGAAGTTAGTGAGCCGGCGCCACTGGGCACATCGGGGATCACTCCTGGTCGTCACTCACTCAGCCAATAGGGGATCGGTATGACATCGTTAGGGCGTTAGGGGCTTAACCGAGACGCGTTCGGTTGGGTTTAATGCCAACCCTCACCCAGACGGGTCAAGCCGTTCGGGTGAGTGGCCCTATTTGGTCCTTAGGGGCTGGTCAAGCGAAGGAGGATGCTCGTTGCCCTACGTCCTCGGCATCGATATCGCCTCGACCCGCACCACCGCCGCCACCTGCGTGAACACCGGCGACGGCTGGGGCGTGCCCGAGCCGTCGTGGCTCGGCGCGCGCGGCCCGGCGGCGGCGTCCGCGGTGTTCCTCGACGACGACGGCTACCTGCTCACCGGGGACGCCGCCGTCGAAGCGGGCCGGTCCGCGCCCGCCCGGCTGCTGACCGGATTCCACGAACGGGTCGGCGACGACGTCCCCGTGATCGTCGGCGGCGAGCGGTTCCCGGCCGAATCCCTCAGCGCGGTCCTGGTGGACGCCGCGGTGGATCAAGCGGCCGAACGCTTCGGCGAGCAGCCGCAGCACATCGTGCTCACCCACCCCGTCGACTGGGGTTCGTTCCGCCGGGAGCTGCTGCGCCGGGCACTGGCCGAAGCCGGCTTCCCCCGCGCCGCGCTGGTCGCCGCGCCCATCGCCGCACTGCACGCGTACCTTGCCCCGCAAGGCGACGTCACCGCCGGTGTCTGCGAATTCGGGCCCGAAGGCGCGGTGGTCACGATCGCCGCGGCCGGCGTCAACGGCTGGCAGCCGGTCAAAACGGTGGAAGGCGTCGAGCCGGGTGAGGCCGTCGGCAAGGTCTTCGAACTCGCGCACGGCGCGGGGATCCCGCCGCAGGCGCTGGCGGGCATCGTGCTCTGTGGCGACGCCCCACCGGTTCCCGGCCGGACACCGTGCCCCCTCTTCGCGTCGAGTGATCCGGTGCTGACGGTGGCGACCGGTGCGGCCAACATCGCCGCGCGACGTGACCTTCCTCAACCCGGGGGCCCGGCGTCGAACGCCGTCGCGACCGTCGAAACCACCCTTCTTCCCCGGGTCGACGTGCCAGAAGAGCTCACCGAGCGGCCCGAACGGCCACCCGTCGACATCACCCCGTTCCCCTTGCCAGAACGCACCGGGGCGGCGAAACTGCTCAGCCGACGCAAGCCGCTCGTCGCCGGTGCCGCGGTCGTGGTGCTGGCCGCGACGACGCTGCTGCTCACCTTGACCACCCGAGAAGCCACCGCAGACAAGGGTCCCGAAGCCCCTCCCACCACTTCGAGCTCGTGCGCGCCGGTCACCCCCGGCGTGACTTCCTCCCCCGAAGGTCGCTGTTGAACGCACTGCTCGACAAGCCCGGCATCATCCATCCGGGTGCCCGGCGCCTGCTCGACGAGGTGACCGCCGCCCCGGAACTCCCGGTGCGGGTCACCGTCGTCGCCCCCGGCGCGCACGGGAAGACCCATCTGCTCGGCCTGCTCGGACGCCACTTCGACCACGCCGGGGTCGAGGCGGTGCTCGTCGACGACGCCGACCAGCTCGGCGACGACGAGATCGCGAAGATCAAGGCTCTGGCGGAGGAAACGACGGCACCCGTCGTCCTGGCCTTCCGGCCCGCCGCGCGGACCACCACCTTGCGCGCACTCGCCGATTCCTTCGGCACAGCGGTGACCTTGGGCGCGTTCGGCGTCGACCGCGACCGGCGGCTCGTCGAGCACGCCGGCGGCGACCCGGCCACGGCGGAGGACGTCCACGCCAGGACCGGTGGTGTGCCGGGGCTGGTGGTGCGGGCGGTCACCGGCAGGCTCGCGGACTTCCGCGGTGAGCTGGAACAGCTCGACGACGACGTCCACCGGTTCCTGATCGCGGCCGAGGCAGGCGCGGGCCGGAATCTCGATCTCCTGGCGGCCCTGCTCAACCGCGATCGCGAAGGACTGCCCGAAGTCTTCGACAGCGCCAGGGCGACCGGTCTCCTCGGCGAAGACGACGTGCTGCTGCCGATCGCCGCCGAGGCCATCCGCACCTGGGGGTCGCCCGGAAGGCGGCTGACCGTGCTGCAGCGGCTGGTGGAACTCCAGCTGCGCGACGGACTTCCGGTGCTGGACCTCGCCCGATCCCTGCTGGGAACGGGAAGTTCGGGCGCGAGCGCGGCGGCGGCCTTCGAGGCGGCCGCGCGTGAAGCGATGCCCGACGACACGAAACTCGCGGCGCGGTTCTACGAAGCCGCGTCCGAGGCCGGTGGGCGCGGCGCGGCGCTCACCGTCGGCTGGGCTCACGCCGCGGCGCTGGCCGGGGACCTCGACACCGCGCTCCGGCTCGGCGACGGGATGCTCGGCAGCACCTCCGACACCGACGCCAGGGCCGCGGGCGCCGAAGTGGCGGCGACCGTGCTCGCGCATCGCGGCGAACTGGCGCACAGCGCGGAGCTGTACCAATGGTCCGGCCGGGCGGGCTCGAAGGCGTTCGCCGCGATCGCGTTGCTGGGCACCGGAAAACTCGAAGCCGCCCGCGGCGTGCTGGAAACCCCCGAAGTCCCGACCCTGTTCGCGGGCGCCGCCTCACGGATGGCGCGCGCGATCACCGGTTCGGTCTCCGGCTGTGGCGCCGAAACCCTGTCGGCCCTGCTGGGCGCGGCTTCGATGCTGGAATCGGCGGGGGCGCCGGCACCGCTCCCGGACAGCCCGGCGGCCCTCGCCGCGTTGGTGGGCCTGCATTCCGGCGAACTCGCGCTGGCCGAGTCGGTGTTGAGCCGCGCGGTGAGCGGTCGGATCGGCGGCGACCTGCTCGCGAAACGGCATCGGCTGCTGCTCGGCTGGGTCGCGATGACCGCGGGCGACCTCAAAACCGCAGCCGAGTCCTTGATGCCACCGGACGGTCTCGAAGCGCGCGACGAACTTTTCGCCGCCACCCTGCAGCTCGGCCTGGCGCGACGGGCGAGCGATCTTCCCGGCCTGCAACGCTCCTGGGACCGGGCGTATCAGGCTTCGATGCGGCAGCAGCCGGACCTGTATTCGTTGCTGCCGCTGGGCGAACTCGCGATCGCGGCCGCACGGGGCGGTGCGAGCGCCAAACTGGCCGGGCGACTCGAGCGAGCGCACACCGTGCTCGACGCGCTCGGCAACCCTCCACTGTGGACAGCCACCTTACGCTGGCACGAACTGCACGCCGCCATCACCGTCGAGGATCACACGTCGGCCGCGGAACACTTGGCCGCACTCGACGATTTCGCGGCCTGCGGACGCTATCCGGCCGCACTCGCCGCCGCCGCGACCGGCTGGCTCGCGGTCTTGACCGGTACCTTCGACCCCGAAGAGATCACCGCGTCCTCCTCGGAGCTGCACGAACTCGGCCTCTGCTGGGACGCTTCCCGCCTGGCGGGCCAAGCGGCGATCCGGACCTCGGACCGCAAGGCGATGGTCCAGCTGCTCGAAGCGGCCCGCCAGTTCCAAGGACGCGCTCCGGAACCCGCCGCCACCACCGGGTTGAGCACGCTGAGCGAACGCGAACTGGAGGTCGCCCGCCTGGTCGTCGACGGGCTGACGTACAAACAGGCCGGGAGCAAACTGTTCATCTCGGGAAAGACCGTGGAGCACCACATGGCCCGGATCCGGGGGAAACTCGGGGCCGGGGACCGGCGGGAACTGCTGGCCATGCTGCGGGAGTTGCTTGCGGAGGGCGAGGGCTGACACGGGTTCGGGCCTGGCTACCGCTCCGCGAGGTAGGCGTCCTCTGCGGCGTAGCCGAGCGCCCGGCGGCGGTCAGGTCCAGCCGGATACCCGGTATGCGGTCCCAGTGGTGCAGACCGAGTCCGTCAGGGGCGTGGTCGTCGAGGAGCACTTCCTCCCATCGATGGCCGAGGTGTCTCGCGATGGTCCGCGAGATGTCGAGGGCGTCGGGTGCGTCCGGGTCGGCGCAGTTGAGGACACGCCTGCCGGGGTTGTTCGCGGCGGTTTCGATCAGAGCGGCGATGTTCCCGGCCGCGCTCGGGTGGTCGACGCCGCGGCAACCGCGGGACAGGAGAAGGAACTCGCGCCGGTCCAGTACGCGTTTGACGAACACCCATTCACCGGGCTTGGTCGCCCCCTCTCCATGGACTTTGGATGGTCGCAGAACGGTGACCGGGTGTCCGCTGTCGAGCAGGACACGTTCCGCGGCGACCTTGTCGGCGCCGTAGCCGTCGCGAGTGCGGTAGTCGAGATCCTCGCCTGGGGCCATGGTCGGCTGCGACTCGCGGATCGGGCCGTCGAACTCCGGTGCGGCGGCGGAGTTCACGTGGTTGCCCATCGCATCGACGTACACGGCCTTGCTGGAGATCATCACCGTGGACCCCCCGTCGTCCAGCAGAAGCAGCAGATCACGGGCGTGCGCGGCGGTGAAGCACAGACAGTCGACCACCAAATCCGCCCCCGCACCGAGCGCCACCCCGAGTCCGCCGGGTTCGCAGCGGTCCGCGGCGACGAACCGGCCACCCGCGACCGCGACATCCTCGGGCATGCGCGAGGCGTCTCGGCCGACACCGATCACCTCCCACCCGGCGTGCGGTGGCGCGACCGATCGACCCGGTCCCGCCGAGAACGACTGCGCGCGACATCGATCAACGATAACGCCTTCCCTCCCTCGTCCCCAGGCTCGCGGACGGTCACGAACTTTCGTGCATCGCGGAGTTGGTAGACAGGACGGGTGAACGCCTTCTACCACTTGTGCTTCGTCGTTCGAGATATCGGACAGGCGACCGAGGACCTCACACGCACTCTCGGTGTGACCTGGAGTCCAGTCCGTGCGGGCACCCTCGGGGACTGGGACTACAGCATCGTGTTCTCCACTGACGGGCCACCGTTCTTCGAGGTGATCCAAGGCCCCGCCGGCAGTCCGTGGGATGCGACCGACGGGTCCCGCTTCGATCACCTCGGCTACTGGTCCAAGGACGTCATGACGGACAAACAGCGCCTGGCGGATCGAGGCGCGCCGATCGAGTTCGACTCCTGCCCCTACGGTCGCTCCTTCACCTACCACCGGCTCGACAGCATCGGGGCCAGGATCGAACTGGTCGATCTCGCGGTCCAGCCGGGATTCCGCGACACCTGGGCCCGAGACACCGCGACGATGCCGCCACTCGACCTCGACGACCCGGCCGTCGGACCGTGAAGGACTGTTCCGAGATCGAGTGGACTTCAGTGCACGCACGGCGGCAAGAGCGGAGATTCGAAACCTGACTACAGGCGATCCGCCGGGATCTCGTAGATGATCTCCAGCCCGTCCTCGTCGTCCCACTGTTCACCGACCTTGACGAAGCCGTACTGCGACGCCAACCGATAAGAAGCCGTATTGCCGGGGCCGATTGTGACCCGGACGGTGTGGACCTGCGGCGTCTGAGCGGCCCGCGCCGGCAACGGCTCCAGCGCCGCCCGCGCGTAACCCCGTCGCCGGTGTGCCGGGTCGACGGCGTAGCCGATCTCCACCATCCCCGATGTGTCGGGAGGCCCGTGGTAACCGACCGTACCGACGGCCAGTAGATGTTGCTGGTCCCAGATGATGCCGGTAACCCAGGCGGCGCTGCCGGGGTCCGCCGCGACCTGCCTGCTGCGCCTCTGCCACAGCCCACGCCGGTCCGATCCGGTCAGGTAGGTCGTCAGCGATATCGGGCTGGTCGCGGTCACTCCGGCCAGATCACCGCGAGCGAGCGAGTCGAACACGGGCCGGTCAGACGCACGATACGAACCGCCGGCTTCGGCCTGTTCGATGTCGCCGCGTGATGATCGTCCGGCACGGAGACGAACCTGCCTCGGCAGCCGAGCACGACGCACCCGCTAGAGCACGACCGCTCATCGGCATGTCTGCGCGCTTCGCGGCACAACAGCACGACCCGGCGAATTCAGCTGGTAGACGATTGGACCACGCGCCTGGCGATCTCCGCGTCCAGCGGGCTCATATCCTCGCTCACCGGTTCCGATGGCGGCCACCATCGAAAGTCCAGCGCTTCATCGTTGACGGTCATCCGAGGCACGACCTGGAGCTGAACCCGATATACGGCTAGGAGTTCCCGACGCTCCGGCTTCGTGAGATCGAACTCGGCCATGGCGGCGAACGACAGGTCCACGCCGTGGATGCCGGTCTCCTCACCCAGCTCCCGGACCGCGGCCTCGCGCGGGCTCTCACCCGTCTCCCGCATCCCTCCCGGAAGCTCCCACTGCCTCCGCCGGCTATCGAACATCATCAGGACGGCTTCCGCGTGGATAGCGACAACCAACGACGCGGGCACGGTCACCCGCTTGACCAGACGCCCCAATTCCTCTTCCGTGACGAAGCGAAACTCGATCAAGGCGTTGCCGGCACGATCACAGATCGGAAGTTCAACCATGACGTCATTCCACCGCAATACCGACAGAATGCAGACGAGACGAACCAGCCAAGCAGTGTCCGCACATCGGCATGACAGCTCGACTCGCGGCGAGTGAGCGTGCTGCAGCTCTAGAAGTGACCGTTCCAGGGACTTCCGGCGCCCGTTCGCGTCGCGCTGCCGCCGGGCGGCAGGTCGAGGATGTCGATCAGGCTTTGATCCTCGTCGACGGCGTGGTGCAGGTGCCCGGTCTTTCCGGTGCCGCCGTCCGCGTCGGAGGCACCGATGAACTGCCAGACGCCGTCATCCGCGTCGTGCCGGACGAACAGAATGGGCTCGCGGCGTTCGAAGACCTCCAAGTTCTGGACACAGGTGGTCCGCAGCAGCCAGTGCCGCAGCCACCAGGCCCGCCGATCGCGCTCCAGGATCCGGTCGGTGACCCACCAGACGAACGGCAGATCCTCATGGGCGCGTGCTTCGTCCGCGGTCAGATCCGGACCGCCCTGCGGCACGCGCTCGAACGGGTCGTCGGTCAGCGAGAACGCGTGTCCGCCCTCGTTTTCGAAGATGACGGCGTGAAATGTTCCGCCGCCGGGGTTACCCGCGCCGATCCCGACCGACAGGCGGGCGACGTGCGGATCCGACCCGGTGGTCCAGCCGAGCGCGTACGAGGCCAGTTCACCCTGCGGCCCGATGAACTCGCCGAACGCACGCCGGTCCATTCCCGTGACGGCGTTCGTGGGCACCTCGACCAGCGCACCCTCCAGCACTTGGATCTCCACCCCCGCAAGATAGCGGACTTGAAAACCTCGCCGCCACGCGTCCGGCGGCGACTGTCGCCTCCGTTGTGGACCCGCCGGAGCCCATCGGTCCGAGTGGACGTTCACTCCTCATGACCGGCGTGTCACGAGGTCGATCAGCTCTCGGTGGATCGCGGAATCGGAGGCCGCGACAAGTCCTTGAGCGCCGGTGTGGACGGCTTCTCCGGCGAGGTTGGTCACCACGCAACCGGCCGCCTGGCACAAAGCGATTCCGCTGGTGAAATGCACACTGTCCTTCAGGTGCCCATCGGTGACGTAAGCGGCCCGCCGCCCGGCCGCGACCCAGGCCAGCGCCAGTGTCGTGGAAACCACACGGGGGCGAAAGCGTCCGGTGAAGGCGTCGTCCATCAGCATCCGTGCCGCACGGAAGGACACGGCGTTGGGAAACGGCGGGTCGAGGTTGAGATCCACGAGATCGCCGCCCTGCCCAGGCACCAAGGGCTCGTCACGGCGGTCGCGACGGACGAACGCCTCGGCCCCGCCGGTCCAGAACACCTCACCGGAGAACGGGTCCGCCGACACCGCCGCGGTCACGTCGTCGCCGACACGCAAGACGATGTCGACCGCGACCAACTGGGTCCGCACCGCGTAGTTCATCGTGCCGCACAAGGGGTCGACCAGCCAGGTCCGCCATCCGGCTCCCTCGTCCGCGCCGTATTCCTCACCGACGACCCTGTCGTCCGGCCGCGCCTCCCGCAGAACTCCCCGGATCACGTGCTCCGCGGCGAGATCGGCCTCGGTGGCGAAATCGCCGTCGCTCTTGTCGACCCGTTCGACCGCGCGACAGTAGGATCGCCGGATCACCTCGCACGCGGCGTCCGCGGCACGGATCGCCACCTCCGCGTCAGATTCCCAGGAAGACACCATCTTCGCCCACCAGCCTCGTGACGTGCGCTCAGACTCGGCGACCCGTGGCCGACTCGCACCATTCGGCGTGCCGGGTCTTCTGCTCCGCAACAGTCACGATCTGGTCGAGTTCCGCATCGGCCAGCGTATCGACGAGGTCGGCCGCCGAAGTCTTGCTGCCGGTCCGCGTTACGTAGATTCGCATACCGCCACCCATATCCCTGCACATCCCGCTCGGATAGGTGTCGCGGCGGGCCCCCTGAACGGCGATCGCCCAGCCCCTGGGTTCCAGCTGAAGACGCAACCGGACAAGTGACTCGAACATGTCCATGGCGGTGGCCGTATACCGGTCACGGCCGAGGAACAGTTCGATCCGATAGAGCGGTCGCGGCCCGTCGTAGCCGTCAAGCCAGCCTCGCAGCCGCGCTTGTCGTCGCTCAACTCCTCGCGCCAGCAGCACTTCTCGGTCTTCCAGCAGTCTCGGGTAGTCCTCGCTCATTCACCCATTCAAGCAGGCAAGCCGGGCCGTCGGTCACGGTCTGGGTGAACGAGACGCCCGTTCACTCTCCGCGTAAATTCGATCACAGACTTGATCGCATTCGAACGTCTGTTCGGGTAAGATCATGGGCATGACCACCACTCTCCCTTATAACCCGAAAGCCGCTCGCTTTCTTGACACCGCGTTCGACGAAGAGCTTTCGCTTCGTCGGACACAGGGACGTCAGGTACGAGCGCTAGCCGATTTCGCCGCTCGCGGCGGATCACGAAGATCTGTGACCGAGGAGGTCGCCTTGCGCTTCTCGGTCACCCGCAATCACGCGTTCCTGCTCGTCGAGACCTCCTGCGCCCTCGTCGCTCGCCTGCCGAACACACTGGCGGCGTTGGAGCGTGGCGATATCGACCTGTACAAGGCTTCCAAGGTCATGCAACTGACCAGAGAAGTGTCGGACGAGGTCGCGGCGCAGGTCGACGCCTGGCTGGCGAAGCGTCTCGCCGATCGTGATCCTGTCTCGATCCGTCGTTCGGTGAGGTACGCCGTGCAGAAGTTCGACCCCGGCGGATATCAAGAACGGGCCACCAAGAAACGCGCTCTGCGGCATATCTCGCTGGAACACAATGACGAGACCATGTCCACGATTTCCGCCTATCTGCCCACGGAAGTCGCCAGTTCTGTCTACGCCTCGATGAGCAGAGCCGCGCGAGCTCGGCGTAACAAGGACAAATCCCGGACCCTCGACCAGCATCGCGCCGATATCTTCGGCGAACGCCTGCTGGCCGAAGACGGTCACGGCAAGCCGCGTGCGCACATCCATGTCTATGTCGATTTCTTGACACTCGTCGGCGCGCGCAACGACCCCGCGACACTCGCCGGGTACGGGCCCATCCCCGATTGGCTGGTCCGCGAGATCGCCTCCGACCCCGACTCGACCTGGTCGCGGCTGATCACCGACTCCGCCACCGGCCAACTGGTCGAAGCCGGCGCCGGCAAACACCGGTCACCGGCCTCCTTGGCACGGTTGATCAAGGCGCGGGATCGCGAGTGCACGCAACCGGGCTGTCACCAGCCTGCCGAGTTCTCCGAGATCGACCACATCATCTCTTGGGCTCGCGACGGCAAGACCAACCAGTACAACTGCCACAGTCACTGCAAAACCCACAACCTGCTTCGAGAAGAACCCGGTTGGTCGGCCGTGCCCACCGGCGACGGCGGCATGATCATCACCACGCCGAGCGGCCATACCTACGAGACGGCGCCAGAGCCGCTCCACGAGCCACGCACAGGTCCCGAAGACGACGAACCCCAGGAGGTCTGAGCAACGAACTCAGGCCCGTGTCCGCAACGCCTTCAAAGCCGCCCTGACCACTCGTCGCGAAGGATCCTCGACCATCGACATCACCGAATCGACCGGAACAGCATCCAGAATCCGCAGTGCCCCAACGGCTTGAGCTCGCACCCTGGCCACGGGGTGCCTCAGCAACGGATACAGCAGTTGCCCGTCCTCTTCCCGCCCCGACTCCGCGAGTCCCGCGATGGCCCCCAGCGAAGGGTTCGCACCGGAAACAGCGGACCGGTACCAATCGACAGCGTCGACTCCCGTACGCCGGGCGGCATCCCGTGCGAGCGCACGGATCAGCGTGGAACGGTCGTCCAGCAGACCGGCGATTTCCTCCCAGTGGCCGAGGCGCGCGAGTCCGGTCAGTGCGCTGATCCGTACCTCGCCGTGGCGGCAGACGGCCAGCTTGCGCAGGACGTCCACGCGACCGGTCCAGACGGCGTGGCGTGCGACGGCCTCACCGGCTCGTGCGCGGATGCCCTTGTCGGAATTCGTCAGAGCAAGCCGGATCAGCTCGTCGAGTTCAAGGTCACCCCGCCGGGTCCGGACCTCGAACGCGAACCGCGGCACCGCGAGGTTCACCGAGCACATCAGCTGCTCGAGTACCGCCACCGGGACGTCGTAAGCGGCCGCGTACAGCTGTCGCACGCCGAACCCGCCACGGCGACGGCGCCCCAGGTGAAGCATCGTTTCGGCAGCCGGCCGCAGGTAAGTCGCCGGATCATCGTGCAGCACCCGGATGACACCCGCGCGGGCGACGTCGCGGACCGGAGACGCCCAGTCCGTCATGCGCAACAGCAGGAACGGAAGTGTCTTCGGGCACGGTTTCGCCAGCAGTCTCGTGACCGCCAGCTCCCGGACCCGGCCGTCGCGGTACGAAGCCGCGATCGCGGTGGTCAGCAGTCCTGCCTTACCGGCCCTGAGTGTCAGAGCGACCTCATCCAGAGCCCGCTCGTACCGCCAGTACTCGTCGAGAGTCGCGATGAGCGCCGGTGTCTCAGTGATCATCTCGAAGGCCGCCGCGATTTCAGCGGCAGCGCCGGACTTGTCTACGAGCACGAGCGCATCGACGAGCACGCCCACACAGCGCCCCCGGCTCTCCAACGTTTCCTGGAGTGCCTCGGCCACTGACGTCTTTCTCCCGAAGATCACCCGGTGATCCTCCCTCATCCCCCGTCCGCCGCGCTCATCCTTTTCGCGGGTAGACGCCCGAACACAAGGCGCGTAGGAACGGAGAATGGCTGAGGAAAGGTCCAGACGAGTTTTCCTGTCCACGTCGGCCGCGCTCTCGGCGGCCGCTCTATCTTCAACGGCTCTATCTTCAACGGCTCTGTCATCAACCGCTCTGTCCGCAACTGCCCTGTCATCAACCGCCAGCGCCGAGGTCCCAGCCGGCGCCGAAGAACCGGAAGTACGAGGCCCCGGCGAACGTCTCTCCCCGCAACGACCCGACGCCGAACTCCGGGCGATCTTGCGGGAGATCGACGAGCACCGGATCGAGGCCACCGTACGCAGGCTCGCGGCTTTCGGGACGCGGCATACGTTGTCCTCGCAGACCGATCCCGTCCGCGGCATCGGCGCCGCCCGCGACTGGATCTTCGCGGAGCTGGTGAAGTCCGCGGAACGGTCGGGCGGCCGGATGAAGGTCGAGTCGCAGTCGTATCTGCAACAGCCCGCTCCGCCCAGGATTCCGGTCGCCACCACGATCACCAACGTCGTCGCCACCTTGCGCGGCTCCTCCACTCCCGAGCGGGTCTATGTCGTGTCGGGCCACTACGACTCGCGGTGTTCCGATCCGCTCGACGCGACGAAGGACGCTCCGGGCGCCGACGACGACGCTTCCGGGGTGGCCGTCGCGATGGAGCTCGCGCGGGTGTTCGCCACTCGCCGTCCAGCCGCGACCATCGTGTTCGCGGCGGTCGCGGGTGAGGAACAGGGCCTGTTCGGCGCGCGGCATATGGCCACGCTGTACAAGTCGGCGGGCACGAATGTGCAGGCGATGTTCACCAACGACATCGTCGGCTCGAGCCGGGCGGACGACGGAACGAGGGACCCGCGCACGATCCGGTTGTTCGCCGAAGGTGTGCCGACGTCGGAAACCCCGGCGCAGGCGGACATCCGGCGCGCGGTCGGTGGCGAAAACGACTCGCCGTCCCGTCAGCTGGCCCGGTTCGTGCGTTCGGTCGCGGAGAACGACGTGACCGGCATGGCCGTGCGGGTGATCCACCGGCGCGACCGCTACCTCCGGGGCGGCGACCACATCCCGTTCCTGGAGCAGGGTTATCCGGCCGCGCGGTTCACCGAACCGCACGAGGATTACGCGCACCAGCACCAGGACGTCCGGGTGGAGGACGGCAAGCGGTTCGGCGATCTGCCGGAGTTCTGCGACTTCCCGTTCATCGCCAGGGTCGCACGGGTCAACGCCGCGACGATGTGGTCGCTGGCGACCGCGCCGGGCACCCCCGAAGACGTCCGGATCCGGACGAACCGGCTGACGAACGACACGGATCTGGTGTGGCGGCGCGGAACAGACCCGGATCTCGCCGGTTACGAGGTCGTGTGGCGGGAGACGACGGCGCCCGACTGGACGCACGCGATCAAGGTCGGCGACACGACCGAGGCTAAAGTGGATCTGTCGAAGGACAACGTGTTCTTCGGTGTGCGCGCGGTCGGGAAGAACGGCCGCCGCGGTCCGGTCGCGTTTCCGACACCTTTGAGCTGATGCCACGATGACAGTCACCCCCGACGACCTCGAAGCGGCGATCACGAGCGTGACGGGCAACCTGCGCGAGGCATCGGGCCGTGACTGGTCGTCGGCACCGGGTACCGGCGAACTGAACGCCTGGCGCACGGCCGAGCATCTCGGCGACTGCCTCATCTCCTACGCGGGACTGCTGATCGCCCGGCCGTCCACGCCGCGTTTCGTCTGCTTCGAAGCCGTCGCCGACCAGGCCGCGACGCCGTCGGAACTGCTGGAGTTCGTCACGGTCGGTGGCGGCATCCTCGGTGCCACGCTCCGCACGACGGACCCGGACGTCCGCGCGTACCACCCGAGCGGACGCGCCGACGTCGAGGCTTTCGCCGGAATGGGCTGTGTCGAGGTCCTGGTTCACGGCGAGGACATGGCCAGGGGCCTCGACGTCACCCTCGACCCGCCACGTGACGTCTGTTCGCGAGTGCTCGCGCGGATGTTCCCGGAGGTGGACGCCGCCGACGTCGATCCCTGGACGGCGTTGCTGTGGGCGACGGACAGGGTGGACCTCCCCGGACGTCCCTCCCGCGCCGGCTGGCAGTGGCGCGGCGCGCCTCTGGACGACTGACCGAGCAGGCCACGGGAGAGCACAACGCCGTACGGGAGAGCACAACGCCGTACGGGAGAGCACAACGCCGTTCAGCGGGGCTTGAAGGCCACTACGGCGGCCTGGGCACCGTTCCGCCACGCCACGGCCGCCTCGTCGACCGGCCCGGCCTCCAGAGCCCGCAGATGCCACTCGGCCGGCGGATGCCATTCGGCCGAAGGCGACTCTCCGAACAGCCGGTTCCTTTCGGCCATCGCCGGGCCGAGCACCGGGTCCTCCGCGACCTGGCTCCACCAAGTGCCCCAGAGGTCTTCGCCGTCCTCGACCGTGGACGCCACCGCCTCCCCATCGGGCATGTCGTCCACGTTGGCCACGAATCCGCCCGCCCGCACGAGCCCGCCGAGTTCGGCGTACAGCTCGGTCAACCGGCCAGGCGGCAGGTAGTGCAACGCCATGACCGCCAGAACGGCGTCGTAGCCGGTATCCGGCAGCAGGGCGGTCCAGTCCGGCTCCCGCAGATCCGCCCGGACCACCCGCACCGACGGCGGCAGGGAGGAGCCGGCGATCGTCAGCATCACCGGGTCGAGATCGAGCAGAGTGACCTCTGCCCCAGGCACGCGTTCGAGCAGCCGGGAGCAAAGGGTGCCCGTGCCACCTCCCACGTCCAGCACGCGCGGCGCGGCGCCTTCGCACCGCGTCGCGACCAGGTCGATCATCCGCTCGATCGCTTGAGCGCGCCCTGGCTGATATCTCGCCATCAGGCGTTCCCAGCCGTCATTCCAGTCGCCGACAGTCATGCTGGTAATGATAATCGATATCACTTGGTGAGCACTCCGTCACGGATCACCTCCGGGCAGTGGGCGAGGTGCGGCCAATCGGCGCAATCTCGCCGCCGAAGCGTTTGTCACGACGGAATCAGGGAACTTTTCCGGTATGTCCAGATGGCGAACCACCAGTAGGAGCAACACCGCCGTGCGGGTCATCACCGGCATCGGTGCGGTGTTCGCTTTCATCGAGCTGCTGTACATGGTGATGGTGCTCGCGGGAGCCAACGCGGGCAACGGCTTCTTCATCTTCATCCAGGCGCTGGCCAAGCCGCTGGCCTTGTTCTGGCCCGGCCTTTTCCCGGTGAGTGACCCGAATCTCGCGGTCATTCTCGACTACGGCCTGGCCGCCGCGTTCTGGGTGATCCTGGCGGGTGTCATCGCCCGTTTCGCGGCCCGCTGACCCCCTGCGGCGGCGATCGGCGTCCCGTTCGGCGACACTGGTCGGATGAGCGACGGCAGATGGTTCGACCTGAACCCGCTTCCCGAGCTGTTCGGCCTGGCCGCCGCCGGGCGGGCGCTGTTGCCGAACGTGCCCGTGACCCCGGCCGCGGTGCTGAAGACCGTCACCGAACAGCTGGTCGGGCGACGGCTGACGACCAAGGTGGACGGGCACGACGTCGGCCTCACGTTGACCGGACTCGACTACCAGGCCGACAGCCTCAGCCTGGCGGCCACCGGCCGGGTCGGCGACGTCCGCATCGTCGTGGAGGACGTCGACTGGCCGGAGACGCCGCTCGAACGCATCACCGTGCTGGCGTCGAACGTCCGTCTCCGCTCGCTGCCGTCCCCGGCCGCCATCCCCGAACAGGTGCGGATGGCGATCCGGGTTTCGCCCGAAGTACTACAGGCACGTGTTGCCAAGGCTCGGCCGGGCATCATCGTGACCCCCGGCGACGACGGGCATTTCCACGTCCGCTGGGAAAAGCGGCCCCGCTGGGGCCATCTCGCCCTGGAGTCCACTGTGGAGAGCGGCGCCGTCGTCCTCCGGCCGACGGCCGTCCACATCGGACGCCGCCGGTTCGGCCCGCCGTCCCGCCTCAAGCCGATCGTGCTGCCCCTGCCGGAACTCCCGCAAGGGATCCGGCTCACCGCGGTCGAGGCGCACGACGGCCATCTCGTCCTGCACGCACTGGCGGAGGAATGGCCGGAAAAGCTGTCCACCATCCCGCTCGGCGACCTCCTGGGCTGGGTGACGACGGCGGTGACCACCCTGACCCTGCCGAGGCTCGGCGGCCGCTGAGGCGTCCGCGGCCGCCGAACCGGACCACCCGTCTAGCTGTGCAGCGATCCCTGCGCGACGCGCACCGCAGGCGCAGGCGCGCTTTCCGACCGCGGCGAGGCGGACGACCGCACGAGCCCTGCCGACTTCCCGCACACCCTCTTCTTCTCGTCCGACGTCATCTTCTTGCCGACCGTCCTGGTCTGGCCCACGACGCCGGGCGCCGGTCCTTCACCGCTGAAGTTCCAGACGTACCACTGATGGTGACCCCATTTGCGCTTGTCGTACCACATGTCGTACGAGCCGCTGGCCACCCGCATCACCGGTGACCGGTCCAGACCCGCCCAGTAGCCCGGGTTGACCTCGATCCGGGTTTCGACGCTCTCGCTGGTCTCCCAGCCCCATTCCTGGCCCCACGTGCGCTTGTACGCGACCGACCAGTCGACGAGGAACTGGAAGCCCGCGCTCACGCTGATCTCGTTCGACACCGTGTTCTTCCCGCTGCGGGTGTCGCGTTTGCCGATCACCTGGGTGATCTTGTTGGCGCTGCAGTTGTACACCGTGTCCACCCGGCCCCAGCTGCCGCCGAAATCCTGTCCGCGCTGGTCGACGTGGGCGTTGCAGGTCTTGGTGGCGTGGCCGCAGTCCTTGAGCAGTTCGGCGCGGGACGGCCCGCGCGAGTACACCACCGAACTGCCGCGGTCGTTCATGTTCGACCCGTAGTTGCCGCTGTCGTTGGCGTACCACTCCTGGCGTTCGCCCTGGTATTCGGCGTGCTCGTACATCGTGATGTAGCAGTTGTGGAATGTCTGGAACGAGGAGATCTTGTCGTTCCAGTTTCCGAGGAAGCCGACGGTCTGGTTGGTCGCCTCGACACACGGCGACCCGGTGACGGCGACGCTCGCGCCGCCGAAGTTCGCGTGTTCGTACAGCACGCTGATCACCGTCGCGGAGGCACCGACCTCGCCTGCCGACGCCGCTGCGAGCGATTCGCCGAGGCTGTCGAAGCACCGGATCACTCCGGTCGCCGTGTCGGCGACGCAGTGATCGTCGCGCTGTTCGGCGTTCGCCGGGGTACCGCCGGCGAGGCACACCACCACCGCGGCCACCACGGCCATCCACTGTCTGTACTTCTGCACGCCTGAACTCCCTTGGGAAGACGGAATGCCGGCCATGACGGGGCCGACGGTACGCAGTCCACCACAAGGATCCCGGCTTGCCCACGGAGAACGACCGGTGATCGGGACACCCGGAGTTCCTGCCGCGCAAGGGTTTCTCTCACTGGGACTAGGCCTGGCCACGCTCCCGCAGATATCGCGTGTGATCGGCCTGCTGGTGGACATCCCCCGCGTAGAACCGTTCCGCGATGCGATGCGCTTCGGTTTCCAGCAGCTCCAGTTGTGCCAGGAGTTCCTCGGACGCGCTGGGTTCGCCGCTCGCGCGCCGTTTGGCGGCGAACCACCACGGCAGGTTGAGGTAGGTCTCCACGGAGAGCGGCAGATCCGTCCGTGCCAGCCGGGTGACGGCGTGCTGGACGTCCGGGTTGGCCGCCCATCGCTCCGGTCGCGAAAGCAGGTCTTCGAGCACTTCGGCGATCCGCCGGACACCGTCCACAGAGGACTCCGGCATCCGTTGTGCCCGCGCGGTCACCTTGTCCACCAGTGAGCCGAGGTCCGCGCGCAGTTGACCGGCCTCGGCCTCGGCGGCAGGCGAGACCAGCCGGACCCGTTCCGGCGGCGCGAGCAGGGCGAACACCGCGTACAGCCCGGCGACCACCACCGGCCACAGCGCGCCGACGACGCCGGTCAGGTACAGCGCGAGCCCGATCAGCCCGCCGACGCAACCGGCGAGGTTCTTCGTGGAGCCGAGGTACCGGATCACTGGTACCCGCGGATTTCCTGGAACACCTTGGGCAGGACGTCACCGCGCGCGTCGAAAACGTTGCCGCCGGTGCGTTTCGCGACCTCGCCGAGTTCGGCGGAGTCGCCTTCCCCGAAGATCACGGTGAACACCGGGATCTGCCGCACCGCCTCCGGCAGCGAGGGGAACTTCCGCTGGAAGTCCGAGAACTTGGAGCCGTTCGCGTTCTGCCCGTCGGTCATCAGCACGATCGAGGTGAACCGGTCGGGGTCGCGCGCGACCAAAGGGCCCATGATGTCGTGCGCACGCTGAAGGCTGTCGTAGATCGCCGTGCCGCCGTTCGCGTCGAGGCCCTCGGCGAATCGCTTGATCTTGTCCAACGTGGGCTGGGGATCGCCTTCCGGGACGACGAAGGTCTCCGGGCGGCCGGGCACGGTGTCGAACGGCAGCATCGTGACCTCTTCACGGCTGCGGAACCGGCGGTACCGCCCGGTCAGCGAACCGTCGGCGCCGGTCAGCCCGATCAGCGCGGTGCGCAGCGACTCGATCCGGTCACCCGCCATGGAACCGGAGGTGTCGAGCACGTACAACGTGCGCGAGGGACGCCGGATCTTGTCGAAGTAGGCGCCCAGCAACGCGTCGACCGCCTGCTGCGTCGCGGGGAACGGCAGCTCGACGAGGTCCTTCCGCGCGAACTGCTGCCCGAGCTGGACACCGGGCACGACGGGGCGACGCTGTGTGGTCTCCATGATCTTGCGCTGGGTGTCCGGCGTGCGCAGCCGTTCGGCCAGCTTGCGGTGCGCGTCCCTCGCGTCGGGAGTCGCGCTCTGCAACAGGGTCAGCGGGTAATCGGCGGTGACGACGCCGTCGGAGGGGTACACCAGCGTCAGCGGTTCGGGGAGCTTCCCGGTCGCGTTCATCGACAGCAGGACGGACTCGTAGTTGATCAGCCCGTCGACCTTCTTGCCGGGATCCTGACCGCTCGCCCGTCGTTGGTAGGCCTCGGAAAGCCAGCCTGACGAGCCCGCCGACATCGCTTGCGCGCTGAAGAACTCGGTCAGTTTCGGGGTGACGGCGGTGATCTGTTGCGCATCGACGGCGTTGCCCGCCCCCGCGAGCGCCGACGCGACCCCGACGAGCGCGGAGAAGCCGGAGTTCGACGCCGACGGATCGGTCATGCCGTAGGTGAAGGCCTTCTTCCCGGCCTGCTCGGCGATCTCGCCCCAACTCACCGGCCGTCCGGTCCAGCCGAGCCGTTGCGCCGCCGAAGCGGACAGGCCGAGCACCACCGGCGAACTCATGATCTTCACCTGCTCGCCCAGCCGTTTCGCGGCCTCCGGAACCGCCGCGGGGTACCGGTTCGACGAGAACCAGACGGCGTCGTACTGGCCGTCCGCCTGTCCTCCTCCGAGCGTCTCGGCGCCTTCCAGCGTCCCGGTGAACTGGAACTTCACCTTGACCCCGGTCGCCGCCGCTTCCTGCTCCAACAGCGGCTGCATGTCGGCCAGCTCACTGCCCGCGAGCACCCTCAAGGTGCCCGGTTCGGCCTCCCCCAGGCCGCGCGTCTCACCTTCACTCGAGTCGCAGGAAACCAGTGACAGCGCGCAAACCGCGCTGACCGCCAAGACCGTCCAGCGTTTCACGATGCCCCCTCGGCCGTCGCCGTCTCGTGAGAGCGGCGCAGATGGTCTTCGGCTCGCCGGATCTCGCCGGACAGCGCCTCCACGGTCGCGGCCATCGTCGAGACGGCCCCCGCCTTGAACTCGTCGATCGCGTCGATGCTCCGGTAGATCCGCTCGAACGACTCGCGGATCGTCGCCACCGCCACCGCCGGATCACTGCCCGCGCGCTGGATCTCGGCGCTGCGCAGTTCCAGCATTTCGGCGTTGGCCCGGATCAGCCCGTCGGTGGTGGCCTGCACGGCCTGGACCTCGTCGAGGACGTCGCGCTGTCCGGCGAGCGCGCCGCTCACCAGCAGCGCGACCCGCAGCGCCGCGACCGTGGTCGACACCGCCCGCTCGATCCCCCGGATCAGCTCGTCGTTGTTGCGCCGCACCAGATCCAGGGCCAGGTAGCCCTGCGCGCTCACCGCGAGCTGGGTCAGCAGATCCTGGTGCCGCTGCCGGATCGGATGCAGTGCGTCGGCCCGCAGTGACTTGGCCCGCGCGGGATCGGTGAAGTCGAAGATCCCGGCTTGACGTTCGACGGCGGTGTCGACGGCCTCGGCGAACGCGGCCGCTTCCGAGAGCTTGCCGAGCGTCGCCCACAGCCGCTCGCGCTCGCCCTTGAGCGCGGCGTTGTCCCGTCGCAGGACGTCCTGCCGCGCACGCAGGTCCAGTACCAGCGCGTTCACCGGCTCGTTGGCCGCGCGGTAGCGATCCAGCGCCTTCTTCGCGCTGCCCGCGACCGGGATCAGCCCCATCAGTTTGCGGCCGGTGATCGGCAGTTTCGCCGGGTCGATCTCCGCCACGGCCCGCCGGAGCCCGGCGAGGCTGACCGTCGCCTGCTGCTGCGGTGACCCGATTTCCGCCAGCGCCCGCGACGAGCGGTCCAGCAGCCCGCCCGCGACGGTCGCCGCCGCCCGCATGTCGGACTCGCCGACCGCGAGCAGTTCGTCCAGCACGCGGGTGAACTCCGGGGACCGGACGTCGAGCGCTTCGAGCCGCCGGGCGAAACTCTCGGCGCGCTTCGCGACCTCGGCGTGCACCTCCGGCGCGAGCGTCACCAGGCCCGCGGCCCGCTCGGCCGGGATCGCCTCCACCGGTTCGGGTGGAGTGAGCGTGAAATCGTCCATCAGTACTGTTTCTTCACGGCGTCGAGCAGCCGCTCCAGCGTTTCGAACGACGGCGGCTCGACGGCGTCCACCAGATCCGCGGGCACCGGCGCCTTGGCTGCGGCGACGACGTCGGCGAACAACCGCGGGTCTCCGGTGCGGAAGCCGAAGGTGGCGGCGAGTTTCCCCAGTTCCGGGTCGGTCGCCAGCAGCCTGCCGACCTGATCGCCGTTCGGCTTCAACGGGACCAGCGTGTGCTTGGAGTACACCGTCGGCGCCATGTAGAGCAGGCGCATGTCCGGCCGGATCGAGCCGTCCGCGCGGACCAGCCGGTCGACGAACTGCGATTCGTAGATCAGCGCCAGCGGCGTCTTGCCCATCCCCGCGGCGAGGTAGTCCTCGAACGGGCCCTCGGTGCTGTTCTGCGTGTAGCCCTGGTCGATGAACAGCTTCGACACGCCGGGCAGCACCTTCGCCTCGGCTTCCGGCGTGCTGACCACGTTGTTGCCGTTGGCGACGAAGGAAACGATCGACAGGTACATCGCCGCCGAGTTCGACTCGCGCGGGTCCGTGGTCGTGACCAGCACGTTCTTGCGGGCCGGGAAGGCGGTGTTGCCGGGAAGCTGATCCCAGCGCGTGCCCCGCTGCGCGAGTTCGAGGTACTTCGCGATGTCGAGCACCTGGTAGTCCCCGGCGCCCTTGCGCACGATCCCGTTGGCGCTCAAGAGGTTCACGATCGGCTCGAAGGTCGCGACCGCCATCGGCGACTGGAACGGCGTGTGCACGCCGGTCACCTTGTGGTCGCGCTGGATCCGCTGCGCGGCCGGCGACGAGGACGGGAACGCGAACTCGTACTTCCCGAGGTCCATATTCGCGATCTGCCGCGAACCGGCGGTGTCGGCCTCGACCTTCAGCCCGTGCCGGGCGAACGCTTCCGCCACCCGCTGGTCGGAGAAGAACGCGAGCTTCTCCGATCCGATGACACCACGCACCGTGGTCAGGTCGGTCCCTCGCGCGGTGTTCTCGTCACCGCCACGGCCCCAGACGATCACGGCGACCACGGCCAGCAGCAGCACCACTGCCAGGCCGATCGACAGACGACGTTTCATCGGCCCACCCCCTCGTTCACCAGCTCGATCTTTCAGCCCGTTCGACTCTTTTGACGCGCGGGTGAGCCATTTCGAAATGAACGATCGATGAACGAAAGAAGTCGTCAGTTCCTGGCGAACCGTTGGGGTAGAAGGAAAATCAGATCACGGACTGCTCCGAGACCGGCAGGCACACGGTGAAGCGCGTGTCACCCGGCGCCGAATCGACCCGGAGGTCGCCCTGATGCCGTTCGACGACGATGCGCCAGGAGATGTCCAGTCCGAGCCCGGTCCCCTGCCCCACCGGCTTCGTGGTGAAGAACGGTTCGAAGATCCGCTGCCGCACCTCCGCCGGGATCCCGGGTCCGGTGTCGCCGATCTCGACGTGCACGTGATCGTCCACCCGGGACGTCCGCAGGGTCAGCGTGCCCTCGGGCCCCATGGCGCCGAGCGCGTTGTCGATGATGTTCGTCCACACCTGGTTCAGCTCGCCCGCGTACGCCGGGATCCTCGGCACCGCGTGGTCGTACTCCTTCACGACCCGGATCCCCGGCCCGATCTTCCCGGCGAGCATCACGAGGGTGGAGTCGAGTCCTTCGTGGACGTCGATCCACTGGTGTGGCGCACGGTCCATCTGGGAGTACTGCTTGGCCTTGCCGACCAGCACCGAGATACGGGTGGTCGAATCCTCGATCTCGCCCATCAGCATCTCGGTCTCGAGCGCGTACGCCAGCCAGCGGACGGCGCCGTCGAGGAAGGTCTCCCCCACCGAGTCCAGCAGGCGATCGAGATCGGGCACGGTCAGCCCGGCGCGGACGTAGATGTCGGCGAGGTCCCAGCCCTGGTCGATGCCGTGGCCGTCGAACCAGTCGCCGATCTCGTCCTCACGGTCGGCCTGCTGCATCGCCGACAGCTTCGGCGCCGCGGCGACCTGTTTGACCAGCTGTTCCTGGATCTCGAGCAGCTGCTCCAGCAGCGCCGGGTCGACGTTCTTCTTCGCCAGCATCGCGAGTTTGTGCCGCATCCCGGCGACCCGCTCCCGCAGCGACGCCGTCGCGCGGACGGCCGCCGCGGCCGGGTTGTTGAGTTCGTGGGTCAGCCCGGCGGAAAGCTCGCCGAGCGCCAGCAGCCGCCGCCGCGAACCGATCACGGTGTCGCTGTTGCGCCAGCCGAGGTACATGCCTTCCAGTAGATGCGTCGCCATCGGGAACCAGCGACGGAACTCGGTGGCGAACTCGGCCGCGGGCAAGGTCAGGAACGTGAGGTCGCTGACCGCGTGCACCGAAGCGCCGTAGGTGTGTTCGGTCTCCTGGTGCACGAAGAACTGCGTCGCGCCGCAGTAGGCGCCGCGCTGATCGGACCGGATCGTCTCGACCTCGGTGCCGCCGACGAGTCGTGTCATCCGCAACGCGCCCGACAGCAGAAGGTAGAAGCAGGTGGCGGGTTCACCCTCGCGCATGACCGTGGTGCCGCCGCTGTACTGCTCCAGCTTGGCGTGCTCGTCGATCCAGTCCAGCTGTTCGTCGCTGAGGTGCTCGAAAAGGAAGAGCCCGCGCAGTTCCTCCCTTGGCAAAACGCTCATTGCTCCTCCAGGTATCGGTGGACCAGGGTGACCGCCATGGCGCCTTCACCCACGGCCGACGCGACACGCTTCACCGACGCCGCCCGCACGTCGCCCGCCACGAACACGCCGGGGATGGACGACTCCAGGTAGTGCGGGTCGCGGTCCAGCGGCCAGCCCGGCGGCGGACCGCCGTCGGTGAGCAGATCGGGGCCGGTCCGCACGAAGCCGTGGTCGTCACGCTGGATCTCCGTGCCGAGCCAGTCGGTGCGCGGCGCCGCGCCGATGAAGATGAAGAGGTGACCGGTGGGCACGGTCTCGGTGGTGGAGCCGTTCTCGCACAAGGTCAGCCGTTCGAGGTGATCGTCGCCGTGCGCCTCGACCACGGTGGTCCGGGTGCGGACGTGGATGTTCTCGATCCCGGCGATCTGCTCGATCAGGTAGTGCGACATCGACGCTTCGAGCGACTGGCCGCGGACGAGGATGGTGACGTCGGCGGCGTGTTTGGAGAAGAACACCGCCGCCTGGCCCGCCGAATTCGCGCCGCCCACGATGTAGACGTGCTCGCCCTTGCACTCGGGCGCTTCGGTGGCGGCGGAGCCGTAGTAGACACCTCGGCCGGCGAGTTCGGCGACCCCGGGAGCCTCCAGCGCCCGATAGGTGACTCCGCTGGCCAGCACCACGGAATGCGCGGCGATCTCGGTCCCGTCGCCGAACATGACCACGCGCGCCGAACCACGCGCTTCGAGGCCGACGACGTCGCGGGCGGTGAGCACCTCGGCGCCGAACTTGAGCGCCTGACGCCGCGCGCGATCGGTGAGCTGCGCGCCGGAGACACCGTCCGGGAAGCCGAGATAGTTCTCGATGCGGGAGCTGGTGCCCGCCTGTCCGCCGGTCGCCTTGCGCTCGACGATGACCGTGCGCAGCCCCTCCGACGCGCCGTACACGGCCGCCCCGAGCCCGGCGGGCCCGCCGCCGATCACGATCAGGTCGTAGAACTCCTGCGCGGGCCGGGTGGACAGGCCGACGGCGTCGGCGAGTTCGGGCCCGGACGGCTGACGCAGCACCGTGCCGTCCGGCGTGACCAGCACCGGGATGTCCTGCGGCGCCGCGTCCGCCGCGTCGAGGATCCGGCGGCCCTCGTCGTCGTCCACCGAGTACCAGCGGTACGGCACGGCGTTGCGCGCCAGGAAATCGCGCAGGTGGAACGACGGCGACGAGTACCGATGGCCGATGAGCTTGATCTCGTCGACCGGCCGCTCCCCCACCGCGCGCCAGGTCTCCACCAGCGCGTCGATGACCGGATAGAGCTTCTCCTCCGGCGGATCCCACGGCTTGAGGAGGTAATGGTCGACGTCGACGACGTTGATCGCCTGGATCGCGGCGTCGGTGTCGGCGTAGGCGGTCAGCAGCGCGCGGCGGGCGTGCGGGAACAGGTCCATCGCCTTCTCGAGGAAGACGATGCCGTCCATCTGCGGCATCCGGTAGTCGGCGAGGATCGCGGCCACGGCGTCGCCGCGCAGCTTGAGCTCGCGCAGCGCTTCGAGGGCGTCGGCACCGGAATCGGCCCGGATGATCCGATAGTCCTTCCCGTACCTTCTGCGCAGGTCGCGGGCGACCGAACGGGACACGGCGGGATCGTCGTCGACGGTCAAGAGGATCGGCTGGCTCACCGGATCAGCCTATTACGTTGGAGCCGTGCTGACCGAAGCCGAAGAAGTGATCCACGCCCGTGCCGTCATCGCCGGTGAGGCGGCCACCGCGGCCGGGCTGCCCGGCACCTTCTCCGCGTGGCGTGAGGACGGGCTGCTCGCGGTCATGACCACGACACCGGAACTGCGGTTCCTGCGCACGATCACCGGCGTCACCGAGGCGAACCTGGCGCGGGCGGTCCGGCTCGCCGGGGCGTCGTGCTGGGACGGCGACCCGCCGACGCTGGTGCTGCCACCGGGCTTGATCCCCCACGGCACCGGTCTCGTGCCCGCCGGTGTCCGTCCGATCGCGACTCTTCCGCTCGCCTTCGCGGCGTCGGACGCGGACATCGACGACTCGCCCGACCTCGACGCGTTTCTCCGTATCCTGCTCGATGGGTACGAAAGCAACGGTGTCGTGACGGCGTTCATGGCCGCCGAACACGCGGACCCGCGAATCAGGCGGTCGCTGCTTGTCGAGGACGGGGTGCCGATCTCCGCCGCGGCCCTGAGTACGCACGGACCGGGTGTCGTCCTCGGCGGATCCGCCACGCCACGGGCTCATCGCGGTAAAGGCGCGCAGGCACGGCTGCTCCTGCACGTCGCCGGCGCGGCCGCCCGCGAAGGCCGCCGCTTCGCCGTCGCGACCGCGGTGGAAGGTTCGCCGAGCCTGTCGAACCTGCGCCGCGCCGGCGCGCGGATCCATCTGCGACAGGCGTTCAGGCCCGGGTGAGTTTGCGCAGGCGGAAGGCCAGGACCAGCAGCATCACGCCGTACAGCAGGGCGTAGATCCCGACCAGGAGCGCGATCCCGTAGGCGCCGGCGATCGGGTTGAACACGATCACGATGCCCGCGATCAGCGAAAGCGCGCCCGCGGCGATGAGGAACGCCTCACCCTCGATCTGCTTGCGCAGCCGGATCGCCGCGACGATCTCGACGATGCCGGTGAAGATCGCCCAGAAGCCGACCAGCAGCGCCAGCACGAGCACCGTGATCCCCGGCCAGATCAGGACCAGGACACCGGCGATGATCCCGAAGGCGCCCAGGACTCCGTAGGCGGCGCGATGAGCGGCGTCACCCGGCCGGAAGGCCTGCATCAGGCCGCCGATGCCGTCGATGATCGCGTAGATGCCGTAGATGATCGCGAGGGCGAGGACCGTGGCTCCCGGCCAGATCAACGCGAGGATGCCGAACAGGATGGCGAAACCGCCGCGCAGGGCGGCGAGCGGCCAGGCCAGGCGGGGTTCGACGACAGTGAGACCGACGAGAGGCATTGCCCGAGTATCGGAGCGCCGGTGCGCGAGCGCGCGGCACGCCACCCGTTGGGGTGAGGCCCTTTCCCGCCCTCCGGCAGGTGTTGCGAAAGCCACTTTCGCAACCTTCAACGCCGCGAAAGTGGCTTTCGCAACCCCGCCTCCCCCGCGGGTGGGGCCGGTGCGCGCCGCGACCGCCATCCCGGCGCGCACCGGGGTATCAGGGATAAGCGACCAGATTGGCCACCGTCGATCCCGAGTTCGCCGGTCCGCCGCGGTCGTTGATCACCCGGCTGATGGTCCCGTTCCCGCCGAGGGAGACGGCGACCATGCTCCGGAACCGGACGTTCGGGTTGTTCGGCGCTTCGATCGCGCGATCCGCCACCACACTCGGATCGACGTTGAAGTAGCAGTAGCTGCCGAGCCCGTACGCCTCGTGGGCCGTCACCGAGTCCGCCACCTTGTAGGCCGCGTAACCCCGCGTCGAGCCGTTCATCCAGGCGGCCTGATTCGGTGGGTCGTAAGGCATTTCGTTCTGATAGAAGTACGTCCGGCCGCGCTCGCCGGTCCAGATCGTCTGGTACTTCTGATAATGCTCGACGAACAGGCCGTACATCGTAGCGTCGTCACCGTTGACGATCAGCCCGGTGTCGGCGGTGTTGGTGTTCCACCCGACCCCGCTGCCGTGGTCGGCACGCCAGATCCACAGGTGGTCACCGATGACGTCGTCGCTGTTGACCACCAGGCTGTTCGTGGCCCTGCCGACGCCCGCCCCGCCGACGCGGAAGAACACGTCGTGCAGCGAAGTCGGGTTGGCCGCGTGATCCTGCGCGGAGTTCGCCGGGCCGACCTCCATCAACGTGTTCGAGTTCGTCGTGCCCGCGTCGATCAGCACGCCGGCGACCTTGACGCCGTCGACGTCGGCCACCGTCATCGCGGTGATGCCGTTGTCCGGGATCAGTGTCGCCAGGCCGAGGCCGAGCACGACGGTGTCCGGCCGGGTGACGCGGAGCGTCTCGTTGAGGTGATAGACACCCGGCGTGATCAGGAGGTCCTTGCCCGCGGCGAGGGCGGCGTTGATCTGCGACGCCGTCGTGCCGGGCTTCGCGATGAAGAACCGGCTGATCGGCAGCGAGGACCCCGGCTGCCCGGCGCCCCAGGTGATGCCGGAAGCGTTGGTGCGCTTGGCGGGCACGAAGACCTGATACGCGCCCGCGGCGTCGACGTACAGGAACGGCTTCTCCCGCACGACCGGCGTCGTGTTCACCGCCGTGTACGGCGGATTGGGGAAACTGGTCGACGGCGCGCCCTCGACGCCGGCGAACACCATGTTCCAGTTGGAGCCGCTCCAGCTCCCGAACTGCGAGTTGCGCGAGATCCATTGCTGCTGCGAGCCGGACCGGACCTGACCGTCGACCTTCACGTCGGACATCCAGCCGCCGCTGGACCAGCCGCCGTCGTCGAGCTGCAGATTGCCGCGGATATGCATGCGGCGGTAAGGCGCGGCCTGCGAAACGGCCCAGCGATCCGTGCCACCTGCCGGGTTCACAGACAGGTTTTCCGCGCCACGCCAGAAGTTCTGCGTCGCGTTGCCCTGGAACCAGTCGGCCTCCGCGTGGACCGCGCCGTTGATCGTCACGTTGTCGGGCGAGAGGCCGAGCCCGAGCACCTGCGTATAGAACCCGACGTTGACGTCGACGTTGTACGAGCCCGGTTTGAACAGCAGCGCCGTCCGGTTCGAGCCGAACTGACCGGTCTCCTGCCGCGAGAACACACTGTTGACCTGGGACTGGATCGCCGACTGCGACATACCGGGGTCGAAGACGAGCACGTTCGGCCCGAGGTCGGGGTTCGCGGTGCCGGTGACCGGGGTGAGCCGGAAGGACTGGGCGCCGCTGCCGTTGCAGGCGTACTGCTGGAGCTGGATGCCGTCCTGGGTCGAGAGGCCCGGGATGTCCAGGCACTTGCCGCTGTTGCGGCTCACGAAGTGATACGCCCCACCGGATTCCTCGACCGGCTGCCACTGCTGGTTGTTCCCGCCGCCGTAGGCCCACAGATGGATCAGCCCGCCGTCGGCCGTCGACACTTCGGCGACGTCCCACACCCGCGCCGGGTCATTGCGCGTGTTGACCCGGTAGTAGCCACCCGACGTGGGCTGGAACTGCCACTGCTGGGAGAAGGTCTGATTGCAGGCGTACTGCTGGACGACCGTCCCGTTCGCCGATCCGGCGGCACGCGCGTCCACGCATTTCCCGCCGGTGGTCGTCACCGTGTACCAGGTATCGGGAACGATGGCCGCCTGCGCCGCCGGAGCCACCACGACCAGCGCTCCGACCAGGGAAAACAGGGCTATCAGTGCTGCTCTGGCCCTCATCAGGACCTCCTCCGCGTCATTCGGGCAGGACGAGCTGAGGCGGAGCCCAGTGGAGACGCGGCGTAGCGGGCGGGGACCTCGGCGTCACGATGGACGAAAACGTAACGGCGGTCACACACGCAGTCAATACACGTCTAAAAATAAGTCGCAAAGATGCAGGTCAGCGCCTATCCGGCGGTTCGAGGCAGCACAGAGTGACCCCCGCGTGAACGGCCTCGGCGAGCGGTGTAATGTATGGACACACGAGATGCGGAGAACAACCCGCTCCGGGGCTATGGCGCAGCTGGTAGCGCACCTCACTGGCAGTGAGGGGGTCAGGGGTTCGAGTCCCCTTAGCTCCACAGTGACGAAACACCGCCCACCTGGCAAGCTTGCCGAGGTTGGGCGGTTTTTTCGTTCCACCTCACTTTGAGAATTGACACGGCGAACTTCAGTTACTGTTCAGTAGCTGGAGCGAATCTGGAGCACGCCGTCCCACCCCCGCCAAATGGGTTCACATCTTCTGCTCCAGTTGCGTAACTCGACTGGGTAGTTCTCCCAAGGTTCCGCAAAGTGCGAAACCCGGTCGCACCGACGAGCTGCAGATTCCCTCGGATTAAAAGTCCCCAGCTCAGCCATGTTACCTAGTGGCGTTCAGTACCAAATTCTGCACAGTTTGTGCAGGTCAACACCAGTCTTCGCCGGGAAGAGTGCCATCCTGTGCCGACCCGTGTCGGGCTCTACGTCGGCAACGGAGCCCAATCGGAGACGGGATAGACCCAGCAACCTATGCCGAGAGAGCAAACTTCCGACACAGGCGACGGCCGTGGGTGCTCGACCAGAACGCCTCCCTCCAGAAGGGTTCTGCATCCAGGTCAGCTGTCAGTCGGCCCGTCGTGTGTGCCTCTCGTCAGCGATCTCTTCTTCGACGATCTCCGCGATGTGGACTGTGTCGTCGACCAGGTCGAAATCATCACCCTTCGTGGTCACGGTGATATCTACCGTCCTCAGGCCGTGCTTCTCACGCAGGAAGCGTTCGCGGTAAAGATGCTCGGCGTCATTGGTCAGATTTTTCAGCAGCTGCGCGTTGAGCCCGGCACCGATCACAATGCCGACGACCGGCACAGCCTGTCCGAGCTTCTTCTTCGTCAGTTCGGATGCGGTTCGCCCGTAGAACGCTTTGACGATCTGCGTGACGCCGTTCTTGTTCAGCTGCGCCCACGTCGCCCTGCGGGCGAGGTCGTTCACGATCTTGTTCAACTGGACGTAGGCAAAGCTCTTGCCGGCTTGCCGGGCCATTCCGAAGTTGAGGACGCCGAGCGCGAAGACCCTCTCCTGCGGTAACTCGGTGTCATAGCCGTAGTACGCGGCGATGTGGGCGATCGCCCTCGTCATCGCACCAAGTACGAGCACTGCATCTGCAGCAACCGCCGCCGCGACCGTGCCCCCACCAGGCGCTGCACCGGCGCCCGCGCCGAAGATGCCTCCAACTGTCGCGAGCAACTCGCCGCCAGAAACCGCCAGGCCGGCGCCCGCACCCTCGATCGTGCTGAAGGCCGTGTAGCTCAGCCCTAGACGAGGCATGGCCTTGTCGATGTCGCGCAGGTCGAGCTTGAGAATGTCACTCAGCTCGCTGACAGCGTGCCCGCGCTTGGCATAGGCCGCGACGACAGCCTTACGCCGAAGCGTCGCTTCGCTGGCCTTGTTCACCAAGTTCAGCAACCCATCGATCGAACTGTGGACAATCGCGGCCATCTGGTCCGAGCCGGGCACTTGCTCGACCCGACCCTTGACGATCTCACCTCCTTTGACCAAGCGATCACGAACGCGCTGCGGCAACCGGTGGCGCTCGTTGGCTGCCAACCGTTTACCACGCCAGCGCTCGATGTCCTCCCACGCCGCACACTCATACGGGCTCATCTGCTCGATGCCCACGACCATCCCTCTCGACGGCGAAGACCGCTCCGCCTGCCGCTGGCGGACTCATGGGGCATGGTAAGCGGTTCCGTCGTCGACAGCGTTGAGCACTCAACGACAATTATCACCGTAGAGCGGGTCGACCAAGACGGGTGACGACCAGCGCGCCTTCGACTAACGCACTCTCATGCCGCTTATCGGTCGCCCCCGTGAACGCACGGGCATGCCGAGGAGCGAGCGTTGAGTTGTCGGAGGTTGATTTGCTCAGATTTGGCTGTTTGGTCGCGTATCGATGACCACGAGATCCCACCCGATGCCGACGACGATTTCTTGTCCAGGTCCGATGCAAAGCGGACCTGCCTTTCTCCCGTCGTAGTCGAGTACGGCGAGTTCGGAGCTGGTGGTCAAGTTCCACACTCGCACCGTGTGGTCGTCACCACCGGCCGTGACGACGGCGGGCTGACCGTCGAAGGTCGTGCACGCCACCGCAGCCACCGGCCCGTCGTGGCCGGTCAGGGTTACGCGAGCCGTACCGGTGGCCAGGTCCCACACCCGCACCGTCCCGTCACCACCCGCGGTGACAACAACCGACTCGCCGTCGAAGGTCGTGCACGCCACCGCAGCCACCGGCCCGTCGTGGCCGGTCAGGGTTACGCGAGCCGTACCGGTGGCCAGGTCCCACACCCGCACCGTCCCGTCACCACCCGCGGTGACAACAACCGACTCGCCGTCGAAGGTCGTGCACGCCACCGCAGCCACGTCGTCACGCAGGACGGCACGAGACGCGCCGGTAGTCAAATTCGACACCCGCACTACCCGGCCATAGCCCACGGTGACGGCAACCGGCTGGCCGTTGAGGGTGGTACAGGCCACCGTGTCCACCGGCCCGTCGTGGCCGGTCGGGATGGCACGATCCGTACCGGCAGCCAGATCCCACACCTGCAGCTTCCGGTCGTAGCGGCCGGCTGTGACGGCCACCGACCGGCCATCGATCGTCGTGCAGCCCAGCCACACCGCCCATCCACCCTTGTGGCCGGTCAGGGTGCCGCGAGCCGTGCCGGTGGCCAGATCCCACATCCGCACCGTCCCGTGATCGTCGGCGGTGATGACGACCGACCGGCCATCAACGATCGTGCACGCCGCCCCGGTTATATCGGCAGAGTGGCCGGCATCCGGCACTTGCTGTCCGTATGCGAAAGCGACGTCCCAAAGCCGCACGGCCCGGTCGTCACCACCAACGGTGACTACGATTGGTTGGCCATCGATGGTCGTGCACGCCACCGCGTTGACACTCCCGTTATGGCCGGTCAAGGTGGCATGAACCGTGCCGGTGGCCAAGTCCCACACCCGCACCGCATGGTCGTAGCGGCCGGCGGAGACGGCGACCGGTTTGCCGACGAAAGACGTGCACGCCACAGCCTGCAAAGTGCCCTTGTGGCTGGTTAAGGTTGCAACGATCGTGGCGGTGCGCAGATCCCACACCCACAGTTTTCCGTCCTCGGCAGTGACAACGACTGGCCGGTTGTCGACGGTTGCGCATGCCACTGCAGTCACCAGGCTTTTATGGCCGGTCAGGATGGCACGGGCTGTGCCTGTGACCAGATCCCACACCCGCACCGTCTTGTCGACCATGCTGACGGTGACGGCAACAGGGCAGCCGTCGATGGTCGTGCACGCCACCTCGTCCACCTGTCCCCGATGGCCGGTCAAGGTGGCACGGACCGTGCCGGTGGCCAGATCCCACACCAGCACCGTCTGGTCCTCGCGGCCGACAGTGACGGCGATTGGCTGGTCGTCAATGGTCGTGCACGCCACGGCGGCAACCGGGCCTCGGTGACCGGTCAGCGTGACGCGGACCGTGCCGGTGGCCAGATCCCACACCCGCACCGTCCTCTCGTCGCCGGCGGTGACGGCGACTGGCTGGCCGTCGATGGTCGTGCACGCCACCGACACCACCCGCCCCCGGTGGCCGGTCAGTACGGCACGAGCCGTGGCGGTGGCCAGATCCCACACCCGCACCGTCCCGTCACCGTCGGCGGTGACAGCGACTGGCTCGCCGTCGATGGTCGTGCACGCCACTGTGTGCACCGGCCCCTCGTGGCCGGTCAGGGTGGCACGCAGGGCTGGGCTGGTTTGTTGTCCGGTGGCCCAACGGGGTTTCCATTCCAGGGGCTCGGCGAGCGCGCGATGCTGGCGGGATGCGGCGAATCGTGCTGCGTCGGTGGCCAAGACCTGACGTCGGCGCGCGGGGTTGAGATGGCGATGCAGACTGGCGGACGCGCGGTAGATCGCACGGGTAAGGTGAGCGTCGTCGGTGGTCACGCTGTGTAATGCGGCCAGTAGCTCGTCGGGCTCGGCGTGGACCAGGTAGTCGGTGTCGGTGATGATCTCGTCCAGCAGGCCGCTTCGGGCGGCGTGGGTTGCCAGGTGCCGCCGGATGTAGGGATGGGCGCGGGCCCAGTCCCGTGTGCCGTCGGAGTTGCGCGGGACCCGGGACTGCAGCAGGTGGGTGAACGCGCGGTGGATCTCGGTGTGGTGCGTGCCGTCGCGCAGATGCTCGGCCAGGGCTTGGTGATAGAGGCGGTAGGCCGAGCGGCCTGATTCGGTGGCCTCGATGACGTACGAGCCGGCGTGATGACGTAGCCAGAGCAGGTCGTCGTCGGTGTAGGTCACTGCGGCGATGTGGGAGGCGAGGGGGGCCCAGATGTCCTCCCAGGGCAGTCCTTGACCTTCGGCGAACGCCAACGGGCGCAACAGATCCCGTGCTCGTTCGGCCTGCGCACCCAACCGGGCCCGCAGGTCGCGGCGCATCGCGTCGCCGGGCATCCTGGGCAGTGTCAGCCGCCAGCCGGGGTCGCGCGGGTCGGGGACAGCTGGGTCTGCGGCCAGGGTGCTGCTGGTGATGCGGGCGACCAGGAACGAGGGCTCGGATGCCGTAGCGACAGCCTCAGCGATGGTGCGGATGGTTTCCGGGTCCTGGTGCTGATAGGGACTGTCGGGGGCGGCGTCGAGCAAACCGCGGGCGGCGTAGGCGGTCAGCGCGTCCAGGTCGGCGTACCGAGGCCCGTCCAGATCAATGCAGTCCTCGCGGCGTAGGCCGAGGGCGTCCAGCAGATGTGGGCGGGTCCCGACCAGCAGACGCAGGCGGCCTTGTGCGTGCTCGGCCAGCGGGCGCAGTACACGCCGGGTGAGCTCGCCAGGGTCGGCGGCCTCGTCGAGGGCGTCGACCAGCACGGTCAGGGGTGCAGTTCGCCCGGCGAGCTGGTCCAGAAGTTCCCCGGGTTTCTCCGCGCGCAGATGAGCAGCCGCGGCAATGCCGTGCAGCACCTGCTCGGTAGTGAGGTTCTGGGCGTAGATGACAACGTCGACGGTGTTCGGTCCAGGAATGGCCGCATCGGGCAGGCCAAGGCTGTGCAGCGGCACGGTGAGCCGCCGCTCAGGATGGGTCAGGGCCGCGATGAGGCCCAGGACAGCTGTCTTGCCCGATCCTGGGGCCGCGGTCACCGCCAGCAGCGGCCGGTCGCGATCGTGGTGGTTCAGCCACCGGGTGATATCGGTCAGAGCGGCACGGCGCCCGGAGAACCACCATCCCTGGGCAGGGTTATGGCCAGCCATCGCCCGGACCAGCAGCCGGGTGCGGAACTCGAGGTCACGCCGCTCGGCCTGGGCGTCCCATTCGCTGGCCTGCTGGATGGCCAGGTCCACCTCGCTCATGCGCGGGTCGTGGCGTGGGTTGGGCAGAAACGGCGGAACCGCGCCGTCCAGCAAAGCGAGCGTGGCACTGATGGTCTGAAATCCCGGCCGTAGCGGATTGTCGTTCATCGCCTGAACCACGGCATCGAGCGCCAGTGCCGCGGGGGCGTAGCCCGCGGTCGGCAAGCCTTCCACCGCCTGCCGTAGCAGCCGGGGAAACGCCCCGGTCTGCGCCTGTTCCGCGGGCTGGGCCGAGGTGATGACCACCAGACCGCTGCCGCCGCGCCGGCCCCAGTGCTGAGTCATCCGTGTGAGCGCGGCGCCGGCCAGGTCGTTGCCACCCTTACCGGAGTAGCAGGCGTCCAGCATCAGCAGCACCCGCCGCGCGGGCGTGCCCAGCAGCATCTTGCGGGCCAGCTCGACCGTGGGCAGAGCGTCGTCGACATCCTCGGGCTCGGTGTCCGCTGTCAGCAGCACGTGGTCCCCGCTGTCGTCGAGAACCTCACCGTGCCCGGCGATGTACACCGCGATCATGTCGCTGGGCTGCCGCGCCGATGAGCGACAGAAGGCCCGCAACTGGCTGGTCAACTGATCTTTGGTCGGGTCCAGCCCCAGATCGCTCACATGCGTGTAACCCAGCGGGCCGGTGAACAGATCGATGATCTCCGTACGCGCGTCGACCAGGCCGGGGCGATCCCATTGCGGTGCGTTGCGGTAGTGCGCCACCGCGGTCGCGATCAGGAATCGACGACCACCGCCATCATTGTCACCGGTCACCAAGACCTCCTGTGATCGCGCTGCCGGTGAGCTTCTCGGTCAGGTAGGCCCTGGCGTCGTGCGCGTGCGCGCCGTTGTGAACGATCGCGTTGCGCACCTGGTCACCGAACCGGACACTCAGATCTTTCTGTAGCGCCACCACATCGCCCCGATCCGCCACGTTGGTCCACACCAGAGCATTCGGACCCGGCCAGTTTCCGAGTCCCTGCTGCGGAGGGGGCTCCAGCCGCTCGAAGATCAGGTTCGAGATCCCCAACGGCGACCCGACCGTCACCAACGCCCGCACCGGGTGATCAGGCATCGCGCACAACGCTTCGTATGCCACGACCGACCCCAGCGAATGCGCGACTACCACCCGGGTATCCGGTGTGATCCGTGCCGCCACCCGAGCTCGCGCGGCACGCCGAAGATCGGTCTCCTGCAGGTAGCGGCTGACCTGCTTGAGATCGAACACCAACGCCCGCAGCGCGACACCGGCGAAGAACTTCGATCGCGACAGCTGACGCAACGCCGCCTGCGCCGATCCGGGAATTCGCATCAAGGTGTCCGCGCCTGGCCCGGCTACGGCTTCGTCGACCGCGGCGGCCTCGCGCCACCAGGTAAGCAGCAGATCTTGCTCGATGCCCCGTTCGACGTCCTTGGCACTGTAGAGCGGATCGCCGACAGCCAGTAACGTTCCGGCGGGGCGGAACAGGTCACCGTAGAACGCCATCGACACATCACCAATCGGCACCGGTTCACTGCCAGCACGGGTCATCCCGTCGGCCAGCGCCGGCCACCAATCCCGCAGTAGCGACTGCTCACCCCGCACCTGCTGCGCTATGCCATGCACGCAGACCACCCGAGCCATACCGCCCCCTCATCCACGCCCACATCGCCTGTCGGCCACATCGCCACGCTACTGAGGCCGATCGGACAGCCGATAACTGATTCGCAGCCCGCCGACCCAAACGGGTGATGTCGACGCCCATCGGAACCGCGGACCTCGCGGCTGATCGCCAAGGCAAACGGGGCACGGGGATCTCGGATAGCCGGGCTGCGACCGGCAGCGCAGGCATACTCCCCTCCGGGGACGGGGTTGCACTCTCATGCCGCGGTGAGGACCTTCGGGTAGGCGGCTGCAGCAGCCCACGCTGTCTGGTCGTCGCAGCCGCCAGACTCACCCCTGGCAGATGGGGAACGACCACGCCCGGATGCGCACCCTGTTGCAATCGCACTTCTCTCCCAAACACATGCGTTCACTTAGGCCGCGCATCGACGCACTCACCACACAACTGCTCGACGACCTGGACGCCGGCCCGCGACCCGCCGATCTGCACACCGCGCTGGCCTTGCCACTTCCGATCCTGGTGATCTGCGACCTGCTCGGTGTGCCGTACGCGGATCGCGACCAGTTCCGCGCCTGGACCGAAGCGGCCGCCGACACCCGCGACCGGGCACGATCCGAACAAGGACTGGGCGAACTGTTCGGCTACGGCATGCGCCTCGTCGCCGCCAAGCGCAAGTCCCCGGGCGACGACGTGATCTCCCGGTTATGCGCGACCGACGGAGTCTCCGACGAAGAAGCCGCCATGCTGTCGATGGCATTGCTGTTCGCCGGCCACGAGACCACCGTGGTCCAGGTCGGCATGAGCGCACTGCTCCTGCTCGCCAACCCCGACCAATGGAACATCCTGCTCGACGATCCCGGCCTCGTCCCGAACGCGATCGAAGAACTCCTCCGAGCACCAGGGAAAAGCGGCGGCGGAATCCCTCGCTACGCGCGAACGGACTTCGAACTCGACGGCATCCCGATCCAGGCGGGCGACCTCGTACTGCTCGACAACGGCGCCGCCAACCACGACCCCACCGTCTTCACCGAACCGACCACCTCGACATCACCCGCCACGCCGCGGCACACCTGACCTTCGGGCACGGGCGCCGCTACTGCATCGGCGCACCACTGGCCCGCATGGAACTGCAAGCCGTGTTCACTCAACTGATCCCACGATTCCCCGCCATGCGCCTCGCCGTACCCGTCGAAGACCTGACCATCCGGCGAGACGTCCTCACCGGCGGCCTGACCGCCCTCCCCGTGACGTGGTGAACCGCCTCTCCCACCTCGCCCCCCGAATCGGAGCCGTTCCCGCGAACTTTGTTGCATCTTGGGACTATGTAGTTCCGGATTGGAACTATGTCGATCCCGAGTCGGCCGCGGCCCACGAGTTCGCCGAAGCGTTCGTCAGCCTCGTGCGCTCCCTGAGCTGCTCGAACCTGACCGCACACCCTGTTGTCCGTGGCGGAGGCGCACGCGCTGACCATCCTGCGAGATGGCCCGCTGCACCAAGGCGGACTGGGTTCTCGCCTGCATCTGGGCAAGTCGACGACAGCCGCCTGACAGATGGCCGCCGTTGTCGACGCCGACCCAACGCGAACCGCACCGTGGCCGGCATCGATGTTCACCCTGCCCCCGCCCTCCAGAACGCAGTCGAGACCGCCGGGCCTCAGCCACAGAGGCAGCACCGCGCCCAGCCGCTGGGCTTGCGCAATCGGAAACGGCGCAGCTGGGTCGACATAGCTTTACAGCCATCAGCTAGCTTTCCTGGTTGAGCATCTTGCACCCGACTATCGTCGCCTCTCCATGACCGCAGGCCATGGAGAGGCGCAGCGAGCGATGACTGACAGGATCAGGCGCGCCACGGGTCCACCTCACGAAGAACAGGCCCCAACAGTTCTCGAAGCTCAGCGCCGGGTTGACCGGGATCCGGGATCATCTCGACACCGCTCACGGTGATCAGCCCGCGGACCTCCTCTGGCCCCCGCCTGAACTCCTCTTCGAGCCAACCAACCACCGATCTGCAGACTTCCGGGTGAGAGGTGCGATGCTCCACCAACCATCGGACAACGTCGGCCATCACGAGATGCGGCAGTACCTCACCCTCATTGTCAATGAGATGCTCCTCAAGAATAGGGACCAATTGCCGATTGGTATCGATGAGTGCACCGATGGCCGCAATGGTGTAGGCGCTCATCGGCCACCTTGCAGGACCGACGTGAGTTCATCGGCAAGACTCTGCGCGACAACCCGGTCGTGGTAGTCCGCGTTCTGGTTGCGGCGCAGCCAGTTTTTGAGGCCTCGAAGTGTTTCTCGACCCTTGATCGTATGCATGCGCCCGCCTGTCGGTGTGCCAGTGGCGATCTCGTTCCTGATCGCCTCCATCAAAGGCTACGAATCATTTCCATCGAATTTGATATATTCGGAGGGTTCCGAACCATCATCCCAGAATGCCCACAACCGTCCACATATTCCACATCGAAGAACAAGAGAAGAAATTCCAAAGAGCATAGTCGAATCTTGCTCAACGTCAAACTGCTCTCGACTTATAGCAAATATGCTATCTTTCGGGTCATCATCTCGCAGAATTGTTCCACATTTACATCTAAGCTTAGCCATATCAACCTCCGAAGAATACAATACCATTTATCTCAGTCCTATTTCCAGGCCAGCTTCCAATCAGACCATTGATCCTAGTTATAGCATCAGGAAAGTCACTCGCAGTGAGGCCTGTTCTCGACAAGTCAACAATAACCCCACCGCCGTGAACCTGCGAATGCTTCCTCGCCACTGCTGCGATGATTCGGTCCACAGACTTACTTGTGGGGGAATAGACATCCCACCGAACACCGTCGACTACGAGGTCGCTGGTCCCACCACCGGCCCTAGCCCCCACGGGGTCCCTAAGCTCGACATTACGTCCCCTCGTGGTCATGTGCTGGGCCGCGCTGATTTCAGACGCTGATGGGTTCGCAGCCGTAATCTGCAGCCCCCTGTGTAGCCCCTCGTGCCCCCGCTGCGACTGCGGCAGCGCCGGCGCCTGCTGCGACTGGTACGGCTCCGCCGGCTCCAACGGTCGCGGCTTTGGAAGCGGTGCGTCCCACGCCGAGTTCCCAGGCTGCTTTACCGACTCCTCCCCAGGGGAATAAGAATAGGGCGGCTTGAAGTGTTTCTTCCCAGCCAGGGGCTGGGATCACAGCTGCGGACGTCAGAGAATTCCGAGCCGACTGATCTACATACTTCGAAGCAGGACGTGCAATGCTCGAACAACCATCAAATCATGACGCTAAGACTTACTTTCTTTGATCAAGCTCAACAAGGAAGCCAAGTCTTCATTAGCTGTCACCCATGTATCCTGATCAGACTTTGCCAGGTCTGACAAAACATTGACATACGTCGGATCGGCCTTAGCAAACGCGTCGCTAACCTTGACCGGCATCAACGTCCAGTTTCGACGCTCGAAATTAAATGCCCATGTCAATGATCCTGAAAAATTGTCCACACCTGCCGAAATAGCTCTGCGAGAACTCTCGGACGACTCCAGATAGCGCCACACAATCATCGGAGGAAGGACGAGACCGCTAAGAATACTACGCCCTACAGCAATACGAGACCAGTCAACGACCCCATGAACAGAGAGAGCCTCAACCACTTCTCTCGCCTGAATCATGAGAATTTCTCGGAGAATCCAGGTTTTCCCCATCTCAAGCCTGGATTCAGGGACTTCATCGTTCGCATATAATCTCCCCACGGATAGCCTCGGCACTCATTTGCCAATACAGGACCGCTCTGCACTTTGTACTCCCCACATCCCGCCTCAGAACATGGTTCATCAGCATGCCTAGCGAACAGCGCAACTTGCCGCAGTTGTAGCAAAATTCAAGGATTGATCACCCCTAGTGATATTAATCGCTTTTCGTCGATCATGTTTTACAACTATGCCGCATTTCTATTTATTTCCCGCGCGCACGAATCCAATCATCAAATAGTGCCACAGCCGGCCAGTGACCACTTAACCGAGCCGCATGCTCGGCAGTAGGCCCGGTTCCACCATTGAACCACGCCGAGGATCCGCTCCTCGCGCAAGAAGGTACGCAGTAGTGTCGACATGCAGCGGCTCCCCAGATTGCACATGACCGTCTACTTCCACATCAACGGCGTGATGCAACAGTGTAAGTCCGCCATACTCTTCGTTCACATCAACGCCTCGGCGAGGAGATCTCGCAGGACGGGAAGATCCTCCATCTCGACCGCTTGATGAGCCAGAGTCATATCACTTACCATCGTCACCCTCCTGTTGTCAGATTCAGGCGGACACCGGGGAAGGCGTCTCTGAACTGAGATATTACAGAAGAGCACGATGTGCACACAGCGAAATCCGTGTGAAGGTTGATCGTCCCTCGAACGTGAGGTGACGACTGGCCGATCCGATTTGCAGTCTGATTTAGCAGTTTGAACTCCGTGTCGGAGAATCTGGTATTGCCACCAGTAGCTTGCGGTATGAATCTCTGTGGGTTACCGGCTGAACCAACCTCCGCCACCGTTCCGGCACGTTGCGCATTCCCGCTGATGGAGGTCAGGATGTAAGAGTTGTGCCCATCAAGTGGAGTGTTCCCGCTTTTGTGGACGCGGGTTTAGGCCGCGTCCACAAAAGCGGGAACACTCCAAGGTGGTGCCGGTCGGGTCGCGGCGAATCAGACGGCCATCGTCGGCGTCGCAGAGGAACGTCGTGTCAGCGGTGCCGTCGGTGACCTTCTCAAGCCTGTTCTCAACATTCCAGTCGAGACTCTGCCGCCTCGAGACCCCCGGCGGGCCTTGGCGTTTCCAGCTCGTCGTAGGTGTACTGGGCTGCTCTGCTGCCCGCCAGTCCCTCGGAGGTGACCGCGTTCAACACATGCGGCTTCGGCGCACCAGGTGCGGCGTAGCTGCACTTGTGGGTGATGTCACCACTTGCCTGGTACGGCGCGCAACTGTTTCGCGGCCTGCGATCGATCTCTGATGCCCCCGAGGGGCAACTGCGGCCGCCAGCAATGGCCGACACCCTGCTGAAGGCTCGCCACTCCGCCTGCGCCATGGCGCCGAACCGGCGCTTTCCTGGCATTACTGAATATCACGCCGCGCCTCAAACCGATCGGTCTCACCCGAAAGATAAGATTTCCAGCGCGCGTCGAGCGCTGCCATTCCCACGGATTCTCCACGAGGTGGCGGCATGAACCGAACGAAACCCTCGATCGCCGCCGGATAGCCGAAGTCCGAGTACAGCATCTCGACTAACTCGTACGGATCGCGGATGTCCTGCTTCTGCTCGTAAACCCAAGCGACGGCGAGAAAAAGCCAAGTGTCAGCAGCCTCGCCCTCACCAGATAGCCCCGTCTCCTTGACATTCTCGATCAACTCCGGAATACGCGAATATTCGTATGCCAACAGCAGGGCTAACTCCTCGACCACCTCGGACGCCTGCCCGTTATTATACAGCGCAAGCGCTATTGTGACCACGTCGTGGTCATTGAGCCATCCCCGCTCATACCCGTACACAAGTTCGGCCGAGTCAGGCAGAACCCGAGCGAGCACAAATTCCGCAGGAATATGAAATTTCACGAGATCACTCATGGTTTGATCGGCACTCCGTTGATCGTTCCTCCACGCACGAACATCTGATGCGTCAAGTTCCCGCCACTCGAAGCGGCCATCTTTGCCATTCATGTTATCCGGCGCCTGGATCAGAACCCGCTGGACGCCATCGCCTCCGACCAACCGGAAGACCGTCCCGCGCTCAGCGACGTCGTTGACCGCGAACGAAGCCGCACGATACGACGCGTCCGACTTGAGAGCCGAGCCGACCGGCTGCGCATCCCTCAGCAACTGAGCAACCTGAGCTGGGCCCGGCAATCCGCCCGCCACCTCAACTTGGGCCTTTGCCGCGGCGGCACCAGCACTTGCACCGACGGCCGCGGCGACCGGTACTGCGCCGCCGGCCTCGACGGCTGCGGCCTTGGATGCGGTGGCCCACACGCCGAGTTCCCAAGCCACCTTGCCGACTCTGCCCCAGGGGAAGAAGAACAGGGCGGCTTGCAGGGTTTCTTCCCAGCCGGGCGGAGTGGGGTCACAGCTGCGGACATCGGGGAACTCCGAGCAGAACGCGAACTCGAACTGCGCGAAGTCCGGCGAAAGTTGCGCGACGGGCAGCTTTTCGAGGTGTTGAATCGATGTTCCAAGGTAGCTCGGCGCTGCTTGGGCGACGTCGCAGGAATGTCCTTGCCCATCGACGTCGGGTAGGCGTGGCGCGTGTCCTTGGGTAAGGGCGGCGGAGCCACCGGCGGCGTCCACCCGCCGCTGCCCCCACCGCATTTCCCGCTGTACATGCAGTCACAGTTCGCCCGGCACGGCTCCGTGCCACTCCATCGGCGTTGGCGCCGTATGCGATGGCGCGGCATTTCTCTCCCCACGCAGGCAAGGTTGACCCGGATGACAGCTGATGGGGCCGTCTACTCATGTACAGGACTACCCGCGCCGCGTTCGACACGACCCGAACCAACACCACTCAACCAAAGTCGAGGGATTCATCGTCTCTGCCTGACACGCGCCCACGACATAGCAACAAAGGGCCTCGATGCCCACCAGCAACCGCCCTTCTCTCACTAATTTTTCTGGAGCAGTTCTGGAGCATTACGTCGGTTACAACAGCGCCCAACGACGCCGAACCGCATCGATCAGAGCACAACTGCTCCAGCCGACCAGCAAGTTCTCGATAACCACAGGTCAGCGACCTGCTTGAACCTCACTGGCAGTGAGGGGGTCAGGGGTTCGAGTCCCCTTAGCTCCACAGTGACGAAACACCGCCCACCTGGCAAGCTTGCCGAGGTCGGGCGGTTTTTTCGTTGGCCTCACTTTGAGAATTGACCTGGCGAACTCCAGCTACTGTTGATAGCTGGAGCACGCCGTCCCAGCCACGCCAACTGGGGTCGCATCGTCTGCTCCAGCTATGCGACCCGACCGGGTGGGCTACCCGTGACCCCCGCAGCCGGTGTCGAACTCTGCCGATTTTCGCAGGTCAGACAATGCCCGGCCAGGATCGGACGTCGCACTGCGCCAAGCCGTATCAGGCTCTGCTTCGGCAACAAAGCCCGCGAGCGGCAACCTGATTCTCGCTGATCTGTGTCAGATGACGCAGACCACCGGGGACTCGAAGCGGCACCCTGCAGAAGCCCGAAATTCCTGGGCGCAGACTGGACCACGGAGGGAATTTCCTTGTTCTCGATACTGAGTTCCACACCGCGACCCGCGCCGACGACCGCGAGCAGCACCCGACGCCGCCGCACGGCCGCGGCGGCCGGTGTAGCCGCTGTCGGGCTTGTTTTCGCAAGCGCCCCCGCCGCCACGGCAGCGCCGGCGTCCGTCGTCCGGGACTTCTACGTCGACTACGGGGCCAGCTACGCCTCCGGCACCGCCACCTTCACCAACCGGTCGGTGATCCTCGACGGCACCCTGCACGCGGTCGGATGTGGCCGGGTCATCTACGGTGACGCCTATGCGGGACCCAACATTTCCGACTACCTCGGCAGCGGGAGTTCGACTCCGCGCTGCGACGGAAACTGGCCGTTCCACGTCCCTGTCCCGGCGGACAAGCCGGGCGGCGCCGACCGTGTCTTGATCACGCTGGCCGCCCCGGACGGCTCCGACGCCGTGTGGGCTTTCCGCTGATCGGACTCTGGCGGTAGCGGGCGCGATCGCGTTGGGAGTGTCCGGCGGCGGGTGTTCCCGCGCGGTCGCGTCCGGGATCTCCGACCCGACCGTGTCGTGCCGGCGCTCGACGAACGCTCCTAGTTCGGTCCGTGCTCGGCGGCGATCCTGAGGAATCTCGCTATCGAAGATGACCGGCTCCCTGAGCGCCAGAGTGCCAGGGTCCGGTACGGCGTCGCGTCACCGACCGGCAGGTAGACGACGTCCGGGCGGACGTTCACGGCGGCCAGCGAGGCGGGCACCAGTGCCACGGCTTGTCCGAGGGAGACCACCTCCAGCAGCTGGGCGGTGTCGCGCACGACCGGCCCGTCGGACCGGCGATCGGGATGGCCCAGCCAGTGGCCGCGCTCGACGATCCGCGAATCCGCCCATCGCGGAGCGGGCTCGGCGAGCAGATCGGCGACGCTGAGCACTTCGTGCCCGGCGAGCTCGTGATCGGCGGCGAGCGCGGCGACGCGCGGCTCGGTCGTCAGGAGTTCGGTTTCGAGGCCTTCGCCGTCCACACAGGCGGCGATCGCCAGATCGGCGCCTCCGTCGCGGACCAGCCCGGCCTGTTCACCGAACCCGCTCACCATTACACGGATCGCCGGCGCGGCCGGATCCTCCTGGAAGCGTTCGCGGACGCGGTGCAGTAGTCGGGTGGCCACTCCGGGTTTGGCGGTCACCACGAGCGCGTTCCCGTCCCGCCGCGTCCGGCGAACGGCTGTGTCCACTGCGGCGAGGACCTTGGCCGACTCGGCGAACAGGGTCTCCCCGGCGGGAGTCAGCGCCAGGCGCCGCCCGGTGCGGTCGAACAGTTCCGCGCCGATCCGGCGTTCGAGCCCACGGATGGCCCGTGACAGCGGCGGTTGCGCGATGCCGAGACGACCGGCCGCGCGGGTGATGTTCAGGTCTTCGGCGACGGCGCGGAAATAGCGCAGTTCGCGGATCTCCGGATCCGGCATACCGCCAGGGTAGGGCCCGCACACCGGATCGGTGCTTCTGTTCCGGCGTGCGGTCGGCTGAGGTGGTGGCATGCACCCCCACGAAGTCGCGCTCGTCACCGGCGGCGGCAAAGGCATCGGCAAGGAGATCGTCCGGCGACTGGCCGGCCGCGGACTCACCGTCTACCTCGGCGCGCGGGATCCGGAAGGGGGCGGCGCGGCCGGACCGGGCATCCGGCCCATCCGACTCGACGTCACCGACGAAGCGTCCGTGGCAGCGGCGATCGAAGCTATCGAGGCCGAGACCGGCAGGCTGGACGTCCTGGTCAACAACGCCAGCATCACCAGCGAATGGGGCCTGCGCACCACCGACTTCACGGCCGCGCATCTGCGCGAGGTGTACGAGGTCAACGTTTTCGGTGTCGTCACGATGATCTCGGCCTGTTTGCCCCTGCTGCGCCGCTCCCCCAACCCGCGCGTGGTCAACCTGTCGAGCGGGCTCGCGTCCCTCACCCTGCTGAGCGATCCGGAGATTTCCCTGCCCACCGAAGGATTCCTCGCCTACAGCTCATCCAAGGCCGCGCTCAACGCCTTGACCCTGCTCTACGCCGAAACCCTCCGTGCCGACGGCGTCAAGGTCAACGCCGTCAGCCCCGGCATGGTGCCCACCGACCAGAACGCCGGCGCCCCTTTCCCGCGCGGGCACCGCACCGTGGCCGAGGGTGCGGCCGTTCCGGTCCAGCTCGCGACGATCCCCGCGGACGGCCCGTCCGGCGTCTTCCGCGGCCCGGATTCCCTCGAGGACGTCATCCCCTGGTGAACCGGACTCCGCCGTCAAGGACCACCCTCTCCGACGCCGCGCCGCAGGGATCGGCTTGCCGGGACCCGCTTCCGGCTTTTCCCGCGTGTTGGCCTTCCAGGCCTAGGGCGCGAGGTCGAGGAGGGCGCTCAGCCGCCGCAAGACGTCCAGCTGGGCCGGGTTGTAGAGCTCCACCAAGCCACGAAGGACCATCGGTTCGGAAAGAGCCACCCGTGCCGTCGCTTCCGTCAAGGCCGGCTGGGTTTCGAGCTGATGGCGCGCGACCGGCGCGAGAGCCTCGGCCAGTCGCTGTCTCGTGGCCTCGTCGGCGTCGGCGTCGAGCGCGTCGAACTCCGCTTGCGCAAGGGGACGAGGCCACGAGTGCAACTCCCGCACCGCGTCCATCGCCTTCGTATCCAGCACCCGCGAGAAGACCATCAGTATCGAACGTTCGACTTCGGACAGGTCGGCGACGTTACCGTCGAAACCCGGTGGCAGGTCGACAAGGCTGCGGCGGTCCAGGATCAACGCCAGCTCCTTCCGCATCCGCTCCTGCCGTTCGATGCTCGCCTTCAGCTCGGCGTCCAGCGCACGCAACGTCCGCTCCGCGTTCCCGTCCGACTCCTCCATCCCCTCGATGTCGGCCAGCGGCACCCCCAGATCGACGAGCCGCCGGATCCGCAGCAGCCGGATCAAGTGCGTGATGCGGTACCGCTTGTACCCGTTCGCTCCTCGTTCCGGCTCGTCGAGCAGACCGATCCGGTGGTAGTAGCGGACGGTCTTCAGGGTCGTGCCTGCCAGCTCCGCCAGCTCACGTGTACTCCAGGCCATCCCCCGCAGTGCACACCATGCCCCAGGGACACAGTCAAGGAAGGTCACCGGAAGGCGGACGTCTTCGTTGACCATGCCCCGAGGACACGGTCTCTACTCGAACCGGACGACGCACGACCGACCACCCGAGGGAAACCATGCGGAGAGCCTTGACCATCGTCATCGCGGCGGCCTTGCTGGCACCACCAGGACTCGCTCAGGCGGGTGAGCCCGCCCAGGCGTTGCGGTGGGGCGAGTGCCCGGCCGACGTCGCCGAACCCGGCCTTCAGTGCACCACCATCGACGTCGCCCTTGACCACCGGCGCCAGGACGGACAGCAGATCCAGCTCACGGTCTCCCGGCTGGCGAGCAAGAATCCCGAGAAGCGCCGGGGGGTGCTGCTGACCAACCCCGGGGGCCCCGGTGGCAGCGGCCTCGACTTCCCGGGCGGGCTCGTCGATCTCGGGCTGCCGCAAAGCATCCTGGACAGCTACGACATCATCGGCTTCGACCCGCGTGGCGTGGGCCGGAGCACCCCGGTCACCTGCGACCTGACGCCGGAACAGCAGAACAGGGGCAACATCCCGCCCTACGCACGCGACGCCGCCGACGTGCTGACACAGGCGCAGAACGCGAAGGCCGTCGCCGAGCAGTGCGCCGAGTCCAAGACGGCGAACCTGCTCCCCTACATGTCGACCGCGGCCACCGCGCGCGACATGGACCGGATCCGCGAGGCACTGCACGAGGACAAGCTCTCCTTCCTCGGCTATTCCTACGGCACCCATCTCGGGGCGGTCTACACCACGCTGTTCCCCGACCGGAGCGACCGGATCGTGCTCGACAGCAACCTCGTCCCGAGCGGCCTGGATCGAGTGGCCGGCCGGTTGTTCGGCCCTGGAATGGAAAAGCGGTTCCCGGACTTCGCCGAGTTCGCCGCCGCGCGTCCTGAATACGACCTCGGCACCACTCCGGAAGAGGTCACCGCGAAGTACTTCGACCTCGCCGCCCGCCTGGACAAGGCACCGGTGCAAGGTTTCGACGGCACCCTGTTCCGGCTGGCGACCTTCGCATCCCTGTACCGGGACAGCCGGATGCCCGAACTGGCCGCGATCTGGCACGCGCTCGACACGAACCAGCCGCCACCACCGGCTGCCGCGGCGAAGGCTCCGCAGAATCTGGAGAACGCGGTGGCCAGCCACCTTTATGTGCTCTGCAACGACTCCCGCTGGCCGAGGTCGGTGGGCAGCTATCTCCACGACGTCTCCGTGGACCGGAAGCGCTATCCGATGTTCGGCGCGGCCGGGGCCAACATCCGCCCGTGCGCCTTCTGGCGGTCCGAGCCCGCCGAACCACCCGTGCGGGTCGGCGACCGGGGCCCGTCGAACGTGCTGCTCGCGCAGAACACCCGCGACCCGGCGACACCACTGGCCGGCGCCGGGCACATGCGGCGCGCCTTCGGTGACCGGGCCCGGATGGTCACCGCGGACCAGGGCGGCCACGGCGTCTACCTGATCGGCGCGAACAAGTGCGCGAACGACACGGTCACCGCCTTCCTGACCACGGGCGAACGGCCGAGGGACGATCGAACCTGCGTGGCGGAACCGGCCTGACCTCCGCCGGTGCCGGGCCGGTCCGCGCCAGGACTGGTGACGATGTGGGCCACGCGACGTCGTCGATGGCGAGCCACGGCGCGGCGGCCACGACCGAGGGGGTGAGCCCCGTGAACGCCTTGACCTCGCGGTGGAGGTGGGATTGGTCGACGTAGCCGCACTCGGCGGCGACGCCGGCGGCGGGGTGACCGGTCGCGAGGAGGTGGGCGGCGTGGTCGAACCGCACCAGTCGGATGGCGCGTTTGGGGCTGATTCCGAGCTGGGACCGGAAGCGGGACCAGAGGCGCTTGCGGTCCCAGCCGACCTCGCCTGCCAGGCTGTCGACCTGTATCCGCCCTCGGCTCGTGAGCGTCCGCCGCCACGTGTGGGCGACTCCCGGTTCGACCGGTGTGCGGGCGCGCATCCGTTGCCCCACGACCTCTGCCGCGATCCTGAACCGTTCATCCCAGGACTCGGCGGCACGCAACCGGTCTTCGATCCGTTCGGCGTCGCGGCCCCAGACGTCTGCGAGAGGTGCCATCGTCCCGCTGAGATCGGGTGCTGCGTCGAGCACCGCGGCCGCCACGTCCGGCTCGAGCCGGATCTGGAGACATTCGCCGACGCGGCCACCTGCCCGCAGATCGCCGGGCATGAGTCCGATGACGACACTGCCGCGCTCGCGCCGGCCGCGGCTGTCGCAGACGATGCCATCTCCCTCGCTCAGGTCGATGAGAAGGGTGACGGATGGGTGCGCGACCATGGCGATGTCCACGGGGGCGGGGAGACTCTGGCGGAACCCGGCCATGCTGATCCCCGGCAGCCGGTTCGACCGGCGCGGAACCGCGATGTCCACCGTTTCCCAGTCCGGTGGTCTTCCGGTCGACAGCACACGGCCAGTCTAGGGATCGAGGACCACGGGCGGGGTGTCAACGGTCCGTTCCCGCGAGGTCCAGCTCAGCACTAGTTCGCTGATCGCCTCCGGCGCCTCGAACATGGGGAGGTGCCCGACGCCGGGCAGCAGTTCGATCCGAGCGTCGGGCACCACCTCGTACTGGTGCACCGACGCCGGGTCCCAGCGAGGGTCGGCGGTACCGAAGACCGCCAGCACCGGAACGGTGAGGGCGGCGAGACGATCGGGCACGCCACGCTCGGCGATGTACTCGGTGTTGCGGCGCAATATCGTCCTGAACGTGCGGTACGAGATCTGCTTGAGATCGGCGACCGCATCGTCGGGTACGTCCACCGGGCGAGCGGCCGTTGCCCCGATCCCCTTGCGAATCATCGCGTCCGAACGCCTCGGCCAGATCAGCGGGCCGAACGGCGGGCCCAGCAGGATCCGAAGGATCAACGGCTGGGAAAGCAGCGCGCCGGGATGCGGGCCGCAGCTGATCAGCGCGACCGAGCGCACCAGATCGGGGCGCTGTTCGGCGAGGGCGGTGGCGACGTAGCCGCCGCTGGAGTGCCCGACAACGGTGACCGGACCGCGGCCGAGGTCGTCGAGCACTGCCGCCACTCCGCTCGCCTGCGCGGGCACGTCGTAAGACCGTGCCTGCGGGGACCGGCCACAGCCCGGGAGGTCGACCCGGATGACGTGGTGGTGGCAGGCAAGGTCCGGGACCACCGGGCTCCACGAGGCACCCGAAGCCCCCGATCCGTGGACGAGCAACAGCGGCGGCGCCTGCCGCGGACCGTCGTGCCTCACGTGTATCCCCTGCGAATGCTCAACACCGTTCTCGCTCATGCGTGGATGGTGCACGGTCGCCGGCCACCGGTCTTGGACGAATGTCGTCGCGCGATCGACGCCGTGGGAAACGGTGCTTAATACCGCTGCGCGTACCACGTCGGTGGCTCACCGAACATGCTCTCGAAGTCACGGATGAAGTGGCCCTGGTCTGCGTAGCCGAGGTCCGCCGCCAGCGCTGCCCAGTCGATCACCCCGCCGGCGGCCATCCGTGCGGTCACCTCGTGCAGGCTCCTCTTCGCTGTGGCACACCCCGCCATGCTTCGCCGCCTGTGGTCCGGCGTCTGGGACAGCGCCGGACCACAGGCGGCACTCTCCTGGTGTACGAGGACTTTCGCCGAACTCGAACTGATCACCGAGCCGGCATCGAAGCCGGTACCGTACCGGTGACAACGATGGCCCACGATCATGGCGTTGCGAGGTGCGGGATGTCCGTGTCGGACGAACGGGTTCCAGAGGGTGTCGACGTCCAAGTGCCCAGTGCGGCACGGGTCTACGACTGGCTGCTCGGCGGCAACCACAACTTCGACGCCGACCGCGCCGTCGGGGAAAAGGTCATGGCGGTCCTCCCCTCCGGCCGTCAGGTCGCCGCGTCCAACCGTGCGTTCCTTCGCCGCGCCGTTCGGTACATGGTCGGGCAGGGCATCACCCAGTTCCTCGATCTGGGCTCGGGAATACCGACCGTCGGCAATGTGCACGAAATCGCGCAAGACGCGGACCCCGACTGCCAGGTGGTCTACGTCGACTACGACAAGGTCGCCGTCGCGCACAGCCGCCTCATCCTCGACGGCAACCCGAACGCCACCGTCGTCGACGCAGACCTCTGCCGCCCCCAGACGGTCCTGGACTCCGCGGCGGTACGGGCTTCGCTGGACTTCGACCGGCCGATCGGGCTGCTCATGGTGGCCGTGTTCCACTTCATCCCGGACAGCCTGCATCCCGCCGAGATCGTCACCCACTACCGCGACGCCCTGCCGGACGGCAGCCTGGTCGCGCTGTCGCATCTGACCGCCGACCACGCGCCCCGCGAAATGGCAGCGGTCACCGACGCGATGAAGAACAGCCGGGACCCCATGTACTTCCGCCCCTACGACGAAGTCGTAGCCCTCTTCGACGGACTGGACCTGATCGATCCCGGTGTGGTGAGCGCGCCACTGTGGCGACCAGAACCGGGCCTCCGCGACATCGAACCGGACGACGTCTACGCCGGCGTGGGACGCAAAATCTGACGCCACGAAGACCTCGATCTCCGGCTTCGAGGTTCACGTCCGGGAACGAACCAGATCGGGTCAAACCGCGCGACCGTGCCGCTCGCGGTCGCGTTGCAGACCGGTCGGCGCCCTTACAGTTCCGAGCGAGCGCGGGCGCGGCGTGTGCTGGCGTTCGCTCTCGACGTGGCGATGCAGATGTTCCGTCAAGGCGCTCGCGGTCCGTGCCGGTATCGGCGCGATCTCCCCTGACGAAGCCGAACGCGCGATCGGCAAACTCGCCACGGCGGGCCCGGGCGCGGCCGCGTTGCTCGTTCTCGCCGACCGCGTCGGCTGGGCGCTCGGCGCGATCGTCACCGGGGTCATGGTCGTGGTGTCGGTGGCCAACGACTCGACATCCTCGGTGAGGCGGGCCGGGTCCAGCTCGCGGCGTTACCTCTCGCCTTGGTGCCGTTGACGGCGCTGGTCGGTTCGCTGGGCAACGCGATCCTGATGGGGACGCCCGTCCGGTGATGGCCGCTCGCCTGCGACGACGGTGCCCGGTGCCCTGGCAGGCTGGGCCGCGCGGAGGGTGAAAGTACCGACCGCAGTCGTCACCATCCCCGGGCCGACCGGCGCCGTACTACCCGGACCCGCGATGTACCTGAGCCTGTCACAGATATTCGCGCTACACCGCACCGCGAGCCGTACTCCCGAGCTGAACTGAACGAAGCCGCTTCTCGGTGGCGCCTCACGCGGCGAGACAGCGTCAACCCGTCGCCATCACCCGCCGCGACACGCTGTCCGCGTGCACCGGGGCGACGAACACGCTGCGAGGCGGCGCCGGTCTCTCGTCGTCCGGCAGGTCAAGGGTGGCCAAGCCGTCCTGCCACCGCACCCAGTCCTGGACACACAAACCCAGCCAGAACTCGACATCGTCGCAGTTCCGGCGGCGACAAAGGTTTCTGCTTCTGTCGATCGTCATAGACCCATGGAACCCTCCTCCCCCCATTCACCTCCACACTACTGCGACGCGCCGGCGACACGCTCGCGACATACCCTGGGACGTCGGGAGGCCCTGCCAGATCAGCTCACGGACCGTGACCGCCCAGCCGACGGCGGGAACGCCACCCGCCTCACCCGTTCCGGATTCCAGCACCGAAATCGGCGTACAGTGGGCCCTGTCCCCGCCGGCTGCACGACAACGAACGAGACATCGTCCATTCCGGACAGTCGATCTGGGGCCGACGGGAAGAAGGCGCCATGACCGCCGATCGGAAAGACCTCAGCCTGATCGCCGAACGACTCCGTCTCGGCGCCGGTTTCTCCGCCTCCGAACGCGATTGGGTCGCCGAACGACTGGCCGCGCTCGGTTCCAGGCTGCGTTCCTTCGACGAAGGCCAGGTCGATCTCGAAATCAGTGTCAAGGACCGGCACGGCGCGGGGCAGCAGCTCACTCTCGAATGCCGGCTCCATCGCTTTCCCGGCCTGCACCTGGTGGCCGGTTCTTCGGCGCCGGATCTGCCGGTCGCGCTCAACGAGGTCCGCGGCGACATGATCCGCCAGGTGGACCACGCGAAGACCCGCACCGAACCGCGGCACAACCGCGCGCTGCGACACACTCCGACCACCGCGTCAGGAGCGTGACCGCGAGGCGTGGGCGAGGATCGCGTCGATGTCGGCAGCGCTGTCGGCGACCTCACGGGACAGGTCCGCCAAGCGCAGGTTGTGGCTGCGGGCGTAGCCGCGCAGGGCGGTGAAGGCGTGTTCCATATCCGGATCATGGCTGCGTGCGGACAAGACGCCCTTCGCCTGTTCGATGATCACCCGGCTGTTCAGCGCGGACTGAAGTTGCTCGGTGAGGACCCCACCACGGACGATGGCGCGTTGTTGGAGTAGTCCGATCGTGGCGACGTCGGCGAGCGCCTGGCTGAGCGCGGTGCGATCCGCGTCTTCCCGCACGGGTTCGGTGTGGAGCAGGGTGAGGCTGCCGACGACCATCCCGCGCAGCCGCATCGGGACTGCTTCCGCGGCGCGGAATCCGGCCGCGGCCGCCGCAGTCGCGAACTGGGGCCACCGGGCGGCGTCCTCCCGGAGATCGGTGCTGCGCATCGGGCGGCCGTCGCGGAGGCAGTCGATACACGGCCCGTCTTCGGTCTGTACCGCCAAGGTTTCCAGCAGTCCGGCCCGTTCGGAGGAGGCGGCGGCCATCCGGAGCCTGCCCTGGGCATCGGCCAGTACGACACCGGCGGCGGAGACCTCCATCAGCCGCACGCACTGTTCGACGAGCGTGCGCAAGAAGTCCGCGACGTCGAAGTCGTCCACGAGGGTGTCCGCCAGCTCGACGAAAGTGCGCGCGAGCAGACGTTCCCGTCGCATGGCAGCCGAGGTTTCGCCGACCGCGATTTCTTGCGGTTTTTCTGTCATGTTTTCATTCTCCCGTCTCGAGGACCAGTTCGCGCCGCACGATCCGCCTGCCCACCTCGTCCAGCGACAGGTGATGGACATAGGCGTAGGCGCGAATCCGGATGAGGGCTTCTTGGAGACTCACGTCGAGTTGAACGGCTACGACGCCGGTGGCCTGATGTACCGCGCTGTGCAAGTCGCCTTGTCCCAGCAGTATCGCGCCCCGCGCCGTCTCGGCGTCGTCCAGCAGGGCCACTGTGCCCGCCTCTGCCAGGGCCAGGGCGCCGGAGAGGTGTGGCGCGCTGAGCGGTCCCGGTGTGGTGCGGTACAGGTCCAGCACGCCCATGCGCGCGGCGCCGACTTGGAGCGGGAACGAGAACACCGCCGCCACACCGAGATCCACCGCTCCGGGCGCGTAAGCGGGCCATCGGTCGTGCTCGGCGCCGAGATCCGGTACCAGTACGGCCCCGCCCGAAACGAACGCGTCCACGCTCGGCCCCTCACCCACCGTCAGCTGCAGGTCTTCCAGTCGCTTTCCCGCCTCGCCGGTGGAGTGCGCCAGGATCTGGGTGCCGTCGGCCAAGGAGCTGGCCATCACGCTCATCCCGGCCCCGGAGACGGCCAGTTCGGTGACGCACAGTTCGCAAATGCGCCGGACCACGTCGAGGTCACCGTCGGCGTCACCGAGAAGTGCGAGAAGCCGTTCGGTCATGGCAGAGCGAGACGGAGGATCTTGCGGACGACCGAGCCGAGTTGTTTCGACAGGGAACCGGTGTTGTAGGGCAGGCCGTGCTTCTCGCAGATCTCCCGCACTTCGGCCGCGATCCGCGGATAGCGGCGGGACGGGATGTCCGGGAACAGGTGGTGCTCGATCTGGTGGCTGAGGTTCCCGGACAGCAGGTGGAACAGCGGGCTTCCGGTGATGTTCGCGGACCCGAGCATCTGGCGCAGGTACCACTGTCCCTTGCTCTCGTTCTCGCTCTCCTCTTCGGTGAACACCTCGGCGCCGTCGGGGAAGTGGCCGCAGAAGATGATCGAGAAGGCCCAAAGGTTGCGGACCAGGTTCGCGCTGAGGTTCGCCGCCAGCGTCACAGGGAACAGCGGGCCGGTCAGCGCGGGGAACACCAGGTAGTCCTTGCCCGCTTGCCTGCCCACCTTGCGCAGCATCGGGCCGAGCAACGGGCGGACGTCCGCCCACGAACGGCGGCCTTGCACGATCCGGTCCGCTTCGAGGTCGTGCAGCATGATCCCGTACTCGAAGAACACCGCCTGCGCCGCCGCGTAGAGCGGATTGCCGAGGTAGTACGGATTCCATTTCTGATCTTCGGTGATCCGGATGATGCCGTAGCCGACGTCGCGATCCTTGTCGACGATGTTGGTATAGGTGTGGTGCATGAAATTGTGCGAGCGGCGCCACTGGTCACTCGGGCAGACCATGTCCCATTCGAAGGTCCGCGAATTCAGCGTCGGGTCCTTCATCCAGTCGTACTGACCGTGCAGGACGTTATGCCCGATCTCCATGTTGTCCAAGATCTTCGACAACGACAGCGCGCCGACCCCGGCGATCCACGCCGGCGGGAACCAGCCCGCGAACAGGAGCAGACGGCCCGACAGCTCACTGAGCCGTTGCACCGCGACGACCCGGCGGATGTAGTCGGCGTCGTCCGCGCCGAGATCCGCCACCACCCGCTGCCGCAGCGCATCCAGCTCCTTGCCGATGAGCTCCACCTGGGCGTGGTCGAGTTTTCGGGTGGTCGTGGCCATGGAGCGTCTCCTTGCCGTAGTCGGGTATTCGGTCGAGGCCGGGTGTCGATCAGCACGCCGTTCGCGGGATCGCCGACGGCACCGTCGCAACAGTCCACAAGGACTCCCAGCACGGCGCAGGACACCGAAACCCGTCGCTGCCGGCGTCGGCGGCGAGGCCGGCACGATCCAGGCGAGTACGCCCACGGCGGCTCCTGGGCAGAGCATGCAACGCCAGGGTCTGGGGCGAAACCCGATACACCGCGATCCGTTCCGCCGGTTCCAGCCGCTCGATCGGGTGACACTCACCAGCGTAGACCTTGATCTCGGTGCCCGCCCACCGAGGCGAGACCGATACCTCCGGCCGAGAAGCCGATCCGGAAACGCCTCTCTACCTCTCTCCACGAGGTAGGCTGCCAAGACAGCGCCGGAGTGCCCAGACACCGCCCTCACGACGATCACCCGTCAACCGGTCGCATCTGTCCCTTGGCCGTGCGCAAGTCCTCGCGTGCGGCGAGCCTCAGCGGTGGCCGGCCAGTCTGGAGCCCCGGATCGTGAACCTCGTAACGCTCGATCCTCGCCGTTCCCCTCGTCCCCGAACGGACGGCACGGCGCACCGTTCTCCCCCGTTGGCCGTGACCATGGAGCGGCTCGGCCGCACAACGGTGCTCGTCGTGGACGGTGACCTGGACCTGAACACCGCACCCACGGCACGCCAAGCGATCGAGTCGGCGTTGAACCATCGGCCACGACGGTTGATCGTGGACCTGAGTCTCGTCCGGTTCCTGAACTCCACCGGGCTGGAAGTCCTGCTGGCCGCCCACCGGCAAGCCACCCCGCACACCGACCTCCGGCTGGTCGCCTCCACGCGCGCCGTCTGGCGGCCACTGCAGATCACCCGGCTCCACGAACACCTGGTCATCCACGACTCACGTTCGGCGGCCATCGCCGCACCTGCCAGAGCCGGCGACGATGGCGAATCAATTACCCATTGAATATTTCACCAGGCGGGGCCGTGTCAGGAAAAGGCGCAGCGCTCGCGATCTGTTCTCAGGCCACAAGGAGAAGAATGCGGTGGCGATCTTACAACCTAGGAACTGTACGGTACAACGCGGTGGTCACCGTAGCGCTCAAGGCCAAGACGAACGTGCGCTTGATGACCAAGGATCATTTCGCCGCCTACCAGCGACAACAATTCTATCGAATGCTTGGCGGAGTAGCTGTCACGCCACTCTTCAAGGTGACCATTCCACAAAACGGAGATTGGTACGTCGTACTGGACGTTGACGGCCTGAATTCGCCATTGCTCCCGGCCGCGGTATCGGTCGCGCGTTGACCCTGTCGAGCGGCTCGGCCACCAACCGTGCCGTGGACGCCTGACGCGCCCGCCGGCTACGGGCCTCGGGCAGTTCAGCATCCGACTGTCCCGCGGCGGCGTGACCTGGGGGCAAGACGGTCTCCTGCCGACCGGGCACTCGTCGCTCACACTGGCCACGACGTCGGCCGGTTCGCGTCGGTCACGACCAACTCGAACCAGCTCCCGACCGACTCCGCCCTTTGCGAGGGGACAGTTCAGCGATCTGTGATCTCAGCCGCCGTACCGCTGGATATGCCCCGGCGCGCTCGCTGAAACGGGCCGGGGCACGTTACTTTTCAACTCCTGATTTGTGGTTCGAATGACCCATGCACTCGAAACGAGGCCCGCGTTACCGTCGTGCAGGCAGCAGGTCAAGGAATACCCGAATCAGAAGGGAACACAATGCCCCGTTTTTCGCACCTTCCCGCGCTGGTCGCGGCGACAACGCTGGTTCTTTTGTCGCAGATGTTCGCCACGGGCGCTGTCGCCGCGGCATCCGACTACAGGAGCATCGATGTCGGCCCCGTCAGCATGGCCACATCGATGGACTGCTGGGGAGAGCGAAAGTCCGTGGGTGACGCGTGGGTCACTCTCGATGGGGACTACGTCACGGTGCGAGACCACTGCGACGACGGAAATCCGGTCATGGCACGGGTACAGATGACGGTCGACGGGACCGAACGGCATTGGATGTGCTACAACCATTCAGGCGCTGGAACCACACAGGTATGTGGCCACGATTGGCCTGAAGGATATGTCGGATTCAAGACACTGATCTTCTTCGCGTGGGACGGTATACGCGAATACAAGATGGGGACTCTGCGGCACTGGCGGGATGGATAAGCGTTCAGCGCACAGAGAACCGGCGGCCAGGCGCCCATTTGGTACCCATACGTGTCTCGTGGGGCCGTGAGTGGCAAGGGCGGTTCTAGTGAAGGTAGGGCAAGCCACTCGCGACACCCTCGCGCCAGACCAGGGCCGAGGGCCGGCCTCACCCACGAACACGACACGTTCGACCGTCTTCTCGATAACCCGCTTTATCACTCACGAGATCCCCTTCGGGACCGTACAAAGCGCTCGAACGGGACACTTTGGCGAGTCCGCTCCCGCCGTCAGCTCCGCTGTTCAGAGCACAGAAATCCAGCAGGTGAACCCTCAGCGTCTCCGAGTGTAAGTGTGACGAGGGGCCGTCGTACGCTTCGCGGTCGTACGCTTCGTAGTCGTCGTGGTGCGATGAGTCGTGGTCCGGGTCGTCTCCGGCGTCGTCTGCGTCGGATGCGTCGTGGTGGTCACCGGGGTCTTCGGCAGGAGCGCTGTCGGGGTCGTCACCGTCGTCGAGGGCGCCACCCTGCCGCTCCCCGACCCGCCCCCCGCGCACGCGCCGAGCAGCGCAACCGCGCCCACGACCAGGCCACACCACCACATTCGCATGGCCCGGACCCTAACAGCCCGCCACCCGCGGATCCGGCGAACGACGAATCCGGGCCGGCTCGGTCCGCTACGGCGAGACCGTGATCAGACCGCGGCTCGCAGGCGATACAGCTCGGCCAGTGTGGCGCCCTCCGCGCCGATCTCCGCACCTGTGCCCAACCAGGTGGCCGCCTCGTCGCGCGGCAGCCTGCCGATCTCGATCTCCGCGAGACAGCGACCCGGCCGGACCACCGCGGGGTGCAACCGTGCGACGTTCTCATTCGTGGTCAGGCAAACCAGGACGTCCAGGCCCTGACCGAGCAATCCGTCGGTCAGGTTGAGCAGCCGGGACAGGGCCTGCCCGGAGTCGCGCTTCGCGTCCGCCCCGACCAGTTCATCGCAATCCTCGAGGACGAGCAGCCGCCATTTCCGCCTGTCCGCTCGCTCCTCGCCGAGCACCACCGAGGTCAGATAGCCCGGATCGGCGAACAGGACCTCGGGGTCCAGGACGTTGTCGACCTGGCACCAGTCCCGCCATTCCTGCGCGAGCGCGCGCACGGCGGTCGTCTTGCCGGTACCCGCGGGGCCATGGAGAAGGACCAGCCTGCCCGTGACGTCCCGCGGGCGCACCGCCATGAGCGAGTCGAGCGCGGTCACCGCCGACCGCGGGTAGTTACCGCGGATCGCCCGCCACGGCGGCAAGTCCATGGACCTGGGCGCACGCACGCCCGCGCCACCGCACCCCTGGACGTGCCAGAATCCGACAGGCACGGCCGATTCCCCCGGCGTACCCGTCCGCGCCGTCCGGACGCTGGCCGCGAGCACCTCGTCCGCCAGGTCGCCGGAGGTGGCACATACGCACACCGTCGCGGCACCGGCAAGCCTGCGCATCGCCACGAGTGTCCATCCGGGACCGTGGGCGAGGTGTGAACGCCGCCCGTCCAGCTCATACGTCAGATCCGCGCTGACTCCCGGGGGCAGCAGCGTCGCGTCCGGTGAGACCTCGGTGATCTCGGCGGCCCGGGAATGGGGCTTCGCCCCGGTGATGAAATGCTCCATGGCCAGCGAGTTCAGCACACCTTCCATCGGCGCGTTGCCACCGAAGAACATCGCTCGTTCAAGGGTTTCGGCCGGTACGGGCTGGGATGTTTCCGTTGTCATTGCTGTCACGAAGCCACGATCCATCCGGCGAGACCGCCGCACATCAGGGACCGTCCCCCAATCACCCCTGACAGGGATCAAGGACGGCCGCCTGTCCGCCACGATCGACGGGATGGTTTTCTCTGGTTCTGGAAACGGACACAACCGCAGCCCGGACGAGAGAGAACCGAATGACCAGAGACAACAGCCCCGAGATGGTCGCGGAGCTGGATCGCCTCGACCAGGCGGTCAAAGCAGCTCCCGCCGGGGACACGACGGCGCAGATCGCACTGTGGCGCCAGGCGACTTCGCTGGAGCACTGGTTCTTCATCGCGCGCGGCCCGGCCGACCGGCCCCGTCCGTACGCCGTGGCCGCCGGGCAAGGGTCGATGATCTGCCTCTACAGCAGCGCCGCGCGCGCGAACGAAGCCGCCCTCGGCCTCGTCGTCGGCGATCCGGACGGGGGCGCGGTGCCCTTGTTCGGCGTGCCGATGCCTGCCGCGATCGACTACGTCGCCTCGTTCGGCGAGGCCGGCGTCTTCGGTGTGACGCTGGACCATCCGCGGATCGGCCACTACATCCCACTGGCGAATCTGGGGCTGCTCAAAGGCTGGATCGAAGGGACCGCACCGTGAATAGTGACACTCCGGACAACGGCTTCGTCGAGGTGATCGCGCGTGAGGTGGCGGCCGACCCCGGCAATCTGGCGCTGCGCGAGGACTTCGTCACGCTGCTGTTGGAACAGGACCCGGACCGCGCCGCCACCGAGCTGGCCGCGTTCGAGGCACGCGGCGGCGATCCGGCGCGGGCCCGGCTGCTGCGGGCCCGGCTGATGGCGGCGCGGTTGCGAACTTCGACCCCGGTTCCGGCCCCGGCCGACGAGGACCGTCAGGACAGCGGCGCCGCTGTCCCGGCGTCGCTGTGGGACGCCGAGCGCCCGGCGGTGACGCTGGCCGACGTCGCGGGTCTCGCCGAGGTCAAGCAGCACCTGGACACCGCGTTTCTCGCTCCGCTGCGCAACCCTGAATTGGCGGCGGCGTTCGGGCAGAAGCCGGGCGGGTCGCTGCTGATGTACGGCCCACCCGGTTGCGGCAAGACGTTCATCGCCAGGGCGATCGCCGGCGATCTCGGCGCGTCCTTCATCCACGTGACCCTCGCGGACCTGCTCAGCAAGTGGATCGGGGAGAGCGAGAAGGCGATCCAGAGCGTGTTCCGCCATGCCCGCGCGGCGACACCGTGCGTGATCTTCTTCGACGAGTTCGACGCGCTCGGCGGACGGCGTACCTCCGGTGGAGGCGGATCGCACGCGATGCGGATGCTCGTCACTCAGCTTCTGGAGGAGCTCGACGGCATGGCCGGAGCGAACGACGGGGTGTACTTCCTCGCCGCGACGAACCGGCCGTGGGACATCGACTCCGCGCTGCGCCGACCTGGCCGGATCGACAAGACCGTGCTGGTGCTGCCACCCGACGCGGTCGCCAGGGCGGCGATCGTCCAGGGCGCCCTTGACGGCAAACCCGCCGACGATGTCGACGTCATCGCCGTCGCGGCGGCGACCGAGGGGTTCTCCGGCGCCGACCTCGGCCACCTGACGACAACCGTGCTGCAGCAGGCGATGGTCGAGTCGCTGGGCAAGGGTGAGCTGGTGCCGGTCACCACCGACGCGCTGCTGGCCGCGGTCGGCGGCATCACCCCGTCCACGACGTCCTGGTTCGACCAGGTGGCGCCGGTTCTGGAATACGGCGTCGACGACGGAACCTTCGACCAGCTCCGGGCATACCGGGTCAAGCGAGGCATGCGATGAGCGCCGACGTGGAGCGCGACCTCGACCTCGCCTGGGAACTCATCGGAGCACAGCCGACGCATCCCAAGATCGCCGAGCTGGCGCTGCGGGTGCTCGCGAGCCAGCCGCAGCGGAGCAGCGCGTTGATGGTGCTCGGTGATCACCGTGAAGCGTGCGGCGAAGCCGACGAGGCGCGGCGGCTGTTCCTCCAGGTCGCCGCTCTCCGCAACAGCTGGTTCACGATGGCGGCTCGTGCGCTTCGGCATCTGGAATCAGCGGAGAACAACCATGACGAGGCGCTGCGATGGGCGCACACCGTGCTGGGCGAGAACCAGGAGGACTGGGACGACTGGATGCAACTGGGCCACGCCCAGGCACGCTCCGGGGAGTACGAGGCCGGGTGGCGGCAACTCGACGAGGCGGTGGCCCTGTGCGCGAGGACGGCGGCGGACGACCTCCCCAAAGCGCTGCGGAAACGCGCACAGTACCTGCTGGAGAGCCTCGCACCACCCGAACGGTTCGCTCCCGCAGCCGAGGAGGCCATCCGGACCAACGCGGCGGACTCCTGGGTCGCGATGCTGCTCGGCTACGCCTACCTGGCGCAGTACCGGTTCGACGACGCCGAACAACTCGGTCTGCGACTGCTGCGCGAGGATCCGACCGACGACCTGTTGCGGAGCCTGGTGGGGACCGCTCGGGCCATGCTGCAAATCGTCGAGAAAGCGCGCGGCGACGACATCACCCTGACGGACATCCAAGGCACTGGCGCGCTCGAGATGGCGTGGCAGCAGATGCGCGACCATCGGCTCGGCATCGACCTGCCTTCCGCGCTGGCGGCGCTGGACGCGGTGCTGCCCGCAGACCTGCGCGCCACCCTGCGGCCAGGCGCCGAGGATCTGGCCGATAAGAAGGTCGGCTCGATGGTCGCGAAGCGGCTGGTGACCTGGCACGACGGCCAGCAGCCCGGCTCCGGTGCCGCCTGGGGTTCAGCCGAGCCCTTCCGCCTGATGTCGGCGGACGAGATCATCGCCATGGACGCCGAGATCGAGGCCGACCCGGCGGCGCACCCCGACTGGCCCGAGAGCGGACTCTGGGAACAGGTGATGACCGACGACGCCGGGACCTACCTGGTCGTCGTCGCGTTCGGGGCCCTGGTCCGGCGCCGGCCGGGACAGCCCGACGAGCCCGTCGCCGACTCGATGGCCGACTGGATCTGGGACCGGGTGGCCGACTTCGGCGGCCGGGACCCGCGACCGGCACCCCTGAAGACCGAGGAACCGTCGGCCCCGGGACGTCGCTGACCGGCGAGATCACGGTCGACTCCGGCTGCCCTTTCACCTGAGCACAAAGGTGTTGCAGCGGCCGGGATCGCGGTCGCCGCGCTGCCACTCGGCGTGGCGCCGGAGCCTGCCCAGCAGGTCGGGGGCGCCGGGATGAAGTTCTACGACAAGTGAGCCCGGTCTGACGTGCCGCGCCGGTGCCGAGGGGCCCGGCGCGGCACTTTTCGATGTTCACTGTGCCCGTTCCGCGGACAGGCGAGCCCGTTTCATGATTATTTGTGCGCGCACGTGTCACAAGACAGAACTGGGGCTACACAAGTGAAGAAGAAGATCGCGGCAGCCGCTGCCGTCATGGGCGCGCTGGCGTCGATGATCGCGTTCGCGCAACCTGCCAGCGCGGGCGTCGACCCGAGGTACTACTACGAGTCCAGCTGGCCGGAAGAGGGCGACTGCCGGCTCAATGGCTACTTCGGCCAGCAGAACGGCCGATGGTCGGCCTACTTCTGCTCCGCGTCGGCCTGGTCGTGGGACCTCTACATCAAGCCGTAGACGCCCGGTCCGGTCCTCCCCGTGATCGCGTGGGAGGACCGGGTCGCCCGTTCTGCCGCTGACACCCGCCCTCGACCGCGACAGCGAGTTCGCGGGGCCTGCCGAATAGAGTGGTCCGATCCGCTGGTTCGAGCACACCACGAACGCAGGCCCCGAACGGATGGTTGTGGTGACAGATTCAGGACGGCCGGTATCGCCCCGGCTGACGGTCGTCGGCTCCGGTGACACTTCCGGCGGCTCCGCGGGACGGTGGGCGGCCGTCACCGATGGCACGGCCCCGCTCACGGTCGGCGGGATGGCGGCCGGCGGGTTCGGGGTCGAGGCCGCGAAGTCGTTCCTGGCAGGTGAGCCGGCCGGACGGTGGTGGTTCGTGCTGGCCTTCGCCGCCGGGCTCGCCCTGGTCGCGCTCGGCCTGTGGGCGAGGAGCCGTCTCCGCCGTCGAGTGCGGGTCGGCATCGTGGTCACCGCGTCGGACGGCAGGCGTGGGCGGGCCCGCGCCCGGCAACTGGAGCAGCAGGCGGAGAAGTTCAGCCAAGGCACCTGCACGATCACGCTGAAGACCGGCATCGAGTTGCCCGGCGACGGCGCCTGGGACCGCGAGCTGGTCGACGCCCTCGCCGACGAAACGTTGTCCGCCACCGCGATGGCCGAACGCCTGACCCCCGATGCCGTCCGGATCAACCTGATCCCCACCATGCCGCTGCATGTCGCGTTCTGGTTCGGCGCCCGGCTGGGCTACACCCACGCCCGCGAGGTGGTGGTGCACGCCATCCGGCAGGCTGACGGCGCACCGGCGTACTTCCCCGCGACCTCCTTGCGCGCGATCGACTCCGACGTCGAACCGCTGGACGTCGACGCGCTCGAGGCCGTCGACGACGGAGACCCGGACAAGGTCGCCCTCGCGGTGGATCTGCAGGGTCGCGGCGACCAGTTCTTCGACCAGGTGCTGGCATCCTGCCGTCGCCATGGTTTCGGCTACCTCCTGCGGATCCGGACCGGGTCACCGGTGTTGACCGAGGACACCGCCACGTTCACCGGGGCGGTGGAGCAGATCTGCCGCGCCTGGCGCGAAGCGCCGCTGACCGCCGGCGCCCGGACCGGCGGGCACGCGATCTTCCTCAGCGGGCCGGTCGCGATCGCGGTCGCGCTCGGTGCCCGGCTGGCCTCGCCGGAACACGGGCGGTGGACGGCGTTCACCTTCGACGCGACCAGCGGCTCCTACGAGCCGTTTCCCCCTTCGGCCTGACCGTCAGGCCCACATTTTCTCGTTCGAGAGCAGCATCCTGAATCCTCCGTGCATGAACTCGATCCACTGCGGATAGGTCGTGTCGTTGACGAGATCCCACGGCACGAAGGATTCACGCGAGCGTTCGGTCTCGGCGACAGCGCGAAGGTAGGTTCTCACCTTCTTCCGCGTCGCGTTCAGGCTTCGGGCGGAGTAGTGATCGTTCGGGACCCCGTACGCCAGCATTTCCAGCGTCGCCGAGGACACGCCCAGCGACGAGTCCATGGGGACCTTCTGCCCCGGAACGGACGAACGCCTGCTCCCGGCGCCCTGATGCTTCATGCCGACGTGGTTCGCTTTGAGGTGCCGGACGAAGTGCGTGAACATGCCGTCGGTACGCATGTCCTTTTCCTTGACTTTCGCGATGTACTTCCGCGGATGGCTGACCTGGAGTTCACCGTGGCCGTCCCAGAAAATGACCCCCTGGTCCGCCGTGTTCATGGAAATGGGCGGCGCCTCCAGGAACCGTTGGCAGACCAGCAGATCGGCGTTGACGTGGCCAGGGAAGACCGGCGCCACCTTGAGCACCCGCTGGACCTTGCCCCATGCCACCATCGACGCCAGGCCCGGCGACATCGTCTCGAAGTCGTAACTCAGCGCTCGTGCCACGGTTTCCTTGAACCACAGGAATTCCGGAGTGGGCGTCCGGCCTTTCACCCGTTTGCCGAACCGCGTACCGGGGGCCGGTTCGAAGCCGCCTCGCCACTCGGGCACGACCGGGTGACAAAGTTCGACGACGATGTCGACGTCGCCGTACGGATCGACTTGAGTGCCCTTCACGAAGGATCCGTGCGGGTAGACGTCGAAACCGCAGCCAGTGGGCGCCAGCAGCCCGGCGATCCGATCTCGCAAGAAGACAAAAGTGGCCATTCTGACATCGCCGACCGTCATACCGACGATGCTGGCACATCACCGGGCACCCGGCAATGGCACCCGAAGCTCTTCAAAATCCTGTACACGCGCGGGTTTCTCGAGGTTTTCTAGATACTCCAAATAGGACAGTCGAGACAGGCTGATCGATGAGGTCCGCTCACTGGGGGGGGCGGCGTACACCGAGGAGAATCATGAAACTCCGTCATGCCTTCACCACGTTCGCGGTCACCGCAGGTCTGATCGGCGCGTTCGCGCCCGCCGCGGCGGCCGACGAGCCGATCGCGAGCGTCGAATTCGCCGCCGAGCAGGGTGCTTTCCCGGTCGACGGGAAGAGCGGCCACTGGGTCGATTCTCCCGAGCACGAGGTGATGATCCGCGAGGTCGGCGACGTCCTGCGCGTGGACGCCGACGCCGACAACGGTTTCTACCACTTCAGGCTCGACTTCAGCGCCCCGTCCGGCGCACTCCAGGTCGGCTCGTACGACCACGCGGCGGGAGCTCACATCCTCGCCATCTCCGCCGGTTTGGGCTGCTCGGACGACTATTCGACGTTCACGGTCAGCCGCATCGAAGGCGGTGCCGCAGGACTCACCGCCCTCGACGCCACGTTCGAACAGCGCTGTGCCGACCCCACCGCACCGGCGCTGCGTGGCGAGGTCCACTACCGACGTTGAGATCGGGCCGCGTCGGGAACGGGCCCGGTTCCGATGGGAACCACGTCGCCAGAGAGTGATCGCCTTGCCTGGCCGCGAGGTCAGCACTGGCCGCGAATACCGGACAGTGCTGACCGCATAGGCCGATCAAGCGCATGATCGAGCCCGGTCACCGTCGCCGGCCTCAAGCCCCCGAGCGCGGCTTCACATCGATGGGTTCCCGTCGCCGGCACAGCCGGGCACCGGACCCAATTCAGGAACCTTCCACACGCCGTACATCGATTTGACGAGTTCGACGGTCGCAGGCAGTGCTTTCGCGAGATCGCGGAGCCAAGCCGTGAACGACAGCCGGCTGTCCGCTATCGGCCGGAACCCGGAGAAGGTGGAGAATGCCGGATCGGTTTCGACAAGGTCGCCTGCTTTGAAGTAGTGGAACTCATATCCCTGGTGAGTCTGGAAAACGAAGGCATCCTCGAATGGTGTGAAGTCTGCCTCGTAGTCGTCGACGACGATCTCCCGGGCGATCTCTTTCGCTTCGAGGAGCCACCCGAAATCCCATTCGCCGTCCTGGCTCAGCCAGTAGGGGTTCTTTCCGCCGAACTTCAAGAACTCGACGTAGCGTGCGGGCAGGGTGTCCACACCTTGGGCCGACATCAACGCCTCGACCTCTTGATCGGAACAGCCGCGCACCGTGTTCACGTCCACGTACCCCTGCGCGATCAGCGGCTCGACGATACCTGTCAAATCGAACATGAGCACCGGATTCCAGTCAGGGGCAGGTCATTCGATCGTCGGCTTCCGGACGACTTCGCGAGTCTACGGCTCACCTGTCACCTGAGTCGCGGGTGCTCAGCCGCGGGCGACCTCGCTGGCGGTGCTGAACTCGTATCCTTGCGCCCGCAGGCCGAGGACGACCGTGTTCAGGTGTTCCAAGGGCAGGAACGGGTGGAAGAAGAAGCTGGCCACGTTGTCGCGGACCACCTTGGACTTCGCGCCGTCGGCGAGCAGGTCCGCGGGCAGCCGGGCCGGATGCTGGTTGAACGGTTCCGGCGCGACGTGGTCGAGGTTCTCGGGTATCACCACCGCGCCGTAGACATCCCGCACCGGGTAAGGAAAGTACTGACCGTATTTGGTCTGGTAGGACACCGTCGAGGTGGAGCCGCAGGCACCGCGCGGGCAGTATCCCGCGAAATAGCTGCCCTGGTCGTAGCGCGCCGCGAAGTGGGAGCTGACTTCCTTGTAGTCCACCGCCGAACCGCCGTAATGCGGGAATTCGAACACTTCCGGTTCGGGTAGCCCGACCCGGCGGAACTCGCCGAGCCCGGTGGCGATCCGCCCGCGGAACCATTCCGCGGAGTCGCCGGGGACCGGGCCGGTCTCGACGACGTGGTTGTTCTTGTCCACGATCGCCGTGTAGAACTCGTAATCCGCGGAGCTCGCCCCACCGTAAGGGTTCGCCATCTCCTCGAACTGGTGGCTGTAGCCGTGCATGATCAACGTCGCGCCACGCCGGATCGCGTGGTGCAGCGCGTCCACCAGGGCAGGGCTGTCGACGAGCCGGGCGAAGGTCGGCCTGCCGCCGTTGGCCACACCGTGCGGGTCCGCGTAGTACGGATAGACCGCGAGCGAGAACGGAATCCCTTGCCCACCCAGGAGATCGGCGATCCGGCGGATCTGGCCCGCGTCGGTGCGCGGGCCGATGTCCTCGATCCGCACCAGCGCCCGGTGCCGCTCCACGGTTTTCGGAGCGAGCGTGCCGAGCAGGATGTCGGCGGCGGCGAGGTACCGGTCTCCCTCGTTGACGTAGGAGAACGGCGCCTCCGCGAGGTAGGTGAAAGTCCCCGAGCGCACCGCCCACGGCGTGTGCTCGCCGGCCGTCACGCTGTCCGCGAGCACTTCGTTGACCGCCGGGTTATCCCGCCGCACCAACGGAACCGAGCCGATCTCGGGGTTGCGCTCGAGTGACACGCTCTTGTAGCGGACCTCGGTCGGCGAGGTCGGTGTGCGGCCCACCGGCGTCCAGCCCCAGCGCGCGGTGATGCCCGGGTCGTGTTCGGCCAGGCGATGGATGTTCTCGCCCATCCAGACGACCGGCACCTTCGCGGCGGCCACGTCCGCGAGCAACACGGCCGGTAGCGCGGCTTCGCTGATCGAACCGACGTAGACCAGCGCCTGATATCCGCCGAGTTCGCCCGCGCGGTAGTCGGCCGCGGCGCGCATCGTCCAGGCGCCCGCCCGCGAGACCAGGTTCGCGGTCTGCATCGCGTGCGCCTCGGCCATTCCGGCCTCGTCCGCGCCGGCGGGCGGGTTCGGCGCGTCCCGCTCACCCGCGTCGTAGACCACCAGCGTCCGGTGTGCGCGGTTCCCGCCGGGACCGGGGCTGCCGACCTCGCTGGTCATCTCCAGCCGGTCGCCGAGGGAGACCGGGGCGGCCGCCGGCGAGGCGAGTATCGCGCTCGCCGGACGGGTGTAGACGACCAGCATCACCAATCCGGTCGCGACGACGACGGCCAGCGCCGCGAAGCGCAGCCCGGCGGGTGTGCGCCGGCGCGGGTTTTCCTTGCGGGTCATACCAGCACACCCCCCGCCACCACACGCGAATCCGCGTCGAACTCCTCGACCGGTTCGGCGCTCATGCCGAGCAGCCTGGCCAGCGCGCGCTCGGTCCGCGACGCGGCCCTTCCGTCACCGAACGGGTTGCCGTTGATCATCATGGCCGCCCGGGCCCGCCGGTCGGTCAGCAGTTCCGACGCCGTCCGCACGATCAGCTCGCGATCGGTGCCGACCAACCGGGCACAGCCCGCGTGCACCGCTTCCATCCGTTCGGTGACCTCGCGCAACACCAGCACCGGCACGCCGAAGGTGGGCGCCTCCTCCTGGATCCCGCCGGAGTCGGACAAGACCAGCGTGGCGGCCGCGAGCACACCGGCCAATTCCTCGTAGCGCAGCGGCTCGGTGACCACCACGCGAGGCAGGCCGCCCAGTTCGTCGTCGACCAGCTCGCGGACGGCCGGGTTCGGATGCGCGGGCAGGACGACGTGCATATCCGTGTGCCGGGCGACCAGTTCGGTGACCGCGCGCAGCACCTGACGCAGCGGTTCGCCCCAGGACTCGCGGCGGTGCGCGGTGACCAGTACCAGCCGCTCACCGCGGGTGGCCGCCTCCACGGCCGCGGCGACCCGCTCGTCCTGATAGGCCACCGCCCCGCGATCGGCGATCGCGCGGATCGCGTCCACCGACGTGTTGCCGGTGACCACGATCCGCTCGGCGGGAACCTGCTCGCGAAGCAGGTTCCCGGCCGCCGCCGAGGTCGGCGGCAGATGCAGAGAAGCGGCTTGGGTGACCAGCCGCCGGTTCAGCTCTTCCGGGAAGGGCGAGGCCAGATCGAACGAGCGCAGGCCCGCCTCCAGATGCACCACCGGCACCCGCCGCCAGAACGCGGCGAGCGTGCCCGCCAGTGTGGTCGTGGTGTCCCCCTGGACCACTACCACCGCGGGCAGTTCACGATCGGCCAGCGCGTCGAGACCAGTGAGCATCTGGCCGAGCAGTTCGGGCTGGCCGCCGTCGCGGCGGTGCAGCGGCAACGTGGCGTCCGCGCGGACGCCGAACGTCTCCAGTGCCTGGCCGACCATCGTCGGATGCTGTCCGGTGGCGACCAGGTAGGGCTCCATCCGGCCCGCCGCGGCGATCGCCCCGGCGACCGGCGCCAGTTTGATCGCCTCCGGCCGGGTCCCCATCACGAGCCACACCCGAGGCCGGGTCGCTTCGCTTTCCTGTTGATTCCAAACCATTACTCCCCCAAGGTTCGAACATTCTTTTCAGCGATTCGCGCACTTCGCATGATCATTTGTGCGGGGCGCTGTGACCGATGCGACGCAGAGTGGTTCTGTCCGGTTCCCGCCGAATTTCCTCACCCGATCGAGGGAACCGGGGCCCGACTCCTCACGTCGTAGTCCACGGATGCGGGATCGGCCGGGGGGCCCGACGCATCACGCACAATCCTTCACACACAAGGAATTGAGCACGCTGAATCTTGGGGGAGAAATGTCTGTTGTCCGGATCGGGCCGTCCGTCGGCGCGACGGCGACCATGGGGATCGCCGCGGGGGCCGGCGCCTGGCTGCCACTGTCACTCGCCGCATTCGTTCTGTTGCTTTTCGCCACCCGGTCGATTCTCATCCGAATCGCGCCGGAACCGGAAAGGGGGCAGTAGCGAAATGGAAACCAGTCTGTCCGTCGTCGCCACCGTCATGGTCGGCGTGCTGATCTGGTGGCCGCTGCAGAACCTCGTACTGGCGGTGTTCGCCTGGCGGTCCCCGCAACGACCACGCAGTGTGCGCCGGACACCGGAGCCGGTGCCGTTCTGGATCGTCATCCCGGCGCTGAACGAAGAACGCGTCATCGCGAACACGGTGCGCAACGCGCTGGCCACCGGAACCCGGTACACGCCGGTCCGTGTCGTCGTCGTGGACGACGCCTCCGACGACGCGACGCCGCACATCCTCGCCGGCATCAGGGATCCTCGGCTGCACGTCCTGCGCCGTGAGCTGCCGATGGCCCGCCAGGGCAAGGGCGAGGGCCTGAACACCGCGTACCGCTACATCCTCGACATCGCCGGCCGGGAAGGCACGATCGAGCAGACGATCGTCGGGATCGTGGACGGCGACGGCCGTTGCAGCGAAGGGATGCTCGACGAGATCGCCGAACTGATGGCGGAGAAGTCGGTCGGTGCCGTGCAGTGCCGGGTGCGCATCCACAACCGGCACAAAACGCTGGCGCTGCTCCAGGATCTGGAATTCGGCGCCATCGCGGACTCCGCGCAGTCCCTGCGCGACCTGGTCGGCAGCGTCGGTTTGGGCGGCAACGGCCAGTTCACCCGGCTGGCCGTCCTCGCACGGTTCCACCCTGGCCCGTGGTCGGCCTGTCTTGTCGAGGATCTGGAACTCGGTCTGCGCCTGCACCTGGACGGGATCCGCGTGCGCTACACGAAATCCGCGTGGGTCACCCAGCAGGGACTGACCGACGTGAAACGCTTGCTGCGCCAGCGAACCCGGTGGGCTCAAGGCAACCTGCAGTGCTTCCGGCACCTTCGCAGGCTGACCACGTCGAGGTTCGTCAGCGGCGTCGGCCTCACCGACTTCCTGATCTACCTGCTCTCGCCCTGGCTGACCGTGCCCATGTCGCTGCTGCTGGTCGGACTGGTCGCGGCGTCCGCCGTGGCGCTGGCGACCGGAAGCACGCTGGGCGGGCTGGTGGCCACAGTGGACACTCTGCCGACGTCCGTCGCGATGCTCGTCGGGCTGGCCATGGCACCGAGTCTGCTCTGGGGATTGGTCTACTGGGCCCGGCTCCGCGACGAGAACATCCTGCGCTGCCTGTTCGCCGGGCTGCTCTACCCGTGGTTCCTGGCGCTGGGCATCATCGCGACGTGGCGTGCGCTGTTCCGGCTGCTGTCCGGGCGCAACGGCTGGGCCAAGACCGAACGGCTGTCCGAAGACGGCCAGCCCGCACCGCCGATGCCGATGCCGGTCCCGATGCCCGCATCCGCGCCGCTCCCGCTACCGCGCCCGGCCGCCCCACCGGTGACGATCGATCCCAGTGTCACCCAGCCGATCCCCGCGGCGGTCCTCGCCGCGGCCGAGCGGACCAGGCCGGTCCCGCACCCGCTGGCCGAAACCGAACCGACGCAACGACTGGAGCGGGTGTGATGGCAGGCCAGCACCGGCGCCGCGCGAAACGGAACAAGCTCGTTCTCGTCCTGGCGGCCGCCGGGCTGGCCCTCGCCGCTGCTTCCACCATCGACCGCGATGACTCCGGGAAGGAGGCGTCCACCGGCTGGTACGTGACCGTGTACTACACCGCCGTCGAGTCGCACCACGACGAAGACCCGGTGCCGGTCACCGGCTGCCTGGTGATCGACTGCGAACGCGGCGACGACCCTCTCGGCAGCTACCCGGAAGACTTCGTGAAGGCCGTCGAGGACGAAGGCACCGGCCGGATCGTCAGCGGCCGTCACGCCGGCCGTTACCTGAACTGGTCCCACGACATCGGTTTCTGGCTGGACAACGCACCCCGCGACAGCCACGGCCGCCCGCTGGAACCGTTCGTCTCCGCCGCCGCTGATCCGGCCGTCCTCGGCGACGGCCGCCAACTGCGGATCACCGGCTGCGGCACCGCGGAGGACGGCACGGCGATCGACGCGGGAGTCTGCGAAAGGCTGCGTTCCGCCTCCTGGCGGATCATGGACGAGTTCACTCCCGGACTCGGCGGCGATCGGCACATCGACGTCTACCTCGGCGAGGAAACCGGGCCGGACTTCACTTCCGACCCGCTGTACTCGTCGCTGCACAACGCCACACTGGAGCTCGGCAAGACCACTCCGTGACGACGGCCGTCAGGAAAGGCGCCCGGCCTCCGCCATCGCGCGTCGCCGAACCTCCCGCACGACAAGGGAATCCGTGAACGCCGACGACACGGCGCTCAGCCAGGCGCTTTCGTCCCGCATGCTGGGGTGCGCTTCATCCTGCCCGGACGGCGGATGCGGCCAGCTTCGACCGGCCTCGCGCATCACCAGCGCCGCCGCGAGTTCGGCGGCGGCGCGCGTGGGTTCGTCGACCGGGGCACGCAGCCAGTCCCCGAGATGCGGCGGAACGTGGGCCCGCAACGCCAGTAGACCGTCACGGATCTCGATCACTCTGCGGTACAGCTTGAATTCGAGGTCGTGGCGTACGGGCAGGGCGATCTGCGGGTGCGCGGCGACGAGTTCCTTCCACAGCGGGGTCACCGCCCGGATCCGTTGCCACGAGCGCACCAGCCGGAGCGCGCCGTCCCAGGTGGTGAACAGCCCGCCGAGGACCCACAGCACCATCGCGAGAAGTCCGGCAATGCGGGCGCGTGGCATGAAATCGAGGTCCGCGAGGTCGGTGATCTCCAGCCACAGCGAGGGAAGCCCGGAGAACAGCGCCCACGCGATGGTCGCGACGGCGGCGCAGACGAGGATCCGCAGACCGGTCCGGAAAGTCCCTTGTGGACGGTCCGCGGCGCTGCGGACCAGCGTCCGGGTGAACATCACCAGGCAGGTGACCCCGTACGTCGTGAGGACCACCTGGTAGGCGACGACGCTCAGACGCCATTGGAACGCGGGCGTGCCCAACTCGTGCCGGCGCGGGAGGATGTCCAGACAACACAGGATCATCACCGCCCAGCACAGCACGATGGGCCAGAACGGCGTCGGCTTCTCCGGGGTCCGGGTGCCGCGGACCAACTGGACCAGCGCGCGCATCGCGAGCAGTTGCAGCGCGTTGGTGACCAGTCGCGGGAGCAGGACGTCGCCGAGCAACCGGACCGTGGCGTCGGCGGAGACGGCGAGGCCTGCCGCCATGCTGAGGAAGAACGTGGCCAGATGCTTCGGCCCGGCGCGGACCGTCATCAGCCGGGCGAAGCCGAGCAACGCCAGCAGCCCGGCGGACAGATAGCTGATCACGAACCGAGGGCGTGCCGCAGCCGATCGGATCCCGGCCCGGTGCCCACGGCGCGGCGCATGAGCAACGACGCGACGAGTTCGGCCTCCTTCTCCTGCTCGTGCGCGTACGTCGTGCGGCCGAGGACCCGGCGGACCAGGTCCACCGAAAGCGAGGGCGCGACCATCGCGGCGATCGTCTCCGGCCGCACCTCGCCTTCGACGTGCCCGCACAGCAGATGACCGAGTTCGTGCAGCAGGATGTGCCGCTGGTGCAACGGAGACGTGTCCCGCGTGTAGAAGACGTAGTCGGCCCGATCGGTGGCCGCGAGCACCCCGCACGGCGCCCCCGGCCGCGCCTCGAGCGGCACCAGTTCGATGGGCCGCCCCCGCATCGCCGCGACCTCGGCGAACAACGTGGTGACCTCGAACGGATCCGGTAGTCGCACGGCGGACGCGATGCGCTCACATCTGCGCCAGAGCGCACTCTTCCTGCCCAGCATGGCTACTCCCCCTGGTCACGCTTGGACTCGCGCCGCTTGATCGCCTCGACGATGTCGGTCACGGTTCCGAGCCCCTCCTCGGACAGCGTCACCGCACGCAACGCCAGATTGCGCACCGCGCTGTTGCGCAACGCTCCCAGCAACTCGACCTCTTCGGCAAGCGCCCTCCCCTGTTCGTCGTCGAAGAAGTACGCGGGCGGAACCTGGAAGAACGCCGCGAGCGCCTCCAGATGCCGTTTGGTCGGGTTGTCCCGGCGGCCCGTCCGCAGCTGCCAGAGGTAGGCGGCGGAAAACGACTCGCCGGTGTTCTCCCGGCAGGCTCGCGCCACCTCCTCGTGGCTGTACTGCTCGCCGTTGGGCCGCCGGACCACCTGGAAGAGGCGGTCGATCCGGTCGGTGAGCGTGGTCGCCCGTGGCTCGGTCATCGTCACCTCCGTAAGCTGAAATGAATGAACCTGGGTCGAGCATTCATCGTAGTTGACAACCTCGAAGGTTCTCGCTTACGGTTTCCACGTTAGCTGAGATGAATGACTGAGGGGAGTCGGTCGATTCTGGCTGACGAACCGGAGGGGGAGTTCCCATGAAGAAGTTGCTGACCGCGGCGGCCCTGGCGGTGGCCGCGGTGACCCTGTCGGCACCGCCGGCGCTGGCCGTGGAGACCGGAGAGTTCCACGCCAGCGGCATCGGCCCAGGCCCGGGGGCCGCCATCACGTCGGCGGAGAAGGTCGCCCGCACCTTCGCCCGCAACACGGGCTGGCTGGACTCGCAGTGCTACGTCCGCGCTTCCGACGTCCGGTCACACACGAGCTACTACAGCGCGACCGTCTGGCTCTACTGCCAGCGCTGACACCAGGAGGGGAAACCATGAACAAAACGATCGCCCGCGCCACGGGGGCCGCGGTCCTCGCGGGACTGATGACACTCGCGCCGACCGTGGCGAGTGCCGCGACGACCGCGCAGGAGACCCGCGCGTTCCTCGGGACGACCGTCGAAAAGACCTCGGCGTCGGCGAAGCGGACGGCGTTGCAGCAGGCCTACGACCAAGCCGCCTTTTACGGGTACACGCCCGACCAGTGCGTGACCATCCACCTGTACTCGGTGAAGATCAGCTTCGTGATGTACCGGGGTGAAGCCGGGATCCACTGCACGAAGTAGGCGGTCCGTGAAGGCCCCCTTGAGGGACCCTGGGTCCCCGAAGGGGGCCTTCACGGAATTCCAAGCTAGTTTGACCGGATGAGTCTTCTCGACGACGTGGCCGAACGCGACGGCTGGCGATGCTGGGTCTGCGACGAACCGGTCGATCCGGAGATGTCGGTGAACGACCCGCGGGGTCCCAGTGTCGACAGCCGGACCGCCGACCGGAAGGCCAAGGTCACCGAGCGGCTCGCGCACCGCGGCTGCAACACTCGCAAGGGCGCGGTCAAGGTGGTCATCGCCTGGCCGGATCGCCTGCACGTGGTCGAACCCGCGCCGCTGATCACCGTCGCCGGACGGCTGGAACGCAAGGGCGGCCGTGAACTGGTGGCCCGCAGCCCGACCGAACAGGACGCCCGGGAGGCGGCGGATTGGCTGGTCGACCGGTTTTCCCGGCTGCTACCGGGAGTGCCGGTGACCGCGGGTGTCGAGCCCGGCGGCGGCCAGTTCCTCGTCATCCTGAAGCGCGGCTAGGCCGTCTAACGGCCTAGAGGTCCGCCTTCAGCAGGGTCCCGGAAAGTCGCATATCCACTGGCCGGTGTCGGTTCGGTCGCGGGGATTCGCTCGCGGCCGTGAGGCGACCGTGTCGCGAAAGCCACTTTCGGGACATCAGGCGTCGCGAAAGTGGCTTTCACAACGCATCTCGACCCTGAGTTTCAGCGACAGCACCGGCGTAGCGAAGGCCCCTCTCCGCCACCATCCTGCCCCCGACGTTGCGAAAGCCACTTTCGCAACGTTGAAGGTTGCGAAAGTGGCTTTCGCAACCCGCCACTTTTGACGTACCCCTAAAGTGTCCTCTATGGACAGTCGGGGTACGTGCCCGGCCACGGTAAGGAGCCCCGTCCCCTCAACCTCACTTGACCAGCAGTTATGCGACGTTGCTGTCATCCTGAAGCGCGGCTAGAGGTCCGCCTTCAGTTTCGCGTTGGCGTCCTTGACCAGCACCATCACATCCTGGTGGAGATCCCACGCCGCCTCGTCGTACCCGGCGAGGCGCAGGTCCGGCGTCTCCAGCGCGCGCTGCACCGCCCAGCCGGGCGAGCTGAGCGAAATGCCGTACCCGTCGTTGCCCGCGTAGTCGTTGTAGCCGAAACCGCAGGCCTTGTACGCGGCGAGCATGCGGTCGGTGGCACGCGCGTCCAGCCCGTAGTCCTTACCCGCCTCGGCCCGCATCGCCATCCGGCGGCCATGCGTGGTGACCACCGCGACCCCGCCGGGAGCCAGCGCGCGTGAGAAGTAACGCAGCAGCGGGCCCCAGTTCGGGGCATCGAGATGGGTCAGCACCGAACCGCACCACAGCAGATCCACATCGGTGACCTGCTCGATGTCGTCCACATCCGGCGCACCGAGCACCGCCCGCGCACCGAACGCCTCGGCGCAGCCGGCCAGCGCCGCCGGGTCCATGTCGCACGCGATCAGCTCGGCCGCCGGGAAAGCGGCACGCAAGGACCGCATCACCCGGCCGTAACCGCACCCGAAATCCAAGAGCCGCTTGGGTTCCGGCCGTCCGGTGATCTGAAGGGCGGCGAGCACCGCACGCAACGCGTCCCTGGACACGCTCAGATAGTGCTCGATGTTGTTGCTCGCGAACATGCTGTCGCCGTCGGCGATCGTCGTGCTCACGCCCGTCATGATCCGCGCGACGGTCTCGTCCAGCGTTTCGCTCATCCGGCAACCGTATCGACCGTCCGGCGATCCCTGCCGGTCCGGTTCCCGATGTCGCATCGGAGACGCTCAGTGTCTCCAATGCGACATCGGGAACACGGCCGGCAATCGAACCGTCGCTCAAACCGGGTTCACTGGGCGTCGAGAGCCCGCCGGAACGCCCTCAGATCGCCGACGAACAGGTCGGGCTCTTCCAAGGCGGCGAAGTTCCCGCCGCGGTCGTACTCCGCCCAGTGCACCACGTTGGGGAAGTCGCGATCCACGAACTTCCGGATGGACATGAACGGCGCCTTCGGGAACACCGCGACGCCGAGCGGCGCCGAAATCGGCGGGTACGTACCGGTGGTCGCGGCGATGGGCAGCTGGTCGACGATTTCGTAGTACAGCTGCGCGGAAGAACCGCCGGTGCCGGTCAGCCAGTAGAACATCACGTTGGTCAGGATGCGGTCGAGACTCGCGGCGTCCTCCGGCTTGGTCTCCGCGTCCGCCCAGTCCTTGAACTTCTCGATGATCCAGGCCAGCTGGCCGACCGGGGAATCGACCAGCGGGTACGCGATCGTGTTCGGCCGGGTCGCCTGGAGCTTCATGGAACCGGAGAGGACATCCACGAAACGGGCGGTCCGATCCAGCCGAGCCTGCTCGGACGCGCTCAGGCCGACGAGATCGTCCGGGTTCCCACTGGGTTTCGTGACCAGGGTGTTCAGGTGGAGACCCGCCACGTGGTCCGGATCCTTCAACGCCACGAAAAGGGAGACCCCGGAGCCGAAGTCCCCGCCTTGCGGCACATAGTGATCGTAGCCGAGGCGCTCCATCAGCACCGCCCACGCCGAAGCGATCCGTTCGATCGTCCAGCCGGGTTCCGAGGGAGGGCCGGAGAAACCGAATCCCGGCATGGCGGGAATCACCAGATCGAACGCGTCGCGCGAATCGCCGCCGTGCGCACGCGGATTCGTCAGCGGACCCACCACGTCGAGGAACTCGACCACCGACCCTGGCCATCCGTGCGTTATCAGCAGCGGAAGCGCGTCGGGTTCGGGCGAACGAACGTGGATGAAGTGGATGTTCGCGCCGTCGATCTCGGTGACGTACTGCGGCAACGTGTTCAGTTCCGCCTCGGCCGAACGCCAGTCGTAGGAGTTCCGCCAGTAGTCGACGACCTCCTTGAGATAGGCGGTCGGCACGCCGCGATCCCAGCCGACGTCGGGAAGATCCCGCGGCCAGCGCGTCTGGTCGAGGCGACGATCGAGATCGTCCAGCTGCGATTGCGGTATTTCGATGCGAAAGGGTTTCAATGGACTTCCTCGCGTGTAGTGCCGACGTGGTGACCAGTCGGGACGGACGGCCTCAGAGATACGTCGTGTTCGGCTCTAGCCCGCACAGATGCCTGCCGAGCAGTTCGATGTTCGTGTTCGGGCTCGTCAAGGCGTGCAACGCGATCGTTTCGATATCCCGATGTATCCGCTGGATCGGCACATCGTTGTAGATCGAGCTACCGCCGCTCGCGGTCGAGACGATCCGGATGGACTCCTGTGCCAATTGTGCCACCCGCCCCATTTCGACCCGGGAGCGAATTCGTTCGGCTTGCGTCCACGGCTCGTTGCGCGCCGCCTTCGCGTCCACCAGGTCGGCGAACGTCTGCGCCCGAAGCCGCGCTTCCTCGGCGAGCAGAGTGGCCTCGCCGACCTGGAGATGCGTGAGCGGCGCGGTCAGCTGCGATTCGTAATCCGTGTACGTGATCTTCCGCCCGGGAAGCCGGTCCAGGAAATGCTCGATGGCGGCCTCTGCCGCGCCGACACATTGACCAGCCGTGGCGATGGTGGAGGTGACCAGCATGGGCACCTGATAGATCGCCTGGGTGGAGTTCGTCTCCGATTTGCATTGCTCGTCGAAGAATTCCATCACCGGGCGAACTCGCGCTCGGGGGACGAACACGTCGTGCGCGCGAACGCTCACACTGCCCGAACCGCGCAGGCCGTGAGTGTGCCAGTCGTCGATGACCTCGAAGCTCGACGCCGGCAGGATCGCCATGATCGGACCTTCACCGGCGCCCGCTTCATCGGGTTCGGCGACCACCAGTTTCCAGTGGCTGTGGAGTACCCCGCTGTTGAACCTCCATTCGCCACTGATGACATAGCCGCCGTTCGTCCGCGACGCTTTCCCGCTCGCCGCCAACGTTCCGCAGACCCGCGAGTTCGGAGTCGCGAACACCTCGTCCTGCACCTCGTCCGGATACAACCCGGCGATCCAGTTGATGAGCGACCAGACCGAAACGCAGAAAGCGGCGGAACTGTCACCGCGAGCGATTTCCGCGTGGACGTCGATGAGCGTTCTCGCGTCGCTCTGATACCCACCGTATCGCGTGGGAACGCGCATTTTGAGCAGGCCGGAACGTTCGATCCCCTCGATCACGTCCGCGGGGAGCCGCCGGTTCTCGTCGATCCATTGAGCACGTCCCCTGATGAGAGGGACCAGCTCGGATGCGCGCGCGACCAACTCCTCTCGTGAAGGGGATTGGATATCCAGCACCATCTTGACCTCCGGCGATTCGTTCGCTTGGAGCGCGGTATGACTGGATCCTGTCCGCCGCGAACCCGGGCTGCATCTCCGAGTGTGCCGTCCGGCGCCGCCACAAGATCATCTCGGCCTGCCGCACTACGATCCGTGATCACGGGAAGAATCTCCGCGCCGGGCGATGAGTTTTCCGGCGCCGGCGAGTCTGTATTGACGAGACGAAGGGAGACATCGTGCGGAAAGTGATCGTGCAACAGTTCGTGTCCTTGGACGGCGTGGTCCAGGGGCCGGGAACGCCGGACGAAGACCGCGAAGGCGGTTTCGAAGGTGGCGGCTGGACCGCGAAACACGCGGGCAGCCTGCTCAGCGACACCTTTTTCACGTGGACGGCCGACGAGGACGCGCTGTTGCTCGGCCGGAAGACCTACGACATCTTCTACGCGTACTGGCCGACGACCGGCGATCACCCGATCAACAAACGCCTCGAGGCGATGGACAAATACGTCGCGTCACGCAGTGTCAAGTCCGCTGACTGGGTGAACACCACCATGATCGATGGCGACGTGGCCTCCGCCGTGAAAGAGCTCAAAGACGGAACGGGCGGACCGATCTGGGTGTCGGGCTCCGGCAACCTGACCCATACGCTCATGCGGAACGGCCTGGTCGACGAGTACCGGCTGCTCTTCTTCCCGGTGGTCGTGGGATCCGGGAAGCGTCTCTTCGTGGACGGCGCGATCCCCGCCGACTTCGATCTGGCCTCGTCACGCACGGTCGGCGACGTCATCGTCGCCACCTACGAACGCCGCGACTGACGCCGCCCGTCCGGCGATCGCGACCGGTCACCGCCTGATTCCCGGCACAGCGATCAGTTTGGGCACTCCCGCCTGGTCTGTACTTCTGTCGCCTGCACGCGACTACCGACCATCACGAGCATCGAACAGGAGTGTCTGGCAATGACGAGAACTACAGCTTCGATGGGCGCAAAGGGGATGCGGCCTTGAATACCTCAACCGTCACCCCGTCCCGTCTCCGGCCGGGATGGGCGCTCGTCGCAGTGGGCATCGGCGTCTTCCTGACGTCACTCGACGTCGTCGTGGTCGCGACCGCGTTGCCGAGTTTGCAGGCCGAACTGGGCGCCAGTCTCTCCGAGCTGGAATGGACCATCAACGGCTACAACCTGGTCTTCGCCTGCCTCGTCCTCACCGGAGCCGCGCTCGGGGATCGCTTCGGGCGCAGGCGGATGTACGTACTCGGGCTCGGCTTGTTCGCGCTCGCGTCCGTGCTGGCCGCGATGTCGACCTCCATCGACACCCTGATCCTGGCGCGGTTCGCGCAGGGTGCGGCCGCCGCGGTGGCGATGCCGCTGAGCATGAGCCTCCTGGCGGACAACTTCCCGCCGGAGAAGCGCGGCGCCGCCATGGGCATCTGGGGAGCCATCGCCGGTGTCGGCATCGCCGGCGGCCCGGTCGTCGGCGGCTTCATCACCGAGGGGCTGTCCTGGGAATGGATCTTCTGGCTGAACGTTCCCTTCGCGATCATCGCGATGGCTCTCGCCTACGGCGTCCTTCGTGAATCGTACGGCGGGCGACCGAAGCTCGATTTGGGTGGTCTGGCACTGGCAGGTGTCGGCCTCTTCGCGCTGACTTGGGCCGGTGTGCAGGCGCCCACCGTGGGCTGGGGCAGCTGGGAGGTCATCGGCGCGCTGATCCTCGGCGCCGTGCTCATGGCCGCGTTCGTCAAATGGGAGACCCGGACCAGTCACCCGATGATCCCGTTGGCGTACTTCCGGAATCGTGGTTTCGCCACCGCGAACGTAGTCGGTTTCTGTCAGCAGATCTCGGTGATCGGCACGCTGTTCATCCTCGCGCAGCTCATGCAGACCGGACTCGGCCTCGACCCGCTCCAGACAGGTCTGCGTCTCCTCGTGTGGACCGGTATGCCGTTCCTCGTCGCACCCATCGCGGGCAGCCTGGCCGACAAGTTCGGCACCCGGCCGTTCATGGTCGCCGGCATGCTGCTCCAGACCGCCGGGCTGGCGTGGATGGGAGCCGTCACGGCGCCCGGCATCGGCTACGGGCAACTGATCGGCCCGCTCATCGTGTCCGGCGTCGGTATCTCCATGTGCTTCCCGACGATGACGACGCTCGCGTTGAGTTCGGTTCCCCCTGGCGACACGGGGACCGCGGCCGGGGCCAACAACGCCGTCAAGGAACTGGGCAGCGTCTTCGGTGTCGCCATCCTCGGCGCCGTCTTCGCGATGTACGGCAGTTACGCCAGCCCGGCTTCGGCGATCGACGGCTTCCAAGCGGCACTCTACGTCGGTGCGATCGGCTCGGTCTTCGGTGCCATCGTCGCGGCGTTCTCCCCCGGGAAGAGGGCCGCCGGTCTGTCCGCGCCCGCCGGCGACACCGGAACCCCAGATCCGGCTCCCGCCGAAGGCGCGACAGGACGGTAGGTACCCCTCGAAGCCAGGGCCGTGCCGGGAGACCGGCACGGCCCTGGTTTCTGTCGTGAGCGGGGTGGGGTCGTGAGCGTGATGCCTGGTTTGAAGTACATGAAGGTCCCCTTCCTGTACTTAGGCGCAAGGATGGGGTCCTTCACGCGCTGTCGCCGTAGCGCTGAGGCTCACGGGGGCGTTCCTGCCCGGCCCCGGTGTGTCGTGAAGGGCCCCTTTGAGACCTTCAACGTCTCAAAGGGCCCCTTCACGACATCCCCACGGACCGGTGACCACTCACGTGGTACCTAAGACACCTTGGCTCCAACGACCCAAAACACTCACGACCCCCTCGCGCCTGACCAGGGCCGAAGGCTCCCTGAGTTGCTCAGGTTCCGGCTTTGATCAAGTCGGTCGAGAGGGCCGGAACCGGAGCAGGTAGGAAAAGCCGGTCCGTGCCCAACGCTCAAGGGCCGAGTTCCGCCGTCGGCGGGAACCGGGAAACGAAGTCGCAGACCGAGATATGGGTCGGGGTGAGTGAGATGATCGCCCAGTCGTTGTCCCGTTCGACGTGCCCGTCGGCCCAGTCTTTCAGTTTCCTGTCGTCGCCGATCATCCGGCGGGCCATCTCCAGATGTATTTGCGGGATCCCCGAACAGATCTCGATCGAAGTGGTCCCGCGTCCGGTCACGGCGATCGGCGCGTAGTCGACGACCGGCAGGCCGAGCGACGACGAGATCTTCACCCGCGCCTCGGCCGCGGTCGGGCCGGGACCGACGTCGAGGGAGAACGCGGCCTCCGGGCGCGCCGCGATGGACTTCACTTTGTACGCCGAGGCCGGCGACGCGAAGATGAAGGCCGCGCCGTCCCAGAGATAGACGACCGGGATGACGCGGGGACTGCCGTCCAGACCCGTGTATCCGAGCCGTAGCGCGATAGGCATCTCCAGCAGCGTCCGCACGACCGGATCGGTCTCCACGAGTCGCACGATGTCGGAGTATTTCATCTAGTACTTCCTCACGGAGTCACGACGCCGGAACGAGGCGCCGATCTCGTCGTTCGGTCTCACCCTGGCATTCGCCCGAGGAACGCGACGAACTTGTCCGTCTCACTCGCCGAAGGGCCCACTTTGACCGGGGGCGCGAAGAAGGGCGACCGATGCGACTCTGGAATGACAGAGTGGCTCAATTCGAGCAGGTCACGAGCCAACTGTTTCGGAACGTCGAGATTGTGGCCGCAGGCATGCGAAATGTCCCACGCGTGCGCGGCGACCTCGATCGCCCCCACGCTCGCGGCGACGCCACCGTCCAGCGGACGGTCGCCGATGGACAGTGACGGCGAGGATTCCCGCATGCTCACGACGCTCAGCAGACGGCTGGCCAGCACCTGTGCCGTGATCGTCGGTCCCGGCTTCGGCATCGGCGCCGAAGCCATCGCCCCCTGCCCTACTTTGAAGAGTTCGACTCCCCCGGTCACGATCCCCTCGTGCAGGTCCGCCATCGACTCGTTGACGTGCCAGAGAAGTTCGCGCAGGGTCCATTCGCTGCACGGCGTGGCCCGCTCGAGATCGACCTCCGCGATATCGGTGAAGACCACGAGCGCATAGACGATCGAGCCCTCCAGCAGCCTCGACCCGTCCGCGAACCCCACTCCAGGCACGGGTTTCACGTCCCGCTCGGTCCAGACCGACGGCCGAAGACCTCCGGCAGGTCGAAGAGCTCGAACAGGCCGGGCGACTGGTACGACACGATGTGGTCGATTCCTTCGTTGGTGACCGACACGACGTTGAGTTGATGTGCGCGGTGCACTCCGTCGCTTCCCCGCAGGTACGCCGCGAACGCGGGCTGCCCGTTCGCCGAGGTCCGGACGAGCCGGTTGTCCCCGGCCGCCGAAGGACAGAAGCGATCGATGAAGGACTCCATCGCGTCGCGGCCGGCGATCCACATCGGCAACGGCGGCATCTCCCAGACCGCGTTTTCCGTCATGATCCCGGCCAGCGCGCTGCTGTCCGCGTTTTCGACGGCGGCCACGTATTTGTCCAGCACCGCGCGGCGGGCGGGCACGTCGACGACCTCGTCCTCCGCGGGAGCGGCCTTCTTGACCGTCGCACGAGCTCTCTGCAGCGCGCTGTTCACCGCGGCATGGCTGATTCCCAGCAGGTCCGCGACCTCGGGTGTCTGCCATTTGAGCACGTCACGGAACAACAAGACCGCGCACTGCTTCGGTGGCAGCAGCTGCAAAGCGGCCACGAGGGCGAGCCGCATGCTGTTGCGCGACGCCGCGACGGTGGCCGGATCCTCCGTCCCCGCCCCGAACACCTTGTCCGGGCTCGGTTCGACCCACCGCACGTGCGGCAGTGGCGCCAGCGCGCTCGGCGCGACGTCCAGCGGAGGATGGCCGAGGCCCGAAGGCAACGGCCGCCGTCCGCTGCGCTCCAGTTCGGTGAGGCACACGTTGGTCGCGATCCGGTACAACCACTGACGCAACGACGAGTGTTGTTCGAGCCCGCCGAAGCCACGCCAAGCCCGCAAGTACGTCTCCTGGACGAGCTCCTCGGCGTCATGGACCGAGCCGAGCATCCGGTAGCAATGCGCCAGCAGCTCACGGCGGAAAGGCGCGGTCACCCGCTCGAAATCCTCCTCGACCAGCACCTGCTGCCTCCCCTCACCTCACCGGCACCCATGCCTCGTCCCCGCCGGCGATTCGACGTCACAACGATACAGACCAGCGGGCCTGCCGAAACTCATCGCTCGCGCCGAAAATCACCCTGTGTGAACGCCGAACCCGCGGAAACAGGCCCTATCGAGTGGCGCTCGAAAGGCCCACGTCCGCTCCGCGGGCAGGTCGTCCCTTCACCACTCGACGTGCCGTGCGCAGGGCGTCGAGCATGAAAGCAGGCCGCATGAGCGTCTGCGGCGGGTCGACGAGACCCGCCACCCGGAAGAACGCCGCCGTGAACCTGCCGCCCACCTGCGCGGCGGTATGCAGGCGCGCCATGAAGAGGTTCCCCATGCGAACCTGCAGATCCCGCTTTCCGACCACTTGCGGGAAGGCGAGGTCACCGCCCGCGGAAATGCTCCAGGGCACGTCGATGATCGGTTTCAGCTCGCGGAAGAATTCAACCGGCCGCGGCTGTCCCTTCGCGAGATGCTCGGCGAGTGCGACAGCCTCCATGGCGGCCACGGTCATTCCCTGGCCGTAGACCGGGTTGAAGGCGCACACGCCGTCACCGATGACCAGGAAAGCGGCCGGGAACCGGGTCAGCTTGTCGTACCGCCGTCGAATGCTCGCCGGGACCCGGAACGACGTCGCCTCGCCCACCGGTTTCGCCGTGTGCACCGCGCCGTGGATCTCGGGCGCGGACAGCGATCGCGTGTAGTCGAGGAACCCGTCGAGTTCACCGGGCGGCCGGTCGCCGATGATCCCGGTCAAGGAGACCAGTGCCTCCCCGTTTCCGAGATTGACGAAGAAGGCGCCCCGGGGATTCGCCGGACAGGCGACCGGGTTGATCGCCAGGTCGTTCCCGAAGGGATCTTCGGTCAAGGTGAAATTGCGCGAGGTGTAGGTCAGGTCGATCTTGATGCTGTCCTCGCTCGGCCGTTCGTAGCCGAACTCCTCCAGCCAGGCGGGCGTCCTGCTGCCCCGGCCCGTCGCGTCGACGACCAGGTCCGCGGTGAGGACGTCGTCGGCCTCGGCGGTCGTGCCCGCGACTCGGACGCCCTTCACCCTCGTCTTGTCGCCGGAGACGATCAGACCGCGGATCACCGTGCTCTGGAGGACTTCGACGTTCGGCAGAGCGAAGACCCGGTCACGGATGTAGGCCTCCAGCTGTGGCCGGGTCGCCGACACACTCAGCAGGCCGCAATCCTTCTGCGCCAGCCGGGCGCCGTTGAAATACCACCGCAGGCGGCCCGCCATGTCGCCGATGGGGACGCCGTCGTCCTGCATCTGTGCGAGCAGCCCCGGGAACAAGTCCTCCAGGATCTGCTGGCCCTTGGCGAGCAACGCGTGCGCGTGCGAGCCCTGCGGTATCCCGCGACGGGTACCGGTCACACCGATGATCTCGTCTCGTTCGACGAGGAGAACCGTGCGATATCGCTTGGACAGCACCCGAGCTGTCAGCAGACCGGCGATACCCGCGCCGAGAACGACCGCTCGTTCGCCTAGATGATCGACCACGTGAAGCCTCCGTTTCAGGGACCGACGGCCCATGGGATCTTCATGACAGCTCCTCCCGATCGTGGAGCGGAGCAAGCGGCTTGGGCGCCGCGGACCGGGACGGGCCCGGGGCCGGCCTGCCGAGGCCGTGCTTCAGCACACGCCTCACCATCGACGGCCGCATCAGGGTCTCCGGCGGGTCGATCAGGCCCGCCACCCGCATGAACGCGCCGGCGACCCCGGCGTCCTTGGTAGCGGCGTACTGGAGACGGGACATGTACGCGTTGCCCATCCGCACCTTGAGCGTGCGGCGGCCCTGCACACGCGGGAAGTTCAGGTCGCCGCCCGCCGAGATGTCCCACGGCGCGTCGATCACCTTCGCCAGGTCCGTCAGGAACGATCCGGGCCGCACACCGCCCTTCCGCAGATGCTCGCGCAGGGTCAGTGCCTCGATGGACGCGACGCTCATACCCTGGCCGTAGACCGGGTTGAAACTGCACAGCGCGTCGCCGATGAGCAGCAGGCCGTCCGGGAAGCGGGAAAGGCTCTCGTAACGGCGCCGGACACTGGCCGGGAAGCCGAAGCTCACCGGCGCGTCCAGGCCTTCGGCGTCATGGACCGCGTCGTAGATGTCCGGCACCGGCAGCGAGCGGACGAATTCGAGGAACGCGCCGGGCTCCGTCGGGGGATGGTCGCCAAGGATGCCGGTCAGCGAAAGGATGCACGTGTCCTTCCCGATCTGCCCGAAGAACGCGCCCCTCGGATGCGCGGGCGAGGCGACCGGGTTGATCGATTGCACGCCGCCGAACCATTCCGGCCGCGTCCGGTAGAGCCGGGTCGTGTAGGCGAGGCCGACTTTGACCTTGTCCTCACGCGGGCGGGCGTAACCGAATTCCTCCAGCCAGGCGGGTGTGCGCGAGCCACGCCCGGTCGCGTCCACGACGAGATCGGCCTCCAGCGCCTCCTCCTGGGCGCCCTCGGCGCGTGACCGGACCCGTGCCCCGATCACGCGGTCCCGGCTCGGTGTGGCCAGCAGGCCGAGAATGTCGTGCTTTTCCAGAATCCTGACATTCGGCAATTCGGCGACTCGAGCGCGTAGATAGCCTTCCAGGAAGGGACGTGGCGCCGTCACCGAGATCAACCCGGTGCGCGACGGCCGCAACTCCCGCGCGTCGAAGAACCAGCGCATTTCCCCGAGATCACCGGTCGGCACGCCGTTGGCGCGCAATTCTTCGGTGAAACCGGGGAACAATTCCTCGATGATCAAATGGCCACGAGCGTGCAGGCCGTGTGCGTGCCGGGTGTGCGGAGTCCCTTTGCGTGCCTCGTAAACCCCGACGATCTCGTCGCGATCGACGATCAGCACCTCGGAAAAGAATTCGGCGAGCACCCGCGCGGCCAATGTTCCGCCGATGCTGCCGCCCAGTACGATCGCCCGTCTCCCGGTCACGTTACTCACGGCGCCAGTCCCCTTTCTCGTGATCAGCTCGGGTAATGCTTTCAGCCGACGGAACGGCGGCGCATCTTTGAGGGTGCGGCGGCAATGGACCGACCATGGCAGTGTCGTACCCGGTCACGCATCTCTGGTTGTGCGCGGGTGAGCCCGGTTCAACGCGGCACGATCGAAGATGCCCCGGCCCACCCACGATGAAAGCGTCTTGCTCACCGGGGCGGACAGACGGCGGTGAACGCGTTCCGTCCACGCCTTCACGAGGAGGTTTCAGTCTTGTCCACCGAAATTCCCACGCGCGAGCAACTGGTGCGGCGTATCTCCGAGCTGCGGCCAAGTCTCCGAGACAAGGCCGGTTGGGCCGAGGAAAACCGTCGGCTCCACGACGACACGATCGACGTGCTGGCGGACGCCGGCGTGTTCAAATTGCGCACACCGAAGCGGTACGGCGGATTCGAGGCGGACACCGCGACACTTCTCGACGTCGCGGCCGAAATGGGCAGGGCGGACGGGTCCACCGCGTGGACCGCGGCGGTGTATTGGATTCCCACCTGGATGGCGTCGCAATTCCCGGACGAGGTACAGGACGAGGTGTTCTCGACACCCGATGTCCGCGTATGCGGCACGCTCAGTCCGACCGCGATGGCCACCCCCGCCGACGGCGGCGTGGTGATCAACGGTAAATGGGGCTTCATCAGCGGTGCCCATCACGCGCACTGGCAGGAGGTCATCGCCGTGCTGGTCGGCGGTGAGGGCGAGCCCTATCCGATCATGGCCCTGGTGCCGATGTCGGATCTGCTCATCGTCGACGACTGGCACACCTCGGGCCTCAAGGGCACCGGCAGTGTCAGCACGGTGGCGAAAGAGGTGTTCGTCCCGCAGGCACGCATCATGCCGCTCCCCGCCATGCTGCAGGGGCAGTACGCGAGCGTTCGGAACGCCGACGCGCCGATCTACCGGGCCCCGCTGCTGCCGGTCGCGTCCGCTTCGTCGGTCGGCAGCGTGCTCGGGATGGGCAACGCCGCCAAGGAGTTCTTCCTCAAACGCCTGCCCAACCGGAAGATCACCTATACGGCCTACGAAAGTCAGCGCGAGGCACCGCTGACCCATCTCCAGGTCGCGAGCGCGTCGTTGAAACTGGACGCCGCGGAGTTCCACGGGAAGCGCCTGACGTCACTGGTGGACACCAAGAGCGTCGACGGCACCTCGTGGAAGCTGGAGGAACGCGCACAGGCACGCGCGGACATGGGCGCGGTCTGCGCGCTCGTCAAGGAGGCGGTGGACATCTTCAGCACCGCGAGCGGCGGGTCGTCGATCTACACGGACGTGCTCATGCAGCGCATCCAGCGGGACGTCCAGGCCGTCAACCTGCACGCGCTCATGCACCCCGACACCAACACGGAACTGTACGGCCGCGTGCTCTGCGGTCTCGAACCCAACACGCTGTACTTCTGATCGCCGAAATCCGGAACAGGGAAGGGAACCCATGGACTCCAGCACCAAGGCGGAGCAGGCCGCGGTCGCCGCGCTCACGCAGAAGGTGATTTCGGCCTGGGCGTACAACGACGCCGATACCTTCGCCGACGTCTTCACCGAGGACGGCACGATGATCCTGCCGGGCCTGTACAAGAAGGGCCGTGAGGAGATCCGCGCCTACCTCAAGGACGCCTTCGCCGACCAGTACAAGGGCACCCAGGTGACCGGCAAGCCGGTCGACATCCGGTTCTTCTCGAGCGAGGTCGGCCTGCTGCTGACCCAGGGCGGGGTACTCGCGCCCGGCGAGTCCGAGGTCTCGGACTCGCAGGCGATCCGCGCGGCGTGGTTCGTGGTGAAGCAGGACGGCGAGTGGAAGCTCGCCGCCTATCAGAACAGCCCCGCCACCCAGCGCCTTCCCGTCCCCGGCACGTCGGCGAACTGACACCACGCCGGTCTTGCGCCCGAACGTCCAGTCAGAGGACGGCGTTCGGGCGCATCGGCGTGAGCGGGTGCCGGGGGTCTCCGTGAAGGCCTCCTTCCCTACCTTGAGGGTAGGGAAGGAGGCCTTCACGGACTTCCGGCGGGGGAACCCTGTCGCCACTCACGACCACCTCGTTGGCAAGTCCGCCGGCGAGGCCACGCCACCCCCGAATTACGGGTCAATAAGGTGGACACGCGTGATTGAAGGCGCAACACACGTGATTGGGCGGCGAACTCGCGTGATTGAAGGCGCAACTCGCGTGATTGGAGGCGGAACACGCGGGCGTTCGTGCCCTCAACGTGGCTTCGGCTTCATGAGTGTGGCCAGGGCGGCACCGGCCACGAGTACACCGGCCAGGACGGCGAGGGCCGTGCGGGCGGCGGAGAGGAACGCGTGCTGCCCGAGTTCCCCGGCGACGCGGTTCTGCAGGATCGCGCCGGCCACGGCCGCCCCGAGCGCGCCGCCGACCTGCCGGGCGGTGTTCAGGATCCCGGACGCGGCACCGGAGTTCCCTGGGGTGATGTCGCGCATGGCCTCGGTCGTCGCGGGCGCCAGGGTCAGGCCCTGTCCGACGCCGACCGCGATCAGCGGGAGGACGAACACCGCGGCGGTCGACGAGGAGTCCGGCAGGAGCCCGACGCCGAGCACGCCGAGCGCGAACAGCGCGAGCCCGGAAACGAGCAGCGGTTTGCCGCCGATCCGGTCGGTCAGCCTGCCGGCGACCGGAGCGACCGCGCTGAGCGCCAGCGTCCAGGGCAGCGCGCTCAGACCGGACTCGACGGGGCTCATGCCGAGCAGCGTCTGCGTCTCGATCACGAACACCAGCAGCAGGCCGTACAACGCGAACGAAGTGATCAGCGTGATCGTGGTCGCGATGGCGAAGTTCCGGTCACGGAACAGCGTGAGCGGCACCAGCGGTTCCGCGCGGCGCCGCTCCCACAGCACGAACGTCACGAGCAACACCACCGACGCGGCGAAGATCGCCGGAATGGAGACCGGGCCGGCCACCTTGCCCCAGTCGTGCCGCTCCCCCTCGATCAGCCCGAACACCAACGCGGTCAGGCCGGTGGTGGCGAGCAGCACGCCGACCGGGTCGAACCGGTGCGAGCGTGCGGTGCGCGGGGCGGGCACGAGCCGGAGGGTCGCGACGATCGCGATCAGGCCGATCGGCAGGTTGAGGTAGAAGACCGACTGCCAGCCGAATTCGGTGACGAGCAGGCCGCCGAGCGTCGGCCCGCTCACCGACGCCAAACCCGCGACCGCGGTGAAGATCCCGAACGCGGCGCCACGACGTCGTGCCGGGAAGATCGCCGAGATCAACACGAGTGCCTGGGGTACCAGTGCCGCCGCGCCGACCCCCTGCAGGATCCGGAAGACGATCAGCATCCCGGGAGTGGCCGACAGTCCACAAAGGACAGACGCGACGGTGAACCCGGCCAGCCCGGCGATGAAGACCGCGCGCGGGCCGACGAGGTCGCCCAGGCGGCCGAAGACGATCAGCAGCGCCGCGAAGGTCAGCAGATAGCCGTTGAAGATCCACAGGATCTCGTCGATCCCGGCCTCGAGCACGCGCATCATCACCGGCGCCGCGGTGTTCACGATCGTGGTGTCGAGCAGGATCAGGAAGTTGGCGAGGCACAGCACGCCGAGCGCGGGCCAGGGACCGGACCGCACTCCGGTCCGCGTCAGATCACCGCGCATCCTGGCCGGTTTTCAGTACACCGATCCTTCGCGCGGCCGCCATACTCGCCCATGACGTCACTTCGACCAGGGCCCTGTCCTCCCGATGGACGCGCCGGAACTCCGCCACGACCGTCTCGTCGACCTGGTAGGAGGCCATCGCGGTGACCAGGGCGAGCCGGCCGGCCGCGCGTTCGGACGCGGGCAACACCGTGATCGCCTCTTCGGCCCAGGCCCGGCTCGGTCCGGTCGGCCGACCGTCCCATGTGGACAGTCGCGCGCAGACCAACGCGGCGACACCCTCGCTGACGCTGTCCCGGGTGGCGGAGTCGATCGCCGCGGCGGCACTGGCGAACGCGGCCGCGATGACGGGATTGCCCGCCGCCCACCGCAGATCCGACGGCAGCGGTTCCCGCGGCAGTAACTCGAGCGACGTGCCGGGCTCACCCGGCTTGGCCGCCACCGCACCCATGAACCTGCTGAAGAAGGCCTCCGCCGCGCCGCGGGCCGCCGCCGGGAGCTCGTCCGGCAGCGGCGAATCTTCGAGGAACACGTTCACCATGCGGTTCAGGTAGTGGAAGCACACCGCGACCCCGACGAGTTCCGCGGTGTGTTCGGCCGGGAACGGGCGGGTTTCCGCCACCCCGGGCAGCCGCGCCCAGGCCGCGATGTCCATGTCCGCGGGCAGGTCCGCCGAGGCGCCGATGCCCCGCACCGTCGCGCCGTGCACCGTCACGCAGTACGGGCACTCGTTCGACCGCGACACCGCGGTGGCGACACGTTCCTTCGTCCGGCGATCGACGATTCCGGGCGCGACCAGCGTCTCCCGCAACATCATCCAGCTCCCGGCGAGCGCCGCCGGGGCGGCGGCGTGCAGCGCCACCGGCGGGGCGAGCATGCCGAAGTCGCGTTCGACCTGGCGGTACACGTCCGCCACCAGCCCCGTCGCCCGCCGCGGCGCGACCGGGGTCACATAGCGGATCTGCCTGAGCGAACGGCGCAACGCGGTTCGCAGCAGCCTGGAGGTCATGATCCTTGACTGAACTGTCCCGCTTCGCGCCCTTCGCCCGCGGGCCCGCGGTAGGCCTGTGCGATCTCCAGCCAGTGTGCCGCGTGCTCGCCGGTGGCCACGAGGGCGAGGTCGGAGTGGTGACGGCGCCGGGTCACCAGCAGGCAGAAGTCCTCCGCCGGACCCTCGACGCGCTGAGTGGCGTCCTCCGGCCCGAAACCCCACTGGGTGCCGGCGGGTGACATGAGGTCGAACCGGAACTGCTCGGCCGGCGCGGTGAGCCCCCTGGCCAGATAGCCGAAGTCCCACGTCCGCACCGCGAACGCGACCAGATGGCCGAGGCGTTCCGTCCGGGTCCGGCGCACGCCGAGCGCGTCCGCGATGTCCTGGCCGTGGGCGAACATCTCCATCATCCCGGCACTCGCGAGGATGGACGGCGGCAGCGGATTCACCAGCCACGGAACGAAACCGGCGGGATCGGCGGCGGCCAGCGCCTTCGACGCCGCGCCGCGCTCGGCCTTCCACCGGTCGAACAGCACGGCGGGAGGATCGGGCAGGAACTGCGACAGCGCGGCGTGGACGTTCGCGTCGAAATCCGGCCCGAGGCTGCCGGCGAGGTTCTTGAACCCCTCCGGATCGGCCGCGGCCAGCCCCGCCATCCGGAAGGTCGCGGCGAGATGCGCCACCTGATGCGCGATCGTCCACCCCGGCGCCGGGGTCGGCGTGGCCCACTGTTCCGGCGTGAGCGACGCGAGCAGCGCGTCGAGCTCATCGCCGTCGGCGTCCAGATCCTGAATGACTTCCCGCAAACCGGCCACGCCGTTCACCTTTCACACGAATCGACAAGGATTTCCTCGGACTTAGCTTGGCGGTGCCGCCGGTGCGCTGTCATGTCCCATCGTGCGCCGGACCGGCAGCCGGCGTGTCCACAGTGGACAGGCGAAGGTGACGTGTCGTGGCGGGTGGCAGGTCCGTGAGCTCTCAACTGGCGGAGGCCGTTGCGGGCGCCGTCGTCGTCACCCTGGACGGCAGCGGAGCACCGTACTCGACCCGCACCCCGCGCTCCCGCGCCGCTTCGACGATGGCGGGAATGGCGCGTTCGGCCAGCGCGGCGATCGTCAAGGCCGGGTTCACGGTGAGCGCGCCGGCGACCGCGGAGCCGTCGGTGACGAAGATCCCGGGATGGTCGCGCAGTTCGTGCCGGTCGTCGAGGGCCGAGGTCGCCGGGTCGTCGCCGATGCGGCAGGACGCGAGCGGGTGCACCGTGTAGGCACCGACCACGTCATTGGTCCACGGCATGACCTTGGCCAGCCCGTCGCGCTCCAGGATCGACTTGACCTCGGCGTCGGCCATCGCCCAGCCGCTCAGGGTGTTCGGCGTCGGGTCGTACCGCAGCGAACCGCGGCCGAGCATCTGCTGGGAGATCCGGTATGCGTTGCCGGTCGGCGGCGGCGGGCCGAAGACGCCCTCGTTGTCGTCCTCGGTCATCAGGAAGATGGTCAGCCATGACCGCCACTTACTGAGCATTTCCTTCTTGGCGAGGCCGAACCAGGCCGGGCCGGTGGCATCGGGTGCCTGGGCGAGGATCGTGCCGAGCCCCGGCGGGAAGTACAGCTGTTCCAGGGAGAACCGGGTGTACTCCGGCCGCGAGCCGTCGAGCTTGTCCCAGTTCGCCACCACCGGGCCCTTGCCGATCTGGTTCGCGGCGTAGGCCGGTCCGTCCTCGCGGGACAGGCCGAGCACCTCGCCGACGCGGTCCTCGTCGATGATCGCGGTGTTGAGCCGCTCGCCGTTCCCGGAGAAGTACCGGCCGACCGCGTGCGGCATCGGCCCGAGCTCGGGCTCGGAGCGTTGCAGGATGACGGGGGTGGCCGCGGCGCCCGCCGCGAGGACGACGATCTTGGCGTCGATGGCGCCGCCGGGCTCCTGGAGCCGGTAGTCCACCTCGTCGACGCGGGTGTAGTGGATCCGGTAGTCACCGTCGTCGTTCCTGGTGATCCGCTGGACCTCGTGGAGCGGGCGGATGTCGGCGCCGTGGCCGACCGCGCCGGGAATGTAGTTGAACAGCAGCGACTGCTTGGCGTCGAACCGGCAGCCCGCCATCATCCAGTTGCAGTTGGTGCATTTCGCGGCGTCGATCCCGACCGGGACGGGGTTGGCGGTCCGCCCGGAGTGGTTGCAGGCGGCGGCCCACAGCCCGCCGGCGTAGGTGACCTCGCTCCAGCTCTGCTTGCGGACCGGCACCACCTGCGAGACGCGGTCGTACCACGGATCCAGCGTGTCGCGGCTGATGGCCTCGGGCCACATGCGGCGCCCGATACTGCCGTGACGGTCGAAGACGAACCGCGGCGCCCGCGGCAGCGCGGCGAAGTACACCACGCTGCCACCACCGACACAGTTCCCGCCGAGCACGCTCATCCCGTCGCCCGCCACGAAATCGAAGACCCGGGTGTACGACTTGCCGAGCAGGTAGTCGTGGTCGAAATCCTCACCGGACAGCCAGGGCCCGCGTTCGAGGACGACGACGTTCGCCCCGCCCGCGGCCAGATGGTAGGCGGCGATGGCGCCACCGAATCCGCTGCCGATGACGACGACATCGGTCTTCTCGGTCGCGTTCATGACAGGCTCCCTGATTCGGTGGTGTCCGGATGCGACTTCGCCAGCACCCTGCCGTACGAATACTTCGGGAACCGCCACAGGCCGTCGGATTCCGGTTTGGCGAAACCCATCGCGAGCAGGCCTGGATGTCCTTGTTCGATCGCGTCGGTCGTGCTCATGTGCGCGGCGCTGTCGTAGGCCATGTTGCTGAACAGGGCGAGCAGGACCCACCCGTCCTTCTCCGGATGGCCCGGCGTGGTGAGCCGCTCCACCAGCGCGGTCCGGTCGGCGAACGCCAAGGCCACGAACGGCGGGACGGACTCGTCCAGCGTGAGGCCGAGCTCCTGCGCATAGGCCGTCGCGTGCCCGTTGAGCGCGGCCGACAACGGTCCGAGACCTTCGGAGACACCCGTGGCGTCCCACTCGAGCAGTTCGATGGCACCGGCGGCGACCGCGCCGCCCCCGTCCGAAACCCCCGCGATAGCCCGGTCGTCCGGTGCTCGTTTCTCGCCGGGGATGATGGTGTCCGCGAACGCTTCGAGCGTCATCGTCTGAAGCTGGTAATCATCCATATTCCGATACCCTCGTCATCTGACCGGAGTGCTACGGGGGAATTCACTGTGCCGAGTGGACGGTCATGGGCAGGCCACCGCGAACACGCAGTGACAACATCGGTTCCGCGACGGCGTCGTATCCCGGCCGCTTCTTCAGCCGCAGCTCGCGGCTGATCATCGCGATCACGAACACCGCTTCCATCATGCCGAGGTTGCTGCCGACACAGAACCGGGGACCGGCCCCGAAGGGAATGTAGGCATACCGCGGACGGCTGCCGGTGTTCTCCGCGGAGAACCGTTCCGGCGAGAACCGCCCGGGGTCGTCCCAGAACTCCGGATGCCGGTGCAGCGTGTAGGGGCAGACCACGACGTCGGCGCCGGCCGGGACCGGGTAGCCGCCGATGTCGTCGGCCCGCTGGGCCTGCCTGGTGAGGATCCACACCGGCGGATAGAGCCGCATGACCTCTTCGACCACCATGGTCGTGTAGGTCAGCCGGTGCAGATCCTCGTAGGACGGCGGCCGATCGCCGAGCACCTCCACCGCCTCGGCGTGGAGCCGCTCGAACACCTCCGGATGCCGGTCCACCAGATGGAAGGTCCAGCCCAGCGTGCTCGCGGTCGTCTCGTGGCCGGCGAGCAGCAGCGTGACCAGCTCGTCCCGCATCCGCCGTTTGGCGACCTCCGGCCGCGGCTCCTCCTTGGTCGAAGCGATCAGCCGCGTCAGTACGTCGTCGCCGTCGACGCGCGGATCGGCTTTGCGCTCGACCACCAGTGCCTCGACGATCCGGTCGAGATCCTTGCGCGCCTTGCGGAACCGCAACTGCTTGGGCAGCGGGATCCACGTCGGCACCATGCTCAGCGAGACCATCTCGAACATCGCCTGGTCCTGCACCGCCTCGAACGAATGCCCGATCGAGTCGAACGCGCCCAGATCGGCGTCGAGCAGGGAGCGCCCGAGCACGCCGAGGGTGAGCCCCGTCATCTCTTCGACGATGTCGACGGGGTCACCGCCCACGTGCGTTTTGAGCCTGCCGACGAGTTTCGTGGCCTCCTCGGCGACGACCCCCGCCTGCGCGGCGATGCGTTTGTGCTGGAACACCGGTTGGATCGTTTTCCGCTGTTTGCGCCACAGCTCGCCCTCGCTGGTCAGCAAACCGTCGCCGAGGGCGCGTTTCGCCTGGACCAGGCCGATTCCCTTGTGGTAGTTGCCACTGTTGTCGGCCAGCACGTGCTTCGCATATTCCGGATGGTTGAAGAAATAGAGCGTCTTCGGCCCGATGGCGATCCGGGATGCGTCCCCATAGGTGTCGGCCGCCGAGGTCATCAGTGCGAGCCGGTCACCGATGAGTTTCCTGAGCAGACCGAACGTCTGGGTACGCGGCGGACCGGACAGCGACCGGGCCCGCTGCGGCGCGACGGTCATGTCCGCACGACCTTCTTGTCCTCGCCCGTGCCGTCCAGGGTCGCCGGCGGCGCGGGGGTCAGCGAGACCGTCACCTTGCCGTCACCGTTGGTCTCCGGTGCGGCGGCCTCGGCCCGTTGCTTCGCCTCGAACTCCTCGCGGGCCTTGTTGGAGAAGTGCAGGCCCCACAGGAACAAACCGCGGACGAGGCAGACGATCGCCGTCGCGAGGAAGATGCCGTACGCGATGTGCGCGACCATCAGGAAGCCGTAGATGATCGCCACGCCGGCACCGAACGCGATCTGCGAAGCCGGTTTCGACGGGCTGGTCCCGGGGTCGGTCACCATGTAGTTGGTGAAGAGGATGAAGGCGACCCCGGTCATCATGCCCAGCGCGGCGGGAATGGACGTGTCGAAGAAGATGCCACGGACGATCGCCTGCAACGCGAAGGTGATCACCCACGCGCCGATCAGCCACATCCGGCCGGTGAGCTTCCCGTTGAGCATGGTGCCGCCGAGGATGATGATCCCGGGCACCAGCCAGTCGACGAAACCGGAGACATGCTCGGTGAAGTGGTACGGCGGCGCGATGTTCACCCACGGGAAGATCAGCAGCAGCACGGCGATGCCGAAGTTCGACGGGTTCATGTAGTGCCGCAGCCTGCCCCGCACCGGGGCGCGCAGGACCCACTTCGTGCCGACCGCGACCACCACGCCGAAGATCAGCACCCAGACCTGGTCGTTGACGTAGATCAGCATGTTCATGGCGAGACTGGTGATGTGCGCCGGGTAGAGGAATTCCACCATCCCGCGAACGCCCCGGCCCGCGTAGCGCGGCGCCCGGTGGTCGACCCGGGCGGCGAGCGCCTCCAGGCCGATCTCCACGGTGTAACCGGTGGCCAGCGCGATGAACGGCCAGATCCACGGCTGCTCGAAACCCAGCAGCGCGTAGCCGATGATGTTGAACACCGAGATCGACATCGCGAAGTTGCGCAGCGCGATGGTGACCTTGGGATCGTGCCGCGGAGGTGCCGCGGTGCTCGTCGTGTTCTCAGCCATACCGATCACTTCTCCTTGGCCTGGGCGCCCAGCTGCAGGGTGTGCCAGCCAGGGGTCAACTTCAGGTCCTGCTCGTGGATCTGCCCGCTTCGGTCACGCCACTTCAGGTGGACCTGGACCGGGCCGTCGAGGTCGCCAAGGCCGATGTGCACCTCGTTGCTGCGCTTGCCGGAGTGGCCACCGCCGCCGTCGACGCGGCCGACGAGCTTGCGTCCGTCCGGGGTCGTCACCGTCACCTGGGCACCGACCGCCGGCGAACCGGGAGCCTGTCCGGTCGCGGCCTCGTGGAACAGGCGCAGCCCGAGGTGGGCACCGGAGTCCTTGGCGACGTTCTGGTAGAACACCGGCTGGTCCCACTGCCGGGCCACGGCGAAGTCGAGCTTGCCGTCACCGTCGGAGTCACCGGTCGCGATACCGCGGGTGGGCACCGGGACGTCGAGCTTCAACGCTCCGGAGATGTCGCCGTAGGTCCCGTCGGCGCTGCGGGCGTAGAACGCGAGACGCTGGCTGCCCGCGATGTCGTCGCCGTGGTTCACGTTCGGCCACGCGCCGGGGTTGGACAGGATCCCGTCGTTGGCCGTGGCCAGCTCCTGCAGCTGCGGCCACCGGTTCACCTGGCCCTTGACGAAGCCGGTCGCCTGCGCGATCTCCACGGCGCCGTCGTTGTCGAAGTCGCCCGTCTTGACGTCCCAGCCCCATCCGGACCACGCGGTGCGCGAAGGACCGCTGGTGTCGGCGAACGGCGGGGTGCCCTCGGCGAGCTTGGCCCGCACGTCGGCCTGGTCCTTGGCCGTGTTCATGAACTGGAAGTTGCTCTCCTCGATGCCCCACGAGGAGGTGATGTTGCTGACGAACATGTCGTACAGCCCGTCACCGTCGAGATCGCCGAAGTCGACACCCATGCCCTTGAACGAGTCGATGCCGACCTGCTTGGACTTGGGGATGACCGGTGAACGCACGTCCTTGACCAAGGAGAACTTCAGCTTGCCGGGGGTGGACTGGTTGTACAGGAGGTTGTCCGGCCCGAAGTCGTTGGCGAGGTAGAGCTCCGGAAGGCCGTCGCCGTCGAGGTCGTTGGCCGCCGCGCCCAGCTCCCAGCCTTTCGACACGTCGACCGGCAGCGCGTCGTCGATGCGCTGATAGCTCACCGACGGGCTCGCTCCCGTCGTCGCGCCGGTCCAGCGGAAGAAGTAGTCCTCGCCGCCGTTGTAGGCCGCCGACATGGAGTCGTTCATCTCGACACCACCGGACACCCGGTCGTCGAGTACCGGCCCGTGCGGGAAGTAGTTCGTGATGAGGATGTCGCCGTGCCCGTCGCCGTCGAAGTCGTCGAAGGCGACCGCGTTGGTGTTCCACTGCGGACCGTTGTACTCGGCGCCACCGTTGCCGGGGACCAGTTCGGTCGGCGTGAACGCGGCGGGGCCGAGCTTGGTCGCGTCCGGCTCGGCCAGGAACACGATCGGGGTGCGTCCCCAGTAGTAGACCAGCAGATCGGTCCGGCCGTCTTCGTTGAAGTCGCCCGGCAGGCAGCCCATCGGCGCGATGCGGTCGTTCATCGGCAGCGGGCTCGGCGACAGCGCGAACGGCGCGTACCGGTCCGCCTTCGCGTCCGGCGTCGGGGTGACGACGACCTGGTCGATCCGCGGGTCGGTGACGCAGAGATCGTTGGCGAGGCGGTCACCGTCGACGTCGTTCATCGCGATGGCCGCGCCGACCGAGGAGATCCACGCGTCGATATGCTGATAATCCTTGTTGACCTTGCGGATCTCCTTTTGCGGGAAACCGCTCGGCATCGCGATCGAAACCGGGGTGAAGCCGAATTTCCCGGCGAGATTCGCCGTCTCGGCGGCGGAGGTCGCAGGCTTTTCGGCGACCACGAACATGGCCGCCATCAAGACCAGCGCGACCACGCCTGGTAGTTGCTTGCGCAACCAGCCGGCTACAGACTTCACTGACTGACACCTCCAAGAGAGACGAATTCTCCGGCGATACGATCGCGCCACGCTTCGAAAGCGGGCGATTCGCCGTCGACGACTTTGTCAGGGCGGAGATCCTGGGTGATCTGCGCCGCTTTCTCGGCGGAGAAACCACACAGGATCCGAGTGGCCGTTTCGGTGTGCGGCACGAGCAATCCGGCCCGGATTCGCGCTTCCGCGCCGAACGCGCTGCCCTGTGCGACCTGGGGACGGAATCGGCCCGCCCGGTCCGCGAACACGCGCAGCTCCTGTTCGTCGGCCCCGCCGGCATAGGTCGCGGCGAGCCCGGCCCCGCTGTACAGATCCGCCCTGCGCGACTCGGGGAACTTGCCGATCATCGCCGTGACACGTGCGGCATCGGTACCGCCGACGAACCACATCGCGCGGCCGATCCCCTGGTCGATGGCGTTGGCGGCATAGCCGGAGCGGCCGTCGGGCCACGGGAAATCCCGCTCCTGGTACTGCTCGTGGACGTAGCGCGCGGTGTGGAAGTAGGCCTGATGGAACCCGTACCCGTCCAGCACGAGCCAGCGCAGCAGCGGATCGGTGGTCGCGCTCTTCGGCCAGCGGAACCTCGGCAGCCGCGCCATCGCCCAGCCGATTCCGACGTAGATCATGTAGATATGCGGCGCACCCGGACCGGCCAGGAATTTCTCGGTGAGCCCGCTCGGCCCCAAGGGCAGTCTGTCCCGGACGGTGAATCCCATGGCCGCACCCTCATAAGCGAATCCGCGGAATCGGGCCGGTACGGTTTCCAGGTTCTCCGCTGCCTCTTCGACGGTGCGCGCCTCGGCGGCGTACCCGTATCCCGTGAGGAACGTTTTACCGACGGTCTCCAGCATTTCCTGAGCGGCCGGGTTCTTTTTGTGAAAACCGCGAACATCCAGCGATGTCGCCGAAACATTCGGTGTCAAGACCCGGCGTCGTAGTGCGCGCCAACCTGTCCCCAATGTGATCCGCCTCCGTATGTCCCTCGTTCGGCGATTCATCCCGAAGAGAGCTTCACAGGTGAGCGGTGGTGCGGGCCACTCCGAATGTGCTCTGGTGCAGCGTCCGGCGTGTCCACAATGGACATTGAGACGTGCGGATCGCCCGTCCGCGAGGGTCTCCTTGCCTACCCTAACGATAGGCAGGGCAAGGATGACGTGGTCGAGTCGGCGGCAGGAGCGGGGTCACCGAGACGCCTGGCGCACTCTTGACCATCCACAAAGGACAGAAGTTAGACGCCAAGCCCCCATTTCGGGCCTTTTTTCGCGAGGGGGGGTCGCGGGTGGCGTGTCGCAACGAAGGTCCGTGAAGGCCTCCTTGAGGGACTCTGGGTCCCTCAAGGAGGCCTTCACGGACTTCTCTGATGTCACGTCTGCCCCACTGACACCGGGGGTCACATCGCCGGGTAGCGAGGGGCTCCTTCGCTACCCTCAGGGTAGCGAAGGAGGCCTTCACGGACCGGGGAGTGCCGCAGCCCTCACGCCACGGTTGACTTACCGCTCGATAGCGTCGTTACCACTCACGACCTTCCTGCAAAACCGTACACATGGGCACCAAACAGGCATTTCACCGCCGGGGTCGGCCTTCACGCGCGACCTCAGCCGGCGTCGAGCGAAGCGAAATGCGCGCGGATCTTCTGCCGCCACAGCTCGTAAGGCGGTTCGGCGGGGCTTCCGCCGTCGTGGACGGCCGTCCCGTCGGCCAGCCGCACGGCCGCGTCGAGGGTCAGGTCGCCGAACGCGCGGACGGCCTGCTCACTGTGTTCCGGCACGAAACCGGCGTGGACCCTGGCCTTGGCCGCGAACACCATGCCCAGCGCGAGATCGGGCCGGTAGCGCCCGGCCGCGCGGCGGAGGTCCACCAACCCGTCCGGCGGGCAACCACCGGCGAAAGTCGCCGCGAGACCGACGCCGCTCCACAGGTCCGGTCGGCGTTCATCGCCAAAGCGTCCGACAGCCTCGGCGACGGCCTCGGGAACGGCGCCGTTGATGAACCACAGCGCCCGCCCGATCCCCTGGTCGATCGCTCGCGGGAAGTACTCCGGGCAACCCTGCCACGGGTACGGCTTCGGGATCCGCTGCTCGTCGACCCACTTCCGGGTGTCGAAGTAGGCGCGGTCGAAGCCGTAGCCGTCGACGGCGAGCCAGCTCATCGTCGGGTGGTACGGCGACGTGCTCAGTGCCGGGACCACCTTGCCCCACAACGCCCTCGGCAGCCGGGCCATGGCGAAGCCGATCCCGATGTAGGCGAGGAAGATATGCGGCGCGCCCGGTCCTTCGAGCAGCTCGCGTGTCCGCGTGCCCCGGCCGCCGCGCATGGCGTCCAGCACGGTGCAGGCCATGGTCGCGCCCTCGTACGCGAAGCCGAGCTGCTCGGGAAGGACCAGTTCGAGCCTGCGCTCCAGCTCCCATTGATCCCTGGCGTCGATCCCCCACTCGAACCCGCAGAGCACCGCCTGCGGGATCGCCTCGAGGGTGCCCGCCGCGGGCGCGGCCGCCGCCGGGAACCCGCGTCTGGCGAAGGTCACGTCGCGCAGCTGCGGGGTCAGGACGTATCTGCGAACGGATCCGAGTGCGGTGGGCATGGTCTGCTCCTCAACCCCACGGGGCGACGGGGTACCAGGGGATGATGTCGCGCCGTGCGAGCAGGCGGACATCCCAGTACAGAACGGTGAACACGCCGGCCACGATCAGCGAAACCGCGATCAGCACGGTCAATCTGCTCGGTTTGGCGGCGATCCACCGCCGGAGCCGTCCACCGGCGAAGGTGGCGAGGATCAGGAACAGGATGGCCATGATCACGATGTTCCCGACCGACTGCAGGACGAACGCGGCCGCGCCGTAGAGCGGGTTGTGACTCTCCGCCGCGTCACGGAACATCTGCCGGAACAGGGCGAACGGCCTGCCGATCAGGAAGCCGCCGATCAGCACTCCCATGAACACCATCGGCGCCTGGGGAAAACGCCGCGAGACACGCGCGAACGGGTCGGGCACCACCTTGAGCGCGGCCAATCCCAGGTAGAACATGATCAGGCCGATCAGCCCGAACACCACCAGCGACTGGACACTGCGCGCGGACAAGGCGCCCGGCGCGTTCGAGGACGTCGCGAACTGGGGCATCGTCGTGCCGACGAAGCCGACCAGCGCACCGTAGACGGCCGAGATCGCGATCATCCCGACCGACAGCCAGCCCAACGGTTTCAAGGCCTGCGCGAATCTCGTCCACCTGCTTCCGGTGGAGCCCAGCATGGGCGCCATCGCACCGAATACCGCGATATTGCACGCGGTGAACGTGCCGGCGATCCCGGAGACCAAGGCGAACATGATCCCCGCGGCGACCCCGGCGATCGGGGTTTCCTTCACGTCGTGCCCGAGCAGCGTGTTGGCCACGTTGTCGCCGATGACCCGGTCGACGAACTCCGCCGACCAGACGACCGTCAGCAGGAATCCGCCGAGACAGCTCAGTAAGATGATCAACCATCGCCTGCCGGGAACGTATCCCGGCACGAACGCCGATGACGCGGGCGAGTCGCCCACCCTCACGGATTTCACGCTTTGCTGCACCATCTGCGTCCCCTCGACCGAGAGCTGTGCCTCGGACAACATAAACGACAATCGCCCCGCGAGGTGCCGCCGAAGGGGATGACCGCACATTCCGACAAGATGTTCGGGATCGTGCTCAATATCCGAGGTGCGCCCGCCGTCGTCGGCGCGGGCCTGCTTCGTGATCACGTGGCCACCCCGTCGGACACCAGCGTAACCGCCTGGTCAGCCTACCGGGAGTCGCCGATTCATAACGCTTCCATGGAATTGCGCGCCGTCCCGAAGAATCACGCCGTTATGCCGTTTCGGCTGCTCACAGGCCGACTGACCGCACATTCGAAGATGCCCCGGGAGACGTCAACAGGCAGCCTCGAGTAGCAGGTTGGCGAGTTTATCCTTTCACCGAATAAGTGCCGCATTCGGCGAGTGCATTTCTGTTTATCGACGTCATCGGCGGAGGACCCGGAGAATGATGAGCAACACGCGAATAGCAATCGTCGGCATCGGCCTACGCTATCCGGACGCGAGTTCCACCGACGAATTGTGGGACAACGTCCTCGCAGGTCGCCGGGCGTTTCGCCGTCTCCCCGACGAGCGGATGAACCACACCGACTACTTCTCGGCCGACCCGGCCGCGCCGGATCGCTTCTATTCCAGCAAGGCCGCCGTGCTGCGTGATTTCGAGTTCGACCGGGTGCAGTACAAGGTCGCGGGCAGCACGTTCCGATCGACCGACATGACCCACTGGCTCGCCCTCGACGTCGCGGCACAGGCGCTTGCCGACGCCGATTTCCCTGGCGGTGAAGGACTTCCGAAGCAGTCCACCGGCGTCGTCATCGGCAACAGCCTCACCGGTGAATTCGCCCGTGCCAACCTGATGCGGTTGCGCTGGCCTTACGTACGCCGGACGGTCGCCGCCGCGCTGGCCGAAAAGGGCTGGGACGACGGCACGGTCGCCGAGTTCCTCCAGACCCTGGAGCCGAAGTACAAGGCGCCGTTCCCGCCGATCGACGAGGACACCCTCGCGGGCGGGCTCGCCAACACCATCGCCGGGCGGATCTGCAACTACTTCGACCTCGCCGGCGGCGGGTACACCGTCGACGGCGCCTGCTCCTCGTCCCTGCTTTCCGTTGTCACAGCGGCGAAATCGCTTATCGAAGGCGACCTGGACGTCGCTCTCGCGGGCGGTGTGGACCTCTCGATCGACCCGTTCGAGGTGATCGGTTTCGCCAAGACCGGCGCACTGGCCACCGGCGACATGAAGGTGTACGACCGGGATTCCAACGGCTTCTGGCCCGGCGAGGGCTCCGGCGTCGTGGTGCTGATGCGCGAGCAGGACGCGCTCGCCCGCGGCAAGAAGATCTACGCGTCGATCACCGGCTGGGGCGTGTCGTCGGACGGCAAGGGCGGCATCACCCGCCCGGAGGCAGGCGGGCACCGGCTGGCCATTTCCCGCGCGTACCACCGGGCGGGTTACGACGTCGGGTCGGTTTCCTACTTCGAGGGCCACGGCACCGGGACCGCGCTGGGCGACGCCACCGAGATCACCGCGCTGTCGTCCGCCCGCCGTGACGCCGCCCCGGAAGCCCCCAAGGCCGCGCTCAGCTCGGTCAAGGGCAACTTCGGGCACACCAAGGCCGCGGCCGGGGTCGCCGGGCTGATCAAGGCCGCGCTCTCGGTGCACAACCAGGTCATCCCGCCGGGCACCGGCCAGCAGGATCCGCATCCGTTGCTGCTCGAGGACGACGCGACGATGTTCGTCCCCGCCGAAGCCGGGCTGTGGCCGCAGGACCAGGAAATCCGCGCCGGTGTCTCGGCCATGGGCTTCGGCGGGATCAACACGCATATCGCGATCGAGCAGGCGCCGGGGGTGCGGCGCCGCACCGAGTTGCCCAACCGCGCCACGAACCTGGTCGGCGGGCGTCAGGACGCCGAGGTGCTGCTGCTGGACGCGGCCGACGCGGACGCGCTGCGCGACAAGATCGCGAGTCTCGAAGAGCTGGTCGCGAAGCTGTCCTACGCCGAACTTTCCGACTTGGCCTTCACCCTCGCCGGATCGCTGTCCGGCCGGCCCATGCGTGCGGCGCTCGTCGCCACCGGGCCCGAGGAAGCCGTCCGCAAACTGGTCAAACTCCGCACCCTGCTCGGCTCGGGAACGACCAAGATCTTCAACGCGTCCGAAGGCATCTTCGCGGGCCTGGGCGGCAAAGCACCGAAGATCACTTTCCTGTTCCCCGGTCAGGGTTCCGGCCGCGGCGCGGTCGGCGCGATCCGGCGCCGGTTCCCGATCGCCGAAAGCATCTTCCGTGAGGCCGGCGTGTCCGCCCAAGGCGACCAGGTGGCCACCGAGGTCGCACAGCCGCGGATCGTGGCCGGTTCGGTGGCCGCGTTGCGGGTGCTGGACAACCTCGGCATCGAGGCGAACGCGGCCGTCGGGCACAGCCTCGGCGAGCTCACCGCGCTGTCCTGGGGCGGGGCGATGGACGGGACGAAGGTACTCGAGCTCGCGGCGATCCGCGGCAAGGTGATGGCCAGTGCCAGCCGTGGTGGCGGCACGATGGCGAGCCTCGGGACCGACCCGGAGAAGGCGCTGCACCTCGCGAACGGGCTCGGCGTGGTCATCGCCGGCTACAACGGGCCCGACCAGACGGTCGTCTCCGGCGCCGTGGAGGCGGTCGAACTGGTCTGCAAGAAGGCCGTCGCCGCAGGCGTCAACGCGACCAGGATCAACGTCTCCCACGCGTTCCACTCCCCCTTCGTCACCCCGGCGGCGGGCGCGATGGCCGAACGGCTCGCCGGGATCGGCTTCCGCCCGCTGACCGGGAACGTCGTGTCCACCGTGACCGGCGACGTCCTCGCCCCGGACACCGACCTGCGCGAGCTGCTGCGCGAGCAGGTGCTCGAGCCGGTGCGTTTCCACGCCGCCGCCGCCAAAGCCGTCGAGGGCGCGGACCTCGCGCTCGAAGTCGGGCCCGGCCGGGTCCTCGCCGGACTGCTGACCGGGATCTCCCCGGACACACCGGTGCTGTCGATGGACACCGACAACACTTCGCTGGCTCCGCTGCTGTCCGTGGTCGGTGCCGCGTACGCGGCGGGCGCCTCGATCGACACCACCGTCCTGTACGCCGGACGCGCGGTGAAACCGCTGCCGATCGAGACCGAGTTCAGTTTCCTTGCCAGTCCTTGCGAAACGGCCCCGGAGATCAGCGCGGATCTGCTCGTCGCCGCCGACGCCGCCGACGTGCGGAACCCGGCTGGAACCGTGGCCGAGGAAGCGGACACGAAGACCTCCACGCTGGAACTGCTGCGCAGGCTGGCGGCCGAGCGCGTCGAGCTGCCGCTGGAAGCCGTCGGCCCGGACACCCACCCGCTCGACGACCTGCACCTGAGTTCGATCACCGTCGGCCAGATCGTCAACGAGGTCACCCGCGAGCTCGGCAGGCCGCCGCTCACCGCGACGCCGAACTTCGCCACCGCACGGTTCGGTGAACTGGCCGAGATCATCGACCAGCTCGCGGACACCGCGCACGATGCCGGGCAGCCGTCGGGGGAGGCTCCGGGGGTGGCGTCCTGGGTGCGCCCGTTCGCGGTCACCTGGACCGAGCAGCCGCGCGCCGTCGCCGCTCCGCACGCCGGCACGGAGACGAGTGACTGGGCGGTGTTCGCCCCCGACGGACACCCGCTCGCGGAGCCGCTCGCGCCCGCGCTGGCCACCGCCGGCCTCGGCGAGGGTGTGCTGCTGTGCCTGCCTCCGGACTGCGACGAGCACCAGGTCGGGCTGTTCCTCGACGCCGGCCGCGCCGCGGTGTCCCGGCCGAACGGCACCCGGTTCGTCGTCGTCCAGCAGGGGCTCGGCGCCTCGGGCCTGGCCAAGACACTGCATCTGGAAGACCCCTCGGCGCCCACCACGATCGTCGAGCTCCCCGATGTCCTGACGGTCGATCCGGACGCGATCCGGCTGGCGGTGACGCGGGTCGTGTCCGAAACCGCGGGCACCGCCGGTTTCGCGGAGGTGCGATACGCCGCGAACGGCACGCGCTCGGTCCCGGTGCTGCGGCCGATGCCCCGGGTCGCCGCCGAGCCGTCGAACCTTGGCGAGACCGACGTCCTGCTCGTGACCGGTGGCGGCAAGGGAATCACCGCGGAAAGCGCCTTGGCCATCGCCAAGGATTCCGGCGCGAGGCTCGCCCTGCTCGGCCGTGCCGACCCGGCGGAAGACACGGAACTCGCGGCCAACCTGGAGCGGTTCGAAGCCTCCGGGGTGCGGTACTCCTATCACCGCGCCGACGTCACTTCGGCAGGCCAGGTCGCCGCCGCGGTGGCGGCCGCCGAGGCGGAACTCGGCCCGGTGACCGCGATCCTGCACGGCGCGGGCCGCAACGAGCCGGACTCGCTGTACAGCCTCACGGAGGAGAAGTTCCGCGCGACACTGTCGCCCAAGATCGACGGGCTGCGCGCGGTACTGGCCGCCGTCGATCAGGACCGGATCAAACTGCTCATCACGTTCGGCAGCATCATCGGCCGGGCGGGCCTGCGCGGAGAGGCGCACTACGCCACCGCCAACGACTGGATGAGCGAGCTGGCCGTGCGTTTCCAGGCCGAACACCCGCGGGCGCGGGCGATCGCACTGGAGTGGTCGGTCTGGTCCGGCGCGGGCATGGGCGAGCGGCTGGGTGTCGTCGAGGCGCTCGAGCGGGACGGCATCACCCCGATCTCCACGGAAAACGGCCTCGCGGTCCTGCGCCAGGTGCTCGGCGACCCGGAACTGGGCCCGGTGCTGGTGGTGAGCGGGCGTACCGGCGGGCTGCCGACGCTGGCCCTGCGACGTCCGGCGCTTCCGCTGCGACGCTTCCTGGACCGCACCCTCGTGCACTACCCGGGTGTCGAGCTGATCACCGAGGCAGGCCTGTCCGAGAGCAGCGACCCTTACCTGTCGGACCATCTGCTCGACGGTGACCTGCTGTTCCCGGCGGTGATCGGGATGGAGGCGATGACGCAGGCCGCCATCGCGCTCTCCGGGAACGAGGGGCCCCCGGTGCTGGAGAACCTCGAGTTCCTCCGGCCCATCGTGGTGCGACCGGACAGCTCGACCACGATCCGCCTCGCCGCGCTCGCCGTCGACGGGGACACCGTCGACGTGGTGATCCGCAGTGAGGAGACCGGCTTCGGCGCCGACCACTTCCGCGCGACACTGCGCTGGCCGCGACCGGACCTGTCCGGGGAACCGGCGGCCGTCGCGACCGGGCTGCCCCCGGTCCCGGTGGACCCCGCCGCCGAGCTCTACGGCGGGATCATGTTCCAGGGCAAGCGTTTCCAGCGGTTGCTCGCCTACCGGCGGGCCGGTGCCCGGCACGCGGTGGCCGAGGTCGACGCCCGTCACCAGACCGGCTGGTTCGACACGTTCCTGCCGCAGGAGATGGTGCTCGCCGACCCGGGGACGCGGGACACCGCGATGCACGCGCTGCAATGCTGCGTGCCGGACGCCACCCTGCTGCCCGAGCGGATCGAGCGGATCCACCTCATGCCGCCGGACGACGTGCCCGACTTTGTCGTGCTCGACGCGAAGGAGCGTGCGCAGGACGGCGACAGCTACACCTACGACATCGACCTGTTCACGCCGGACGGCTCGCTGCTGGAGCGCTGGGAAGGCCTGACGCTGCGGGCGGTCCGCAAGAACGACGGCGCCGGCCCGTGGGTCGCGCCCATGCTGAGCGGATACCTGGAGCGCTCGCTGGAGCGGGTGCTCGGTGGCAGCAGGGCGGTCGTGGTCGAGCCGGACCCCAAGACGGTGGCCGTCCCCGAACGGCGTGCGCAGACCGCGCTCGCACTGGGCAGGGCACTGAACAAGCCGGTATCGGTGCGCTACCGGCCCGACGGCAAGCCGGAGATCGACGGCGCCGACGTCTCCGCGGCCCACGGCGCGGGCCTCACGCTGGCACTGGCGGGCACCGGGCGGATCGGCTGCGACGTCGAGGTGGCGATCACCCGCTCCGAACGGGACTGGGCCGAACTGCTCGGCGACCGGCAACTGTCCGTCCTGAGCCTGCTCGGCGACGAGATGTCCGTGGCGGGAACCCGGATCTGGGCCGCGTTGGAATGCCTGCGCAAAGCGGGCGCGACGACCCAGGCGCTCACCGTCGACAAGATCCACGCCGACCGGTGGGTGACCCTGTCCGCCGGGGACGCGGTGATCGCCACCTGGGTGACCCGGATCGAGGACGTCCCCGATCCGGTCGTGTTCGCGGTACTGACCGGCAAGGAGGGGCGCTGATGCCCGGCTATTTCGAGATCCGGCACACCGTCGGGTTCGAGGAGACGAACATCGTCGGCAATGTCTACTACGTCAACTACCTGCGCTGGCAGGGACGGTGCCGGGAGATGTTCCTGCGGGATCGCGCGCCGGGCGTGCTGGCCGAACTCCAGGACGACCTGAAGCTGTTCACGCTCAAGGTCGAATGCGAGTTCTACGCCGAGATCACCGCCTTCGACGACCTGTCGGTGCGCATGCGGCTCGAAGAACTGACGCAGACCCAGATCCAGTTCAGCTTCGACTACGTGCACCTCAAGGAAGGCCTCGAACTCGTGGTGGCCAAGGGACGGCAGCGGGTCGCGTGCATGCGCGGCCCCAACGCCGACACCGTCCCGGCCAGGGTGCCCGAAGAGCTGCGGGCGGCACTCGCCCCGTACGCCGAATCGCCGTCCGCCGCTCGCGCGGCGCTCATGACCGCCGCGGGAGGATGAGATGACCAGCAACGGACAGTCCGTGCCGATGTCCACCGCCGGTTTCCGGCAGGCGGCCGATCCGACGCCGGTCTCGCTGCGCGAGGCGATGGCCCAGTTCGCCACCGGGATCACCGTCGTGACCGCGCCCGGCGAGCGCTGTCACGGGATGACCGCCAACGCGTTCAGCTCGGTGTCGCTCGAGCCGCCGCTGGTGCTGTGCTGCATCAGCCGTACGGCCAGGATGCACGCCGCGATCGTGTCGTCACGCACGTTCGCGGTGTCCATGCTCGGCGCCGATCAGGAACATCTGGCGCGGTACTTCGCCGACCGGAGCCGTCCGAACGGGGTGGCCCAGTTCGACGCGGTCGACTGGGTGCCGGGCCCGCGCACGGGTGCCCCGCTGCTGTCCGGTTCGCTCGCCTGGCTGGAATGCGAGCTGACCGAGTCCTATGACGGCGGCGACCATTCCATCTTCCTCGGCCGGGTGCTCGATTCGCGCCGGATCCCCGACCAGAAGGCGCTGGTGTTCTACGCCGGCGCCTTCCATCGGGTGGCCTGACCCGTGAAACGGAGACGTTCGATGCTGGTAAGCGTCACCGGCGCGACCGGATTCCTCGGCTCCCACTCGGTGGCCGCGATCGCCAGGGCGGGCCATTCGCTGCGCCTGCTCGTCCGCGACGAGTCCGCTGTGGACAGATCGCTGGCACCGCTCGGCGTCGACACGAGCGCGATCGAGGTGATCACCGGGGACGTGACCGACGAACGCCGGGGCGCCGCGCTGGTGCGCGGCGCCGACGCCGTGCTCCACGCGGCCGCCGTGTACTCCTTCGACAGCAGGCAAAGACGCGTCATGTGGCGCACCAACGAAATCGGCACCGCCGTGGTGCTCGATGCCGCACGGCGCGCGGGGGCCGGGCGGATCGTGCACGTGTCCACGGTCGGGGCGATGCTGCCCGCGGCGGCGGGCACGCTGCGGGCGGACACGCCGGTCGGTACCGCACGCGAGCCCTATCTCGCGAGCAAGGCCGCCGCCGAGGAGATCGCGCGGCGTCACCAGAGGGAAGGAGCGCCCGTCGTGATCACCTATCCGTCCGCGCTCATCGGGCCACACGACCCGTATCTCGGCGACCAGAACGCCAGGCTGCGCAACGCTTTACGCGGTCTCATGCCGATCTGGCCCGCCGGCGGTTTCCCGGTGGGGGACGTCCGTGACACGGCGAGTCTGCACGCGCGCTTGATCGACGCCGACATCCTGTCGGGTAACCGTTTCTTCGGCCCCGGCACCTATCTGTCCACCCGGGACTACGTCCGGACCCTGCGCGAGGTGACCGCCAGGGCGCTGCCCGCGGTCTTCCTCCCAGCCAGGGCGATGACACCGGTCGGCCGCCTGACGGGGGCGCTGCAGCGCGTGTGGCCATGGCACATCCCGGCCGAGTACGGCGCGATCTACCTGTGCGGCTGCGCGACCGGGGTGGCGCACGGGGAACCCACCGGAGGCGTGACCGCGCGGCCGGTCGCCGATTCCATGCGCGACACGGTGCGCTGGCTGCACGAACGGGGACTGCTCGCCGACCGGCAGTCCGGCCGGATCGCGAAGGCGGTGGCATGAGTACCGCGGAGTTCGACTTCATCCCCGTGCCCCACCACCGGCCCGATCCGCCGCGCCCGGTCAACGGGCACCGTCGTGACCGGCCCGCGCCCGCCCCCGCGCCGCCTCCCGAACGGACGATGAGCCTGCTGCGCGAGCAGCGCGACGCGCTCCACGAGCGGGCGACGGCGGGCAACGCCAAGGGAGTGGACCGGCAGCACGCCCTCGGCAAACGCACCGCACGCGAGCGGCTCGACCTGCTGCTGGACCCCGGCTCCTTCACCGAGATCGAGCTCTACCGGCGTAACCACGCGAGCGGGTTCAGGATCGGCGAGAACCGGCCGCACACCGACGGCGTGATCGCGGGTTCGGGCACCATCGACGGCCGCCGGGTGTTCGTGTACGCCCAGGACTTCACGATCTTCGGCGGTTCGCTCGGCGCCGCGCACGCCGCGAAGATCCACAAGGTGATGGACCTCGCGCTGTCGACCGGCTCGCCGATCATCGGGATCAACGACAGTGGTGGCGCACGCATCCAGGAAGGGGTGCTGGCGCTCGACGGCTACGGCGGGATCTTCCGCAGGCACGTGGCCGCCTCGGGGATCGTCCCGCAGATCAACGTGGTGCTCGGGCCGTGTGCCGGCGGGGCGGCCTACTCCCCCGCGCTGGCCGACTTCACGTTCATGGTCCGCGACACCGCGAAGCTCTACCTCACCGGTCCGGACGTGGTCGAAGCGGTGACCGGTGAGCGGGTCAGCCATGACGAGCTCGGCGGCGCCGACGTGCACGGGAAGCGATCCGGTGTGGCCACCTTCGTCCACGACGACGAGGAGAGCTGCCTGGACGACGTGCGGTATCTGGTGTCGATGCTGCCCGCCAACAACCTCGACCTGCCGCCCCGCGCCGGGCCGCGGGACGCGCGGCACGACAGCCGCCCGCGACTGGCCGAAATCGTGCCCGCCGAACCCAACAAGCCCTACGACATACGGTCGGTGATCACCGAACTGGTCGACGACGGCGAGTTCCTGGAACTGCACGAGAGCTGGGCGGCCAACATCGTCTGCGTGTTCGCCCGCATCGACGGCGAGGTCGTCGGGCTGGTCGGCAACCAGCCGTTGGTGCTGGCCGGGGTGCTGGACATCGAGGCCGCGCAAAAGGCCGCCAGGTTCGTGCGCTTCTGCGACGCGTTCGGGATCCCGCTCGTCACGCTCGTCGACGTCCCGGGCTTCCTGCCGGGCACCGAGCAGGAGTACGGCGGGGTGATCCGGCACGGCGCGAAGCTGCTCTACGCCTACTGCGAGGCCACCGTGCCGCGGATCCAGGTCATCCTGCGCAAGGCCTACGGTGGCGCGTACATCGTGATGGACTCGCGGTCCATCGGCACCGACCTGTCACTGGCGTGGCCCACCAACGAGATCGCGGTGATGGGCGCGGAGGGCGCCGTGAACGTCCTGTTCCGCAAGGAACTCGCCGACTCCGCCGACCCGGCGGCACTGCGCACGACGTTGATGGACGAGTACCTCGACGAGCTGGTCCACCCGTATTACGCGGCCGAACGCGGCCTGGTGGACGACGTCATCGATCCGGCACGGACCAGGGCCGCCGTGGCCTCGGGGCTGGCGATGCTGAAGGACAAGCAGCGCCAGCCCGCCCGGCGCAAACACGGGAACGTGCCGCTGTAACGAGGGCGCCGGTGTTCAGGAGCCCCGGTGTTCAAGAGCCACAGAGACAACCGGTGGGCGAAGGCGCGGCGGCGGCGTGCGACCCGTTCGGCACCGAGCCCGCCGCCGCCGGGAACTCGGTGCGCATACGTTCGCGCGATCCGGCGACGGACCGTGTCGCCTCATCCTTTCCGTCGCCGGCGCCCACCATCAAACCCACCAGCTGCACCTCGAAACAATGATCGGCGTCCCACGGACTGAGCAGATAATCGCCGAGTTCGAGGGTCACCAGGCCATGGGTGGCGATCCACATCTGATGCGCCACCAGCCCGGCGTCGGCCGGGGAGAAACGGCCGGCGGAAAGGCATCTGCCCACGCACTCGACCACGTTCGACAACGTGTACCGGCCGTGCTGCCGATCTTTTTCGGACAACGAGAAACCGGCGAGCGAGGCACCGCCGAACATCACCGCGTACAGATGCGGATTCGCCAAGGCCGTATACCGGTAGGCGCGACCGAGCAGCGCCATGTCGGCCACCGGATCAGCTGTCTTGCACACACTCGTCATATGTTGCTGAAGCCGGGAGAAACCCTCGTGGACGATCTCACGGACAAGACCGCGCATGCCGCCGAAATGGGTGTAGACCCCCATTGTCGAACTTCCCGCCGCGGCGGCCACACGGCGCGTCGACAACGCTCCCGGCCCCTCCTCGGCCAGGAGCCTTGCCCCGATTTCCAGCAACGCCCGCTTCGCCTTCGGGTCCGACTTGCGCGGGCTCATGAAACAGACCTGCCGAATATCGACATCTAGTACCCTTCGATGATCGCGGTGAACTGTTCGCAAGATCGTCGAGCGAGCGGCGGGACGAACTCAACTGGCGCGTTCTTGGAGCGCGGCCGTACGCACGTCGAGCAGGGCGAGCAGCACCGGCGGATCCATCGCCCTGGCGGGCCGCAGGTCCAGGTCCACGTCGATCACCGGAACGTCCTGATGCACGACGAGCGGGCCACGCGAACCGACGAACGGCGCGCCGTCCGGGCCGATCGAACCGGTCACGGTCTCCTCGGCACCCGGCGCGACGGACTGGGCGAGCAGGTACCAGGTTCCTTCCGGCACGCTCTCGAGCACGAAATCGCCCGGTTCGGACAGCACGCTGCAGCTGACCGGATTGCCCTGCGGAATGGGGTCCCGGAACAGGCCGACGAAGGTCAGGCCCCGTTCCCCCTCGCCGCATACCTGCATATCGCCACGGAGAGTCGACGACCGGCACTCCAATTCCGAACCACGCCGCTGAGCCGGAACCGGCGCATAACCGCGCAATTGCCGGTACGCGATGGGCGAAACCCCGACGCTCTCCTTGAATCGCGAACTGAAGGTGCCAGGGCTGTTGTAGCCGACCTGGTAACTGATATCCGCGACGGTGAACGCGGTGGAAACGAGCAGTTTCTTCGCTTCCTGGATCCGCATGGCGGACAGGAAACGCGCCGGCGAAACTCCGGTCACCCGTTGAAAGACTCTGGTAAAGTGGAATTTGCTGAACATGGCACTCCGCGCCATATCGTCCACTGTCAGGCGCTCGCCAAGATTCTCCTGCATCGAAACGATCACACGCTCGACCACGACTTGCTCTGAGAATTTGTCCATAGCCCCCAGCCCCTGACCCCCTACGTCATGGCAGTCAACATATCAGGCGATAAAGGGGGCGGCAATGCTCGCAGCGGGCATATCACACTAAGTACTTAGTCAATAACACACTAACAAACTCCCGACCTCGGCGGGTCGACCATTCGGCGGCAAGGCCGCCGCTGTTCGGCGGAGAGATTGCGCCGATCGAGTGACATTTTCGCGGTCAGTTACCGACAATGAATTCTGCCGCCGAGTTGAGCATAACCGAAGTAGCCCGCTTTAGCGCTCGCCACTAAGATAACGTACACCCCTTTGATCAACTCGGTAATATTCCGTTCACAAGCCCGTATTCGATGCCCGTTTGGGCGTTCAGCGGAACGGACGGGTCGGCGTCGAGGAGCGCGGCGGCACCCGCGCCGCGCACGAAGCGGCCGCTTCCGACAGGACAGGGGTGCCCCCAATGTGGCATTGGGGACGCCCAGTGCCCCCAATGCCACATTGGGGGCACCACGACACCGCGTAGAGCGGAGCCGTCACGAATCCGGATTGCGGTCGCGAAGGTTGCGAAGCCGCCCATGACCCTGCCCGCGCGGACAGGATGAAGCGAACCTTCGGGCAACCCTCCGCCGCAATGGCTCCATGAAGCAACCCTGTTCCGATTCTCACGTCTTCCGGACAAAGCTTCGAACAATGACGCGAGAGGGGCGCCGAATGGAATTCACGGCGAAGAAGACGATCAAAATGGCCATCGCGGGCGGAGCGATCGCCGCCACCGCGTTTCTTTCCGCGTGCGGCGGGAACGATGTCTCGGGAAATGGTTCCCCGGTGCGGAACGCGGCCGTCGAACAGGTGCCGGACGGCGGCGGGCAGGGAGCGGCCGCCGGCGGCTCCGGCGCCGTCGAGTCTTCCGACGGTGACGTCAACTGCAGCAAACACGGCGGCCAGGTCGGCGCGCCCGGACGGCGGAAGATGGACCTGATCGCGGTGGCCGCCACCGACGGCACCATCCCTGGCTGCACCGAGGCGTTCACCGTGATCGCCGAGTACTACCGGAAGCTGCCGCAGGCCGAAGGCCCCGGCGAGCGGGTGCTCGACGTCCGGGGGAAGTGGACCTGCGCCCGCCAGGCGGACTCGGCCGGCGAGCAGGGCGCGGTGGTCTGCGGCGTACCCAACAGCTCCCTGCAGTTGGAAACCAGGCCCGTGGGCGGCACCGGGAAGGCACCCGTCGAGCAGCCCCGTGAATTCCCGAACTCCACCCAGCAGGTGCAGTTCACCGGGTACGACGCCACCGTCCAGATGGTCCGCTTCCAGTTGCTCACCCCGCGGGATGACGGCAAGACCTACCGGCTTCCGCTGCACGAGGACGCCGAGGTGCTCAGCGCGGCCACGCTGTGCCCGGCCGACTCGGCCACCATCGACGACGAGGGCTACGGAAACAAGCCGTGCGGCCAGGACGAGCTGGTCCAGCAGCTCCGGGAAGGCAACCCGGTGACGGCGAGGATCAGCGTGGACGGCGAAGACCGGATCACCACGGTCAAGGAGATCTACCACCCCTGACCAGGGGATCGAGGGCAGGCGGCCGGGGGTCCACCGGCCGCCTGTTTCCGCACTCGGACATCCGCCGCTCCGAACTCAGATGTTCTCATCATCCGAGTTCGGACCGGCGGCCGCGGCGAGTCGTCCGTCTGGACACGTGTGTCGTCCGCCGGATCACGCGAACCCGCCATCCGCGCACAGGCAGTGGCTATTCAAGACACGGCGCCTCAGAACCCGAAGAGCTCCTGCGGTACTTCGTGCTCGTCCGGCCAGGTCAGCCAGGCGACGTCGGTCGGGCCGATGGCGCAGTTGGCCACCCGCCAAGACCGCGCGTCGTCGTCGACGTTCGTTTCGCTCTTCTTCTTGAGCAGGGCGACGTAGACGTCGGACATGACGCCGTCGTCCCGCTTGTTCTCGTAGACGGTGCCGGCGTAGTACGGACGACCGGCTTCGGTGCCGCGCATCGTCCCCTGCAGGAACACCCAGGGGCCGAGCCGGTCGAGCTGTTCCACGGCCACCCGGACCCGATCGCCGAACTCCTGGTCGAGCCGGGCGGTGGCGGCCTCGAGTACCGCTTCCCGGACCGGGTCGCCGGGATTCAGCGACACCGGAAAGGGTCGTGCGGACGGGGTGTACATCAAGCTACCTCCCACTGGCGGGACAGCGACGCGGCCGCATCAGCTTGCCCGGTGAAGCTCTGGCGTTGGTTCGGATCAGGTCGGCGGGGTGAGGATCTTCACGAGGCCGCCACCGCCGCCCATGCTGATCTTCTGCGAACCGTCGGGGTTGACGTTGTTCGAGCCGATGAACTGGCCATCGCCCGCGTACAACACGACGTGCCCGCCGTTGTTCGAGATCACCACGTCGCCCGGTTTCGCTTCGGAGAGCGGCACCGACTTCCAGCCGTCCGCCTCGAGGTTGGCCGACAGCCCCGCGACCGAGGCACTGGCCTGCCCCTTGTCGATCAGGCCCGCCGCTTCGAGGCAGCCGGAAACGAAGTTCGCGCAGTTGACGTTGTTGGGCACCCACGACTGCATGGCGGGCAGTTCACCACTGCCCTTGAGGTCACCGGCGTTGCGGCCGAGGAACTGCTCGGCGATCTTCGCCGGGTTGTCCCCCTGTGCGTCGATCGGCTTGGCGGGCCTGCCGTCGCCCTGCACCCCGGCGACACCGCCACCGCCGCCTCCACCGCCGCCCTCGCCGCCGTCCCCACCGCCGTAGCTGGGCGCACTGCCCACGTTGGAGTTGACCGGCTTCGCGTTGACGCTCGACGCCGTGGTCTGGCCGTCGTCGGCGGGGATGAGCTCGATGAAACCGCCTTCGATCTCGAGGCCGAGCGGCTTGAGGAGATCGTCGATCTGCTTCTCGGCGTCGTCCAGCGCTTTCTCGATCTCGTCCTTCTTGCCGTTCGAGTCTTTTTCGTTGAGCTTCCGGAGGCGCTCGATGTCCGTCGCGGCGGCGGCGATTTCGTTCTCGTCCTCGGAACTGTTCTTCCGGCGCCGGGCCGAGTCGATCAGCTTGCGATTGTCCGAGTCCTTGTCATTGGCTTCCTGGGCGAGCTGTGCGACCTTCTTCTTGACCTCGTCGAGGATCTCGGACACCCGCTGGAGGATGTTCTTGGCGGCCTCGGCCTTGTCGCTCACCTTGTAGCTGGCCTTGCCGAGCTTTTCGAGGTGTTCGGCGACGGCGTCGGCGTCCTTGCCCTCCCAGTTGCGCAGGACGTCGTCGCGGAAGACCTTGAGGTCTTCTCCGAGGTCGTTCGCCCTCGTGGCCGCCCCGCCGACCTTCCTCGCCTGGTCGTTGACCGCGCCCGAATTCAGCTTCTGCGCCTGCTGGGCGTGCTTGTCGATGGCGTCCAACGACTTCGGGCGGTCATGCGACGGGTCGTCGAGCGTGCTCGGATTCCGCTCCGCGGTGGTCATCGGTAAATCCCCCTGCTTCCCGTCTCAGTCCGATCAATCCCGCTCGCGGGCGCCGCCACGGAGGGTGTCGACACCCGCGGCTTCGTCGTTCCGCATCCGCTGGGCGGCGTTGGCCAACGCGTTCGACGCCGCGTCGACCAGCTTCACGGCGGCCGCCAGTTCGGCGTTCACGCCGCGGTGGAACCCCTTCATCGTGGTCCCCGTGCTGGCCGCGTTCTTCAGGTCGCCGAACGCGCCTCCGGGATCACCGTCGCCAAGGTCCTTGCCCGTGCCGCTGAAGCCGTCCTTGAGCCCGCCGACCTTCTTGGCCAGCGCGGCGATCTGCTCTGGATCGAATCGGCGAGTCATGGATGATCCCTCCAGTCCGGCGCCTGCGCGCGTGCTTGCCTGACCCACACTGCTCTACCGCGCACCTTATGAGTTCACACCCACCCGTGCGCGTCGTTTCCCGAAACGCGATGACGCCGTTCGTGTACATCGACGCATCCGCCCGCGCGGTGGTTCCCGGAAGATTTCCGCACCCGGTCCACCGCGTGCCGACGACGTCCTCGGCGGGAAGATCTTACCCTCTCGACCCCCGCGGATCACGGGACGGCGAGCCGGGTCCGGCTACGTTCCGCGATCGGGTTCCACCCGGCCGGGTCACCGGAACAACTCGTTTCCCGGATACGGGGACCTTTGCGAGGATGGGCCGCGATGACCACTGATCGGCGCACTCGCGCCCTGAATTCCCTGTACGGACTTGCCCTCGGCGACGCGCTGGGTTCCCAGTTCTTCGTCCCCGACAACCGCGACGCCTGGCAACGGCGGCAACTGCCGCCAGGCCACTGGCAATGGACCGACGACGCCGAAATGGCGTGTTCCGTTTTCGTCGTACTGACGCAGGCGGGCCACGTCGACCAAGACCGCTTGGCCGCGAGCTTCGCGACACACCACGATTTCGACCGCGGCTACGGGCCGTCCATGAACCGCTTGCTCCGTCTCGTCCGTGAAGGCGGCTCGTGGCGTGAGCTGGCCACCGACCTGTTCGACGGACAGGGTTCGTGGGGCAACGGAGCGGCCATGCGGGTCGCGCCGCTCGGTGCCTGGTTCGCCGGCGATCCCGACGAGGCCGGGCGTCAGGCGGCGCTTTCGGCCGAGGTGACCCACACCCATCCGGACGGGGTGGCCGGCGCGATCGCGGTCGCGGTCGCCGCCTCGCTGGCCGCCGCACCCACCCCGCCGTCACCGGCGGATCTCCTCGACCAGGTCCTGCGACGGGTACCGCCCGGCCGGGTGCGCGACGGTGTCCTGGCCGCCAGGGAGCTGGCGCACGTGCCCTCGCCCGCGACCGCCGCCCACGAGCTGGGCAACGGCAGCCACACCGGCGCCCACGACACGGTGCCGTTCACGCTGTGGGCCGCGGCCCGCCACCTCGACGATTACGAGCAGGCCTTCTGGGCCACGGCAAGCGCCGGTGGCGACGTCGACACCACCTGCGCCATCGTCGGGGGCATCGTCGCCGCGCGCGTCGGCGTCGATGGCCTGCCGTCGTCCTGGCGAGCCGCTTGCGAACCGCTCCCGGAATGGGCGGGCGCCTAGACCAGGCCGAGCTCGCGTGCCCGGACGCCCGCCTGGAAGCGGGATTCGGCGCCCAGCGCGGACATCAGCTCCGCCACCCGGCGCCGGTAGGTCCGCACGCCGAGGCCGAGGGTCCGGGCGGCGGCTTCGTCCTTGACGCCGCTGCCGAGCAGGTCCAGCACCGCGGGCGCGAGCCGCCGGATCTCGGCGACCCGCGCGTCGTAGACGGCGAGATCCGTCGCCGATCGCCAGGCCGTTTCGAACAGCGACATCACGCCCTGCACGGTTTCGGGCTGGGTGATGACGCTGTAGCCGCGTTGCCCGGCGGTGAGGTCGCCTGCCAGGATCACGACCCGGCCATCCAGGATGATCGTCTCGTTGACGTCCTCGGCGGAGATGCGGATCCGCGCGCCGAACCGCTCGCTGACCCGCGCCAGCTCCCGTGCGGACGCCGAGTCGAGCAGCAGACCGGCCCGGTAGATCTTGCGGATCCGCACCTCGCCGGAGCGGCGCTCGGCGGCCGCGGTGAGCTCGTCCGACCGGCGATCGGCCACCCAGGTCGCGAGGTCGTTGGCGGCGCACGCCAGATCGGTCACGGTCGAGAACAGGTGCCCGACCCGGCGGAACAGCTCTTCTTCGCCGCGCACGACCGTGACCGAATCGCCCGCCCTCGTGAGGCCGTCACCTGTCCGCATGGCATCGATACTGCCCCAACCGCGCGACCAGCTGGCAGGTTGTTGCCATTTCCTGACTGCCGGCGGGCCCGTCGCGACGCTGATGGGTATGACGAACCTTTACGAAGACGCGGGCACCTGGCGGCTCGGCGACCTCACCGTGAACCGCGTCGGCCTCGGCGCGATGCGGTTGACCGGGATGCCGTGGGACGAGAAGCCCAAGCGCCGCGAGGACGCGATCGCGGTCCTGCGCCGCGCGATCGAACTCGGTGTCGACCACATCGACACCGCTTCGTTCTACTTCACTGCCCAGCGGTCGGCGAACGAGTTGATCAGCACCGCGCTCCAGCCGTATCCCGAAGACCTCGTGATCACCACGAAGGTCGGCGCGGGCCGCTCGAGCGACGGCGAGTTCTCGTTCGCGCGGCCGGATCAGCTCCGCGGCCAGGTCGAGGAGAACATCCGGCAACTCGGTCTCGACCACCTCGACGTCGTCAACCTGCGCTGGGGCTCCGGGATGGGCAAGGAGCCCGGATCGGTGGCCGAGCACTTCGGCGCGCTGGCCGACCTGCGCGAGGCGGGGCTGATCCGGCACCTCGGCATCTCCAACATCGTGGCGGACCAGCTGACCGAAGCGAGGACGATCGCACCGGTCGTCTGCGTGCAGAACCGCTACGGCCTGGCCGACCGCGAGGACGACGCCCTGGTCGACCTGTGCGCGGAGCACGGCATCGCGTTCGTGCCGTTCTTCGCCGTCACGACGTCGGTTCCCGGCGCTCCCACGCCCGGCGCCGTTCCGGGCGAGGCCGAGATCGCGAAGGTCGCGGCGGCACACGACGCGACCCCGGCGCAGATCCGGCTCGCCTGGACCCTGCACCGCGGCGAGCACGTCCTCGCCATCCCTGGCACCGGCGATCCCCGGCATCTGGAGGAGAACGTCGCGGCGGGCGGCATCCGGCTGGGCGACGACGAACTGGCGCTGCTCGACACGGTCGGCCGCGGCTGAGCGGTCGGTCCCGCGGTCCGTGAAGGACCCCAGTCAGGCGTTCACGTGAGTGGTCGCCGGTCCGCGAAGGGCTCCTTCCCTGGTACATGAAGGACCCCATCCTTGCGCCTAGGTACAGGAAGGGGTCCTTCACGTACTTCGAGCCGGGCATCACGCAAACCCGAATCGCCACTCACGACCCGCTGTACTTCAGGCATCACCGGCGGATGCGGTGGTCCACGGCGACCCAGTTCGTTTCCCAGGTCGTCCCGCCGTCGGCCGAGAACGCCTGCTCGAACCGAGCCACGTCCGGACCTTGCCGGACCACGAGGAAGCGCACCTTGATCGGCCGGTCGCCGAGCCGGTCGTCGCCGTGGAACTCGCCGACACCGTCGCGGAAGCCGCCGTGGACCGCCGGGGTGAGCAGGCCGTCGCGCATGTTGACGAAGGTCAGGCTCCACCGTTGCGCCTGAGGTTCGTACAGCCGCAGGTTGAGCGCGTCGATGCGACCGTTCGGCCCCGAGACCGCGAACTCGAGGACGTTCGCCCGCCGGTCCATGAGCGGGCGCACGGTGCTGGTGCCGTCGAACTGGAGCCACTGGTCCGCGGAGCCGGAAAGCGGTTCGGCGAGCACCCGCACCGTGGACCGCCAGGTCCCGATTTCCCAGTCGAACGCTCGCTGCGCATCGGGAACCGAAGCGACCGAGGCCGCGGGAGAGACCGCCGTCGCGATCAGAAGGAGAGCCGAAAGGCCCACTGTCAGGATTCGTTTGTATGGCACCGTCATGGTCCGACTATCCGAGCGGAGGACGGCCATGAACAAGAAGGCACCTGTGGGTAACCTTTCGCGTCCCAATCCGCTGCCCGGCTGCCCGATGGCCGCGGCGTTCGCCGCGATCGGCGGGAAATGGAAGCTCACCCTGCTGTACTGGCTCGCCAACGGCGAGTCCCATTTCGCCGGTCTTCGCCGCCGGGGCGCCCCGATCACGCCCAAGGTGCTGGCCGAACAGCTGCGTGAACTCGAGGCCGACGGACTCGTCGAACGCGTGGTCACCGGGCCGGTCCCGGCGCGGGTCATCTACCGCCTCACGCCCTACGGCGCCACGGTCCTGCCCGTGGTCGAGGAGGTCCGGGTCTGGGGTGAGGCGCATCTCCGGCGCACCCGCGGCGACGCCGCGCCGAACCCGGCGATGGGGTGCGCCGAGGCGATCAGGTAGTCACTTCGCACCGGCCCGGCGGGCGGCGGTCGCGGTGGCGAGGGTCTGGAAGACCTCCTGGGTGGCGGCGAGGTCGATGCAGGCGTCCGTGATGGACTGGCCGTAGGTGAGCGGCCGGTCGGGGTGGAGGTCCTGGCGGCCGGCCTGGAGGTTGGATTCGAGCATGACCCCGACGATGCCGCGCTGGCCGTTCTTGATCTGTTCGGCGATCTGGTCGGCGACGACGGCCTGCCGGAGATGGTCCTTGCGGCTGTTGTCGTGGCTGGCGTCGATCACCACACGGCGGGGCAGGCCCGCGTTCTGCAGGGCGGTGAGCGTCGCGCGGACGGACGCGGGGTGGTGGTTCGGCTCGCTGTTGCCGCCGCGCAGGACGACGTGACAGTCCGGGTTGCCGGCGGTGTGCAGGATGGCGGGCAGCCCGCTGGGGTCGACACCGGGGACGACGTGGCGCGCCTCGGCGGCACGGATGGCGTCGACCGCGACGGTGACATCGCCGTCGCGGCGGTTCTTGAAGCCGACCGGCATGGACAGGCCGCTGGCCAGCATCCGGTGGTTCTGGCTTTCCACCGTGCGGGCGCCGATCGCGCCCCACGAAACGGTGTCGGCGAGATAGGCCGGGATGGTGGTGTCCAGCCACTCGCACGCGGCGGGCAGGCCGCCCTCGGCGAGTTCGAGGAGCAGATCCCTCGCGATGCGCAGGCCGCGGTTGACGTCGCCGGTGCCGTCGAGGTGCGGGTCGTTGATGAGCCCTTTCCAGCCGCCGACCGTGCGGGGTTTTTCGAAGTACACGCGCATGACGATGAGGAGGTCGTTGACGAAGCGGCCGGCGAGGGCGGCGAGGCGGTCGGCGTATTCGAGGGCGGCGGCGGGATCGTGGATGGAACAGGGCCCGGCGATCACGAGCAGCCGGTCGTCCGTGCCGTCGAGGACACGGAGGACGTTTTCCCTGCCTTGCCGCACCGTGTCGGCCGCGGTGGGGCTGAGCGGCAGTTCGTGGTGCAGCAAGGCGGGGGTGACCAAGGGGACCATGCGGTCGATGCGCTGGTTGTCGAGTTCGACCGCGGCGATGGTTGTCATCACAGATGTCCAGGATTTCTGCCGTCACCGGGCGGGCGGGAAAGCCGGGATTTCCCGGCCCGGTCGGCGGTCTCGGGTGAATGAAAAGGCGAACCCGGCATTACCCGGAATCTTCCACCATCCGCCACTCGAAACAATGGTCCAACCCGATTCCCGCCGATTCAGCGACCGGTCCAGATCGGCTCCCGTTTTTCGGCGAAGGCACGGGCTCCTTCGCTCGCGTCGGCGCTGCGCCGTCGGCGTTCTTCCCACGGATAAGAGGTCTTGAACGCCTCTTCGAGCGGGAGGTCGAGCGAGCGCAGCGCGGCCTCCTTGATCGCGCGGACCGAAAGCGGAGCGGCGCGCACGAGGCTGTCCGTCCATTCCGCGACGCACCGGTCCAGTTCGGCGAACGGTACGACTTCGTTCACCAGCCCGTGGCGAAGCGCCGTCGCCGCGTCCATTCTGCGGCCGGTCAGCAGATAGCCCATCGCCACCTTCTGCGGAAGCTGTCGCGGCAACCGGAACACGCCGCCCGCACCGGCGATCAGGCCGAGGCGGACCTCCGGCAACGCGAAGACCGCGTCCTCGGAGGCGACGACGATGTCGCAGGCGAGCACCAGTTCGAAACCGCCGCCCAGCGCGTAGCCGTGCACCCTGGCGACCACCGGTTTGGACAGCGTGAACCGGTCGGTCAGCCGGGGATGTCCCGGCTGACCGCCACTGCCGAACGTCGAGGCCTCGACGCCTTCCTCGGTCAGCCGCGCGCGTTCCTTGAGGTCCTGGCCGACGGAGAAGGCGCGGTCTCCCGCACCGGTCAGGACCACCGCCCTGATCTCGTCGTCGGCTTCGACGTCGTCCCAGATCCCGGCGAGTTCCGTGTGCATCCGCCGGTCCATCGCGTTCAGCACTTCGGGCCGGTCCATCGTCACGTACGCGACGTGGTTCTTCTTTTCGTACCGAACCTGGCTTTCACTCATCGCGAGCCCACCGCGAAACCGTCCACCTTGCCGATCACGTCCGCGCCGTAGATGCGCAAAGCCTGCTGCAGCGCGAATTCGGCCAGGTACCGGCGGAATTCCTCCGGCGGTTCCTCGGCGAGGTTCAGCATGCGCCGGTTGGCCACCACGGCTTCCCCGTCGAGCCGTGCCAGCGCGTGGTCGATCGCCGCGTCCATCTCCTCGGGCGGGACGACCTCGTCGACAATGGACTCGGCGTCGGGTTCGCCGGCCTGGAGCCGCCGTCCGCCGAGGATCACTTGCCGGGCCACCCGGGGCCCGGCGATGCGGGAAAGCCGGAAGTTCGACGCGCCGGGGATGATCCCCTCCTTCGCCGCGGGCAGGCTGAGGTACGCGTCGGACGCCGCCAGCACGTGGTCGAAGACCAGGAGGAGCTGCGTCCCGCCGCCGATGGCGAAGGAATCCACGGCCGCCATCCAGGGCTTGTCGGTCAACCGGGACCGCCACGAGCCGTCCGTGAGCAACCCGCGGAAGATCTTCTGGAGGTAGCCCATTTCCCGCCGCAAAAGGAAATCCACGAGCGGGATGTCGCCGGAACTGAGCTTCTTGAGGTTGATCCCCGCGCAGAACACCCGGCGTCCCACGTACCGCGGATGACTCATCACCCCGCCCCGCAACAGTCCCACCCGGACGGAGGGATCGAGCAGCACCAGATCGACGGCGGTCTCCATGTCGTCGACCTGCTGGGCGTCCTCGGCGTTCAGGCAGTCGTCCCGGCACAGGGTCAGATACGCGACGCCGTCACGGCGTTCCAGCCGGACGGCCTCCAGCCGAAGGACACCGGTCTCGACGAACTCGGGCAGCAGCCGCAGCGCCCTGGCGGTGGGCCGCAGCATGGCGTCGAGCAGATGCGGACCGGCCTTCGGCGCGCGCAGGATCCCGCGCAGGAAGATGCCCTGGTCGATCTCGCGCCCCAGCTTCTCCGCCTGCGGACGCGACCGCTCGGCCGCCATCTGCTCTTCCGACGGCACCAGACCGGGAAAGGCGAGGGCCGCGGCCCGGACGAGTTCGTCGATGCGCAGGTACCGTGTCCGGCCGCCGGTGAGCTCGTCGTAGATCTCTTCGGCGTGCGCCTCGACGAAGGCCGTGCGCAGGGCACGGACGTCGTCGTCGACCCGGTGGGCCTCCCCCGCCAGGGCCCGGAGATCGCGCCCTGGCGAATCCGTTGTCACGACTTGGCTTCCCGCCGCAAGGCCCGGTCGGCCGCCGCCAGGTGGGAACCGAGCGCCTCCTCGAAGGTGGTCGAGCCCGCTTCGAAGATCAGCTGACGGCGGATCGCCGTCTCGGGTCCGTCCGTGACCCTGGCCAGTTCGGCCAGCGTCTTCGCCGGGTCGTCGGACACCTCGTCGATCAGGTCGAGGGCGAGCGCGCGATCCGCCTCGATCGGGGTGCCGACCAGCACGGCCCGCCGGATGGCGGCCGCACCGGCCTGCTGGGTGAGCCGGTAGACGCTCATCCCCGGCCAGGCACCGCCACCCGCCCAGGCGAGCCGCAACCGGGTCCCCGGGTCGGCGATCCGGATGTCGGCGGCGAGCAGCAGATCCAGTGCCATTCCGGCACATTCGCCCGACGCCACCGCGACCGTGAGCCTGCCGAGCCGCTCGAACCGGCGCACGGCCCGCTCCCATTTGGAGACAAGACCGACCGCCAGCCCCTTCGCCCAGTCGGCGGGCGGGGCGCCCGTGACGTGGATGGCGACCGGTCCCGGCTCGCGCTGGTCCTCGGCACGGTCGCAAAGGCCGCCGATCTCCTCGACCGCCGCGGCGGACAGCGGACGGGAACCGTCGAAGCGCAGCACCAGTTCGCCCTTGCTTTCGTTACGCGTCACCATTGAATAAGCGCCATTTCGATTGTGGACCCGGGCCCCATGGTCATGAGCACGCCGTAGTCCCCCGGGCGGGCGACGTCTTCGTCGGCGAGCCGCTCGAAGGAGAAGAGGAAGGAGCCGCTGGAAAGGTTCCCGTAGTCACGGAGCACACCGGTGGTGTGGCGGACGTCGTGCCGGCTCAGGCCGAGGTTGACGACGACGGCGTCGATCACCTTCTTCCCGCCCGAGTGCACCAGCCAGTGGCCGATGTCGCTGCGGCGCAGGCCCGTCCCGGACAGCAGCCGGTCGATGACGATTTCGGCGTGCGCGCCGACCACGTAGGGAATCTGCGGGTCGAGGAAGAAACTGAACCGGTCCTGGTCACGGTCCCAGTCGTAGCGCATCGCGTCGACGGCGTCGGTGATGATGTAGCTGGCGAACTTCAGGACGCGCGGACCCGGCACGCGTCCGTCGCCGGAAATGAGCGCGAGGGCCGCGGATCCGTCGCCGAAAAGGCTGTTGACCACGGCGGTCCGCATGGTGCCGTCGAGGGCGTAGGCGGCGGAACACGCCTCACTGCACAGGACGACGCCGAGTTCGCCCGGATGGGCCGCGGACCAGCCCGAAACGACGTTGAGCGCGTTCAGTCCGGCGTTGCAGCCCATGCCCACGATGTCCGAACGGCCGCAATGCGGGTCGATGCCCAGCTCTCGGATGATCAGCGCGCTCAGCCCGGGGGTCAGGAAACCGGTCGAGGTGACACAGCACAGGTGACGCAGGTCCGAAAGTGTTGCTCCGGCCGATTTCAGGCAGGCTTCCAGCGCCCGGCATCCCATGTCGACGGCGATCTTCTTGTGCTTGTCGAGAAGGTCACCCTGCGGTTCCGCCGCGCGGGCGCCGCCGGGACCCTCCTGCGGCAGGGTGAGGAAACGCCGGTCGATGGCGCTGTTGAGGAAGATCGAGCGGATCTTCGGATCCTCGATGCCGAGGATTTCGAGAAGTTCGGATTGCGAGTAGGACGACGCGGAAACCGCCGTTCCCACACCGGCGAACCGGGTGATCTCGGTGAGTCCGGTGAGGACGGAGAGGTCCTCGGCCGGTTCGATGATGGCAGTCATCGGTACATCCACCCCCATGTTCTGAGCTTGCTACGAAGCAGTTGCTTGAACCGCGCAGCGGGCATTGGTCTCACCTTTCGCGAATCTCAGTGGACATTTCCGAAATTAGGCTTCCGTGATCTCGGCGGTCAACGCGTCCAAGGCCGAATGGATGACCGGGGATCGGCGTCATCAAAGAATCTGCTCCTGCGGGCTTCTCGCCGGTTGCGTGCTCCAGGCCCGTTGTTCGGTCTCACGGACTTGCTCCTCGGCGGTGTGCTCCAGTCTTTTCATGGCGAACCGCAGGATCGGCGGTGCCATCAGCGGTGTGACGATGGCGATGAGGATGACGATCGTGTAGATCTCCACGCCGAGAATGCCCAGCCGCAGGCCGACCGTGGCCACCATGATCCCGATGACTCCGCGCGCGTTCAATCCGGCGCCGAGCGCCAGCCCTTCCCATTTGTTCAGACGGCTGAGCCGCGCACCGGCGTACACGCCGGCGAACTTGCCGATGATGGCCAGTGCGAGCACCACGAGCCCGGTGAGCAGGACGTCCGGGCGGATCAGCGCGGTGAGGTCCATCCGCAAACCGGCCGTGGCGAAGAAGAGCGGCGCGAACACCGACAGGACGACGGTACGCAGGGGAGCGAGCCGGGCCGGGTCCACCTTGCCGGCCGTACCGATCAGGATCCCGCAGACGAAAGCCCCGAAAAGGGCCTCCAGGCCGAGGGCGTGCGTTCCGGCCGAGGCGAGGAGAAGCAGTGCGACGACGGCGCCGACCGTGGTCCAGGCACCGTCGGACCTGCCGGCGAGGTGCAGTACACCCCGCACCAACGGCCTGCCGAGGGTGAGTGCGAACACGACGATGGCGACCAGGTAGGCGAGGGAGAGCAGCACGGTGCCCGCGGTCACGGCCTGGATCGCCATCGCGCTGACGACGGACAGCATCAGCCAGCCGACCACGTCGTCGATCATTCCCGCCGCGAGCGTGAGCTGTCCGACGTTGCGGTGCAACAGGTTCATGTCGATGAGGGTCTTGGCGATGACGGGGATGGCGCTGACGCACAGCGCCACGCCGAGGAACAGCGCGAAGACGGTGAGGTCGGTCCCCTCGGGAATCAGTGCCTTCGGCAGGACGAATCCCGCGCCGATGCCCAGGCCGAGAGGAATGATCAAGCCGCCGAAGCCGACTCCGGCGGCGGCACCGAAGCGCCGCCGGACCATGCCCATATCCATCTGCATGCCGGTGAGACCGACCAGCAGCAGGACACCGATCTGGCCGACGGCGTCGAGAAGGTGGTACTGCTCGGCGACGGCAGGGAACAGCCGGCCGTGCAGTCCCGGTGCGGCCCACGCCAGCAGCGAGGGACCGAGGATCACCCCGACGAACAGCTCGCCGACGACAGCCGGCATCCCGAACCGGGCGGCCAGCCGCCCGAAAACGAGGGCCAGCAGGAGAAGTAGGCCGACCTGGAGCAAGAAGATCAGGAGACTGTGCGCGGCGATCGGCGCGATCGGCGCGGGAAGCGAGAGAAGCACCTTCCTCCTTCAGGAAAGATTCACCGCGGAGACGCACTGCGGAGGGTCGACACGAACACCGGCGACGTGGCCTTCGCCGACGGGAAAGCCGGCCGGATCTTCAGCCGCTTCCAGCGACCTTCGTGCGCAACCGCCGGGCCGCGCTCACCGAGTCGCAGCCCGCCAGGCCCAACGCGTTCCGGAGTTCGACGGCGAGCAGGTCGAGCACCTGCCGCGCGCCGTCCTGGCCGTCCGCGGCCAGCCCCCATATGAAGGGCCGTCCGACCAGCACGCCCGATGCGCCCAGCGCCGCCGCCTTGAGGATGTCGCCACCGGTCCGGATTCCGCCGTCCAGCAACACTTCGCAGCCGCCGGCGACCGCGTCCGCGATCTCCTCCAGCATCTCGATTCCCGGTACGGCGCCGTCCAACTGCCTGCCTCCGTGGTTGGACACCACGATTCCGGCGGCACCCGCGTCGACGGCGCGCGTGGCGTCCTCGACCGCGAGGATCCCCTTGAGCACCAACGGAAGGTCGGTATGCCTGCGCACCGCCTCGACGGATTTCCAAGTGGCCGGGGCGAATTCGCGTGCGGTGTGGTCGGCGACGGCCGAAAGCCCTTCGGTACGCCGGTGCGCGGCCGCCCCGGCGTCGAAGTTGGCCGCCGTCACCGTTTCCGGCAGCGCGAAGCCGTTCCGCATGTCCCGCAGCCGCCGCCCCATCCACGGCACGTCGACGGTGAACACGATCGACTCGCAGCCGGCGTCCTCCGCGCGGCGTACGAGCTCCAGTGATCGTTTCTCGTCACGCAGCCAGTACAGCTGGAACCACGGCCGCCCGCCGACGGCCGCGATCTCCTCCAGCGGGACACTGCTCAAAGTGCAGATGGTGTACGGCACACCGGCGTCCCGCGCCGCACGTGCCGCCGCGAGCTCACCTTCGGGATGGAACAACCGCTGGTACGCGACCGGCGCGACCGCCACGGGAAGCGCGGCGCGCCTGCCGAGTACCTCGGACTCGGTGGTGCCGCCGGTCAGCTCGCGCAGCATCCGGGGGATCACGAAGATCCGCTCGAACGCGGTGCGATTGGCCGCCAGCGATACCTCGGCGCCGCTGCCCCCGGCGAGAAAATCCCAGATCTCGCCGGGGAGAACCGCCTTCGCGGCACGCTCGAGGTCGTCCAGGCAGAGGTGGGTCATCGCCGGGCGGGGCCGAGCTTGCTCTGCCCGGTGCGTTCCAGCTCGACGGCTTCGTACAGGGCCTTGATGTTGGAGCTGCCGAAGGTGCCGGCGCCCTGGCGCTCGATGATCTCGAAGAAGATCGTCTTACGCGGATGCGTGGAAGCGGTGAAGATCTGGAACAGCTGGCCGCCGTGGTCCTCGTCGGCGAGCAGCTTCGTCTCGCGCAGGTCGTCCAGCGAGTGCGTCTCCAGTTCGATCCGCTCGCCGAGCATGTCGTAGTAGGTGTCCGGCGTCTTCAGGAACTCGACGCCGCGCGCGGAAAGCTCCTTGACCGCGGTGACCGCGTCCGGGCTGGTGAAGGCGATGTGCTGGACGCCCGAACCGTGGTGCTCCTTGATGAAGTCGTCGATCTGGCCGGGGTCGGCGGTCTTGTCGGGCTCGATCAGCGTGAGGGTGACCGCCCCCGACAGGCTCTGCACGACGGTGGAGTTCATCGCCTGGGCACCGACCACGATGTGCTCTTCGAAGATCTGCTTGAACCCGAGGGCACGCTCGTAGAACGCCACCGTGGGGCCGAGATCGCCCGCGTCCAGGCAGACCGCGAAGTGGTCGATCTCCCCCAGCTCCACGCCACCCTCGCCGCGGACGGCTTCCTCGGTGGCGTCGCTCTGGATCAGAGTGTGCACGACGTCGCCGAAACCGCTGACGGTGGCGGTGACGACCGAGTCGCCGCGCTTCTCCGGCTCGCGAATGGGTTCGGCGCCGCCCTTCACCGCGGCCGCGAAGGCGGCGGCCACGTCGGGAGTGCGCAGCGCGATGTCGGCCACCCCTTCGCCGTGGGTCTGCAGGTACGTGGCCCCCGGGTGACGATCCGACAGCGGCTCGGTGAGGACGAGCGTGATCGCGGCGTGCCGCAACGTCACGCTACGGTGGTCCTCCGACCGGTCGGTGGTGACGACGGAGAAGTCGTACCGGTCCCTCCAGCCGGTCGCGGCCGCCTCGAGGTCGGCCACGTACATTTCCACCTGGTCGATCTCGAAATTCTGTGTGCTTTCCTGAGCAGACAAGACATTCCTCCGTGGAATAGATGTGATCCTCGAGCACAGGATGGCGTGAAGCCATTTCCGCATCAACGTTGTCCGCTTGACACTTCCGTCCACATCGGACGGACGGGGTCAGCGGCCGGTGAACCGCACCGGGAGTTCCCGGTACCCCTGCACGACGACCGCGCGCAGCCAGGCCGGCTCCTTCACCGGCTCCACCCGCGAAACCCGCTCGGCCACTTCCCGCAGCACGACCGCCAGCTCGATCCGCGCGAGCGCGGAGCCGAGACAGTGGTGCATGCCGTGCCCGAAGGCGATGTGCCGGTTGGGTTTCCGCCCCGGCCGGAACGTGTCGGGATCGTCGAACACGGCGGGATCCCGGTTCGCGGCGGGCAACCACGCGACCACCGGCGTGCCCGCCTCCAGGTCGTGGCCGTTGATCGTGACCTCGCCGGTCGTCACCCGCAGCACGTGCATCGCGGGCGAGGTCCAGCGCAGCACTTCGTCCACGACGGTGTCGACGTCCGCGCTCCCGTCACGCACCTGGTCCAGTAGCCCGGGCACCGTGGCGAAAGCGTGCACCGCGCCGGTGATCGCATGGCGCGTGGTCTCGTTTCCGCCGATCAACACGTTGTCGCAGTTGAGCAACACGTCGTCGATCGAAAGTTCGTCGTCGGAAAGGAGGGTGCTGACGAGGTCTTCGCCGGGACTCGCGCGGCGCGCGGTGATCAGCTCGTCGAAGTAGACGAGGATCTCGGTGTGCGCCTGCCTCGGCGTCATCCCGTCGAACAGCTCGTCCTCGCCGCCGAACGCGTGATTGGTCAGGTCGATGAGCATGCCCTGGTCCTCGGCGGGCACACCGAGGATTTCGCAGACGACGGCGGCGGGGATCCGCGGGCCGATCGCGGCGGCGACGTCACACACCTCGCCCTCGAGCGCTTGGTCGAGTACGCCGCGCACTTCGGCGCGCACCCGCTCCGAGAGCTTCCGTGCGGACGCCCTCGAAAGCAGCGGCCCGACCAGTTTGCGCAGTTTCCGGTGCTGATCCTGTTCGGACACCACCATCATCTGGCCACCCGAGTTGTCGGGATGGTCGCGGTCGAAGCCGATCATCATCCCGTATTCGGAGGTGAACGGGGCGGAAGGGCCGAGCACCGCGGCGCACGCCTGATGCGAGAACACCGACCAGAAGCCACTGGGTGAGCTGCCCGGCTCACTCCACACCATCGCGTCTTCCGCCGCGTACGCACGCCATCGGTCGTGCCGGTCCAAAGTCGTGTACAGGTCGGGATCGCCGAGGTCGACGGCTGCCGTCGTCTGCATGAATGGTCTCCAGGTCAGGGGTGGGCGCCGTCGAGCACCTTGGCGAGCCGTGCCACGGTCGGCGCGTCGAAGAACGCCTGCACCCTCAGCCGGATCTTCAGACGTTCCCGGATCCGGCTCACGAGCCGGGTCGCGAGCAGCGAATGACCGCCGATTTCGAAGAAGCTGTCTTCCACCCCGACACTGCTGACGCCGAGCACTTCGGCGAACAGTTCGGCCAGGATGATTTCCGTTGGCGTCAGGGGTTCCCGGCCCGCCGCGCGTCCCGCGTGCTCCTCTTCGGGAGTGGGCAGGGCGACCCGGTCGATCTTGCCGTTCGGCGAGACCGGCAGGCTCGGCAGACCGACGACCACGTCGGGCACCAGATATCCGGGCAGTTGCTCGCGAAGCGGCGGCAAGAGCCGATCGGCGGGCACGCGCGTGCCGCCGGTGCCGACGACATAGGCGACGAGCCTGTTCTCGTGTTCGGTCACCACCGCCTGGGCCACGCCGTCCACCGCCAGCAGGGCGGCTTCGACCTCGCCCGGCTCGATCCGGTGGCCGCGCACCTTCAGCTGGTCGTCGACCCGGCCGACGAAGACGTACTGGCCGTCCGAACGCGCCCGCACCCGGTCTCCGGTGCGGTACATGCGCCCACCCGGGCCGCCGAAAGGATCCGGCAGGAAGCGCTCCGCGGTCGCGGCCGCTCGTCGGAGGTAACCGCGGGCGAGACCGGGGCCGACCGTGTACAGCTCGCCGACGTCCCCGTCCTCGACGGGCTTCAGCCTGTCGTCCAGGACGTAGGTACGGACACCGGTGATCGGCCTGCCGATCGGCGGCGTCTCCTCACCGGTCAGGGGTTCGCTCGCGGTCACCGCGACGGTGGTCTCCGTCGGGCCGTACGCGTTGATCATCACGCGGTCCACGGCCCAGCGTTTCGCGACCGGGGCGGGGCAAGCCTCGCCGGCGACCAGGAGGGTCAGCCCGGCGGGCAGGCCACCCGCCTCCTCCAGCGGCGCCAGCGCGGACGGCGGCAGCGTCACATGGGTGATGCGCTGATCCCGCACCAGCCTGCCGAGCGGCTCGCCGGGCACCAGATCCGGTGCGGAAGCCAGCACGAGACAGCCACCGGCCTGCCAGATCGGCCAGAACTCGGCGACCGCGGCGTCGAAACTGGGGGACGCGAAGGCCAGCAACCTGCTCTCCGGCCCCAGTTCTTGACGGCGCACGTAGTCGTCGGCGAGGTTCGGGATGCCGCGATGCGTGACCAGCACGCCCTTCGGCCGTCCCGTCGAGCCCGAGGTGTAGATGACGTACGCGGGGTGATCCGGGCGCAACGGGCCGTTCCGGTCCTCGTCGGCCAGGTTCGGCTCGGCGCGGCCCGGCTCCCGTTCCACGCTCAGCACGACGGGGGCACCGGTCACGTCCTGACCCGGCAGGGACAGCAGGCAGTGCGCCGACGTGTCGTCCAGCATCTGCCGCTTGCGCTCTTCCGGATAGTCCGGGTCGACCGGCACATACGCGGCGCCTGCCTTGTGCACGGCCAAAACCGCGATGACGAACTCGATCGACCTCGGCATCGCCAGCGCGACGAGCCGCTCCGGGCCGATGCCGTGCGCCACGAGCCGTCGGGCGAGCCGGTTGGCCTCACCGTTCAACTCCGCGTAGGTGAGCGTGGTGGTGTCCATGGCCACCGCCGGACGATCCGGCAGCACGGCTGCGGTCGCCTCGAACAGGGCCGGTGTCGTGGCCGCCGAAAGGACGGTCATGCGGTCTCTCCCAGTGTCTCGCGCGATTCGGTGCGGAGGAACCGGATCAGCTCGCGGTTCACCGCTTCCGGGTTCTCGAGGTAGCCGAAATGCCCGCACTCGGGAATCGTGCGGTAGGTCGAGCCGGGGATCGCCGAGGCCAGTTCGAGCCCGGCGGCCGGTGGCGCCACGAGGTCGTGCTCGAAGGAGACGACGTGGCAGGGCACCTTGATCGCGCGATAGGCGTCGAGGCGATCCGGCAACGCGCTCAGCAACAACTGCGCCCGGACACCCGGACCACCCCACGACCCCGACGCCGCGAACAGGTCGAGCCAGTCTCCGGCGAGATCGTCGTCGGCGAGCGTCGCGGGCCCCAGGTTGTGCATCGCGCGGACGGCGGCGAGGAATCCCGGCGGCAACTCGATGCCCTGTTCGATCAGTTTCGCCTCACCCTCGGCGAGCTCCCGCTGGACGAGGCTGCTCTTGCCACAGGCCGCCATCAGCACGACCGAATGCAGCAGTTCCGGATGGGCGAGCGCGACCTCTTGCGCGATGTACGAACCCATCGAAGTCCCGATCACGCGGCACGGCACCGCGTCGAGAAAGTCGATGAGGGCGGCCACATCCGAGACGAGATCTTCGATGGTGAAGCCGTCCGTGCCGTCGTCGCTCGGCTTGATCCCACGATTGTCCATCGTGATCACGCGGAAACCGGCGGCACGTAACGCGGGTACCTGATGCAGGTCCCACACCGAACTCGGCGCCCCGGTGCCGGTCAGCAGAAGAACGGGCGGGCCGTCACCACAGTCGTTGTAGGACAACCGGATCCCGTTCTCGGTTGTCATCAGCATGATGCTCCTCCGGAAAAATGCCTTGTCGCGGATCCGACCGTACCTTCGGAGATCGAGTGTCGGCGAGGATTCGGCGATGGACAGCCTGAACGTTCCCGGGAACATTCCCGGCGTCCACGGACTTTTCTTGACACCTCAACGGCGTATGGAAATCCTAGTATTCATGGATTCAAACGGTCTGTCCACTCACTTGAACGTGGAAACGCTGCACGGATCGCTCACCGATCCGGCCATCTCGTCGATGAATCTGCTGAACGAACTGATCGACGAATACCCTGTGGCCATTTCCATGGCGGCAGGCAGGCCGTACGAAGAGTTCTTCGACCTGCGGCTCATTCACGAGTACCTCGACGCCTATTGTGATCATCTCCGGCGCGACCGGAAAATGGCGGAGTCCGTGGTCACCCGCACGCTCTTCCAATACGGCACCACCAAGGGCGTCATCGCCGATCTCATCGCCCGGAATCTCGCCGAGGACGAGAACATCGACGCCGCCCCCGAATCCGTCGTCGTCACGGTCGGCGCACAGGAAGCCATGTTCCTGGTTCTCCGCACGCTGCGGGCGGGCGGACGGGACGTGCTGCTCGCCCCGGCCCCCACCTACGTCGGCCTGACCGGCGCGGCGCTGCTCACCGACACGCCCGTGTGGCCGGTGCGGTCGACCGAGAACGGCATCGATCCGGAGGACCTCGTCCTCCAGCTCAAACGTGCCGACGAACAGGGCAAGCGGGCCCGGGCCTGTTACGTGACCCCCAACTTCGCCAACCCCACCGGCACCAGCATGGATCTCCCTTCGCGCCACCGGCTCCTCGACGTCGCCGAATCGCACGGGATCCTGCTCCTGGAGGACAACGCGTACGGGTTGTTCGGCGCCGAGCGGCTGCCCTCGCTGAAATCCCTCGACCGGTCGGGATCCGTGGTCTACCTCGGCTCCTTCGCCAAGACCGGCATGCCCGGCGCCCGGGTCGGCTTCGCGGTGGCGGACCAGCGGATGGCCGACGGCGGCCTGTACGCCGACCAGCTTTCGAAGCTCAAGGGCATGCTCACGGTGAACACCTCGCCCATCGCGCAGGCCGTGATCGCCGGCAAACTCCTGCTCAACGATTTCAGCCTCACCAAGGCGAACGCGCGGGAAATCGCCATCTACCAGCGCAATCTCCAGCTCACCCTGAGCGCACTCGACCGCGAACTCGGCTCGTGCGCCGACGTCAGCTGGAATAGCCCGACGGGCGGGTTCTTCGTCACCGTCACAGTGCCGTTCGTCGTCGATGACGAATTGCTGGAAATCGCCGCCCGTGACCACGGCGTGCTGTTCACCCCGATGCATCATTTCTACGGCGGAAAGGGCGGATTCCATCAGCTCCGGCTGTCGATCAGCCTGCTCACGCCCGAATTGATCAAAGAGGGCGTTGTGCGGCTCGCGGCGCTCATCAAGCCGCGGCTCCCCTGAGTGGAATCGTGTCGCGCGCCCAATGCGGCATTGGGCCACTGATCGTCCCCAATGCCGCATTGGCGCATCCTGATCGCGAAATAAACGTTCCGGCTGCGGCCAGGCCGGTCCGTGAAGGACTCCGGCCAGAGGCACTCACGTGAGCTTTCGCGGTCGTGGGGATGTCGTGAAGGGCCCCTTTGAGACGTTGAAGGTCTCAAAGGGGCCCTTCACGACACACCGGGCCGCCTCAGCCCGGGCCGAGGCTCGCCAGAACGACACTTACCACTCACGACCCACCCGACCCGCCGCGCCAGGTTGCCTTACTTCTCAATAGCTCCTCAGTGCAGGTAGCGCTCGAGGAAGGCACGCTCGGAAACGGTGAAGCGCCGCGGCTTGGCGGTGTCCTGGTCGACTGCCGCGATCGTCGAACGGGCCTCGATGTGCACCCCTTCGTCCGAGCGGATCTCCGCGGCCAGTTCGCAACTGGCCCAGCTGACCTTGGTCACCCACGACTCGATCCGCACCGAACGCCGCCCGAATTCGAGCGGCCTGCGGTAGTCGACCTCGTGCCGGACGACCACCATCCCCACCGATGGCAACCCGCCGCGGTCTTCCTGCAGGGCACCGGCGTAATCGAGGTAGAGGGCGATCCTCGCGTCTTCCAGGTACTCGACGAAACGGGCGTTGTTGACGTGGCCGTGTGCGTCGATGTCCGCGAAGCGGATCTGGCGGTCATAGGTGTGCCGCCTGGAAGTCTCCCGCACCTCGATCGGACGGCCGGCGGCCGCGAGCTGGGTGACGGCCTCGGTCATCAGGTACCCCCGGATGGTCGTGACGGTCCGGCGACTTGGTTCACCGGATCCGCTCTGTGGTGAGAAGGTGTCGCCGCACGCGCCGAGAAGGGAGGATCCGGCACCTGCGCACCCGGATCCTCCCTCTCGGATCGCTCACCTCACGCGGAACCTGACGCCGGTCCGGCGTTGGCGTCGAAGGAGCTGCCGGCGTAGTTCGGATGGATGACCGAGGCGGCATACGTGACGGGTGCGGCCAGCATGGCCGTGACGCCGACGACGAGCCCGGCCTTGACCAGGGCCGCGGGGGCGTTTTCGCGCACCCGCGCCAGAATCAGCAGGGCGAGAGCGACCGTGCCGAGCACGAGCGTTCCCCATTTCGCCCACGGCAGGAAGTTCGGATAGTGGGACCACAGCCAGGCACCCCAGGCCAGTTCGGCCGCGATCGCGATCGGCAGTAGCCAGGCCTGCTTTCCGCCACGCTGGTATGCCCGCCAGAACATCACGATGCCAATGGCGGAAAGGGCGGCGATCGCCGGCGCGAGTGAGGCCACGTACGCGGTGTGCGCGACGGCGCTCGCACTGAAGACCAAACCGAAGGTCGCCAGCCACACGCCCCACATCACCAGCCCGCCGCGCACCGGGTCGGTGCGTTCGGCCCGGCGCCACCACCGGAGCCCGCAGATCAGTGACAGCACGGTGAGCGGGAACAGCCAGGCGATCGCGACGCCGAGGTGACCGTCGAACAGCTTGGTCCAGCCCATCGGATCCGGCCTGCTCTCCACCTTGGACAGGTCCCCGCCCGGGGGCCCGCCCAGTTGCCCCGCACCGATCGGCGGCAGGCCGTGCGCCTTCGGGCCGACCTTCGGGCGACCGCTCGACCCGGGGCCCTCCTTGGCCTTCGGCCCGACCTTCGGCCCGTTCCTGCCGTTGGCGTCCGCGGCGCCCGGCAGGTCGATGCCCACGCGCCCGAGGCCGTTGTATCCGAACACCATGGCGACGGCGCTGTTGTTCGTGCTGCCACTGACGTACGGCCGGGAACCGGCCGGGGTGAAGGTGTAAAGCGCGACCCACGAGAGCGACACCGCCAGCATCACCACTCCGGCGATCCCCAGATGCTTCAGCCGGAGGCGCCGTCCGATCGGCGCGGTCAGCAGGTAGCCGATCGCCAGCGCGGGCAGGATCATCCACGCCTGCATCATCTTCGCCTGGAAGCCCAGCCCGATCCAGACTCCTGCCCAGACCAGGGATCGAAGCCGCGCCTCGAGGACGGCCCGCTGATACGCGTCCACCGCGAGGACCAGGCACATGGTCAGCAGGCCGTCCTGCATGCTGTGCCCGAACATCGACGCGACGACCGGGGTGAACGCGAAGATACCCGCCGCGAGCAGGCCGGGGACCGCACCTGCCCACCGCCGCACGACCCGGTACATCACCAGCACCGAGATCACGCCCTCGATCACCTGCGGCAGCGCCAGCGACCAGGCGTGATAGCCGAAGATCTTGGCCGAGATGGCCTGCGGTACGAAAGACCCCGCCAGCTTGTCGAGGGTGTACGTGGCCTCCGCGTCGACGGCGCCGAAGAAGAACGCCTTCCAGCTCCCCGACATGCTCTTGACGGCGTCCGCGTACAGCGGCGCGTAGTCGACGAACGGCAGGCTCGCGGCATAGAGCACCATCGCCACGAAAGCCATGCCCAGCAACACCGGCCGGGCCCAACGCGGCTGATCGGACGGCGACCGCCAGACCGCCCAACGGTTCGCTCCGCCACCGGGTCCGGGGTCCGGGGACCGCGACGGCAGATAGGTCAGTGTTGCGGACATTCCGATACCTCCGGCGTGATACGGCATCGCAGGGTGGCGGATCAGGGACTTCGGTCTCACCCGATGGCGGGAGAGGCGGTGGATTAGCCGACGGTCACGACCGGCCAGGTCGTTTCGCCGTATCCGCCAGGGGGCGAAGTCTTCCGAGCATGCGTTTCGAGTCGCTCGAACAGATTCTTGTCCCGCCCGTTGAGCATCGACAGCTGGGACGGGTAGTACTCCACGGACTCGAACTTCCGTACCCGTGCCTCCGGTTCGACCGCGGTGAAATCGGGCGAACCGAGCTGGAAGCCCTGCGGCAATTCGACCGCGCCTGGCCGGAACACCGCGTAGGGGAGGTCTTCCCAAAGCCGGACGGGAACGTTCATCTCGTGCGCGGCGAGCAATGCGGCGTCTCGCGCGGTCTCGTGATCGGGATGGCCACCGATGGCCGCGCACGTGACGAGCAGCGTGGGATCGACTTCCTCGATGAGCGACTTGATGTCGTCCTTGATCTCGGCGACGAGATCGTGATCCCGCTCCGGCGCCTTCTCGTTGATCGCCAGCTTTTGCCCGCCTTCCACGTGATCCGCCAGCCAGCCGCCATCGGGCAGCTTGCGATAGATCGTGTCGAGGAACCGGCCGTGCCGGTAGCCCACCTTCAGATGGCCGAGCGCGGCGATGTCCTCCTCTCGGCGATAGAGCGGCGCGTCGTCATCCGGTGAAAGACCCCAGATCGCGTGCATCCGTTCCGCCGCGGGAGAATAGGGAGGGGCCGCGGTACCGGCGAACACCGTGTAGACGGTCACCTTCGCGCCGTCTTGCGCCGCTTGGGTGAGGCAGGCTCCGAAAGACAGGACCGCGTCGTCCAAATGAGGGGAAATCGCCAGTAACCGGGTCGCGCCGGCGTCGTGGAACATGGGGTTCGGTTTGGCGACGGACTCGCCACCCGGCAACGGGGAACCCTGGACGGAAGACACCACGTCTTCACCTCTCTCGACCGTGAAACGGCCGTATAGGACGCTTTTACGGAAGCGGAAGATGACCGGCGTACTCGTACCAGTGCCGCCCGGCCCTCAAATGGGCGACCACCGCCCTTTCCAGGGAGGTGCGCTGGGGAAGTTCGTCCAGCGGCTCGCCGTTGTAGTGGAACACGAACTCCAGGATCGCGTCGTCCCCAGGCTCGGGGTCGCCCTCGATACGCGTCCACGCCCGCCTGAACCGGATGATGTGGGACTCCTCGGAGAGGTATTCCTCCAGCTGCGGATCGAGCAACCACGATGTGCCGGTCAGCACGTCCGCGCCGTGCTCGGGGAAATGCCGGTCGAAGAACGGGCGGGCAAGGCACAGCGAGTCGTAGAAGATGGTGCCTTTCAGCGGTCCGCCCGCTTCGGGGATGTGCAGACCGAGCTCGGGAGTGCCGTCACGGCCGACGGCGAGGCTGAACTGGAGACGGCCGAGCTGGTAGACGATGCCGCTCAGGAAGTAGGCGGTCCACCATTGCGTGTCCATGCCGCCCTCGCCGTGCTTGCGGCGATAAGTGGCGACCGAATCCCCCAGTTGCGCCAAGGACTCCCAGGTGACTTTCTCGGGGATTCCCCGGCTCTCGTGGAAGCCGCGCACCGACGGAACGGTCGCGAGGAAGACATATACATGGAAGTAACGCCCGGCGGCGCCTGTCCCGGACGGCAGGTTCGGCGCACCCCGCCGCTTCACCCGGCAGTCGCCCATGTTCCGGATGATCGCGTGGTGGCTGCGTTCGAGCAGCCACCACAGGGCCGGGTCACGATCGGGCTCTGGAGCGGCCGCCACGATCTCCTCGACGTCGAGCTCCGGCACCCCCAGCCGCCGCAAGAGCTCTCGTGCCTCGTCGCCCCGCGGGAGTCGTACCGGCTCGGGAGGCGAGCCGAGCTTCTCGAGGTCCGAGAGCCAGGCCACACTCCTCTCGTCCTCCATCTTCAGCGCACTGCGTACGGTTTCGGCATCCATCGGCGACCGCCCTCGGTTTTTGACGACTCGGTGTCAAGCGGAAACAGCCGGCTTGTTCCGGCTGACCGCCTCGAACAACAGGTTCGCGGCCACGCCGGCCCCGTCGGTACGGACGGTGCCTGCCACGGCCGAAGCCCGCGCCCGGGTCTCCGGGCTCAGGGCCGTCGCGAGCGCGGCCGACAAGGAATCGAAGGTCGGGGCCGGACCGTCGTGTGCCACCCCGACGCCCAGCTCGGCCACCCGGCCCGCGTAATACGGCTGATCGGTCATCTGGGGCACCACGACCTGCGGGACGCCCGCCCGGGTGGCCGCGGTCGTCGTGCCCGCGCTGCCCGCGTGGACGACGGCGGCCACCCGGCCGAACAGCACCTGATGGTTCACCTCGCCCACCGCCCGGCAATCCTCCTGGTCATCGGGAAGAGCCAGGTCCGCCCACCCTCGGGACAAGACCACCCGATGCCCCTGCGCACGAACCACCTCGACCGCCAGCCTGGCGGCGTCGGCGGGCGCCGGCCCACTGCCGAAACCCACGTAGACAGGCGGCGGCCCGGCGCGCAGAAACGCCTCCAGCTCCGCCGACAGCGGCCTCGTATCGGGCAAGATCCACGCACCGGTCTGGACGGCCGCGAGATCCGTCGGCCGCAACGGGGCCAGCACCGCGTCCGCGGCGAGCCACGGGTGATCGGTGAACCCGTAATCGAAGATCTTCTCCACCGGCGCCAGCCCGATCGAAGCCCGGCGGCTGTTGAGCGCGTCGCCGAACCGCCGGTATGCGCTCTGGTCGTTCCTCTCCCAGAGCACGCGGTTGTCGGTCACGTCCTGTGCGGGCGGTTCACCGAGCGGTGGCGGCGGCGGGTAATACGGCGACGGCAGGTAGATCGGGCAGTAAAACGCGTAGAAATAAGGGATCCCCAGTTTCTCGGCCACCGACCGCACCCCGACCGCGGCGGCAAGCACGCCGGACGCGACCACCGCGTCGCACCCCTCGGCGGCCGCCGGAACCTTGTCGAACTGCAGGGCGATCGCCTCGGCCGAGAGCCGGGGCCCGTCCGCGGGTGTCGGCCGCTTCTTCCCGTGCAGCATCGCTCGCGCCGACTGACCGACCGGTACCAGCGGCACGTCGACCTCGGCCAGCCGCTCCGCGGAGTCCGGCGGCGCGCACATCCGCACCTCGGCGCCGAGTGCGCGCAACCGCACCGCCAGCGCCACCAGCGGTTCGACATCTCCGCGGCTTCCGGACGTCGACAACAACACGCGCATGAGGTATTCCCCCGATTCATAGGTTCTGGTTCGCGGACCTGCTCGGTGCGGGTTACGCGGAAACGGTCGGCTTGTTCCGGCTGACCGCCTCGAACAACAGGTCCGCGGCCACCGACGTCCCGTCGACGCGGATCGTGCCTGCCACCGCCGAAGCCCGCGCCCGCGTCTCCTGGCTCAAGGCCGTCGCGAGCGCGGCCGACAAGGAATCGAAGGTCGGGGCCGGACCGTCGTGTGCCACCCCGACGCCCAGGTCGGCCACCCGGCCCGCGAAGTACGGCTGATCGGCCTTCTGGGGCACCACGACCTGCGGGACACCGGCCCGGGTCGCCACGGTCGTCGTACCCGCGCCGCCATGGTGCACGACGGCGGCCACGCGGCCGAACAGCGCCTGATGGTTCACCTCGCCCACCGCCAGGCAATCCCCCCGATCGTCGGGAAGAGCCAGTCCGGCCCAACCCCTGGCGAGCACCACCCGGTACCCCTGCGCCCGGACCGCCTCGACGGCCACCGTGGCCACATCGGTGGGCGCGGGCCCGCTACCGAAGCTCACGTAGACCGGGGGCGGGCCGGCGTTCAGGAACGCTTCCAGCTCCGCCGGCAACGGCCGCTCGTCGGGCGAGATCCACGCGCCGGTCTGCACGGTGGCGGCATCGGGCGGCGCCGGAGCCAGCACCGCGTCCGCGGCGAGCCACGGTTCCTCGGTGAACCCGTAATCGAAGATCTTCTCCACCGGCGCCAACCCGACCGACGCCCGACGGCTGTTGAGCGGACCGCCGAACAGGTCGTAGGCGCCCTGATTACGCAGGTCCCGGTCCGTCGTCGGCAGATAGTTGGGGCAGTAGAAGGTGTAGAAGTAGGGAATACCCAGCTTTTCGGCCACCGACCGCACACCGACCGCGGCGGACACCAAACCGGTCGAGACCACCGCGTCACACCCCTCGGCGACCGCCGGGATCCGGTCGAACTGCTCGGCGATCGTCGCGTCCGCGAGCTCGGGCGCACCGGGCGCCGGCCCTCCCCCGCGGGCTCCCGCTCGCACCGGCGGGCCGATCCGGGTCAGCGGTATGCCGACCTCGGCCATCCGCTCCACGTAGTCCGGCGGCGCGCACATGCGCACCTCGGCACCGCGCTCCCGCAACCGCAGCGCCAGTGCCACCAACGGTTCGACATCTCCGCGTGTTCCATTACCGGAGAACAACACACGCATTTCTCATCCTCTGTTCCGTGGGTCCTTTGTCACGCCGGGCGATAGGGCAGCCAGCTCATTCCGTCGGGCGAGGTCACCAAGCCGCCGGGGAACAGCGGCAGCTCGGGTTCGGCGTCTTCACCGAGCACCGCCCTCATCTGTTCCTGGCCCGCCTCCTGCATCACCTGCTTGACCACCTGCGACTTGTACAGCGGCACCATGCTGTCTTCGTCGCCACCGGCCATCTGGTCCACGGCCGCGGAGAACTCGGCGCTGCGCTCCACGATCCTGTCCGTCGGCGTCAACGCCGCCTCACCGGACGACACCCCACCGACCAGGTCCACGAACGACTCGATCTCGGTGTGCTGGTTGTTCGTGACCTTCTTCGCCTGCCAGAAGTACGAATCCTCGTTCACGTTCATCTGGTAGAACGAGGTGAGGAACTCGTAGAACACTCCGTACTCGCGCCGATAGCGTGCTTCGAACTCGGTCAAGGCGGTCTTCTCGTCGGTGTCCCCGCCGAGAACACTGTTGATCGAGCGGGCCGCGAGCAGCCCGCTGTAAGTCGCCAGATGCACTCCGGAGGAGAACACGGGATCCACGAAGCACGCGGCATCACCGACGAGTATCATTCCAGGCCGCCAGAAAGACGTCTGATGGTACGAGTAATCCTTGCGAACCCGCAGCTCGCCATATTTACCGGAAGTCACCCTGCGCGCGTCCGAAAGGTACTCCGAAATCAAGGGGCATTCGGCGATCAAGGTCTTGAGCGCCTTCTCCTGGTCGCCCTGGATCTTCTCCGCGTCCTCCCGGCGCACCACCGCGCCGACACTGGTCAGCGTGTCGCTCAGCGGAATGTACCAGAACCAGCCGCTGTCGAACGCGACACTCAGGATGTTCCCCGAATACGGGGCGGGCAGTCGTTTACCGCCCTCGAAATAGCCGAACAGCGCCAGACTGCGGAAGAACTCCGAATAGTTACGCGTGCCGCCGACTTGGGAGTACAAGCGGCTCTTGTTGCCGGAGGCGTCGATCACGAAAGTCGCCGACACTTCACGCTGTTCACCATCGGGATCGGTATAGCGCAGGCCGGTGACCCGCTCACCCTCTTCCAGCACACCGGTGACCGTGCACTCCTCCCGTACCACCACACCCTTGCGCCGCGCGTTGTTCAGCAGGATCTCGTCGAATCGAGCCCGCTCGACCTGATAGGCGAACGACGTCGGCCCGGTGATCCGCGGGGAAACCGAGAAGGAGAAAGTCCACGGCTCCGGACGAGCGCCCCAACGGAAAGTACCGCCCCGCTTCACCGGGAAGCCCGCGGCCGCCAGTTCGTCCGTCACGCCGAGCATCCGGCAGATCCCGTGCACGGTGGACGGCAGCAACGACTCACCGATCTGGTACCGCGGAAAGACTTCCTTCTCCAACAGCAACACCCGATGCCCCTGCATGGCCACCAGCGAAGCCACCGTCGAACCACCCGGCCCGCCTCCGGCCACCACCACATCGAACTCTTCGACCGACATCTCCCACCATTCCTCTGTCAAATAGCACTTCGCCGGGTGACTACCAGGTGACCGGCAACCGGTCCGGACAATCGATGAACGCGTTTCGCAGCTTCACTTCCTCGACCGGTACCGCCAGCGCGAGCCCGGGAAAACGGCGCCACAGCGTCCGATAGGCCATGCGCAGCACCGTTCTCGCCACCGCGGCGCCCACGCAGTAGTGGATGCCGTGCCCGAACGCGACATCCGAGACGGAAGCACGCTTCGCGTCGAGCACGTTGGGATTCGGCGTCAGCGCTTCATCCCGGTTGGCCATCAAGATCGAGCACAGAACATAATCCCCGGCCTTGATCAGCTTGCCGTCGACGACGACGTCACGGATGGCCATTCGCGGGTTCGGCTGCTGCACGGGCGAGAGGTAACGCAGGAGTTCGGCGACCACGCGATCCACGTTCTCGGGACCTTCGAAGACCAGGTCTTTCTGTTCGGGGTCGTCCAGCAGTGCGAGCACCCCGAAGCCGATCATCCCCGCGACGGTCTCGACACCACCGAGAAGGAGCGCCGTGCACAGGCCTTTCAGCTCCTCGTCCGTGACGTTCTCGCCGTGCTCTCGGACGAGCATGCCGATGAACCCCTCGTCGGGGTCCTTCCGCTGCCGGGTGATGAGGCTGTCCAGATACCGGTTGAACGCCGCGCTGTCGGCCGCCCGCGCCTTGAATCCGCGGCTGATATCGACATTCCGCCTGATTCGCCGGATGAATTCGGCCCGGTCATCACGCGGAATGCCGAGCAGTTCGCACAGCACGCCGCCGCCGACCGGGTCGGCGAACAATCCCTGGAGGTCCGCGTGCGGTCCCTCGGCCTCCATCTCGTCGAGATGATCGTCGATGAGTTCCTGGATCGCGGGTTCCAGCCTCCGGATCCGCCGGACGGTGAACTCGGGTGTCAGCATCCGCCGCAGCCGCGTGTGTTCCGGCGGATCGTAGGTCGAGATCTGCCCGACGAAGTGCGGCGCCATGGGGACGTCTTCACCGTTGGTCGTCCGTTGTGCTTCCGCCTCGGTCAGCCGGGGCCGCGTGGTGAAGTTCTCGTGATCGCCGAGGATCTTCCGGACGACGTCGTAGCCGAGGGCCTGCCAAACGTAGCCCTTGCCGAGCTGGGTGGGGGCGTCCCCGAGTATCCGGACCAGCGATCCCTTCTCCCGCAACGCGAACATGTCCTCGTGCGGATCGCAGTGCGTCCTCGTCATGTAGTTCGCCGTCGGCTCCACGGCCGGCGCGACCTCGTCGATTGCGTGCTCCATACCGAGTGGAAGCTCCTTCATTGACCAGGAATTGCGGTCCGTGCCGTTGCCGCGCCGCAATCTTCATCCGTGATCGGGCGGGACGTCCAGCGCCGCCATGGACGGCCCGATCACCACGCGACCATCAGGCTCGTGAGCCCGTAAGCCGGGGTGGTCAGGCGGAACATGGTCTCCTTGGCGGGATCCGCGAGCCTGAGCCCGGGAAAACGCCGCCACAGCAAGGTGAAGACCGTACGCAGTTCCATGCGGGCCAGCGAAGCGCCGATACAGTGGTGGATCCCGTGCCCGAAGGCCACGTGCGGCGCGGGCTGCCGCGTGAGATCGAGCCGGTCCGGATCCGGTACCAGCGCCGGGTCGCGGTTCGCCATGGGGAGCGAACAGAGAACGGTCTCGCCCTGCTTGATCACCTCGTCCCCGATGACGACGTCCTCCATGGCCGTCCGGGGTGTCGGGGCGTACGGCACCGTCAGGTAGCGGATCAACTCGTCGACCGCCCGTTCCGCCGACTGGTCGTCACCCCGCACCGCGGCGATCTGCTCGGGGTGCCGTAGCAGCGCCAGAACCCCCAGTCCGATCATGCCGGAGATGTTGTCGTCGCCGGCGAGCATCACCTGCACGCAAAAGCCTCTCAGCTCCTCATCGGTGGCATCGTCACCATGTTCGGCGACGACCGCTCCGATCAGCCCTTCGCCGGGTTCTTTCCGGTTCCTGGCGATCATCGCCAGCAGGTAGCGGGAGAACGCCTCGCCGGCGGCCGCCCGCTTCCGTTGACTGCGCGTGGCGTCGAGATGCCCGTGGCACAGGCTCATGAACATGGCGCGGTCGTCCCGGGGAACGCCGATGAGCTCGCACAGCACGGCTCCCGGCACCTCGTCGGCGACGAGTTCGATCACGTCGGCGGGCGATCCCGCGTCCGCCATGGCATCGAGCCGTTCCGACACGATCTGGTCGATGTACGGCTCCATGCGCCGCATCTTGCGCAGGGTGAACCCCGGGGTCAGCTTCTGCCGCAACCGGGTGTGCTCGGGAGGGTCGTAGTCCATCAGATTGCCGACCAGTTCCTTCGGCCGGAAGATGCCCTCCCCGCCGACCTCGTCCCGCTGATGCCAGCGGCGCCGCGTGCTGAACCGCTTGTGGTCACCCAAAACCTGGCGCACGACGGAGTGGCCCGCGGCCATCCAGGTGGTCTCGGCGTCCGCCCCGGTTCCCACGGTGACCCTCGACAGCGGACCGGCGGCGCGCAGTTCTCCCGCCGGATCGAGATCCTGCCTGCGGATGTGGATCGGGCGCGTGTCGTCACCACTCAATGGGGAGCTCCTCGAGGTTGAACGGCGCGGGCTTGCCGGGGACGAACCGCAGTTCCTCCTCCGGGACCGCGAGCCGCAGCGCCGGGAACCGGCGCGCCAGTAGCGGCAGCGCGACCCGCAGCTCGAGCCTGGCCAGCGGAGCGCCGACACAGTGGTGGATGCCGTGGCCGAAGGCGAGATGACCCGGGCTGTTCTCCCGGGTGATGTCGAACTTGTCCCCGAGCGCGCGGTTGACCGCCAGCATCGAGCAGGTCAGCACGTCACCGGCGCGGATCTCGTACCCGGCGATGGTCAGGTCGACGAGCGCCGTCCGGGGAGAAGGGGCCTCGACGATCGTCGGGTACCGGAGGACTTCTTCGGTCGCGCTGTCCACCAGCTCCGGACGTTCGCGCAGCAGCGACAGCTGGGCGGGGTTCGTCGCGAACAGCAGCACCGCGACCGCCAGCTGGGCGGCCATCTGCTCGACGGCCACGATCAGGATCGCCTCGGCGAGCCCGGACAGTTCCTCGTCGCCGACCTTGTCCCCGTGCTCACGGGCGATGAATCCGATCAGCTCGTCGCCGGGATCGCGGCGTTCGCGGGCCGCGAGCTTTTCGCAGTAGTTGACGACACCGAGGCTCGACTGGACCCGCTGCTTGGGGATCCGGCTCTCCCGGCTGTCCCGGATCATCCGCGACAAATCGGCCTGATCGTCGCGCGGGACACCGAGGAACTCGCAAGCGATGAGCGCCGGGATGGGCCAGCCCGCGTAGCGGACGAAGTCGATCGGCGAGCCCATGCTCTCCAGATCGTCAAGGCCCTCTTCGATGATCTCTTCGACCCGCGGCCGCAACCGCTCGATCCGCCGGACGCTGAACGCCGGGGCCACCGTCCCGCGCAGGCGGGTGTGGTCGGGCGGATCGTAGGCCTGCAGGATCCCCGGCAGATGGGCCCGCTCCGCCTCGTCGTCGACCGGTCGCATCGAACTGAACCGGGTGGCGTCGGCGAGGATCTCGCGCACTTCGTCGTATCCGGTGACCAGCCATTGCCGTCGGCCGTCCAGCCCTGTCTCGGTGTCGTACTCGTGCAGCGGGCCCTTCTGTCGCAACGCGCAGAGCTCCGGCGCCGGATCGAGCCGGATCCGCTGATGCGGTAAGGGAACTACCATGACTCTCCTCAGGCTTTCTGGCGCTACCAGTCGAGCAGCAGGGCTTCCACGTCGAACGGTGGTGGACCGAACTTGAGCTTGCGATCGGGCTCGGCGAGCCTCAGCCGGGGAAAACGCCGGGCCAGCGCGGGAATCGCCACCCGGAACACCATCTCCGCCAGCGGCCTGCCGAGACAGTGGTGGATCCCGTGCCCGAACGAGACATGCGGCGACTTTTCCCGGGTGATGTCGAATTCGTCCTCTCGCGCGGGGAAGTTCGCGCGGTTCGCCCCCAGCAGGGAACAGGTGACCGTGTCGCCCGCCTTGACGAGGCGGCCACCGATCTCGATGTCCTCCTTCGCGATGCGCGGGTGGAGTTTCTCGTCGGTGGTGAGATACCGGTTCAACTCCTCCAGCCAGTCCGGGATCGTGTCCGGCTTTTCCCGGAGAAGGTCGAACTGCTCCGGGAAATCGACCATCAGCAACGCGCCGGCCGCGAGGAAACGGGCCACCTGATCGCCGCCCGCGCCCATGATGAACGCGGCCACCCCGGCCAGTTCCGCGTCGGTGATCTCGTCACCGTGTTCGCGCACGACGACACCGAACAGGTCGTCACCGGGATCGCGGCGCACCCGGGCGACCGCCTTGTTCATGTACTGCATGAACTTGTTGCCCGCCGCGTTGCGCCGCTTGTCCGTCCGTTCGGTGCGGCTGGCGTGCAGGGTGCGCGACAGGTCGGCCTGGTCGTCGCGCGGGATGCCCAGGAAGTCGCAGGTCGCCGTGGTGGCGACGGCCCAGCCGAAGTGCGGGACGAAGTCCGCCGGACCGCCCATGTCCTCGATGGTGTCCAAGGTGTCTTCGACGATCCGCTCGACGTGGGGCTCGAACCCCCGCATCCGCCGGATGGCGAACGGCGGCGTCACCAACCGGCGCAGCCGGGTGTGGTCCGGCGGGTCGTAGTGGGTGAGGAAACCGGGCCAGGCGATGCCCGCCGCCGTCCCGCCGTAGATCAGCCGGGCGCTGAACTTGTCCGAGCTGAGGACCTGGCGGACCTCGTCGTATCCGGTGGCGAGCCACGCTGTCCGTCGTTCGCCGGACTCCTCGGTGCCCAGTGCGGAAAGGGGCCCGTCGGCCATCAGCGAAAGGAGCTCCGCCCCCGGATCGAACCGGTCCCTCCGGTGGATTTCCAAGCCCCGGACGACGTTGAGCTCTTCGAACACGGCAGATCCTTTCGTCTTTGGTCCGGCGGGTCGTGAGTGGCGTTTCGGGTTAGAACCCGAAACGCCACTCACGACCGCAAGCGGGCGCCGAGCAAGTCCAACCGCCCGGATTGAGCGGCTGGACACCTCGGGCTCAGCCGTTGACCTCGGCGATCAGGCTCTTCGGCCGCAGGTCCGTCCAGTTCTCCTCGACGTAGGCGAGGCATTCCTGGCGTGAGGCCTCACCGTGGACGCGGGTCCAGCCGGCGGGCACCTCCGCGAAGGTCGGCCAGAGGGAGTGCTGCCCCTCGTCGTTGACCAGCACGAAAAAGGAACCGTCTTCGTTGTCGAACGGATTGGTCATGATCTTTCCTTTCAGGCGCCCGGCAGAGGCCGGAGCTTCTCGGCGACGATGGATCCGATCCGGACCAGCGCCGCGGGTTGCACCATGTCGTAGTGGTTGGTCGGGATCTCGTGGTGTTCGATGGCGCCGCTGGTGAAGTCCTTCCAGCCGGCGACGGCTTCCGAAACCGGCAGATGGGCCGGCCTGTCCTCGGAAGCGACGAAAAGGAGGATGTCGCCGTTGAACGGCGAGGCGGTGTGCTGGGGCCCGACCTTCCAGAGGTTGCGCATCACGGCTTCCAACCGCTCCCGCGCGCCGGGCCCTTGGACCATGCCTCCGGCGAGTTCCAGATCTTGCACTTTTCGTTTCTGGAGCCCGTCTTCGTCCCGCGCGGCCTCTTCGGTCACCGTGCCGGTCGCGTTCCGTCCCATGTAGACCGGATAGGCGTCGAGCAGGGCCAGCAGGCCGAGCTCTTCCCCTTCGGCTTCGAGCATCGCGGCCATCGCCTGCGCGATCCGGCCGCCGAGCGACCAGCCGAGCAGGTGATACGGCCCGGTCGGCTGCACGGCACGGATGTGCGCGAGGTAGTCCGCCGCCATCTCTTCGACACTCTCGGGCAAGCGTTCCGTACGCGCGAGGCCGCGCGCCTGGACGCCGTACACCGGCTGGTTCGCGGGAAGGTGCCGCAGCAGCGGCCCGTAGTTCCAGCTCAGTCCGCCGCTCGCGTGCACGCAGAACAGCGGCGGGCGGTCGCCGCCTGCCTGCAACGGCAACAGGATCTCGTAGTCGCCGGTCTTCACCGCGGTGCTCGACCGCCGCCGCTCCCCCACCACGATCAGGGTCTTGGCCGCGGTCTTGCGCGCGAGCAGGCCGGTGTTCAGCATCCGGTGTCCCGGCTCGCCGAACGGGCACGGCTCACCCGACTTGCCCTCGTCGACCGCCGGACCGGTGACGTACAGATCGCCGACGGCGCCCGGAGCGACGGGACGACGCTGGTCGTCGAGCACGAGCGCGCCGAGCGGGCCCAGTTCCGCGACCACCGAGGGTGCCTCCCCTGCCCATCGCGCCGGCGCGATCGCCGGACGGCCGCGTTCGGTGTCGTCGAGGAAGAGGTCGAGGTCGCCGATCCGCCGCTGGGGATCCTCCGCGACCTGTTCCAGCACTCGCACCAGCCGCCGGGCGACCGATTCCGCCGTGGCTTCGTCGAACAAGTCGGCCGCGTAGCGAAGGGTGCCTTCGAGACCGTCCTCGTTGTCGTCCTCGTCGAGCCGCTCGGTGAGCTTGAACGCGAGATCCAGCTCCGTGACCTCCGTCCCGCCGGAGACGACGCTGGTGCGCAGCGCGGGCAGTTCCGCCGCGTCCCACGCGCCGATGTCCTCCTCGTCCACCTCCAGTCCCACCTGGAACACGGGGTGGCGGGAGAGCGAGGCGGGCAGGTCCAGCAGTTCGACGATCCGCTCGAAGGGGACGTCCAGATGCTGCCGCGCGGCCCGGACAGCCTCCTGCACCCGGGTGACGACCTCGAGGAACGTCGGGTCACCGGAGAGATCCGTGCGCAGGGCGAAGGGCCGGGCGAACGGCCCGATCATCGGTTCGAGGTCGATGAGGTCCTCGTCCCGCGCCAGCGTCGTGCCGATCACGAGGTCGTGCCCGGCGCCGTATCTGGTCAGCAGCATGGCGAGCGCGGCGTGCACGACGTGGATCGTGTCCGCGCCGAGCCGTTGCGCCGCCTCGGTCAGCCGGTTGTACGGCTCGGCGTCCAGCCGCAGCGCGACCGTGCCCGCCTCGCGCGACGGGACCGCGGGCCGCGGCCGGTCGAACGGGAGCACCGTCTCCCCGTCGATCCCGGTGAGGGTGTCCCGCCAGAAGACGACCTGTTCGTTGATCAGGCTGCCCTGTTCGTCCTCGTCCGCGAGGAGCCGCTGTTCCCAGATCGCGTAGTCGGCGAACTGCAGTGCCAGCGGTGCACGCTCCGGGACCCGGCCCGAACGCCGTGCGCCGTACGCGGCCGCCAGGTCACGGAAGAACACGTCCATCGAGTCGTCGTCGGCCAGGATCCGGTGCACTCGCAGATGCAGCACGTGTTCCTTTTCCGACAGCGCGAAAAGGTCGCAGCGCCACGGCACTTCGCGCGTGAGGTCGAAGACCGACGCACGCAGCCCGGCGAGCAGACCGGGGAGTTCTTCCTCGGTGGCCGAAACCGGTGACAGCTCGATGGCCGCGGCCTCGTGGACGTCCTGCCGGACGCTCTGCGGGTCGCCCGGGAACGTCGTGCGGAGCACTTCGTGCCGGGTCGCGACGTCCCCGAGCGCCGCCGCCAGCCCGGGTACGTCGAGCCTGCCGCGCAGCCGCAGCGCGACCGAGATGTGCAGGCCCGCGGTCTCCTCACCGGGGCCGGCCAGTAGCCAGGCGCGGAGCTGCCGTGCGGTGAGCGGGAGCCGCTCCGGCCGCTCGGCGGGTTCCAGCGCGGGACGGGACTTCGCGGCGAGCGCCCTGGCGACCCCGGCGGGCGTCGGCGAGGAGAACAGCTGCCGGATGGGCAGATCCACGCCGATCACCTCGCGGATCCGCGCGATGAGCCGCATGGCCAGCGCCGAACTGCCGCCGAGGTCGTGGAAAGCATCGTCGACGCCCACGTTGTCGACACCGAGGATCTCCGAGAACAGTTCGCAGAGAACCTTTTCGGATTCGCTCTCCGGCGCCTTTTCCGACGCGCGGCCCGCGAGATCCGGGGCGGGCAGGGCGCGGCGATCCACCTTGCCGTTGGGTGTGACGGGCAGACCGGGAAGCGCGACGACCGCCATGGGAACCATGTACGCGGGCAGGACGAGGCCCATCCGGCGCCGGATCTCCTCCGGTCCCGCGTCCCCGCCGTCGGAGACGAAGTACCCCACCAGCCGCTTCTCCCCCGGCTGGTCCTCGCGCGCCATGACGACGGCCTCGACCACGCCCGGCTGAGCCGCCAGCACGGACTCGACCTCGCCCAGTTCGACGCGGTAGCCGCGGATCTTCACCTGGTCGTCGGCGCGTTCGAGGAACACGACCTCGCCGTCACGGGTCCAGCGCGCCAGGTCACCGGTGCGGTACATGCGCTCGCCCGGGACGAACGGGCACGCCACGAAGCGCTCGGACGTGAAGCCAGGGCTGTCGAGGTATCCGCGTGCCAGCCCCGTACCCGCGATGTACAGCTCGCCCGCCACACCAGGCGCGACCGGCCGCAGGAACGCGTCGAGGATGTGGATCCGGCGGTTCGTCATGGGGTGACCGATCGGCAGTTCCCGGTCGACCACGTCACCGGGTTCGATCGGGAGCCACGTCGCGCACAGGGTGGTCTCGGTCGGGCCGTAGGTGTTGCGCACTCGCAGGCCGGGCTGGGCCCGCCGCAGGTTCTCCACGGACTGCGCCGGAACGATGTCCCCGCCGGTGCCGATTTCGACCAGTCCCTCGAAGCACTCCGGCGAGGTTTCCGCCAGAGCGCGGAAAGTACCGGCGGTGAGGTGGACATGGTTCGCGCCGCGTGCGACGGCCTGCCGCACTCCGGCCGCGTCCAGCACGCCCGGCTCGGTGAGCAGGACGCGGGCACCCGTCGAAAGCGGCACCCACATCGCGTAGAGCGAAGGGTCGAAGACGTGCGTCGCGTGCATCAGCACGCCGTCGCCGGGGCCGATCTGCCAGCCCTGGTCGCCCGCCAGGCCCGCCACGGCGCCGTGCGGGATCCCCACGCCCTTGGGCAGACCGGTGGAGCCCGACGTGTACATGACGTACGCCAAGTCGTCCGCGCTCGGCCGGAATTCCGGTGCTGTGGCGGCGAAAGCGTCGATAGTGGCTCGCGTCTCCGGGGCGTCGAGAACGATCGCGTCCGCCGGAGCGACGCCGCTGGTGGCCTGGGTGCACAGAACGACCGAGACCTGGGAATCGCCGAGGATGAACGAGATCCGCTCCGCCGGGTACTCGACGTCCACCGGAACGTATGCGGCGCCTGCCTTCCAGCTCGCCAGGAACGCGATCAGCAGCTCCGGCGACCGCTCCATCGCCACCCCGACGCGGTCACCGCGGCCGACGCCACGGGTGGCGAGGTGCGCCGCCAGCCGATTCGACGCCTGGTCGACCTCGGCATAGCTCAGATCCGCGCCCGCGGCGTCGGTGATAGCCACCGCGTCGGGCGCTTCGGCGACCCGCCGCGCGAACAGCTCGACGACGGAGTCGCCCGGCACCGGGCCCGCGGTCGCGTTGAATTCGTCCACCACCAGCGCGCGTTCGGTCTCGCTCAGCAGCGTCAGACGGCCGACGAGGACGTCGGGTTCGGCGACCAGGCGTTCCAGCACGCGGGCCAGCGCCCCGACGACCGATCCGGCGGCCGTCTCGTCGAACAGACCGCGGTCGTAGTCGAGGATCAGCGGCATCTGCTCACCGGGACCGGTGACGAGGGTGAACGGGTAGTGCGACGAGTTGCGCCCGCGCTTGACCGGCCGCAGGGTCAGGCCGTCGTGCGCCTGCCCGAGCCCCTTGCGAGGGAAGTTCTCGTAGATGACGAGCGTGTCGAAGACCGCGCCGGGTCCGACGACGGCCTGCACGTCCTGGAGGCCGAGATGCTGGTGGGCCATGAGGGCGGACTGGCCGCGTTGCAGTTCGGCGAACAGGTCGACGGCCCGCCGCGCGCCGTCGAGCCGGACCCGCACCGGCAGGGTGTTGAGCAGCTGGCCGACCATCGACTCCACGCCGGCCAGTTCGGCGGGACGCCCCGAAGCGGTCGCGCCGAACACCACGTCGGTCCGGCCGGCGAGCTGCGACAGCACGACGGCCCACGCGCCCTGCACGACAGTGTTCAGCGTGAGGTCGTGGCCGCGCGCGAACTCGGCCAGCCCGTCCGTCAGCTCCGTGGAGAGCTCGACGATCGTCGTGTCGATTTCCGGCACCCGGCCAGGATCGGCCGGGGCGACCGCGACGGGCGTGTCCAGTCCGGCGAACTCCTCCCGCCAGGCGGCCCGCGCGATTTCCTTGTCCTGCTTGCCGAGCCAGGCGAGATAGTCCCGATAGGACACTGTGGGCGGCAGCCCTGACGCGTCCCCGCCCGCCGCGTAGATCGCGGCCAGCTCGCGGTGGATGATCGGCATCGACCAGCCGTCGGTCAGCACGTGGTGGAGCGTGTGCACGAGCCGGTGGCGGTCCGGGCCGAGCCGGATCAGGTGCAGCTTCATCAGCGGCGCCACCTCGATCCGGAGGCGCTCGGCCAGCTCGTCCGCGGCCAGCCGGTCGACCTCGCTGTCGAGGATGTCCTCCGGCAACCCGGTGAGATCCGTTTCGCGCCAAGGGATCTGCGCGTCCCGCGTGATGACCTGCACCATCTGCGCGCCGCTGACGTAACGGAAACAGGCCCGCAGGGCGGCGTGCCGGTCGACCAGCGCCTGCCACGTCGCCCTCAGCAGGGCGGCGTCCAGCGGGCCGTCGATGCCGTAGACGGTCTGCACGGTGTAGGTGTCGGGCCCCTCGCCGTCGAGGACAGTGTGGTAGAGCATTCCCTCCTGCAGCGGGGAAAGAGGCCAGACGTCCTCCACGCTGGAACGTGGCTTCGCGCGAGTGTCGTCAACGGTCACGATCTGCTCCTGTCGGTGGGTGAACTCGCGTTCGCGTTGGGCGGGTGGGGCGAACTCGCGTGATTGAAGGCGTAACTCGCGTGATCAGAGCCGTAACTCGCGTGATCGGAGCCGTATATGCGAGTTACGCCTCCAAGCACGTGAGTTACGGTCCCAAGCACGTGAGTGCGGTGTCTGATCACGAGAACCCGGCCTCGAGCTGATCCAGCTGGTCGGCGGAAAGCGCGATGAGCGCGCCTCCGGCGGGCTCCGGTTCCGGGGTGGTCTCGCCTTCGGCCGGGATCTCCTTGACGAGCGTCGCCAGCCGTTCCGGTGTCTTCTCTTCGAACACCTGCCACGGGCTCAGTTCCAGCCCGTTCCGGCGGGCTCGGGCCGACAGCTGCATCGAGGTGATCGAGTCGCCGCCGAGTTCGAAGAAGCTGTCGTCGGCACCCACCCGTTCCAGCCCGAGTACCTCCGCGAACAGTCCGCACAGCTTCGTCTCCAAGGCCGTGCGCGGGTTCCGCCCGGAGGTCATCCCGGCGAAGTCCGGCGCCTGGAGCGCCCGGTGGTCGAGCTTGCCGTTCGGGGTGAGCGGCATCTTCTCCAGCGCCACGAACGCCGCGGGCATCATGTACTCCGGCAGGCGTTCGGCCGCCAGTTCGCGCAACGCGGAAGCCGGCGTGCCGCCCCCGGCGGGGGCATCGGCCGAGGGCACGAAGTACGCCACCAGCTGCTTGTCGCCAGGGCCGTCCCGGTGGACGGCGACCGCCACCTGGGCGGCCAACGGGTGTTCCGCCAGCACGGCCTCGATCTCGGCGGGTTCGACCCGGTAACCGCGCACCTTGACCTGCGCGTCGGCCCGGCCGACGAAGTACAGCCTGCCGTCGGAACCCCAGCGGAACCGGTCGCCGGAGCGGTACATGCGGCCGCCGGGTGAGAACGGGTCGGCGACGAACCGTTCCGATGTCAGCCCCGGACGTCCGAGGTAACCGCGGGCGAGCCCGACTCCCGTGATGTAGAGCTCGCCCGCCACCCCGGGCGGCACCGGCTGAAGGAAGGCGTCGAGCACGTAGTGCCGCACGTTCCGGATCGGGCCGCCGAGCGGGACGACGTCGTGCCCCGGAGACAACGGGGCACTCATCGTCGAGCAGATGGTCGTCTCCGTCGGCCCGTAGGCCTGGATCATCCGACGGCCGGGAGACCAGCGGTCCACGAGCGCGGCGGGCAGGACCTCGCCGCCGGTCAATACGGTCCGCAGCGTGTCGGGCAGATCGTCCTCGCTTGCCAGCACACTCGGCGAAACGGTCAGGTGGGTGATACGCGCCCGGCGGATCGCGTCGCCCAACGTCACCCTCGGCGGCATGCTCGCCGGATCGGGCAGCACCAAGGTCGCGCCGGCGAGCAGGGACATGTAGAGCTCGGAGACGATGGCGTCGAATCCGATCGCGGACAACTGCAAGATCCGCGAGGACGAAGTCACGGCCATCCGCTCGATATGCGCGTGGCCCAGGTTGACGAGGCCGGAATGGGGGACCACGACGCCCTTGGGCACTCCGGTCGACCCGGACGTGTAAATGACGTAGGCCGCGTCTTCGGAGGCCACCGGCGGCAAGGCCACGTCCGGCTCGGCGGCGGGCGGTTCGTCCAGCACCAGCACCGTTCCCGCGAACCCGGCAGGCACGACCGCCCGGGTCGCCTCGGTGCACACCAGCACTTCGGGTGCCGAGTTCGCCAGCATGAATTCGACGCGCTCACGGGGATAGTCCGGATCGACCGGTACGAAAGCCCCGCCCGCGAACGTGACGCCCATGAGGGCGACCACCAGTTCGACCGAACGCTCGACCAGTACGCCGACCCGGGTTTCGCGCCGCACGCCCAGCCCCACGAGCACGCGCGCCAGTGTTTCGACCTCGACGAGCAATCCGCCGAACGACAGGCTCCGCGCCGCGTCCTCCACGGCCGTCGCGTCCGGTGTCCGCCCGGCCTTGGCACGGACCAGGGCGGGCAGTGTCTCGGCGGCGAGCGCCTCGTCCGTCCGGTTCCATTCCCTCACCACCAGGTGACGCTGCTCCGGACCGATCAGCTCGACGCGCCCCACCGGGATCCGAGGGTCGGCCACGACCTGTTCGAAGGCCCGGATGATCGACGCGAGGATCTCCTCGACCCGCGTCCGGTCGAACACGTCGGGGCGGAAGATGATCTCGCCGTGGACGCCACCTCCTTCGGACGCGCGGATGGACAGCGGGTAGTGCCCGGTGTCGTCCGGGATTCCGGCGGGTCGCAACGCGAGGACATCCGGGTCGTCGGACGGCCGCGGCGGGGGCGGGTAGTTCTCGAACACCACGATCGTGTCGAACGCGGCACCCGGACCGACGAGCTGGTTGATCTCGGCCAGCCCGATGTGCTGATGCGACATCGACGCGACCTGACGGTCCTGCAGGTCCGACAGCATGTCGAGGAACGGCTCCGCGCCGATGAGGCGGGCCCGGACCGGCAGCATGTTCATGAACAGGCCGACCGCGGATTCGACGCCGGGGATCTCGGGCGGGCGTCCGGCCACCGTGGTCCCGAAGACCACGTCGTCGCGTCCCGTCAACCGGGCCAGCAGCAGCGCCCAGACCCCTTGGAAAAGGGTGTTCATCGTCACGCCGTGCCCGCGGGTGAACTCCACCAGGCGCCGGCTCAGCTCGTCGTCGAGGTCGAAACGCACGCGGTCGGGTTCGATGGGCGTGGTGATCGTGTCCGGTGGCACGACGTGGGTCGCTTCGTCGAGCCCGGCGAGCGCGGTCTGCCACGCCTCCCGGGCGGCCGCCTTGTCCTGGCTGGCGAGCCAGGACAGGTACTCCCGGTATGACGTCGGGGCGGGCAGGGTCCGGCCGTCGCCGCCGGCTTCGTACGCCGCCATCACGTCGCCGAGGAAGACCGGAAGCGACCAGCCGTCGGCCGAGATGTGGTGCGACCTGAGCACGAGCCGGTGCCTTCGTTCGGTGAACCGCACGAGGTGCACGTGGACCAGCGGCGCTTGGGGCAGCTCGAATCGCGCGGCATAGGACTCCGCCTCGATCCGCTCGAACTCCGCCAGCGCCTCGTCTTCCGGCAGGTGGGACAGGTCGGTTTCCTGCCAGGGCAACGCCACCTCGCGGGCCACCGCCTGGACGGCCGTTCCCGACCCGAGCTGATGGAAGCTCGCCCGCAGGGCGGGATGCCGGTCGAGCAGGGTCTGCCACGACGCCCGGAACCGGGCGACGTCCAACGGGCCGTCGAGAGCGAGCGTCCGCATGCCCGCGTAGACGTCCGGGCCGCGCTCGTCGACCGCGTGGAACAGCAACCCTTCCTGGAGGGGGGAAAGCGGCCAGATGTCGTGCACGTCCGGGACGAGAGCCTCGACCTCCGCCACTTCCTGCCACGTCAGCGTGATGAGCGGGAAGTCCGACGGCGTGTGTCCCCCGGCGCTCTCGTCGCTGCCGACGTAGGCGGCGAGGCCGGTCAGCATGTCCAGCCATGCCTGGGCGAGCGACTCCGCGTCGGCCTCCCCGAGCAGCCGCTCCGCCCAGGTCACGGTGAGGGTGAACTCGGGTCCGGCCGCACCGTCCAGCACGACCGCGTCGATCTCCACGGCGTGCCGCAGCGGCAGGTCGTCCTCCGCCGTGCCGCCGATGGTCCCGGCCAGCCGCCAGGGTTCCGCGTCGCCGTCGGGCCGGGGCGAGAACCGGCCGAGGTAGTTGAACCCGATCTCCGCCGACGGCAGCGCCGCGAGCACCTTCCCGGTCTCGTCGCCGAGGTACCGCAGGATCCCGTAGCCGAGCCCGCCGTCGGGCACAGCTCGCACGTTTTCCTTGACCTGCTTCAGCAACCGACCAGGCGCGTCCGCCTCGGCGGGGTCGATCCCGGCCGTGTCCAACCTCAGCGGATGGACATCGGTGAACCAGCCGAGCGTCCGCGAAAGGTCCATGTCTTCGAGCGGCTGACGGCCGTGGCCTTCGACGTCCACCACGACGGCGGTGCCGCCGCGCCAGCGGGTCACCGCACCGGCCAGTGTCGCCAGCAGTACCTCGTGGACACCGCAGTGGAAGGCCGTGGTGGCCTTCTCGACGAGCACGCTCGCGCGGTCCCGCGGCAAGGTCCACGACCGGCGTCCCGAGGTCGCGATGGTGTCGCGCCGGGGATCGAGTTCGCCGACCCGAGCCTGTGCGCCGTCGAGGATCTCCTTCCACAGCTCCAGTTCCCCGGTCCGCGACGCCGCCTGGTCTGCCAGCGTCCGCGCCCAGCGCCGGAACGTGACGGGCGGCGGATCGAGCACCGGTCGCTCGCAAGCCGCTTGCAGATCCGCCAGCAGGACACGCCACGACACCACGTCGACCGCGAGGTGATGGGCGGCCATCACGAGCCGTCCCCCGCGACCGGGGCCCGCGTCCACCCACACCGCCTGGAGCATCACGCCCGCGACGGGGTCCAGCCGTCCGGCCGCCTCGTGGGCGTGGCGCTCCGCGATCTCGTCGATGTCGCCGTCTCCGGCCTCGACCCGTTCGAGCAGCGCCGCCGCGGCCACGGTTCCCCGCTCGGCCACGACCAGCCGGGATTCGACGACCCGGCTCCGCAGCAGATCATGGGTGTCGATCACCGCACCCAGACCGGCCGTCAGCGCCTCGAGCGACAGGTCGGCCGGCACACCCGCGGTCACCCACTGCGCCGGCCCGCCCCGCGCCATCGCACCGGGATCGCGCTCCAGCAACGCCCGCACGACCGGCGTCCAGGGCACCTCGCCGACGCCGTCGGCGACCTCGGCCCGCGACACGCCACGTTCGGCGACCGCCGCGATCCCCGCGGGGGTCTTCTGTTCGAAGACCTGTTTCGCCCCGAAGACGAAGTTCTCGCGCCGAGCACGGGCGGCCAACCGCATCGAAAGGATCGAGTCGCCGCCCAGTTCGAAGAAGCTGTCGTCCGCGCCGACCCGGTCCAGTCCGAGGATCTCGGCGAACAGGTCGGTCAGCACCCGTTCGGCCTCGGTCCGCGGCTCGCGACCGGCCGGTTTCCCGGCGAATTCGGGGGCGGGCAGGGCCGCGCGGTCGAGCTTTCCGTTGAGGGTCAACGGGAAGGTGTCCAGCACCAGCACGACGGCGGGCACCATGAACTCCGGCAGCCGCTCCGCGAGCCGCGCTCGGACCGCGTCGGATTCCAGTGCCTGCCCGGATTCCGCGGTGACGTACGCGATCAGCCGCTTCTCGCCGGGACGTTCTTCCCGCGCCACCACGACCGCCTGCGCGACGTCGGGTGCGTCGGTCAACGCCGCCTCGATCTCCCCCGGTTCGACGCGATAGCCGCGGATCTTCACCTGGGAATCGGCCCGGCCGCCGAACAGCAGCTCGCCGTCGTCCGTCCAGCGCGCGAGGTCTCCGGTGCGATACATCCGCTCACCGGCCGCGAACGGGTTCGCGACGAACCGCGGGGCCGTCGCGGTCGGAGCGCCGAGATAACCGTGTGCCAGACCGGCCCCGGCGAGGTACAGCTCGCCGGTCACGCCCGGCGCCACCGGCTGCAGGAACGCGTCGAGCACGTACGCCTTCCTGCCGGCCAACGGTCCTCCGATCGGCAGGACGTCACCCGTTTCGGCGCCGGGTTCGAGGACGAGCCAAGTGGCGCACAGCGTGCTCTCGGTGGGGCCGTACAGCTGCCGGAACCGGACGTCGGGGCAGGCGCGGCGCATCCGCTCGACGGAGGCGAGCGGCACCGCGTCGCCACCGGTCAGGATTTCGCGCAGGCCGGTGAAGGATTCCGGTGCTTCCTCGGCCACCACACGGAAAGTCCCGGCGGTCAGGTGAATGGTGGTGACGCCGCGTTCGACCGCCTCCCGCACCCGCTGCGCGTCGACCGCGCCCGGTTCCGCGACCACCACGGTGGCCCCGCTCACCAGCGGCACCCAGATCTCGACCAGCGACGCGTCGAAAGCGTGGGAAGCGTGCAGCAGTACGCGATCGCCGGGGCCCTGCGACCAACCCGGGTCACCCGCGAGGGCCGCGACACTGCCATGCGGCACCGAAACACCCTTCGGCACGCCGGTCGATCCCGACGTGTACATCACGTAAGCCGTGTCGTGCACGCCGACAGAGACCGGCGGTGCCTCGTGCTCCGTCGCACCCATGACCACCGGCTCGACGCCGTCCGGCACCGCGTCGCGGCTCGCCGCCACGCAGATCGCCAGCGCCGCACCGGAATCGGCCAGCATCCGCTCGATCCGCTCCGCGGGGTAGTCCACGTTCACCGGAACCTGCGCGGCCCCGGCCTTCCAGACCGCCAGCAGGGCGACGAGCAGATCCGCGCCGCGTTCCATCACGACGCCGACGCGGTCACCGCGCCGCACCCCCCGCGCGGCCAGGTACCCGGCCAGCCGGTCCGATTCCCGGTCCAGCTCGGCATAGGACAGCGTGCGTTCCCCGTCGACGACGGCCACGGCGTCGGGGGATTTCCCGGCCGTGCGCCGGAACAACTCCGGCACCGTGGTCCCGGACGTCGCCTCGCCCGTCGCGTTCCACCGCTCCACCACGGAAACGCGCGCCGGTTCGCTCGTCACACCGAGACGGCCCACAGGAAGCGACGCCTCCGTCGGCACCCGTTCCAGGACCCGCACGATCTGCCTGGCGACCTCGGCCGCCGTTCCCTCGTCGATCCGGTCGGGCCGGTAGGCCACGCGGATCCGCAGGGTCTTCCCCGGCGAGACGCTCATGGTCAGCGGATAGCCGGTGCCGGTCCTGGTCACGACCGAGCTGATCGAAACCCCGCCGTCGTCGCCGAGACCGTCGGCGTCGTGCGGGTAGTTCTCGATCATCACGATGGTGTCGAAGACCGCGCCCGGCCCGGCCGCCCGCTGCACCTGCGACAGCCCCAGGTACTGGTGCTCGGTCAACGCCGACTGACGGGTCTGCAGGTCCTGGAGCATTTCCAGCACCGGCAGGTCGCCGTCGAGGCGCACGCGGACCGGGACGGTGTTGATGAACATCCCCACCATCTGTTCCACGTCCGGCACTTCCGCGGGACGCCCGGACACGACCGTCCCGAAGACGACGTCCGTCCGGCCGGCCAACCGCGACAGCACCAGCGCCCACGCGCCCTGCAAGATCGTGCTCAAGGTCAGACCGTGACCACGCGCGAAACCGGTGAGGGCTCGCGTCGCGGCGTCGGGCAGCCATTCGGCGTGCTCACCCGGTACGACCATCGCCTTGTCCGCGTCGGCGTCCACCACGGTCGGTTCGTCGGCACCGGCGAGTTCGGCCTGCCACGCCGCCCGGGTCGCCTGCTCGTCCTGACGGCTCAGCCACGTCAGATAGTCCCGATAGGACGGTGACTTCGACGGACTTTGCCCGCCCGCGTACGCGATCGACACCTCGCCCAGGACGAGCGGCGTGGACCAGCCGTCGAGAAGGACGTGGTGCGACGTCAGCACGAAGCGGTGCCGCACCGGGCTGAGCTTGATCAGCATCAGCCGCAGCAGGGGCGCTTCGGTCACGTCGAATCGCCGCGCCTGGTCCTCGGCGAGCAGACGTTCGATCTCCGCGGCCGCGTCCGCCGCCCCGACCTGCGACAGATCGACCGCACGCCAAGGGATTTCGGCCTCGGCCGCGACGACCTGCACCGGTTCGCCGGAGCCCAGCTGGTGGAACCCCGTCCGGAGCGAATCGTGCCGGGCGATCACCCGGTTCCAGGCGGCACGCAGCCGGTCCGCGTCGAGGGGCCCGTCGAGGTCCAGGATCCGCTGGCTCTGGTAGACGTCGACGCCGTCATCGGCGACGGTCCGTTCGAAGAGCATGCCTTCCTGGAGCGGCGAAAGCGGCCAGATGTCCGTCAGGCCCGGCGTCGCGGCTTCCAGCTCGGTCACGTCCTGCTGGGTCACCTCGGCGACCGCGAAGTCGGACGGCGTGTGCCCGCCCGCGGCGGGATCGGCGGCGAGTCCGGTCAGCACCTCCAGCCAGGCCTCGCCGAGACGCTCCACCGCGGCGGGGTCGAGATCCCGGCCGTCGATGGCGAGCCCCAGCCGGGGCCCGTCCGGGGTGTCCTGGACCTCCGCGCCGACCTCCACGGGGTGGGCAAGGATCATGTCCGGACCGCCGCCGAGCGGCCCTTCGCCCGACGGCTGCCATGCCCGGTCCTTGGCGGAAAGGCTTGTCCTGCCGAGATAGTTGAAGCCGATCTGCGCGGACGGCAACGCGGCCAGCCTGGCGGCGGTGCCGGGGTTGAGGTAGCGCAGCAGCCCGTAGCCGAGTCCGTCGCCCGGGACGGCGCGGATCTGTTCCTTGGCGGTCTTGAGTAGCTGTCCCGCCCCGACCTCGAAGCGGACCGGGTGCACACTCGTGAACCAGCCCACGGTACGCAGCAGGTCCTCGCCGTCGGCGGCCTCACGGCCGTGGCCTTCGACGTCCACCAGCAGCGCTCCACCGGTCCCGCGCAGCCGCGTCACCGCACCGGCGAGACCCGCCAGCAGGACGTCTTGGATCCCGCAGTGGAAGGCTCCGGGCAGCCGGGTCAGCAGGTCGTCGGCCACGTCGCCGGACAGCGTCGAAGACCACGAGTGCGTCTTCCCCGGGCTCAGTTCCACGGCCGGTTCCGCGCCGTCGAGAAGGGCGATCCACTGTGCTGTCTCGGCCACGGTGCGCTCGTCGCGGGCCTGCTCGGCCAGCCTCCGCGCCCACTGCCGGTACGACGTCGTCACGGGTTCGAGAGCGGCGGTGGCGTCTTCGTAGGCCGAGCGCAGATCCGGCAGGATGATTCCCCACGAAACCGCGTCGACGGCCAGGTGATGCGCCACCAGCGCCAACCGGCCCTGACCGGTCTCCGGGGAGTCGATCCACACCGCGCGCAGCATGATCCCTGCCGCCGGGTCCAGCGTGCCCGTCGCCGTCCGGACCGCACTTTCGGCGGCCTCGTCCGGGTTCTCGGCCACCACCCGCGTCACCAAGGCGGCCGCGTCCACCGCACCCGGCTCGGGCACGATCAGCCGTCCCGTCTCCACCCGTGCCCGCAGCAGATCGTGGGTGTCCAGCACGGCTTGCAGGGCTTTCACCAGCACGTCCTGGTCGAATCCCGGCGGGGTCACGAAGACCCTGGCCTGTGCGAAGCCGGGCCGCACGGCGTTCTCGCCGAGGGCGAGCATCACCGGCGTCATCGGGATCTCGCCGACCCCGCTGTCCCCTGTATCCACTGTGGAGGGTGTCGGCCGGTCCTCCTCGGCCAACGCCGCCAGGCGCGCGGGAGTCCGGTGCTCGAACACCAGCCGCGGCGTCAGGGAGATCCCTTCACGCCGGGCGCGGGCGGCCACCTGCATCGACGAGATCGAGTCGCCACCCAGCTCGAAGAAGCTGTCCTCGACGCCGACCCGCTCCAGCCCGAGCACCTCGGCGAACACTCCACAAAGGACTCGTTCGTCCTCGGTCGACGGCTCGCGGCCTGCCGCCTTCGAGGAGAAGTCCGGTTCGGGCAGCGCCTGGCGGTCCACCTTGCCGTTGACGGTCAGCGGCAACTCGTCCAGCACCAGCATCGCGGCCGGGATCATGAATTCGGGCAGTGTGTCGGCGAGCTGTCCGCGCAACTGCTCCGCATCGACGTCCTGTCCCGCTTCGCCGACCACATAACCGATCAGATGCTCATCACGGGCGAGCACCACGGCCTGCGCGACGCCGGGCAGCGCGGCGAGCGCCACCTCGACCTCCCCGGGCTCCACGCGGTACCCGCGGATCTTCACCTGGTCGTCGGCGCGGCCGGCGAACGCCAGCGCGCCTTCGTCCGTCCAGTACGCCAGGTCGCCGGTCCGGTACATGCGCTCGCCGGGAGCGAAGGGATCGGCGACGAACCGCTCGGCCGTCAGCACCGAACGTCCCAGATAGCCTTGCGCCACACCGGCTCCGGCGACGTACAACTCGCCGGGCAGCCCCGCGGGCACCGGCCTCAGGAACGCGTCGAGGACGTAGACCCGCCGTCCCGCGAGCGGACGGCCGATCGGCAGCACCGACCCCAGGTCGTCACCGGGTTCGAGCAGCCACCACGTCGCGCACAACGTGGCCTCGGTGGGCCCGTAGAGATGCCGCACCCGCACGTCCGGGCACGTCCGCCGCACCCGCTCGACCGCCGCGGGCGGCACCGCGTCGCCGCCGGTCAGCACCTCGCGCAGGCCGGCGACCGACTCCGGTGCTTCCTCGGCCAGCACCCGGAAACTCCCGGCCGTCAGGTGCGCGGCCGTGACCCCGGCCGCGACGTGAGCGGCCAGCGCCTCGCCGTCCACGACACCCGAGCCGGCGAGCACCAGCCGCGCGCCCGACAGCAGCGGCACCCACATCTCGAACAGGGAGATGTCGAAAGCGTGCGAGGCGTGCATCAGCACGGCGTCGTCCGGGCCGACATCCCAGCCCGGTTCGCCGACCAGCGCCGCGACGTTGCCGTGCGACACCGCGACACCCTTCGGCGTGCCGGTCGACCCCGACGTGTACATCACGTACGCGACATCCTGTGCCGTCGCACCGATCGACAGCCGGGCCGACTCCGCGACCACCCGGCGGGTCTCCGGATCGTCGAGGACGATCGGTGCGAGACCGCCGTCCAGCACGGCGTCCCGATGCGCTTCCGTGCACACCACCGCGGCCGGCTCCGCGTCCGCCAGCATGAACTTCACGCGTTCCGCCGGATACGCGGGGTCCAGCGGGAGGTACGCCGCGCCCGCCTTCCACACCGCGAGCAGCGTCGCGATCAGGTCGGGCGATCGGTCCATCACCACGGCGACCCGGTCGCCGCGCCGGACTCCCTTGCCACTCAAGAAACCCGCGAGCCGCTCGGCGCGCTCGGCCAGCTCCCCGTACGACAGCGTCTCGTCACCGGCGACGACCGCGACCGCGTCGCGACGGCTTTCGCTCTGGCGCGCGAACAAGTCCGGTGCCAGCACGTTCGGCCGCGCCTCGGACGACACGCCCCACCGACCGAGCACCACTTCGCGCTCGGCCTCGCTGGTGACGTCGATGTCGGCGACGGTGAGGTCACCCGACAGCCGGCGCAGCACACCCGTGAACCGCTCGACGATGGCGAGCGCGGCGGCCTGGTCGTAAAGGTCGGTCAGGTAGTCGAGTTTGACGAGCATCGACTCGCCGGGGACGGCGACCAGCGTCAGCGGATAGTGGGCGGCTTCCTGGCCCTGGTTGACGCGAATGCCGAAGGGAGCGGCGGAATCCGGCCCGGCGAGCTCGCGGGGGAAGTTCTCGAAGACGATCAAGGTATCGAAGCTCGCGCCGGGTCCGGCAGCCTGCTGGATGTCCGCCAGCCCGACGAACTGGTCGGGAATCAGCGCCGACTGCCGTTTCTGCAACTCCGCCAGCATCTCGACGACCGGCGCCGCCCCACGCAGCCGCGCGCGCACCGGGACGGTGTTGAGGAACAGCCCCACCATCCCCTCCACGCCGGGCAGATCCGGCGGGCGCGCCGAGACGACCGCGCCGAACACGACGTCAGTCCGGCCGGTCAGCTGCGCCAGCACCAGCGCCCACGCACCCTGCACCACCGTGTTCAGCGTCAGGCCGTTACCGCGGGCCAGCTCCTCCAGCGATCGCGTGAGATCCGGGGGGAGTTCGACCGTGACACTCTCGGGGACGCCGGGCGCACGTCCCGGATCGGCGGGTGCCACCAAGGTCTGCGCCTCTAGGTCCCCTAGTTCCTTTGTCCAGGCCGAAAGCGCCTTGGTCTTGTCCTGGCGGCTCAGCCAAGCGAGGTATTCGCGGTAAGGCGTCACTTCCGGCAGCTCCGCCGCCGCGTACAGCGCCGACAACTCGTCGAACACGATGGGCAGCGACCAGGCGTCCATGATCGCGTGATGGCAGGTGACCACCAGCCGGTGACGGTCGTCGCCGAGCCGGATCAACGTCAGCCGCAGCAACGGCGCCGTCGCGAGGTCGAACCGCTTCGTCCGGTCCTCCTCGGCCAGCTCGCGCACGGCCTCATCGGTGTCGTCGAGATGGGACAGGTCGATCTCGCGCCACGGCAGTTCCACCTGCCTGGCGATGATCTGCACGGTCTCACCCGATTTACGCTGCCGGAAACAAGCCCGCAGCGAAGCGTGGCGGGCCAGCAATGCCTCCCACGCCGCGCGGAGCCTCGCCGCGTCCACCGGGCCGTCGAGCTCCAGCACCCAGTGTCCGATGTAGACGTCGAGCCCGTCACCGTCGTAGACCGCGTGGAAGACCAGCCCTGCCTGCAACGGCGACAGCGGCCAGATGTCCTCGATCCGCGACTGAGCCATCAATATCTCCCTCGATCAGCGAAGTTCTCCGGCGAACCGAGCTCGAATTCCTCGATCCCGTCCGGCGCGAAGCCGAGGCGCCGACGTCGAACACGGCATGTCCCCCCGCAGAATCGTCACCCGAAGGGGCGGCACGGACAACATGTCCAACGGGCGCTTTTCCTGCGGTGAAAAGCAAAAGGGGTCGGTTGGCGCCAGGCCGGTCCGTAGTCGCGGTCCGTGGGGATGTCGTGAAGGGTCCCTTTGAGACGATGAAGGTCTCAAAGGGGCCCTTCACGACCGTGACCTTGCCCGCCCCAGTACACGAAGGACCCCCTCCTTGTGCCTAGGTACAGGAAGGGGTCCTTCACGCGCAGCCGCTGTGACCGCTGGTGCACCTGAGGCGAACGTGGCGACGCCCGAGTCCGTGAAGGACTCCTTGAGGGACTCTGGGTCCCTCAAGGAGTCCTTCACGGACCGGCCGCCACCCGGCTCACCCTCAGCAGGTACCTATGAGAGAGAGACCGCACCTACACCGAGTCGAACTCGGACTCGAATTCCTCGATCTCGTCCCGCCCCATGTCGACCAGTTCGAAGTCGGCGGCGGGACGGCGGGCCGCGGGGACCTCGTCCGGTTCCTCTCCCAGTTCGACGAACGACGCGAGTCCCGCCGGTGTCCGGTACTCGAACACCTCCCGTGCGCCGAAGGCCATTCCTTCGCGACGGGCCCGCGCCGCCAGCTGCATCGAAGTGATCGAATCGCCGCCCAGCTCGAAGAATCCGTCGTCCGCGCCGACCCGTTCCAGCCCGAGCACGCCGGCGAAGAGCCCGCACAGCACCCGCTCGATTTCCGTGACCGGCTCCCGGCCGGAAACGCGTTCACCGAAGTCGGGCGCGGGCAGCGCCTCTCGATCGATCTTCCCGTTCGCCGTCACCGGCCACGCGTCCAGCGCGATCACCGCCGCCGGCACCAGGTGCTCCGGCAGCACCCGGGCGACCTGCTCGCGCAGCCGTCCCGGATGCGTCTCCTGATCGGACACGACGTACCCGATCAACCGTCCGTCACGTGCCACCACCACGGCCTGATCGACGCCCGGCTGATCCGTCAGTACCCCTTCGATCTCCCCCGGCTCCACTCGATAGCCGCGGATCTTGACCTGGTTGTCGGCCCGCCCGGCGAAGACCAGCTCGCCTTCGCCGGTCCGGTACGCCACGTCCCCGGTGCGATACATCCGTTCACCCGGCGCGAACGGATCGGCGACGAACCTCTCCGCCGTCAACGCCGTACGTCCCAGATAACCCTGTGCCACCCCGGCGCCCGCGATGTACAGGTCGCCCGCGACTCCCGGCGCCGCCGGGCGCAGGAAGACATCGAGCACATACAGCCGCCGTCCGGGCAGTGGCCGTCCGATGGGCAGCAACGGCCCTATCCGTTCACCGGGCTCGATCGGTTTCCACGTCGCGCACAGTGTGGTTTCCGTCGGGCCGTACGTATGCAGGACACGCAGCCGTGGGCAGGCACGCCGGACCCGCTCCACCACGTCGAGCGGCACCACGTCGCCACCGACCGCCACGTCGCGCAGGCCAAGGAAGGATTCCGGCGCCTCCTGCACAAGCGCGCGGAACTGCCCCGCGGTGAAGTTCACCGCGGTGAGACCGTCCGCCACATGGGCGGACAGCCGCTCCGCGTCGACCACGCCCGGCTCGGTGACGATCACCCGCGCACCCGATACAAGCGGCACCCACACGTCGTACAACGACGCGTCGAAGGTGTGCGGAGCGTGCATCAGCACCGCGCCACCGGCCTGGACGCCCCAACCGGGATCCCCGGCCAGCGCCGCCACGCCTCCGTGTGAGATCACCGCGCCCTTCGGGGCACCGGTCGATCCGGACGTGTACATCACATACGCCGGATCGTCCGCCCCGATCGGGACAACGGAGGTCTCGTGGCCGAGAGCGTCGTCCACGACGATCCGCCGATACCCGGGAGGCACCACACCCGAGGTCTCCGCTCGGCACAGCACCACCGCGACGGCGGAGTCGGCCAGCATGTAGGCCACCCGGTCAGTGGGGTAGCCGGGATCGACGGGGATGAAGGCCGCTCCCGCCTTCCAGACCGCGAGCCAGGCCGCCGGCACCTCCGCCGACCGCTCCAGCACCACCCCGACGCGGTCGCCACGCCGCACGCCCTGCGCCCTCAGCGCCGTCGCCAGCCGACCGGACCACTCGTCGAGCTCACCGAACGACCAGCTCCGGCCCCCGTCCGTCATCGCCGTCGCCTGCGGCGTCCGTTCCACCTGACGGCGGAACAGTTCCACCGCCGACGGCGCGTCCACCGTGTCGTCCGTTTCGTTCCAGCGCCCGACCACCAGCGCGCGGCCGACGTCGTCCAGCACGTCCAGCCTGCCGACGGCCGTCCCCGGCTCCGCGATCATCCGCTTCAGCACCAGGGTGAGCCCGTCCAGCGCCGACTTCGCGACGGAATCGGCGACGACGTCCGCGTGATACTGCAGTTCGATTTCGAGGCTCTCGCCCGGCATGACGCCCAGAGTGATGGCGTACGGCGTCGCCTGGGTGAAGTCCCGCAAAGTCAGGCTGAGCTCGGACGGCGAGTCCGTCGTCTGGCCGGCGTAGTTCTCGAACACGACGATCGTGTCGAAACCCGCCTCGCCCAGTTTCCGGATCTCCGGCAGGCCGAGATGGTGGTGCGCCATCATCTCGGCCTGCCTGCCCTGCAAATCCGTCAGCATCCCGAGAACGGACTGTCCACCGTCCAACCGCACCCGCACCGGCACGGTGTTGATGAACAGTCCCACGGTCTGGTCCGCGCCCGGCAGCTCGGCGGGCCGCCCGGAGACGACCGCGCCGAACACCACGTCACGACGGCGTGCCAGTCTCGCCAGCACCAGCGACCACGCCCCTTGGACGAGCGTGTTGAACGTCAGCCCGTGGCCGCGCGCGAAATCGGCCAGCGCGGAGGTGAACTCCGGCGAGTGGCGGACCACTTCGCTCGCGGGCAGCCCCGGGGCCCTGCCGGGGGTTTCGGGCAGTCCGAGCGCCGATCCGTCGGCGCCGTCCAGCTCCGCGCGCCACGCCGCCTTGGCGGCCTCCTTGTCCTGCTTTCCCAGCCAGGCCAGGTAGTTCCCGTACGAACCAGGGGGCCGCAGCCGCGTCCCGGCGCCGCCCGCCGCGTAGCTCTCGAGGAGATCCGCCTCGATGATCGCCCGCGACCAGCCGTCGATGAGCAGGTGATGGCTCGTGGTCACCAGGCAGTGTTTGTCCGGGCCGAGCCGGATCAGCATCAGCCGCAACAGCGGCGGCCTCGTGAGGTCGAACCGCGTGGCGCGTTCCTTCTCCGCGATCACGCTCGCCTCGGCCAGCGCGTCTTCCTCGGAAAGATCGGACAGATCGCGTTCGGCCCAGGGAAGCTTGACGTCCCGGGGAATGAGCTGGATCGTCTCGCCGTTCTTCCGCCGCTGGAAGCTCGCCCGGAGCGCCGCGTGCCTGCTGACGACGAACTCCCAGGATCTCCGGAATCGTTCCGTGTCCAAGGGTCCGTCGATGACCTGCGACTGCTGGATGAGGTGGATGTCCGGCGCCTCGTCGTCCAAGGAGGCGTGATAGAGCATTCCCGCCTGCATGGGTGAGAGCGGCCAGACTTCCGCCAGTGCCGATCCAGAAGGGGCCGATCCGGAAGTGGTGGTCGAAGTATTCACGATGCCCGGCCTTCGCTGAGTTCCGCTGCTAGTGCTTCGAAGCTCTCGATCTCGTCCTGGTCCAATTCGAGGAGACCGAAATCGGATGCGGTGTGCCCGCCAGCCGCGGGGTCTTCCGCCTGGGAAGCCAGTCCGGACAACACATCCAGCAATTCGCGGACGAGTCGTTCGATCGCGGCTTCGTCGAACGACTCGTCCGACCATTCGAGCATGAGGATCAGTTCCGGCCCGTCCGGCAGATCCTGGACGATCGCGTTGACGTCCAGGCCGTGCGGCACCGGCGTGTTCGCGTCCATCGAGCCGCCGATTTCCCCCGTCTGCCGCCAAGCCCGCACGTCGCTCTCGTCACCGGCGACGAACCGGCCGAGGTAGTTGAACCCGATCCGCGCCGACGGCAGCGCCGCCAGGACCGGCTCGGTCTCGCCGTTGAGATGGCGCAGCAAGCCGTAGCCGAGCCCGTCACCGGGCACCGCGCGCGACTGTTCCTTGACCACCTTCAACAACGTCCCGGCCGGCGAAGCACCGGCCACCACACCGGCGAGGTCGATCCCGGAGACGTCGAGGAGCACGGGATGCGTACTGGTGAACCAGCCGACCGTCCTGGACAGGTCCATGCCCTCGACTGGATGACGACCATGGCCTTCGACGTCCACCAGTACCGTGTCGCGTCCGTCCCATCGGGCCACCGCTCCCGCGAGCCCGGCGAGCAGGACCTCGTGCACCCCGCAGTGGAACACCACCGGGGCCCGCCCGACCAGGACCGACGTTTCGGCCGAAGGCACCACCCACGACCGCGACCGCACCTTCCCCGCCGGGGTCCGCTCAGTCTGTTCCCCTTGGCCGAGGATCGCTTGCCACGCAGGCAGTTCCGCGACCCGTTCGGCGGAGACCGCCCACTCCTCCAGCAGGCCCGCCCACCGGCGGAACGACACGCCGACCGGCTCGAGTTCCGGTTCCCGTCCCGCCGCCACCGCTTCGCACGCCGCTCGCAGGTCGGATGCCAGGACTCGCCACGAAACCCCGTCGACGACGAGGTGGTGCGCCGCCACGACCAACCGGCCCACCCGGTCCGGTCCGGCGTCCAACCACACAACTTGGACGACCACGCCTGCGGCCGGATCCAGCCGTCCGACGGCTTCCCGCGCCGCTTCGCCGGCGGCTTCGTCCAGCGAACCGCCTTCGACCTTCACGCGGGTGAAGGTCCCGGCCGAGCCGCGCTCGGCGACCACCAGCCGTCCGACGGCAACCCGTGCCCGCAGCATGTCGTGCGTGTCCAGCACCGCCGCCAGGCCTGCGCTCAGCGTCTCTTCCGTCAGGTCCGCGGGGGCGCCCAGCACCATCCACTGCGCGAAGCGCGGAGCCGCGACACCGTCGCCGAACAGCCGCATCACCGGCGTCAATGCCACGTCACCGATGCCATCGGTGGACCTGCCCGGATCCCGCTGGGGAACCAGCGCCACGAGCTGCGCGAGACGTTCGGGCGTCCGGTGCTCGAACACCTGCCGCGGGGTCAGCGACAGACCGTCGCGGCGCGCGCGGGAAGCGACCTGCATCGACGAAATCGAATCCCCGCCCAGCTCGAAGAAACTGTCCTCGACCCCGACCCGCGCCAATCCGAGGACCTCGGCGAACACCTCGCACAGGATCCGCTCGGCGTCGGTGGCGGGCTCCCTGCCGGCCGTCTTCGAAGAGAAGTCCGGCTCGGGCAACGCTTTCCGGTCGATCTTGCCGTGCGGCGTCAACGGCAGGACATCCAGCGCCATCACGGCCGCGGGCACCATGTACGCGGGCATCCGCTCCGCGAGACCCTTCCGGAGCTCCTCCGGATCGACGTCACCCGGCGACACGTAGGCGACCAACCGCCCCTCGCGGACGGTCACCGTGGCCTGGGTGACCTGAGGATGGTTGGACAGCGCGAACTCGATCTCACGCGGCTCGACGCGGAACCCGCGGATCTTGACCTGGTCGTCGGCCCGGCCGGCGGACACCAGCTCACCCTGCTCCGTCCAGTACGCCAGATCACCCGTCCGGTACATGCGCTCACCGGCGACGAACGGATCGGCGACGAAACGCTCGGACGTCAGTGCCGCGCGCCCGAGATAGCCCCGTGCCACCCCGATCCCGGCCAGGTACAGCTCACCGACGACCCCGTGCGGCAGCGGGCGCAGGAACGCGTCCAGCAGATAGCCGCGGACACCGGCGATCGGCCCGCCGAACGGGATCACCTCTCCGTGCGGCGCGAGCGGCATGCTCACGGTCGCGCAGATCGTGGTCTCGGTGGGCCCGTAGGCGTTGAGCATCCGGCGGTCGGCCGACAGCCGGTCCACCAGGCCCGGCGGGCAGAGTTCACCCGCCGCGGTCACCGTTTCGACCCCGTCCGGGAACACGTCGACGGTGGCCAGCACGGACGGCGGGGCCTTCACATGCGTGACGTCCCACCGTTCCAGCGTGTCGCTCAGCGAAGCCTGCGGCGGCAGATCCTCGTCCGGCGGCATCACCAGCGTCGCTCCCGAAAGCAACGCCATCATCACCTCGGAGACGATGGTGTCGAAGCCGAGCGCCGCGAACTGCAGGACGCGGGACGACGGTGTCACGGCGAGGCGTTCGATATGCGCCATCGCCAGGTTGCCCAGGCCCGAGTAGGTGACGATGACGCCCTTCGGCGTTCCCGTCGATCCCGACGTGTAGATCACGTACGCCGCGTCGCGCATGCCGACGTGCGGCAGGACCGCGCTCGGAGCGTCCGCCAGGTCCAGTTCGTCGAGCACGACGACCCGGTCCGCGAACTCCTCCGGCACCGCTCCGCGTGTCTTTCCCTGGCACACCACCAGCATCGGATCCGCGCTGCCGAAGATCAGCTTCACGCGCTCGGCCGGATACGCGGGGTCCACCGGGACGAAGACGCCGCCCGCCAGTGACACGCCCAGCATCCCGATCAGCCACCACGCGGACCGTCCGGCCACCAGCCCGACCCGGCGCTCCCGCTCGACCCCGGCCGCCCGCAGGACGGCGCCGAACTTCGTCGCCCGCTCCCACAGTTCCGCGTAGGTCAGGTCGCCCTCGCCGTCGGAGACCGCCACGGCGTCCGGCCGTTCGGCCGCCATCCGCCCGATCAGCGACGGCAACGGCTCGCCGTCGAGCAACGCGGGTTCCCAGCGCGGCAACGGGATCTCGCCCAGATCGGTCCGCCCGACGAGAGCGGACGGATCCTCGACGACCGCGCCGAGGGCACCGACGAACCAATCCAGCATCCCGTCGGCGACGGCTTCGTCGATCTGCCCGCGCCAGTAGGCGAGCTGGATCCGGAACCGCTCCCCCGGGATGACACCGACGGTCACCGGGTAGTGCGTCCCCTCGACCGTGCCCAGATACGTGAACTGGTCGGCGAAGTCCCGCGGATAGTTCTCGAACACCAGCAGCGTGTCGAACATCGCGCCGGGTCCGGCCGTCTTCTGGATCTCCGTCAGCCCCAGATGCTGATGCGGCATCAAAGCCACCTGACGGCGCTGGAGCGCGGCGAGCATGTCCACGACCGTTTCCCCGCCGTCCAGCGAGACCCGCACCGGGATCGTGTTCATCATGAGCCCCGGCATCGACTCGACGCCGGGGAGTTCGGCGGGACGGCAGGCGACCGTGGTGCCGAACACCACGTCGGTCCGCCGCGCGAGCCGCGCCAGCACCAGCGCCCACGCGCCCTGCACCACCGTGTTCAGCGTCAACCCGTGGTCACGAGCGAAATCGGTCAGCCGGGTATAGAGCTCCCGAGAAAGATGGGTGACGCGGTAGTCGTATTCCGCCGCGGTGTCCGACTTGGCGACCAGCGCCGGCACGTCGATGTCGGACAGTTCGGCCTGCCACGCCGCGCGAGCCGAGTCCTTGTCCTGCCTGTCCAACCAAGCCAGATAGTCGCGATACGAGGCGGCCGTCCGGTCCGGGAACCGGCCATCGGCGGTGTACGCCTCCGACACCTCGTTGAGGATCACCGCCACCGACCAGCCGTCGGTCAGGATGTGGTGATTGACGACCAGCAGCCGGTGCCGGTCCTCACCGACCCGGATCAGCACGAGCCGGAACAACGGCGCCTTGGCGAGATCGAACCTGTCCCGCTGTTCCGCCGCGGACAGCGCCTTGATGGCCTCTTCAGTGTCGTCGATATCGCTCGTACCGGTCAGATCGACCTCGCGCCACGGCAGCTCGACGCGTCCGGCGACGGCCTGCACCGCCTTGCCCGACGCGAGCCGGTGGAAGGTGAGCCGAAGCTCGGCGTGCCGGGCGAAGACCGCCTCCCACACCGATCGCAACCTGGCCACGTCCAGCGGACCGGTCAGCTCCACGATCCACTGGGTCTGATAGATGTCGGGACCCTGGTCGTCGAGGGTCGTCTGGAAGAGCAGTCCCGCCTGGAGCGGCGCCAGCGGCCAGACCTCCACCGCGTCCGGGACCGCGGCCGCCAGTTCCGCCTCGTCTTCCGGGGTCAGCTCGATCAGGGGGCCGTCCGCGGGCTTCTCGGCTTGGACGGCGCTCGCCACGGCGGCCAGCCGCGCGGGGGTCTGCTCCCCGAAGATCTGGGCCGGCGTCACCAGCAGGCCGGCTTTGGCCGCACGGGCCGCCACGCGCACCGCGAGGATCGAGTCCCCGCCCAGCTCGAAGAAGCCGTCGTCGACCCCGGCCCGCTCGGTGCCGAGCACCTCGGCGAACAGTCCACAAAGGACACGCTCCGCCTCGGTGGCGGGCTCGCGCCCGTCGGCCTTCGCGGTGAAGCCTGGTGCGGGCAACGCCGCCCGGTCCACCTTGCCGTTGCCGGTCAGCGGCAGCGCGTCGACCGTCATCACCACGGCCGGGACCAGGTATTCCGGCAGCACCGCCGCGAGCCGTTCGCGAACGAGAGCCGGTTCCACGTCCGCCACCACGTAACCGATCAGGCGGCCGTCGATCGGCACCACGACGGCCTCGTGGACGTCCGGCTGCGCGGTCATCGCCGCTTCGACCTCGCCGGGTTCGATGCGGAACCCGCGGATCTTCACCTGGTCGTCGACGCGGCCCGCGAAGAGCAGCTCACCGTCCGGTGTCCACTTCGCCAGGTCGCCGGTCCGATACATCCTCTTGCCCTGCGCGAACGGATCCGCCACGAATCGCTCCGCCGTCAGCCCCGGCCGGTCGAGGTAACCGTCGGCCAGACCGGCACCGGAAAGGTAGAGGTCGCCGACCACGTCCGGCGCCACCGGCCGCAGCGTTCCGTCGAGCACCCAGGCCTCGCGGCCGGGCAGCGGACGGCCGATCGGCAGCACCGAAACCGGCTCGTCGTGCGGTTCGAGCACGTGCCACGTGGCGCACAACGTCGTTTCCGTCGGCCCGTACAGATGCCGGATCCGGGCACCGGGCGCGGCCATCCGGACGCGCTCCACCGCGTGCGCGGGCACCAGGTCCCCGCCGGTCAGGATCTCACGCAGACCCGCGAACGACTCGGGTGCTTCCTCCGCCACCGCACGGAAACTGCCCGCGGTCAGATGCGCCCGCGTCACCCCGCCCGCGACCGCCTCCCGCAGCCGTCGCGCGTCCACGGGTCCCGGCTCGGCGATCACCACCCGGGCACCGGACACCAGCGGCACCCAGATCTCGCACAGGGACGCGTCGAAGGAATGCGGCGCGTGCATGAGCACCGCGTCGTCGGGTTCCATCCCCCAGCCGGGGTTCCCCACCAGTTCCGCGACGCTGGAATGCGGGACCGCGACACCCTTCGGAGTGCCCGTCGAACCGGACGTGTACATCACGTACGCCAGGTCTACCGGGCGCGCCGGGATGACCGGGGCGCCGACTGTGCTGTCCGCTTCATCCGTGACGACGAGCGATTCAGCCCCTTCCGGAACGCGATCGCGCGTCGCGGCCGAGCACAGCATCAGCGACGCGCCCGAATCCGCCACCATGAACGCCACGCGCGGCGCGGGATACGAAGCGTCCACCGGGACGTACGCCGCGCCCGCCTTCCAGACGGCGAGCAGCGCCACCAGCAGATCCGCCGAGCGGTCCAGCATGACCGCGACCCGTCCGCCGAGGCCGGCGCCCCGGCCGGTCAACCGCGCGGCCAGCTTGCTCGCGAGGTCGTCGAGTTCCCGGTAGGTGAGGATCCGCTCCCCGTCGGCAACGGCCACCGCGCCGGGTGCCCGGTCCACCTGCCTGGCGAAGAGAGCCGGCACGGTCAGTGCGGCCTGCGCTGCGGAACTCATCGTCATCCCCCACGAACCGCGTGCCGCACCGGCTCGGGCTCGTCGTCGAACCCGGCCCCGTCACTTTCCGGCCGGGCTCCGTTCCGGTCCGGCCTGGCGAACTGCGTGTGATACAGCTCCGCGTAAAGACCGCCCTCGGCCAGCAATTCCTCGTGTGTCCCGCGCTCCCGGACCAGCCCGCCGTCGATCACCAGGATCTGATCGGCCTCACGGATCGTGGAGAGCCGGTGGGCGATCACCAGCGAGGTACGGTCGCGCAGAGCGGTCTTCAGTGCCCGTTGGACAGCGGCCTCCGACTCGGAGTCCAGATGAGCGGTCGCTTCGTCGAGCACGACGATCGCGGGCGCCTTCAGCAGCAAGCGGGCGATGGCCAGTCGTTGCTTCTCCCCACCCGACAAGCGATAGCCGTGATCGCCGGTGATGGTGTCCAACCCGCCGGGGAGGGATTTGATCAAGTCCCAGATCTGGGCACCTTCACACGCCTCGATCAACTCGTCCTCGGTCGCGGTGGGGCGAGCGTAGAGCAGGTTCTCCCGGATGGAGTCGTGGAAGAGATAAGTGTCCTGGCTGACCACCCCGACGGTTTCACGGAGCGAATCGAAGGTGAGATCCCGCAGGTCGTGGTCACCGACGCGCACGACCCCGGAAGTCGGGTCGTACAGCCGGGACACCAAGTGGGTGAGGGTGCTCTTTCCCGCCCCGGAAGGGCCGACGAGCGCGGTGAGGGTCCCGGCCGGCACGTGGAAGCTGACGCCGCGCAGGACCTTCGCCGTCCTTTGCCCGTTTTCCCGTTCGGCCCGCACGTGCTCCAGCGACGGCAGGGAAACCTCGTCCGCGGTGGGATAGCGGAACGACACGTCGTCGAATCGGACGTCCGGTGTCCTGTTCCTGGCGAGCGCGACCGCGTCGGGGCTTTCCTTGATCAGCGGCTTCAGGTCGAGCAGCTCGAAGACCCGGGAAAAGGCCACCACCACGGTCAGCGCGGACTCCTGCATCCCGGACAGCTGGGTGATCGGCCCGAACAGCCGTCCCAGCAGGGTCGCGATGGCGACCAGCGTGCCGAGCTGGAATACCCCGGCGATCACGAGCCCACCGCCGACCCCGTAGACGAGCGCCGTGGCGAGCGAAGCCATCAGCGCCATGATGACGAAAGCCATCCGGCCGTACACCGACAGGCGGACACCGATCCCGCGGATCCGTCCGGCACGGGCTTCGTAATCGGCCTTCTCCTCCGCCGGACGGCCGAAGAGCTTGGAGAGCATCGCCCCCTGAACGTTGAACCGCTCCTGGAGAAGCCCGCCCAGAGAGGAGTTCGCCTCCATCAGCCGCCGGGTGTGCCGCTGGATCAGCCTGCCCCCGTAGACCCAGGGCACGAGGAAGACCGGGATCAGCACCAGCGAGACGAGGGCGACGAGCCACGAAAGGTAGAACATCGAGGCCAGCACCAGCACGATCGTGACCGCGCTGGTCGCCGCCATCAGCACGGAACTGAACGCCTGCTGCGCCATGACCAGTTCCGTGTGCAGCCTGCCGACCAGCACGCCGGTCTGGGTACGGGTGAAGAACGCGATCGGCAAGCGCCGGACATGGTCGATCGCCTGAACCCGGAGGTCGTAGGTGACCCCCTGCCCGATCCGCCCGGAAATGTAGCCCGACACCAGTGCCAGCAGCGCGCCCACCACGGCGAGTCCGGCGGCCAGTGCGGCCATCGAGACCACGGTCCCGAGGTCGTTCTCGAGAATGCCGCCGTCGACCAGTTCCTTCAGCAGCAAGGGGGTCGCGACGATGATCAACGACTCCAGTGCGGCGACGAGGAAGAAGAGCGCCACCTTTCCGATATGCGGCCGGAAGTACGAGAGCACCCTGCGCAGGGTCCCCGGCCGGATCCTGGTCTGCCAAGGATCGGGGTCGTCATCGCTCTTCTTCACCCCCCCGAAGCGCATCACTACGTCCATACAGGCACCCCTCTCACACGCGAAGTCGGCGATCTCAATCGTGCTGAATCGTGTCGTTGTCCACGAGTGGGCGCGGGCGAACATCCGCGGCACCGGGATCACCGCTCGTTCCCGCACCGTCCACAAGGGACTACCCCGGCGAAACCGGTGTTCCGGGAATCCTGGCGTGGCCGCACACCCCGCGCCGCAGCAGCTCCGTCAGCTCTTCGAGATCACCGGACCGCAACGCCGAAGCCGCCGTGACGAGTTCCGCCGCGATCCGTTCGAGCACGTCTGCCACCGGCACCGCGTTCCCGGCGAGGATCATCCGCCACAGCAGGGGATTCCCGGCGGCGATACGAGTCACGTCGCGCAGCCCCTGCCCCGCCAGGCCCAGCGTGACGTCGTCACCGGCGGACAGGCTCGCCGCCACCGCCGAGGCCACCACGTGCGGCGCGTGCGACACCAGCGCCACCGCCGTGTCGTGTTCGCCCGCGCCCACGGTCACCGCCTTCGCCCCGCATATCGACACCAGGTCACGGACGAGCCGCACCGCGTCCGTTTCCGTCTCGCCGCCGGGACAGAGCGCCCAAGGACGGCCCGAGAAAAGGTCGGCACGGGCCGCGGCCGGGCCGGATCGCTCCCTGCCGGCGAGTGGATGTCCCGGCACATAGGAAGTCTGGTCGCAGCCGAGCCGCACCGCGTCGGCGATCGGGCCCGCCTTGACACTGGCCACGTCGGTGTACGCCCGCGCGACCTGCTGCTTCTGGAGGTCCGCCAGCCGCTCCCCCACGAGCTGCGGCGGCACGGCGATCACCGCGAGGTCCACTTTCTCGCCGGTCCACTCCTCACCGGCTCCGAGCTCCACAGCCAGCCGGAGGGCGAGCACGTCGACGTCGGTGAGGCGAACCGCCACGCCCTTGTCACGCAGGGCCAGTGCGACCGAGGTGCCGATCAACCCGGTACCGACTACGAGCGCCTTCTCGATGGTCACCACTACTTCTTAAGCCGCACGACGAGCGCTGTCGAGCGACCGGCCTTGGCACCGCCCGAGCGGACGACTGTCCACTATGGACTTGCCGGGTCCGCCCCGCCTCGCCGAAGGTCGCGAAAGGGGGCTTTCTCCGCCTGACGCACGGAGAAAGCCCCCACCGCAAGTCGCTCACCGTCGAACGATCACCTGGCGGCCAGATCGGTCGCCCGGCTCTCCAGGTGATCCGCGAAACCCGCCCAGACCCGAGCGTGGTCCCTGGCGAACCCGGCGACCACTCCATACAGATGCGGCGGGACACCGCGCAGGATTCTTTCCCATTCCTGCCCGTCGATGGAATGCATGGCGAGCATGCGCAACAGGATCCGGCCGACTTCGCTCAGCCGCAGGGCGGGATCGGCCTTGAGCCGCTCCAGCACGACGATTCGCTCTCGATCAAGGGACTGCCCCAGATCGGATTCGGTCAGGCTCAGTGAATGCGGTTTGGTCCGCAATTTCCTGCTCCCGTCCGGGGTCGGGCTCTCACCGCGCTCCAACCGGCCCCGTACGTCGCGAACCGTCTCCGGGGAGATGCCGACCTGTTTGGCGACCTGCCTGAGCGAAAGGCCGGGGTCATTGCGAATGAGGTCGGCCGCGAGTCTTCGCCGCTCCGAACTGTCGACGGGGCGGATACGTCCGTCCCGCCCGATCCTGGCGTCGTTTCCCCCCTCGCCGCCACGTTTGCGCAGGTCCGCCACCGTGCCGGCGGAGATGCCTGTCACCGAGGCGACCCGCCGGTCGGACCATTGCGGATGAGTCCCGATGATCCGGACGGCCGCCCGTTTGCGGTCCGCGAGCGAAAGCGGCAGACCATGCCGGATATTCGCTTCCACGGCCAAGACGAAGGCGTCGGATTCGGTCCCCTCAATGAACTTTGCCAGAATTTTCGTATCACCGCGAACTCGTGCCGCCGTCAATCGGTGCAGGCCATCGACCACCTGCATCGTTGAACGGTGAACAAGAATAGGCGGAAGCTCCCACTCTGCCGACAAGAGCATCTCGACATGCTCCGGATCCTCGCCCGAAGTTCTCGGCGAGTACACGGAAGACAGTCTCGACAGCTCGATTTCGACGACCGGGAGAGCGGATAGGTCAACTCTCGTCGGATCCACCTAGCCCCCATTGAATCTCTTATTCGTCAACTTTCAGACATGACACGGAGCCTCACCGTCCAACCGCTCAGCATCGATGGTTGGACATCGCGATCCCGTCCAGCGTCAACTTCGGTGACACGGCGGGTCCCCTCGACGGTGAGGATCCCTCGAACACCACCGGCGGACCCGGATACGCGGGCCGCCACGGCCTCCCCGATGGCCGGTGGCAGTGCACTGTCCACAAGACATCCGCTCGACGACATCGATCGGCGAGGCCGCACCCGGGCAGCCCGACAAAGCCGATACCTGCCGCAGCGCGAGGTCTCGGGACGCATTTCCGATCTAGCGTTCTCGGCTCCAGCTTAGATCAGCGGTCACCGACCGGAACCCAAGACAGCCTCTTGGTCGCGAGTCAACATCGCCCCCCTCGATCCCCAGTAGTGCGAACCCTGCCAGCCCCAGTGAGTCCGCACGAGATCAGCATGGCACGGTCAATCCTTGGCGTGCAATTGACGAATAGTGTGATTTCCGCAGTGCGAGCACCGCGCAAGATCAATATTCGAAGTCCGCACTCGGTATTGACTCGGTCACCTGCCACGGCTACGGCACTCTGGCTCATACCGGCCAAGGGGCCGATAGCTGGGCTGTTCGCGGAAATTGCTACGCCATTCGCGGGACCACCGCTATTCGTAGGATGATCACAGCGCGCGTCGGCGGCGTCCCGTTCTTTGTCACTTGTTCACACGAATGGCGGAGCCTGGCTTCCCGCATGATCGCCGCCGCGCACTCGCGAGGAGACACGCTACGTGAGCGAGAATGTGCCGGACGCACACGCCGATACGGACTGGAATGAAGCCGATCCCGAGTCGCGAGGGAACTGGCGGAAAGAAGAATGCCGCGGGCGCCATAGGGCACCCGCGGCATCGCGATCGTCCGGCTCGCGCCGACGGAGGGCGGTCAGCGTGCCCCCTCCGGGGCGCTGTCCACGTCGATGACCTCGGTCGGCGCGAGTCCGGCTACTCGATGGGAAAATCGAAATACGTGTCCGGGTAAGGCTCGTCCTTCAGGCTGTAGTGCCACCACTCGCACTCGTACGCGTTGAAGCCCGAACCCTCCATGACAGCGCGGAGGTGTTCACGGTTCTTCGTCGCTTCTTCCGTGACCCCCGCTGCCCCGTGATGCGAGACGACGTCCATCAGGTCGTGGTCGCCACCCATCTCGGCGAGCTCACCGGTGTCCAGGTGGTACAGCGTCAGATCCACCGTGCTGCCCCGGCTGTGGCCGGACTTGGTGGCCACGTAACCCTGTTCGAACATCTGGGGCCGCTCGATGTTCGGGTAGTGCCTGGACTTCTTCCGGCCGTCTTCGGGCTCTTCCGCCCAGCGCATGAACCGGTCCACGGCGCGCTGCGGACGGTAGCCGTCCCAAAGGAGCAGACCGAAGCCGAGCCCCTCGGCCCTGTCCCGCGCCTTCTCCATCGCCGCGCAGAACGCCCGCGTGCCGGCGATCCGATTCACCAGGTAGCCGTCCACCGGTTTGCCGGTGAAGTTGTCCCACGTGGCGTACTTGGCGTCCCAGCGGATCCCGGAGACGACCTCGTCGACGAAGACGAAATCATCCTTCATTCGTCACGGCCCGCCAGCGTCAGGTTCACCAGCCGGTCGATCACGTCGCCGAGCGAGAGGCCGGCGGCGTTCATCATGCGCGGGTAGCGGCTGTAGGAGGTCAGGCCGGGCAGGGTGTTGACCTCGTTGAGCACCACGCTCCCGTCCTCCTTGAGGAACAGGTCGACCCGCGCGAGGCCGCGGCAGCCCAGTGCGCGGTAGATGACCTTCGCGGTCTCCTGGACAAGGTCACGCGACTCGTCCGGGATGTCCGCGGGAACGATGAAGCTGGAGTTCTCGGAGCCGGTCTCGGGGCTCTTCTCCTGGTGGATCTTGAAGAAGCCGTGGGTCAGCGCGACCCGGTCGACCTCGCCCGCGAAGAGGTCCTCGTCGTTGCCGAGGATCGAGCAGCCGATCTCGCTGCCGACGACGGCCTCTTCGATCAGGACCTTCGCGTCGTACTGGCGCGCCTCCGCCAGCGCGGCGGGCAGCTCTTCCTTCGCGGAGACCTTGCTGACGCCGAACGACGAGCCGGAGCGGGCGGGCTTCACGAAGACCGGGTAGTTCAGCTCATCCGCGTCGACGTCGTTGTCCGGCGTGACGATGTAGAAGTTCGGCGTCGCGATCCCCGCGCCGCGGACGACGGAATAGGTGAGGGCCTTGTCGATGCACATGACCGAGCTCGGGAGGTCGCAGCCGACGTAGGGGATGCCGGAGATCTCCAGCAGGCCCTGCATCGCACCGTCTTCGCCGAACTTGCCGTGCAGGACCGGCAGCACCACGTCGAGGGCGATCGTCTCGTACTTGCCCTCGTCCAGGACGAGCAGCCCGTGCATACCGCGGTCCGGCGACAGCACGGCGGGACGGACGTTCCCGCTCTCCCAATCCTCGGCGGGGCCGTCGCACAGCATCCAGGCACCGCTCTGGGTGATCCCGATGTAGAACGGCTCGTACTTCTCGAGGTCGAGGTGCTTCTGGACCTCGCGCGCAGATTTGATGGAGATAGGATGTTCTTCGGAAAGACCGCCGAACAGAATTCCGATTTTCAACCTATCCATGCTACTTCCCGCTTTCGAATTGGAGACAATTGATGATGGAGTTTTCGATGGTGTCGCTCAGCGCGTGGTCCGTGTAATAGGCGGTATGCGGGCTGATGAGCACGTTCGACAGTTTTTCCAACCGCAGCAACGTCTTGCTCTCTATGGGCTTGTTCCGGCAGTCGGCGTAGAAGATCCCTTCCTCGCCTTCGAGGACATCCAGCGCCGCGCCGCCCAGTTTGCCGCTTTCCAATGCCGAAATGAGGGCTTCGGTTTCGATGAGCGGACCACGTCCGGTGTTGATGATGTACGCGCCGTCCTTCATCCGACCGATGTTCTTCCGGTCGAGAAGATGATAGGTATCCGTGTTGAGCGGCACATGGAGCGTCACGATATCGCTCTGCTCCAGCAATTCGTCGAGCGGGACGTAATCGGCCGACGCGGTGAGGACCGTGTCGTAGGCCAGCACCCGGCAGCCGAAACCACGCAGCCGGTCGAGGACCGCAACACCGATCCGCCCGGTTCCGACCACCCCGACGGTCAGATCGCGCAGCTCTTTCCCGCGCACCTCGTCCAGCCGGTAGTCGTGGACCTCGGTGCGAAGGACGATGGACTTGGCGTTCCGCACGGCCATCAGCATCAGCATGAGCGTGAAGTCGGCGACGCTGTCGGGCGAGTAGGCGACGTTGCCGACGGTGATACCGACGCTCGCCGCGTATTCCACATCGATGTGGTTGAAGCCGATGCTCCGCGTGGAGATGTATTTCACGCCCGCTTCGCCGAGCGCGAGAAGAATGGAATTCGTGACCTTGGTCTTGTGACCGATGCTGATGCACCTGTTTCCGGAGACCAGCCCGATATTGGCCTCGGATACCGGTTCCTCGACAATGGTCGGCATTATGCCGAAACGAGGAGCCATCTCCCGGAACAAGGCGGCCTCGTCCTGTCCGCATCCATAAATGGTGATTCCCCTCGCCAACACGGCCGAGGAGGCGGACGCCAGCGATCCGGTGCGGGGGGCAGCTGATCGCGCTGGTTCGCTGTAGGTCATGCCCGACATTGTAGGCAGCGCGATGAGGCGGTCTCTTATGGGGTTTTCGATGGCCCGACAATAAGTTACCAACTGGTAGCGCCGAGTGCACGACTTGTCGTTCACCTGCGCCGCGACCGCTCTATCCCAGATCTTGCCCGCCCGGCACAGGTGCCGAAACCGTCCCGTGACGGATGCCACAGAGCCACTCCGAGACGAGGTCCGCGAGCTCCTCCGGAGCGTCCCTGGCGACGAGGTGACCCGCCGCCGGAACGCGGACGACGGTGACCCGCCGGTTGGCCGCGCGAAGACGGCGCACATCGGCTTCGCCAAGGGGCGATCCCTGCCCGCCGCGCACCACCAGGATAGGCATGTCCAGGGCCCCGGCCGTGGCGAGCAGGGCGGCCCCCGATCCGAGGACGTCCTCCACGATTCGGGTGTAGCGGTCGGCGAGCCCGTGGAAATCGAGCCACGAACGCGCCCTGGCCGGTTCGAGGTCGGGCACGACATCCACGAGCACGAGTCCGCCCGCTCGCTTCGCGACGGCGGGGTCCGCGAGGGCGGCGATGGCGGCCAGTCCACCGACCGAGGCACCCACGAGGACGATCGGCGCGGGCTGACTCCGGACCATCTCGGCCACGTCGCCGGCCAGTGCCCGGAGCGTGGTCGCCTGGCCGGAACTGTCACCGTGACCTCGCAGGTCGAAGGCCACCGACCGGAAGCCGCGCCGGGCCAGCACCGCGGCGACCGGCCCCCAGACCGCACGACGTTCGCCGCCCGCGTGGAGCAGCAGGACCGTCGGGCCGGTGCCGGTCACCGTGCCCCGCAGGGTCACTTCGCCCAGGTCAAGACGGATTTCAGTGGTCACGAACCGAGTCATGGCAGCCTCCCCAGTTACCTTGGCCTCTCAAGGTAACGCAGCTACCTTGGCATATCAAGGTACGATGCCGATCGTGACGACACCCCGAGCACGACGGTCACCCGAGGAGGCCCGGCGGTTGATCCTCGACGCCGCGGCTTCGCTGCTCAGCGAGTCCGGCGTCGCCGCCGTCCAGATGCGCGCCGTGGCCGCACGGATCGGCATGACCGACGCCGGCGTCGCCCACCACTTCGGCAACCGCGAAAAGCTGCTCGCCGAACTCCTCCGCCACGGCGGCCGCCGCCTTCGCGACGCACTTCGCGATCTCCTCGCGAGCTGGCTGGACCACGACGCCGACCTGCTCGAATTCGTCGAAGCCCTCCACGCGCTGTACCGGAACGGCTACGGCGAGCTCGCAGTGGCGCTGCATTCGGCGGGCTGGCGCGACCCGGGCAGCGGAATGCTCGACCCGGTCGTCGATGCCCTCCACCGGCTTCGGCCGCCCGGCAGCCCGCTCGACGACACCCGCCTCGCCGTCGCCGCCCTGCACCAGGCGATGGCCACGGAGGCCCTGTACGGAAGCGATTTCCGGCGCAGCGCCGGCATCGCCGGAGCCGCGGCGGACGATTCGGCCGCCCAGGTGCGCTGGTGGGCGCGCCAGCTCCACCTCGCGCTCGGGCTCGAGCCCGATGACCGGTGGGCGTGATCGCCGGTCCGTGAAGGCCTCCTTGAGGGACTCTGGGTCCCTCAAGGAGGCCTTCACGGACCGCCAGGTCGCCACATGCGCCTCAAGTTTCACACCCAAAGGGCGTGACGGACCCCTTCACGTACTACCGGCAGCCCGCCTGACCCGGAACTCGCGTGATCAGAGGCGCGACACGCGTGTCCAGGCGGACATCACACGGCAATACCCGCTCACAGCCGAGTTCCGCCCCCAATCACGCGAGTTCCGCCTCTGATCACGCGAGTTCCGCCTCCAATCACGTATGTGACGTGCGGGATCACGCGTCGCCCGAGTACATGAAGGACCCCTTCACGGCGCTAAGCGCAATGAAGGGGTCCTTCATGTACTTCACGATCCGCTAGCTAGGTCAGCGGAGCCCCTGCGAAATCAGCTCGCCAAGACCTTCGACGTCGCCGAGCGCTGCTCGCAGCTCGGCGGCGTACTCTTCGGCCCCGGCGCGCAGACCCCGTTCGAGGACGCCCACGGTGTCGAACGCCTCGAAGTCCCCACCGCTCAACGCGGCGACGGATTCCTTGACGACGGCCCCCAGCAACAGCTCCGGCGGCACCACCGGCGTTCCTTCCAGCGGCCAGACGAGATCGTCGAGCACAGCCTGCCCGCCGACCTCGCGGACCAGGCCCGCCGCGGTGATCCCCGGCACCCGGAACCCTTCCGGCAACACCGCGCGAACGCTCAGGTTGCGGGAAAGCCAGTGCAGCAGCTGCGCGTTCACCTCCACCTTGACCGGCTTCGGCGTCAACCACAGCGTGAGGTTCACGTAGAACTCGGTGAGGCGGTCGAGCACCTCACCGCCTTTCTCGAAACCCCACAGGTTGAGGTCGAAATAGTGATGCCAAGTGGCGTCGGCGACGATTCGCCCGACCCCGGCGGCCGCACCGTCGTACACACTGGACACGCCGTAGACCTGCCCGTTGCGTTTGTCGGTGCCGTGCGCGACGATCTCGGGCTTCGGCTGGCCGGCGGGCCCCGACGGCCACACGTCCGACGGGAATTGCCCGGGAATGAGCAGCTGCCCCTCGTGCATGTGGTCGGGGAAGACGGTGATCGGTCCCCGTCTGCCCTGGAACAACGGATGCGGTCTGCCGAACCGCTTCCGCAGGATCAGTTCCTGCGGGTACGGGTCGAGATCGTTCGGGATCGGGTTGTCGATGTCGCTGCCCCACGGATCCGGCTGGTGGGTGTTGTGGCTGAATTCGATACTCGCGTCCGGCCGGTCGTTCCACACCCGCAGCTCACCCGCGCGCGGGACCCGGTGCCCCAGCGCCCGCCCCAGGTTCAGGTAGTCGGGCAGTGACGGATCCGCTCCCGGCGGGCGCGGATTCGAGTGGTCACCGGAGATGAGCACGCCACCACCGGCGTCCATCCAGGCCCGCAACGCCGCGACCTCCGCGTCCACGAGTTCGTTTTCCGGTTCGCCCGGCATAGTGGACTGCAGGATGCCGAAGAACCACACCTGCTCGTATCCGCCGAGAACCTCGGCAGTGAGTTTCCTGGCGGCGTGCCCACCCTCGTGCCGATTGATCAAATCGATCTCGAATTCGGCGAAGAAAGGCTGATTCGCCAAGAGCAGATCGCGGACGATTCCCAATGAGAAGCCGCCGTTACCGGTGAATCCGACCAGGTCCGTGTAGAACAGGATTCTGATCTTCGGCTTGGCGACCGGACTGACTTGATCGGCGACAATACGTTCGTCGAACATTTATTTCCCCCTTGTGTGAAGCACCATGCCGTCTCCCCGACGGTGCTGTCCCTTCCACGTATACCGGAACTTCCGCCCACGGCGCGGGTACCGGCACGGCGGCTGAGGAATCAGGGAGAATGGCGTTCGAGGGTTACGAATTCGGCGGGCACCTTGCTGCAAGGATGCGGGGATGGGTTACCGGACCTGGATGCGGTACTTCACACCGTCCGCCGTGCACCGACGGCTGGGCTTGGTGTGCCTCGGTGTCGGGCTTCAGCACGGCGCGCTGCCCGTCGTGGGGCCACGCGTGCTCGACCATTACGTGGCCGTCGTGGTGTCCAAGGGACGCGGGTGGTTCGCCGTCGCGGGCGGGGAACGGCAGGAGGTCGTCGCGCCCGCCCTGCTGTGGCTCGTTCCCGGCGTCGGGCACCATTACGCGCCCGATCCCGCGCACGGCTGGGAAGAGTGTTTCGTCGATTTCGACGGCAGCGCCGTGGACGCCTACGTGGAACTCGGTTACGTCACGCCGGAGATCCCGGTGGTGCCGCTGGGCGACGTCGAGGCCGTCCGCGACATCGTGAGCCGGATCGTGCGCTGCGCGCGAGGCGGCAGCCCGCTGGCCCAGGTCGACGCCTCCGCGGCGGTGCACCATCTGCTGGTCGCGCTGCGCCGGGCCGCCGCCGTCGGCACCCCCAGCGGCGGTTCCCTGTTGGAGGCGCTGGCGCACGACGCGCTGCTGCCGATCAGCGTCGCGGAGATCGCGGCCCGCCGCGGCATGACGCTGCCCGAACTGCGCACGGCCGTGCGCCGCAGCACCGAAACCGGGTTGAAGGACCACCTGCTGACTCTTCGTCTCAATCGCGCGAAGGAACTCTTGACCACCACGCGGATGCCGGTGCAGGAGGTGGCCCAAGCGATCGGCTACGAGGACGCCGCCTACTTCAGCAGGGTTTTCACCCGCCGCGTCGGGATCTCCCCCGGCCGCTTCCGCGAGTCACGTGTCCGGGCCGTCCCCGGCGGCTGGAGTTCACGCGTTCCCCCTCCCGACGACCCGCCGCTGGTGCCGACGGACTGAGCTTGGACTTCCGCGCGGCGCCGCTTGGACTTTCCGCGCAATAAGTGCATGACCGACGCGTGAAGTTGAGCGAACTCGTTGACTTACGCGCAAGAACGTTCATAACATCGGCGACCGCCCCGCCAACTGTGGTGCGGGTCACCCTTGGGAGAGAGTCATGCGGACCCTGCCTCTTCTCGGCGCCGCGGCCTTGGCCGTGGCGGCGACCACGGTGGTACCGGTGTCGTCCGACGCCGCACCGCCGGACGCGACGTACACCATCACGGTCGACGCCAAGAAGTCGTTCAGCCCGACCACCGACACCCCGGCGAGTAGTTATGTCGACAAGGACGGCACGTTCTACTTCCAGCAGGCGGCCGCGCTCTACGGCGCGGACCAGCCGCGCGAATGGGACTTCTACAGCGGACGGGATTTCGACAGCTTCACCAAGAATCCCATCAGCGGCGCGGTGAACCCGGCCAATCCCGCCGACCGCAACGACGACACGACCTGGCGCTGCAACAACAGCCCGACCGGCAAGGAATCCACGGATCCGCCTGCCGGATCGGGTTATTCGCAGCGCAACTTCTGCGATCTCGTCGGCACCTGGGTCGATCCGGACACCGGCGACTGGTACGGCCTGATCCACAACGAGTTCACGCCCGAGCCGTTCGGCGCGTATTCGTTCTCCCATTACGACGCGATCGACATGGCCGTGTCGAAGGACCAGGGGAAGACCTGGGCCATCAAGGACCACGCGATCACCTCGCCCTACAGCACGAAACGCGGGGACACGGCGGCCTTCCCGCATCAGACGTTCGACTACGGCGACGGCGATCCGCGCCTTTTCGTCGACACCGCTTCCGGCTACTTCTACGTTTACTACGGCTCGCGCATCGTGCCGAAGGCGGGCGCCGGCGGCCCGATGACCGGGCTGGCGCACGTCGCCCGCGCGCCGATCTCGGGCAAGATGGCGTCCGGCACCTGGCAGAAGTGGTTCAACGGCGGCTGGACCCAGCCCGGCGTCGGCGGCCGCGAGAGCAACATGGTTCCCGTCTCCTCCTCCGGCGACACCGGCTACACACCTGTCGCGGACGACTACGACCCCGCCAACACCGGCAACGTCAGCCAGCAGATCGCCGCGGGACAGCTGCCGCGTAAATCGGATCTGTTCATCATGAACATCGCCTTCAACGCGCATCTCGGTCTCTACATCGGCGCACCGGAAGCCGTGGACAGCGTCGTCCCCCAGCGCTACTACGTGACCGATGATCTGACGACGCAGAAATGGCGGCTGATCGGCGACACCGGGAGCTACACCAACCAGTCCTGGTACCGCTGGTTCGTCGATGCCGCGAACAAGACGAACTCGACCATCATCGGCAAGCAGTTCCGGTCGTACTGCGCGGTGGCGTGTTCGAACAACGCGGGCGGTGAGTACACCACCCAGACCATCACGTCGTCCGCACCCGCACCGTCTCCTGTGGACACTTCGCGGAAGTACCGCATCGGCCTCGGCGACGGCCGGGTTCTCGCGCAGGGCACCGGAACCGCGACGACGTCGGTCGCGAGCACGACCGGATCCGACCGTGAAGCGTGGCAATTCTCCTCCGACGGCGACGGCTCGTACCTCGTCACCAACGCCGCCACCGGACAGCTCCTCGGCGTCGACGCCGTGCAAGCGGGCCGGGCGTGGGGCGCGAAACCCACGGTGACCTCGTCCTCGACGGTCGGGCAGCGGTGGTTCATCATTCCGTCCACTGTGGACAAGGGAACGTTCCGGCTGGTGAACCGCTACAGCGGGCTCGTGCTCGGCCTGTCCGGCAAGACGTCACGTCCGGCGGAGACCACCCCACCGCGCTCGTGGACCGACACCACCGGGAACGCCGTCGGTGGCGGCCGGACCGCGGCCGAACAGACGCTGAAGTTCACCGACGCCGGCGCCGGCACCCTCGGCGGGGTCCATACGCTGGCCGCGGCCGGCAAGAACCTCGACGACCCGGACTCTTCGACGACCGCGGGCACCCCGCTGGTCACGTGGACGCCGAACCAGGGTGCCAACCAGAAATGGCTGTTCACCAGGCAGTCCGACGGTTCGTACACCCTGACGAACACGCATTCGAACCTGTGCGCCGACGTCGAAGGCGGTGCCACCACCGCGGGCGCGCGCGTCGTCCAGTGGACGTGCACCGGCGGGGCCAATCAGCGCTGGACAGCGGCGAAACAGTCCGACGGAAGCTACAAGATCGCGAGTGTCCGCTCCGGCCTGCTGCTGACGACAGCGTCCACTTCGGACGGTGCCGCCGTCACGCAACGGGCCGACACGGGCTCCGCGCTCCAGTTGTGGAAGATCGGCTGACTCGAGCGGCCCGCTCCCTCGGGGGCGGGCCGCCGGGTTGTGTTCGTGTGGCACATCACACTCCCACTGCACGTCCATGATCCGCGACCGTCTCCCTTGATGAGAGCACTTTCGGTGAAGAGTTCACCGGAAGCGTCGGAGGGAGAGCATCATGAACCACAGCGGCATCATCCGCACCGCCACCATCACCGGCGTCGCCGCGGCGCTGAGCCTGGCCGCCGTCGTCCCCGCGCTGGCAGGCCCGCAGAGCAGCCCACTGGCCGCGCGATCCACCGACCCGGTCACCACGGTCGCCGATCTCGACGGCGACGGCGAGATCGAGACCGTCACCGCCCAGCTCACCGGCGAGAACGACCAGGTCGTCTCCGCCACCGTGCACGGCACCTTCACCTCGATCCACCTCGGCGCCGACAGCTCCGTCCCGCTCGAAGCCCCGCGCGTCACCGACCTCAACGGCGACGGCCGCGCCGAACTGATCGTCACCCAGTCCGTCGGCGCCAACACCACCTTCTTCACCGCACTGCACTACGACGGCCGCAACCTCCGCCAGGTCGTCGGCAACGACAGCAAGCCGCTGTCGGTCGCCGAAGGCGGCGGCGTCGCCGCCCACCTGGGTTACCAGTGCACCCCGCTCGACGGCGGCGGCCGCACCTTCGAGACCGTCGCCGCCGAAGCCGACGACGTCGGCGCCGACCCGCTCACCTACTCGGGCACCCGCACCGTTTACACCCTTCGCGACGGCGCGCTGACCACCCAGAAGACCATTCCGATCGCTGCCCGCCCGGTGACCGACCCGGTACTCGGCACCGACGCCGCGAGCTGCGCCCAGCCCGGAAGCTGATCGAGTAGATCTGCGCGTGAAGGCCCCCTTCCCTCTGCTGAGCCGAGGGAAGGGGGCCTTCACGCGCAAGTACGGCTATGGAGCGTAGGTCAGGCAATTGGCGGCATGGTCACCCTCGCCAGGCCCCACCCGGACACTCGATGCGGTGCATTCCAGCGCGGAATTGTGACGGCAGTCGGTCCGGGAGCAGGCACCCACCTGAGCGGTCACTCGATCGAGTCCGCCTTTGGTGTTGAGCGGGACGAACGTTCCGCAGTCGGCCGATCCATTGCCGCCGCCGACCGTGATGGCGAAAGCGTGACAGCCGTCGTGGTTGTACGAGCAGCCACTGACCGTGCATTCGTGGACAGCGGGCATTTCGGTGGTGGTCATAACGACTCCTGTACTTCGTGGTGGTGGTGTCGTTCGGTATGACCAGGGTTACACCGCCCCGTTCCCCCGGCAATTCGGGAAAATTCCTTCACGTCCGATCAGAGGTCGACCTCGAGCCGCGAAGACGCGCGGGAGACACAGCAGTACATGCGTCCCGGTGGCGCGCCGATGTCGTCGCGGTGCTCCGGCTCGCCGCCGACGACGGCGATCTCGCAACTGCCGCACACCCCTTCGCGACATCCGGACTGGATCGGGTACCCCGCGTGGCGCAAAGCGTCCAACATGGACTCCTCCGCCGCGACCGGCACCGTCCGTCCTGATCGGACACAGTGCACCTCGAACGGTTCGTCGGGCGCGAATTCCTTGGCCACCGGCCGGAAACGCTCGAGGTGCAGCCGCTGCGCGGGGAACTCCGCTTCGGCCGCGTCGAGCATCGAGGCGGGGCCACAGCAGTAGACCAGCGCTCGCGGACCGAGCCCGGCCGCCAGCGCGGCGAAATCGGGCCTGCCCTGCTCGGCGGTGAAGTGGAGACTCACCCGATCGCCGTACGTTGCCTTCAGTTCGGCGGCGAACGGCATGGTGGCCGCCGACCTGCCCACGTACACCAGCCTGGCCGCAGGACCCGCCGCCGCCAGCATCGGCATCATCGGCGTGACGCCGATCCCACCTGCGATGAACAGGTATTCCGGCGCTTGCAGCAACGGGAAGTTGTTGCGCGGCAACGAAACATCGAGTGTGCGGCCCTCGCGCAGGAACAGGTGGATGTACTCCGAGCCGCCCCGGCTCAGCCGGTCGTACCGGACGGCGACCCGGTAACCGCCGAGATCGGCAGGGTCGCCGCACAGCGAATACTGCCGGGTCAGCCAGTTCGGCAGCGCCAGATCGACGTGCGCGCCCGGCTCCCAGGGCGCCAGCGGTCCCTCGGCGCCGCGCAGGACGAGCGAGACGGCGCCCTCGGCGACCGGCTCCACGCGGTCGAGAACGGTCCGTTGCATCAACGAGATCACCTCAGTACAACTGCCGATAGGCGGTTTCGAGCATGTTCTCCAGTACCGCCGGATCGACGTCGAGCCCCATCTGCTCGGCGGCCATCTCGCCGGCGGACGGCAACTCGTCCGCGAGTGCCTGGCTCGCGGGATCCCAGAGCCGGGACCGGACCAGCGCGCGGCCGCAGTGGAAGAAGGTCTCCACGACCTCGACGATGATCGCCAGTTCCGCCGGTTTGCCTTCGGTGCGCATCCTGACGAGGACGTCCGGTTCGTCGGTGGGATAGGCGCGACCGTTGACCCGGAACACCTCCCGCACGCCGGGGACCACGAACATCAACCCGATCCCGTCGTTCTCGGCGAGATTGCGGAACGAGTCGGCGATCTTGTTGCCCGGCCGGTCGGGGATCGCGAGGGTGCGCTCGTCGAGCACCTTGACGAAACCCGGGTAGTCACCTCGCGGTGAGCAGTCGGGCAGGCCCGTCGCGTCGGCCGTCGCCATCGCCACGAATGGGGAATGGGCGATGAACCGACGGCCGTGCCGGTCGACGCGGTCGTGGACCTTGGCCTTGATCATGGCTTCGGGTTCGCCGAGCCGGGCGCGCACCTGCTCGGGCGAAAGCCGGCGCGGACGCGTCTCGTTGACGAGATCACTGCTGGTCATGGCACAATTATGAGCAATTACTCAGCCTGCTCGCTACTCGCTTTCACGCCGCTTCACCGGGAGTGCCATGACGTCGGAGGAACGACGGATCCAGCCACGTAAACGGCCGCGCCAGGTGCGGGCGGAGCTGACCAGGCAGCGCATCCTCACCGCCGCTGCTCACATTTTCGCCGAGTACGGGTACGCCGCGGGGACCACGAACCGGATCGCCGAACGGGCCCGGATCTCGATCGGCTCGCTGTATCAGTACTACCCGAACAAGGACGCGGTCCTTGCCGAGTTGCTGACCCGCCACCTCGACGGCGACCGGGCCACCGAGACGCTCCGCCGGTACAAGCGGTCGCCGGAACCACTCGAGACCATCGTCCGGGAGTTCGTGCGCACGGTGATCGACAACCATCTCGACGATCCGCGGCTGCTGCAGATCATGCTGGAGCAGGCGCCTCGCTCCGGCGAACTGCTGGAACGGGTCACCCGGCTCGAGTGGGAGATGATCGGTGACCTGCGGGAACTCCTCGACGGCCACCCCGAAGTCCGCGTACAGGACAAGGACACGGCGGCCAGGCTCGTGGCGTCCACCGTGGAACTGACCGTGCACCAGCTCATCGCCGCGCCCGGCTCCATCGACGTCACCCGGCTCGAGAACGAGCTCGTCGCGATGATCGCCGGCTATCTCCGGGCGTGATTTTCCGGGGTTGACCAGGCGAAGAGCGGGTATCCACCGGTGTGAGCCGAGTAAGGGGCAGTATGCGCGGCCTCGCCGCCGGTTGGAGGCGGAAAGGGGGCAGCCTCGCCCTGATCTGGACGTTGATCACCCTGGGCCTGGTCACGATGCTGTGGGTGTCGGGTTTCCGCGCGTGGCCGGTGTACCTGACGGCGGCGCCGGGCGCCGTCGTTTCGGTGCTGCTGTGGATCGGCGTCGTCCGCACCCGCCGCCGCAAGGTCGTCCAGAAGCAGCAGAGCGGTTGAGCTACTTCGTCGCCCGCATGGCCAGCTGGTCGAACTCGCGATCCGGCAGGGTCCTGTTGAGCTCGAGGAGTTTCTCGGCGAGGTGGCCGACCGCGTAGCGCGTTTCCGGCTTGCTTGCCTCGATCGCGCGGCGGATGGCGTCCACGACGACGGATCTTGCCGCCGATCGACGAGACGTTGACGATCGTGCTGGACGCGGCAGGGCGAGCGGCCGAAGCCGCCCGCCCGGTCCGGAACGCGGTGGGTCACCCGCGCTTGAATTCCTCCCAGGTCACCTTCTTCACCTTCGGACCGTCGTCCTTGGCGTGGCTCGCCAGACCGTTGAGCCCCTTGAAGTAGTCACCGGCCTGTGCCTGCGCCTGCGGCGACATGTCGGTGTCGCTGATAGCGATACCGTGGATGTGCTCGACCCAGTCGCCCTGGCTGGGAGTGCGGTGCCACGCGGCGAAGCCGACCTCGCGCAGTGCCTTCACCGCGGCGGTCTTGTTCGAGATGTTGTTCACCGAGATGTCGACGGCGCCCCCACCGTCGTGCGTGCCACCCGAGGCGCCGACGCCACCGGCGTTGTACGAGCCCTGGGTGATGGTGAACTTGACCCCGGCCTTCTTCTCCGCGGCCGCGATCATGTCGGCGGTGCGCTTGTTCACCGTCTTGCCGTCGAGGCTGGTCTTCGATCCGACGCTGATCGGCGCGGTCACGGTGTAGCGGCCCTTGCCCAGTTCGGTCAGCGAGCCCTTGCCCGGCAGCCCGCTGGCGGCGAGGCCGCTGTGCCCCAGCGACTTCTGGTACTTCTGGTACGCGGTCACCGTCGACGTGCCGAAGTGACCGTCGACCTGCTTCTTGTCGAGAAGGTTCTTCGCGGCCAGCGCCTGCTCGACCGCCTTGACGCTCTCACCGGAACCCGGCGTGATCGACTGGTCGGCCTTGTACGGATCCCACATGGCCGCCTTGACCACGGCCTCCATGTTCACCGACGGCGCGGCCACCGCGGGCTGTGCCGCCGTCATCCCCAGCGCGGCTCCGGACAGAGCGGCGAACATCGCGGCGGTTGCCACCTTGCGCATGACTGCTCCTTCACTCGTCGTGCTGCTCCCTGTGAGCGGCTTGTGATCGACACTGGCCCGAGAGCGGTGTCAGCCGGAACCGCCTGTACGGAACGTCTGACGTCAAAAAGCGCAGGTTGACAGCGTTTGACAGGGCCGCGGCCAGGCCGATACCGCTGGTCAGCGCGGCGATCCGGACACTCTTCGCGATATAGTCACCTGGCCGCGCAGAGTGACGAAAATCGTTGTCACATCAGACACGATGGCGAGGGGAAGCGTGCCGGAACCGCGAACAGACGAACGGGCACCGGAGCTGGAAGCGTTCATGGCCGAGCTGCGGAAGCTGCGCACGCGGGCCGGGGAGCCGTCGTTCCGGAAGATGGCCGCGAAGTCCGGCGCGGTGTCCCACGCGACCCTGCACCTCACCGTCACCGGCAAACGGCTTCAGCCGTGGGAGACGGTCCGGGAATTCGTCCGCGCCTGCGACGGCGACGAGGATGAGTGGCACGCCAGATGGCAGGGCGTCCAGCTCGTGCTCGCCACCGACCGTGAACCGGACCCCGCTCCGCGATGGCGGTCCAAACGTGTCCTGGTGCCGCTCGCCCTCGCCCTCGTCCTCGTCGCCGCGATCGCCGCCGTCGTCGTCATCCTGCTGCCCGGCGGGCAGGACGCGGCCGGACCGCCGCATCCCGGCGACTCGAGCAAGTTCATCGCCGACGTCACCATCCCCGACGACACCGTCGTCAAACCGGGCACCCAGTTCGTGAAGGTGTGGGAGCTCCAGAACACCGGCACGGTGGAGTGGCGGAAGCGGTACCTGCGCCGCACCGACCTCCCGGTCGCGCCCGGCACCTGCCGCACCCCGGACCGGATCCCGGTCAACGACACCGCCCCGCAGGGGCGCGTGCAGGTGACGGTCACCGTGAGCACCCCGCCGACCGCCCCCGTCGACTGCAAGATCTTCTGGAAGATGGTCGACGAACAGGACAGGGAACTCTTCCCCGCCAACAAGCCGATCTACTTCTCCGTACTCGTCCGCCCCTGACCCGGACCCCGCGAGTTCCGCCCCCAATCACGCGAGTTCCGCCCCCAATCACGCGAGTTGCGCCTTCAATCACGCGAAACCCGAGTACGTGAAGGGGGCCTTCATGTACCGGCAGCCCGCCTGACCCGGAACTCACGTGATCAGAGCCGCAACACGCGTGATCAGAGCCGCAACACGCGTGATCAGAGGCGCAACACGCGTGATCAGAGATGCGACACGCGTGATCAGACGGACATCACACGGCGGTACCCGCTCGTAGGCGAGTTGCGCCTCCAATCACGTGAGTTGCGCCTTCAATCACGCGAAACCCGAGTACAGGACCCGGCGAAAACACCTCGATCGGCCGGAAAAGTGCGCTAGCCGCCGGTTTCCCGGCTGCCTACGCTGAATCGGGCGCACGGGAACCACCAACGCCTCGGGAGTCTCCGATGAGAGCAACGAGAATCGTGTTCTGCGCCTTGTTCGCCGTCGGCGCCACCGTCCTTTCTCCGTCGGCATCGACGGCATCGACCGCGTTCACCCTGACCAGTACCGCGTTCGCCGACGGCGGTCTCATGCCCAAGGTCCACGAGTGCACCAGCGGCGGCGGGCAGGATCCGGCCAAGAAGAACGAATCGCCGCCGTTGGCCTGGCCGGGTGCTCCCGCCGCGGCCAAGAGCTACGCGATCGTCATGCGCGACCTCGACAACGCCAACCTCATCCACTGGGTCATCTACGACATCCCGGCGAGCACGGCCTCGCTCCCCCAGAACGTCCAGCACGTCTACCGCCCACCGGTTCCGGCAGGCTCCAGGCAGGTCTACTACCGCGGGAGCGCGAGCCTCTACGGCTACCAGGGACCGTGTTCGCCCTCCACCGTGAACACCTACGAGTTCGTCGTGCACGCCCTCGATCGGGCTTCGCTCACCGGTCTGAACTCCGGTTCGTCGACGCAGACCGCCGCCAGGACGATCACCGCGGCCTCGATCGGTTCGGCGAGGATCACCGGCGAGTCGTAAGTCCCCTGGTCACCCGTGGCAAAATCGGCCCAATGCGGATCGGGATGCTGGGCCCCTTCGAGGTACGCACGGACGACGGCGGCCTCGCCGACGTGCCGGGCGCCCGGCTGCGCGGGTTGCTGATCGCCCTCGCGCTCGAACCGGGGCGGGTGGTTTCGAAAGCGACGCTCGTCGACTGGATCTGGGGTGAACAGCCGCCTGCCGACGCGACGAACGCCTTGCAGCGCTTGGTTTCCCGGCTGCGGAAGGTGCTGCCGGAAGGGGTCGTCGACGGCCAGACGGACGGCTATCGACTGAAGGTGACGCCCGACGACGTCGACGCCGTGCGGTTCGAGCGTCTCGTCGAGAGCGCCCGCGGCGACGAAGAGCCGAAGCGGCTGCGCGAGGCACTCGACCTGTGGCGCGGCGCGGCCATGCAGGACGTCGGCCTGCAGGAAAGCGGTGCTTTCGACGCCGCGGTCACCCGGCTCGAAGGGCTTCGCCTGACGGCGTTGGAGGATCGGTTCGACGCGGAGCTCGACCTCGGCCACGGCGCGAAACTGGTCACCGAGCTGACGGATCTGGTGGCCGCGCATCCGCTGCGTGAGCGGCTCGTCGCCGCGCTCATGCGGGCTCTCGCGGCGACGGGCCGCGACACCGAGGCTTTGCTCGTGTACCAGCGCACCCGGGAAGCCTTGGCCGACGCGCTGGGCGTCGATCCCTCGCCGGAGCTGTCCGCGGTGCATGTCGCACTCCTGCGGGGCGAGCTGGGACGCCGGGAGGAGAACCGCAAGACCAACGTGCGTGCCGAGCTGACCAGTTTCGTCGGCAAGGACACCGATGTCGCCAAGGTCCGCGAACTCGTCGCCGAGCACCGGCTCACCACGCTGATCGGGCCCGGCGGTTCGGGAAAGACCAGGCTGGCCACGGAAACCGCGCGTACCCTGCTCGGCGACCTGCCGGACGGGGCATGGCTGGTGGAACTCGCGGTCATCGACCCGGGTGGGGATATCGCTCAAGCGACGCTCGCCGCGCTAGGCCTGCGCGACGCGCTGCTCGGCGACTCGTCGAGCGCCGAACCCGTCGAACGGATCATCGCCGCGATCCGCGAGCGCGAAGTCCTGCTGATCCTCGACAACTGCGAGCACGTGATCGAGGCGGCGGCGGCCTTCGCCCATCGAGTGCTCGGGGAATGCCGCCGTCTGCGGATACTGGCGACGAGCCGGGAGCCGCTCGGCATCACCGGTGAGACGTTGTGGCATGTCGTGCCGCTGGCCGTACCGGACCGGCACGCCGGCCCCGGCGAGATCGAATCCTCCCCCGCCATCCGGTTGCTGCGGGACAGGGCGAGCGCCGTGCGCAAGGATTTCGTGGCCGACAAAGCCACTTTGGCCACGATGGCGCGGGTTTGCCGGGTGCTGGACGGGATGCCGCTCGCGATCGAGCTGGCCGCGGCCAGGCTGCGCACCATGTCCGTCGACCAGCTCGCGAACCGGCTCGACGACCGGTTCCGCCTGCTGACCGGCGGCAGCCGGACCGCGCTGCCCCGGCACCGGACGTTGCGTGCCATGGTCGACTGGAGCTGGGAGCTGCTGAGCGATGCCGAACGGACCGTCCTGTGCCGGCTTTCGGTGTTCTCGGGCGGGGCGAGCCTGGAGGCGGCCGAACAGGTCTGCGTCAGCGAGGCCGTCGAGCAGTACGAAGTCCTGGAGTTGCTCACCGCACTGACCGAAAAGTCGTTGCTGGTCGCCGCGGGCGACGAAGCGCCGCGCTACCGGATGCTCGGCACGATCAAGGAGTACGCCGCGCAACGGCTCGCCGAGGCAGGCGAAACGATGCTGGCACGCCACGCGCATCTGGCCTGTTTCACCGAGCTCGCCGAGGCCGCCGAGCCGATGCTCCGCCGCGCCGAGCAGTTGGAATGGCTCGCCAAACTCAATGCCGAGCACGACAACATCACGTCCGCGATGCGCGGCGCGCTCACCGCGGGCGAGGCACCGGAGGCGATGCGGCTCGCGGCGGCCTGCGGCTGGTACTGGTGGCTCAGCGGGCACCGCGCGGAAGGCATGGAACTGGTCAGCGCGGCCGTCAGGACGCCCGGCGAGGTGTCCGACGACGTCGCGGCCGTGGTGTACGGGCTCGTCTCGCTGTTCGTGAGTTCCGGTTTCGCCGACGAACACACGGCGGCGAAGTGGATCCACGAGTCGTACCGGCTGGGCATGCGCAGCGAGTCGAGGCATCCGCTGCTCGGACTCGTCGTCCCGCTGGAACGCATGCTCGCGGGAGACGACACGCTGGCCGCGTGGGAACCGGTGCTGGAGGACGAAAACGCGTGGGTCCGCGCGCTGGGCAGGCTGCATCTCGGCAAGATGCGAATCACGCTCGGCCATCCCGGCCGGGAGGCGGACGAATATCTCGAGCAGGCGCTCAGCGAGTTCCGGGCCCTCGGCGAACGGTTCGGGATCTCCTTCGCCCTGACCGAATTGGCGGACCGCATCGCCACTCGCGGTGAGTTCGCCACCGCTTGCGAGTACTACGAAGAGGCGGTCAAGGTCGTGACCGAGGTCGGTTCGGTCGAGGACCTCATCCGGCTGCGGTCGCGGCAGGCGCAGCTGTACTGGCTGATGGACGACGAGAAGGCCTGCGCGGCCGCCATGGCCGAAGCGCAGCGGTACGCCGAGCAGGTCACGTGGCCGGGGGCATTGGGCATGATGGCCCTTTCAGAGGCGGAACTCGCCCACTGGCGCGGCGAATCCGAGGAAGCGGCGAAGCAACTCACCTTCGCGATGACCGTGATGGGTGACGAAGCGGGCCTGGGACACGTGCGTGCCATCAGCCACGACCTTCAGGGCTACTTCGCGGACGATCTCGAAGAATCCCGTGCTCACCGGGAAGCGGCCTGGCACGCGGCCGCCGAGGTGCGGCACGTGCCCCTGATCGCCCACATGATGGTCGGTGTCGCGGATCTGGCCCTGCGCCAGGACGATCCCGAACGGGCAGCGCGGCTGCTCGGGGCGGCCGACGAACTACGCGGACTGCCGGATCGGTCACGTCCGGACGTGACCCGGCTCGAGCGGACAGTGCTGCGCCGCCTCGGCGAAGCGAACTTCGCGGAGGCGGCGCAGGAGGGCACCAAGGCGGACTGGAAGCAACTGGTCGAGGTCACGCTCGCTTCTTGAACGTCGAGGACGCCCACAGGTATCCGGCGAGCGCGATCGCGGCGCACCAGCCGAGAGCGAGATACACGTCGCCCGCGGCCGGTGCCCCGTTGAGAAGGCCGCGCAGGGTCTCGATGATCGGCGTGAACGGCTGGTACTCCGCGAACTCCCGGAGCCCGGGGCCCATCTTCTCGGCGGGAACGATCGCGCTGCTGAAGAACGGCAGCATGACCAGCGGCACCGAGGCCATCCCCGCGGTCTCCGGGGATTTCGCCGCCAGGCCCAGCGCGACGGTGAGCCAGGCCGCCGCGAAACCGAGCAGCACGACGATTCCGACCACACCCAGCCAGTCGAGGAACCCCGCCGCCGGCGAGAAGCCCAGCAGGAAGGCCACGCCGGTGAGCGCCGCGATGGCGATCAGGTTGGTCAGCACGCTGGCGATGACATGTCCGTTCAGCACGGCGCCCCGGGACACGTCCATGACCTTGAACCGGTTGATGATGCCCTTGGTCATGTCGGAGTTCACCGCCGTCGCGGTCGCGCCGAGCCCGTAGCAAACGGCCAGCAGCATCAGTCCCGGTGTGGCGTAGTCGATGTAGTCGACGCCGACGCTGAACGCGTCACCGAACACGTACACGAACATCAGCATCATCACGACCGGCATCAGGATCGCGTTGAACACCGAGGTCGGATTCCGGACGAGGTGCTTGAAGTTACGGCGCAACATCACCGTCGAGGGGGATTTCACTGCACTGCCTCCGTGTTGTGGCCCGTCAGGGCGAGGAAAACGTCATCGAGATCAGGGGTGTGGACGGAGAACTCTTCGGCGCCGACCGCGTACTCGTCGAGCCGGTCCAGCAGCGAGCGCAGCGATTTCGTCCCGCCGTCACTGGGGACCCGCAGCGCGAGCGTCTCGTCGTCCCGGGTGGCCCCGGGGAAGATCCGCGCCGCCGCGTCGAGTTCGGCGACGGTGGTGAACCGGAGCCGGACGTGCGTGCCGGGCATCTGCCGCTTGAGTTCGTCGGGCGTGCCGTCGGCGACCAGGCGGCCCTGGTCGAGGACCGCGATCCGGTCGGCGAGCTGATCGGCTTCCTCGAGGTACTGGGTGGTGAGGAAGACGGTCACGCCGCCGGCGACCAGCTCGCGGATGATCGACCACATCGTGCGACGGCTGCGCGGGTCCAGTCCCGTGGTGGGCTCGTCGAGGAAGATGATCCGCGGATCGCCGACGAGCGTCATCGCCAGATCCAGTTTCCGGCGCATGCCGCCGGAGTAGGTCGACGCCGGTTTCCGTGCCGATTCCACCAGGTCGAAGCGTTCCAGCAGGTCGGTGACGACCCGCTGGCCGGCGGTGCCCCTGCTCAGGTCCACCATCAGCTGGAGGTTCTCCTGGCCCGTCAGCAGTTCGTCCACCGCGGCGAACTGGCCGGTGACCCCGATCGCCGCGCGCACCGCCTTGGCTTCGGTGACGATGTCGTGGCCGGCGACCTTCGCCGTCCCGCCGTCGGCCTTCATCAAGGTGGTCAGCAGGTTCACCGTCGTCGTCTTCCCCGCCCCGTTCGGCCCGAGCAGGGAGAAAATGGTGCCGGCGGGGACTTCGAGGTCCATACCTTCGAGTACGACCTTGTCGCCGAAGGTCTTCCGCAGTCCGGAGACCGCGATCGCTGTGTCGTTCATGGTCACCACTTTGGGCGGCCGCGCTGACACGCCCCCGCCACGCCGCTGACACGGGTGGTGTCAGCGCCGTGTCAGCCCGATGTCAGGCCGCGCGGTGAGAGTGGTCGTCACAACCACCACGAAAGGCGAAGCGATGACTCAGACGGTTCCCATCCCGCAGGGCCTCCCGATGGACCGCGACGCGGGCCCCTTCGACCCGCCCAGCGAGATCACCCGGCTGCGCGAGGCCCGCCCGGTGAGTCCCATGGTCTTCCCCGACGGCCACGAGGGCTGGCTTGTCACCGGCTACGACGAGGCCCGGCAGCTGATGGCCGACACCCGGTTCAGCTCGCGCCAGGACATCGGCATCCTCCACGCGCCGTACGAGACCCCGGGGATGCCCACCCCGACCGAACCCTCCCCGCCGATGCCGGGCATGTTCATCGCCATGGACCCGCCGGACCACGGCCGGCTGCGCAAGCGGCTCACCGGCGCTTTCACCGTCAAACGGATGAAGCAGCTCGAAGACCACATCGTCGAGATCACCGAACGGCAACTGGACGCGATGGCCGCGCTGGTCCCGCCGGTCGACCTGGTCAAGGAGTTCGCGCTGCCGGTGCCGTCACTGGTGATCTGCGAACTGCTCGGCGTCCCGTACGAGGACCGGGAGAACTTCCAGGACAACTCCGCCCAGCTCATGGTCAGGGACCAGACGCTGGAGGAGAAGATGGCCGCGTTCATCGGGATGAACACCTTCCTCACCGAACTCGTCACCCGCAAACGCGAGGCGCCCGGCGACGACATCCTGTCCGATCTCGGCCGCCACGAAGACCTCACCATCGAGGAGCTGGCGGGAGCCGCTTTCCTGCTGCTGCTCGCGGGCCACGAGACCACCGCGAACATGCTGTCGCTGGGTACTTTCGCGCTGCTGGAGCACCCCGACCAGCTGGCCGAACTTCGTGCCGACGCGGAGCTGCTGCCCAGCGCGGTCGAGGAGCTGCTTCGCTACCTGTCCGTCGCCGACATCTTCTTCCGCTACGCCACTGAAGACCTGGAGCTCGGCGGCGAAACGATCCGCGCGGGATCGACCGTCATCATCTCGCTGCTGGCCGCCAACCGTGATCCGCGGCGGTTCGAGAACCCCGACTCCTTGGACGTGCACCGCAACGCCCGCGGTCTGTTGTCCTTCGGGCACGGCATCCACCAGTGCCTCGGCCAGCAGCTGGCGCGGGTCGAGATGCGCGCGGGTTTCGAAGGCTTGCTGCGCCGCTTCCCGACCCTCGCGCTCGCCGTCCCCGCCGACGAAATCAAGCTCAAGACCGACATGAACATCTACGGTGTCCACGAACTGCCGGTCACCTGGGAGTCTTGAGGGTCTGGCTGAGCGTCAAAGCGGTGAGGGCGACGGCGAATCCGGTGAGCTGCCAGCCGGTGAGGGTCTGGCCGAGCACCAGGAAGCCGGCGGCCGTGGCGACGAGAGGGTTGGTCAGCGTCAACAGGGAGACCGAGGTCGGGGCGAGGCGGTCGATGCCGCGGAACCACAGCGGATAGGCCACCGCGGTGGTGACGATGCCGATGTAGCCGTAGCCGAGCAGGTTCGCGGCCGTCAGCGAATCCGGGAGGCCTTCGAACAGGAGCGTCGCCGGGGCGAGGACGACGCCGCCCAAGGTCAGCTGCCAGCCCGTCATCGCCAGCGGATGTCCGGGTCGGCCCCATTTCTTGGTCAGGAGCAAGGAAACGGCCATGAGCGCGACGGCGGCGAGCATGGCGGCCAGGCCGAGCGGGTCGAGGCGGGCTTCCGCCGAAAGGGTCAGCAGGGCGACACCACCGGCGCCGACGATCGCGGCGAGCACGATCGGCGCCGGTGTCCGGACCCGGAGCATCGGCAGCGCGAGCAACGCCACCAGCAGTGGTTGCAGGGCGCCGAGGGTCGCGGCGACGCCGCCGGGAAGGCGGTACGCGGCGAGGAAGATCAACGGCAGGAAGGCGCCGAAGTTGAGCATCCCGAGCACCGTCGTCTTCCACCACCACGGCCCGTGCGGGAGCCGCCGGGTCAGGGCAAGGAGGAGCAGCCCGGCCGGGAGCGCCCGCAGCGCGGCGGCCAGCAGTGGCCGGTCCGGTGGCAGCAGGGTCGCGGTGACGACGTAGACGGTGCCCCAGCTCGCCGGTGCCAACGCGGCCAGTCCGACGTCCGTGAGCGTCGGTTTCGTGGGTGCCGTCCTGGGCCGCTCGACGGTGATCGCCATGATGTCTCCTCACTGATAATCTCAACATTGAGATAACAACAGCGACTTCTGTCAATGTCAAGTCTCTTAATGTTGAGATGATTGGAGGCGCATCGTGGCCGACGCGGTGGACGCGGTGATCGGGCTTTGGCGACACGAGCGGCCGGACCTCGAAGACAAGCTCTGGCCCGCCGAGGTGATCGGGCGTGTCCAACGGCTTTCCCGGATCCTCGACCGGAAGCTCAAGGAGTTCAACGCCGAGCATGACCTGGAATCGTGGGAGTTCGACGTGCTCACCACGCTCCGCCGCTCCGGGGACACCGACGGCCTGACGCCGGGCGCGCTGCTCAAAGCCGCGATGGTCACCTCGGGGGCGATCACGAACCGCATCGACCGCATGGAGACCAAGGGCCTGGTCGAGCGGGTGCGCGACAGCGAAGACCGCCGTTCGGTCAAGATCCGGCTGACCGGCAAGGGACGTCAGGTCGTGGACGAGGTTTTCGAGCTCCATCTGGAGAACGAAGCCCGCCTTCTCCCCGAACTGAAACCGGCGCAGTGGGCCGAACTGATCGGTGGCCTACGGCTGCTGCTCGAGCACTTCGGCGACACGTCACTCGAGTGATTCGAGCGCGGCGGCAACGGCGTCCAGCGCGTCGCCGGGATCGACGCCGAGCTCCCTCGCGGCGCGGGCGTATTCGTCCGCCGCCGCCTTGAGGAGCTCCGCTTTACCCGGCCGGTCGGCGCTTTCGGCGACGATCGTGCCCTTGGCGCGCGCGGTGTACACCCAGCCGTTCTCTTCCAGCTCCCGGTAGGCCCGCGCCACCGTGCCCGAGGCCAGCGCCAGATCCCTGGCGAGTTGCCGGATGGGCGGCAACCGGGTACCCGGGGCCAGCGCGCCGGTGGTGATCAAATGGACGAGCTGATCCCGGACCTGCCGCCACGGCGCGATGCCGAGGTCCGTGTCGACGACGACCTTCAGCGGCACCGGACGGCTTCCGCGCGTGAGCGGTGGGCGAGGTGGTACCAGCCGGCGAGCCCGGCGACCACCAGGATCCACGAAACCAGGTTCGTCACCTCCGGGATCGCCAGCGTCACCGTGGCGGCGAGCCCGAGCGCCGCGGCCACCCGCGCACTACGGACGCGCAGCGCACCGTCCGCCGCACTGTCCCCTGTGGACGGTCGGCGCACGGCGAGCAGGATGATCAGCCACGTCACCGCGGAAACGGCCGCGGCCACCCCGAGCAACGTCCACCACTGATGGACCACGAGCCAGACCACCGCGGCCACGACGATCACCGCATAGAGGGCCAGCCCCCAGTCAGGAACGAGCCCGCGTACGGCACGCCGCTCCAACCCGGCCTCACGGCGCGCCCGCTTTTGCGGTCGCTGCGCCAGAACCTCGGCGATCAACGCGCCGATGAGCAGCGTGGCCAGGAAGAGAGACGTGCTGTCGCCCCGGATCCCGGCGAGATCGGCCAGCACCGGCAACCCGAGGAACAGCCACGGATACCAGAACCGGCGTCGGCGCAGGTAGCGCACGGCTTCGGCGACGTCGGACGGCGAAGGATCGTCGACACCCCACCGCCGCAGCACCTTCGCACCCTGCTTTTCACCCGGCCACAGCAAAACCAGGATCACCAGCCCGAACAGGCCCATGATCAGGGCCACGGCCAGCACGTTGTCGATCGGCACGGTCGACCTCCTCGTTCTTGTATCAAGCACACGATACAAGAACGCGAGACCTCACGCCGGATCGGCGTACCTGGCGGCCGTCCGACATCTTTCCTTCCGGGTCACGCCCAGCCGAGCGGGGTGACTTCCGCCGCCGACGTCCACGGCCCGCGACCGCCTGCTTCGGTGAGGGCACGGAACCGCACATAACGGGCCCGGGCAGGCCAGAACCGAAGAGACTTCCGGGCCGCGTCGTCGGGGAAAGTGCCGGTGGCGACAGGACTTCCCCACGCCGAACCGTCCGTGCTCAGGTAGACCTCGTAGCCGCCGACACGGCCGTGGTCCGAACCGTCCTGGCGCGGCAAGTACGCCAGGCCCGTGACGGTGCGGGTGGCGCCCAGATCGAGGTGCAGTTCGTGCGGCAGCGGGTCTTCCCCGCCGGACCATTTGGTGTGCCAATGGGTGGCGGGATCACCGTCGACGGCGTTCGTGGCGGCACCGGACTCGCCAACGGTCTCCTGGCTGTCGGCCGAGCGGACGGTGACGGCGAGCGGCCCCGAGCCCATGACCGGGTCGCTGATGGTTTCGGCGCCGGTCTCGACATGGCCCGCGAAACGGCGAAGGAAGCCATCCGGCCCCTGAACGGTCAGGTCGTACCAACCACTCATGCCGCCTTCGGTGCTGAACCAATCCTCGACCGTCGCGCCGGAAGCGACCGAGTACGTCCACGGCCCGCCGCCCCGGTTGCCGGTGCGCACCGTGATCTCGCACGCGGCGCCCGCGTTCGTCATCTTCAGGTACACGACGCCGGAACCCTGTCGCAGCACGACTTCCGGATTCGGTTTCCCGCCGGTGGTCGCGGTGATCCGGTTGCCCGCGAACCGCCGCACGAAACCGTTGGGGCCGTGCGTGGTGAGGTCGTACGCGCCGTCCGGGGAACCCGCCTGCCAATAGTCCGAGAGCGTCGCGTTCGCGCCGACGGTGTAACGCCACGGCCCGTCGGTCCGGTGCGCGTTGGCGTACACGTAGAAATGCGCGCCCGCCGCTCCGGTGTTGGCGAAGTCGATCCAGAACCGTTCGGCCGTCACTCGCCCCGAAGCCGTGAGCTGGTAGGGCAACGGCCTCGCCGGGCGGACGCCGGTCTCCGACACGGGGAGTTTCTGCACGGAAGGCGGTTGCGGCTGGGTGTTCCACGGCCCGCTCGTCGGCACCGGTCTGGTCAGCGCCGGATAGGTCGCGCTCGGCGCCGTGGTGTCCAGCGCCGACGCCAGATCGCCACAGACGGTGCGCCGCCACGGCGAGATGTTCGGTTCGGCGACGCCACACCACCGTTCCAGGAACCGCAGCACCGAGGTGTGGTCGAAGACCTCCGAGCACACCTTCCCACCGCGGCTCCACGGCGAGATGACGAACATCGGCACCCGCACGCCCAGCCCGATCGGCTCACCGGAGACGAATTCGTCGGTCGTGGCGACGGAACTCTTACCCTCCGCGTCGGAGGCGGGCGGCGCGGGCGGCGGCATGTGGTCGAAGAAGCCGCCGTCTTCGTCGTAGGTCAGCAGGAACAGCGTCTTGTTCCACACTTCGGGTTTGGAGGCGATCGTGTCGAGGATCGACTTGACCAGATCGGCTCCGGTGTTGGGTCCCCACGCGGGATGTTCGGTCTGCGATTCCGGCGCGACGATCCACGACACCGACGGCAGCCTGCCCGCGTCGACATCGGCTTTGAAGGCACTCGGCAACTGCTTCGGCGCGACCCGGGCCAGCCCGCGGTCGTACAGGGCCCGCTCGGCCGCGGTCAGGGTCGCCACGCCGGCGGCCAGCCCGTCGAGCAGCCGGGTCCGTTCGGCGGCCGAAGCCGAATCCAGTGCGTAGTAGAAGTACTCCAGCTTCGGGAAGGCTTTACCGGCGGAATCCTTCACCTTCGACAGCGCCTTGGTACCGACGGCCAGGAAGCTGCTGAAATAGTCGAGCGAATTGTCGCCGTAGTTGTCCCATTCCTGATACACCCGCCAGCTGCGGCCCGCGGCCTGGAGACGCTCGGCATAGGTCTTCCAGGTGTAGCCGGTGTGCCCGGGGTTCTGCCAGGCGTCGTTGCCGATGGCGCGGGTGGTGCCGTCCGGCTCGTAACCGAGTTTGCCGGTGAACAGGTACATCCGGTTCGGGTTGGTGGGCCCCATTTCCGAGCAGTGGTAGGCGTCGCAGACGGTGAAGGCGTCGGCCAGCTCGTGATAGAACCGCAGTGCCGAACGCGTGTGATAGGTCAACGAGCGAACGCCCTTGGCCGCGCGCCACGCGTCGTGCCTGCCTTTGTTCCACGCCCGATGCCCGCCGGACCAGCTGTGGTCGACGTCGGCCATGAACTGGTCGTCGATCGCGTACGGGAGCAGGCTCCCCGCGCCGTCGGGCTGCTGGAACACCGAAGCACCCGAAGGCAGCTTGATCGCGGCCGGATCATTGAAGCCCCGCACCCCGCGCAGCGTCCCCAGATAGTGGTCGAACGACCGGTTCTCCTGCATGAACACCACGACGTGCTCGATGACGTCGAGTCCGCCCGTCGGCGCTTCGGCGGCGAGCGCCTCCCGAACACTCGCCGGGAGCAACGTGAAGGCGGATGCCGCACCAGCGGCCTTCAGCAGGGTACGACGGCGCACGGAGCCCTCCAGGAATTGCGTTGAACCCGTTCGACGGTGCTCGAAACTGCACCTTTTCTGCGACTATCGAGCAGATAGAAGCATAGGTGTCGGATGGGTTCAAGGGTTCCGCCCCGGGGCTGCATGATCGGAGCAACAGGACGCGACTTTCGGATGGTGCTTCAATCCGTGAAGGCCCCCTCCCTACCCTCACGGTAGGCAAGGAGGCCTTCACGGACCCACCACCCGACTCGGCGCCTTTGCCCTATCCCTCAATAGAGCGACCGCCGGCTGACCAAACCTGGCGCGTCGCCTCGCAAGGCGCCCGCATCGGGCAGGATCGGAAACCTCCCATTCGCGAATGACCCGTGGTGGGGGCCGCCCCCCTCGAGCGGCCCCCACCCTGTTCACCCGGCCGGAACCGGCCGGACGTCATTTCTTGTCGTCGCCTGACCGCCGGGACAAGGTCACCAGCGAAAGCACCATGACGACCGGCCAGATCACGGCCACCAACGGGGCGCCCCCGAAAGTGATCGCCGTGACCGAAACCGCCGTCGCGATGAGCCCGCCGACGGGCGACACGTAACAAAACCCCAACGGCCCCAGGAAGAGAGCCCACAACAACGCCGCCTTCACCGACTTGGCCGTCGGACGGGGAACCGGATACCGCCCCGGCCCGAGAACCTCGTGATCGGCGCCCTGATACCAGCCGCCGGACATCAGCGGCGGGTGCGGCGCGAAGAACGCCGGTCTTCGGCCGAACGCCTTGGGCGTCCGCGGATTCTCCTCGGCCGGCAGGTGACGGTGATCCTTCGGCCGTCCCATGACACTTTCGGCACTGCGCATGATGCCCTCCCCCGTCGCCGGCCCGAGGCCTGGTGAAGTCACCTCTTGCCTGGCACAATTACCGGTTGCGGTTCGAAACTTCCGGGTCTTTCTGCCCACTGACCATGCTGGCGAATCGGGGGAGCGGCTGATGCGTCAAATGGAACACAGCGCGAAAGAAAACGGCGCGAGTCCGACTTCCGGGGAACCGGAGGGCCAGGATGACCGGTTCCGCCGCGGATGAGCACGGGGGGCTCGGAACCTGGCGACGGCTGACCCCGGCGGAGCAGTCCGCACTCCGGCGCGCGGGCCACCTGAAAGTGTGGCGGCCTGGCCAGATCCTCGCCCTCCAGGGCAGCCCGCCCACCAGTATGTTCGTCGTCCTGCGCGGCTGGGTGAAGATCAGCGCCACCAACTATCGCGGCGAGGACGCCCCGCTCGCCGCCCGCGGACCCGCGGAAATCGTGGGCGAACTGGCCCCGATCAGCGGACTCCCCCGGTCCGCCACGATGTCGGCGATAGACGAGGTGCACACGCTCGTCGTGCCGAGGGAGAAATTCCTCGGCGTGCTGCGCGCGCGGCCGCGCATCGCGGAGGAAATGTTCCGTAACGCGGCGGTCAGGCTGCAGCAGTCCGACAGGCTGCGTCTCGAGTCCGGCGGTCCGGACTTCCCGCAACGCCTCGCCGCGGTCCTCCTGGAACTGGCGCTGCAGCACTCGGTCGACTGGACGGACGGGAAGCAGGTCGATCTTCGCTTCAACCAAGGGGAATTGGCTGGCTTCGCGCGAGTCTCGCGCAGCACCCTGATCCGGGGTCTCGAAGAACTCCGGCGGCTGGGGGTGGTGCACACCGCGCGCCAGCGCGTCACCATCACCCGCCCTCGCGCACTACGGGAATTGGCCGCCGGACGGCCGCCACCTGTGGATGGGGCCTGAGCGAACCCGAAATCTCGGCTATCCTTGTCGAGGTTCAACTCTCGCAACCGTTTCACGGGGTGGAGGGAATCGGCACGATGAGTTCTTTCTCGGCAAGCACCGAACCGGACATCGAATCGGCGTTGATCGATCTCGACGCGGTCTCGTTCACCGCGTTACGAGAGCTGGACGGTGAAGCCTTCCGGCGATCAGCACGCCATGTCGTCGAACGCACCACTCTCGTCCGCGCACGCTACAGAAGCGATAACGGCGGCGCCGGAGGCGGCGAACGGATCGACTGATGCCGCCATCGGCCGGGTCTCGCCCCACGTTCCACCGCTTGTCATGGCGGGACTTCGACGCGCTCGCACGCCTCGACGGCGACGAGGACATGGCGCGGCGCCTGCGGCGGGCCGAGCGGAGCCGGCGCAAACTGCTGATCCACGCGCTGCTGACCGAAGCCACGAAGATACCGGATCATTCGGGACCGTTGCCGCCGCTGGATTCCGCATGGGAACTCCTCGCACGTGCCGAAGCGCGAGCACCCCGCTCCGTGAACAGGATGCTCACCAATCCGTACACCGGCAGCTGGGCAGGCTATACGACCCGGCTTCTGCGCAACGGAATCGACGGCGTCGGTCCTTTGTGGATACACCTGGGGCACGCACACGCGATCGCCGCGGCCGCGGCGATCCGGGCGGAACTCGACTTCGAAACCGTCGTTCCCGCCTGGCACGGCGACGCCATGCTCCCTTCACTCGGTATGGCCAGGTTTCCCGGCGAGGGGACGTTCACTTCGGTTGTCGTGCGCGGCGTGAACGGCCGGTACTCCGTGTCGAGCGCCGACGCGACGGTGCACTTGCCGGACATGCCCGAGGCCGATGCCGCCGGCTGGTGGGGAATCCGGCGAGTACGGAGCCAGGTCGGCGCGCACCGGTTCTCGTTACGGCTGGACGACCTCGATCCCTATCGCGGGCTCTACGAACCGATCCCGCCGGAACGGCTGCCAGGCAAGGACTTGGCCGATTGGCAACGGCTGATCGACGAAGCCTGCCGTCTGGTCGCCACGCATCTGCCCGGTTTGGCCCGCGTCATGCCGGTGGGATTGGTGTCACTGGTTCCGAAACCCCAGGTGCTCTTCCGGAATCCGAGCGCGTCGACCGGGGAAGCGTTCGGCAGTGCGGTCCTCGGACTGCCGACCGACGGCGCGTCCCTCGCCGAAACGCTGATCCACGAATTCCAGCACATCGTGCTCGGCGGCCTGTTGCACCTCGTCGAGCTGTACGAGCCCGACCCACGGGAGCGGATCTACGTGGCCTGGCGGGACGATCCGCGCCCGTTGAGCGGCGCGCTGCAAGGGGTCTACGCCTTTTTCGGGGTCGCGGCCTTCTGGCGCGCACTGGCTCATGCCGGGCGGAACCCGCAGCGCTCCGAATTCGAATTCGCGTACTGGCGTGCGCAGACATGGCGCACCCTGCAGGTGCTGCGCGCCGACGCGACGCTGACCGTCGCCGGGCGCCGCTTCCTCGACAACATCGCCGAATGCCTAGGGCCCTGGCAGGACGAGCCCGTATCGGCGGAAGCGAGTGAGCTCGCCACCGCCGTCCGCGGCGATCACCTCGCGGGCTGGCGCACCCGCCACCTACGTCCGGCCCCCACCGTGGTCGCCGAAGTGGCAGCCGCGTGGCTCAGCGGAAGACCCAGGCCTCCCGCCGCCTTCGACGTCACCGACCTTCCCCCGACGCCGGTGCCGGACGGTGGCTGGTCTCCTGCCAGAGCGGATCTGATCCGGCTCGCCGTCGGCGGCACGGCGCTGTCGCCGGACGGACGAGTACCGACGGTGCCCGGCGCCACCGCCGCGGATTTCGCGTACACCGCCGGCGATTTCCTCGTAGCCGCCCAGGCCTACCGGCGCGAACTCGTCGCGGATCCGGACCGGCCGAACTCGTTGGTCGGGCTGGGCCTCGCGCTCTCCGCCCGAGGCCCGCATCCCGCCGCCCGTGCCTTGCTCCACCGTCCTGAACTCGTCCGCGCCGTCCATCGGCGCCTGCGATCCGGCCCCCGGCCACCGACCGTGGAACAGCTCGCCGCCTGGATCGGACAACTCGTACCGGGCTGAGTCACATCAGGATCGGGTCGATGTCACAGTTGGCACGGGCACCGCGACCGGCCGCCTGCGTTCCCGGGTGGGCCTCGCCCAAAATCCGGCGATACCGCGCCAGGATCGGGTCACGCAACGGTGCGGCCTCTTCCGTCCGGCCGAGCGCGACCAGATCCAATCCGAGGTTGAAGGACGCCGCCAAGACAGTGGGGTGCTCCTCGCCGAGCACCTGTGTGCCGCGCTCGACGGCGTCTCGTCCCAGCTCGACCACCCTGTCGAGTTCGCCCAGCGCCGACAGGTCACTCGCCAGGTTGATCGTGGCGATGATGGCATAGGGATGGTCCGGGCCGATGGTGGCACGGAACTGCTCGAGGGCGCGCTCGTCGAGGACGCGGGCGGCGGCGGGGTCGCCCTGCAACCGCAGGGTCACCGCGAGGTCGGCGTTGGCCGCGAGGGTATGCGGGTGATGCTCGCCGAGACCGCGCCGGTAGCGCTCGAAGGTCTCCTCACCGAGCTTCCTCGCCGCGGCGAGATCACCCGAGTGACGAAGATCGATCGAATGGGCCAGCGCGGAGGCCATCGTCGTGCCGTGGTCGTTGCCATAAGCGAGCCGGAACCTCTTGAGGACTTCCGTGGACAGGCTGAGTGCCCCCGGGTGGTCGCCGTCCTTCCTCCGAGCCACCGCAAGCAGGAGCGAGTTGCCCGCCGAGTCCAGTTGGTCCACACCGAAGCGGGCGATGAAGTTCTCCGTGAGCCTCTCCTGCTGAATCCGGGCCTGGCCGTATTCGCCCGCCTCGCGCAGGTCCACGTTCCTCGCGCTGTTGGCGCTGAAGGTGCGGACGTGATCGCGGCCGAGGACCTCGATCCGCCGCCGGAGGGTGTCCTGATCCAGTTCCAATGCCTCACGGTAGGCGCCGCCCAGCCGGAGGCTGATCGCATGCTGATACGCGGCGTAGAGCGTCTCCGGGTCGTCTTCACCGAACATCCGCTTGGCCTTCTGATAGACCTCCTCGCTCAGTTTCGTCGCCGCCGCGAAGTTGCCCTGTGCCCGGAGGTCGATCGTGATGTTCCTCTGGAGGGCGAAGGTCTCCTCGTTCTCTTCGCCGGATATCTGAAGGCGTAGCGCGAGGGTGCGCTGGTTGAGTTCAGCGGCATCGGAGTACCGGCCGATCGCCCAGAGGTAGAGCCCCAGCCTCGACGAGACCTCGAGTGTCTGCGGGTGGGTGGGACCGAGGACCTTGGTGAACCGCTCCCGCGCTTCGAGGCCGAGCCGAGCCGCTTCCTCATGGTCGCCGTACTCGAACAGGTAGCGCATCAGGTTGATGTAGAGCTGACGCGGCCAGTCGTCGTCGCAGCCCAGGATGTTCGCCGCGTAGGCGTGCGGTAGCAGTTCCCGGTAGCGCGACCAGTGCCTGCTCGACTCGGGGTCGTTCGGGTCCAGCGCGGCGAGCAACTGATGGGCACCGTGCTGCATCTGCGCGTGCACCTGACGGGCCATGACCCGGTTGCGCAAGACCAGCTGGACCAGCCGGTGCAGCTGGAGGGTGTTGTTGCCGTGGTCGATCTTCGCGAGGCCGTACCGGTTGATGTCGCGGATGGCGCGGGCGAGCTTGATCGGATCACGCAGCGCCGCGTCGAGTTCCGGGGAGATCGACACCCGGTTGACCCCGGTGAGCAGGTCACGTGAAATGGGCTCCGGGGAGAAGAAAGCGCAGATGTGAAGGATTTGGTGAGCCGCCGGGTTGCGGGTCTTCAGTTCCTCGAACGAAACGTTCCACGCCGCGGCGACGGAGACCTCGTTGTCGGGTGCCGCGGCGGTGTCGAGGATTTCCGCGACCGACTCGTCGAACAGGCGCAAATACTCCTGCACCGGCATCCCGGTCACCGCGCGCCATGCCGCTGCCTGCTCGACGGCCAAGGGCAGGTCGCCGAGCTTCTCCGCGAGTTCGTCGGCGTCGGCAGGGTCGATCTCCGGACCGCGGCGTCCGAGCAGTTCGACGCTTTCCTCGCGTTTGAACACCGCCAGCTCCAACGGGCGCGCGATACCCGCCCAATCGGAGTTCCGCGACGTGATCAGGATTTCGCCGGGGCCGTTGCGCGGGAAGAACGGCAGCACGGTATCCGGGCTTTCCGCGGCGTCGAAGACCAGTAGCCAGCGCCGGAACGGCCGCCCCGTCCGGAGCGCCTCGATGACCGCCGGGACCGCGACACTGGCCTCGGACGCGCCTTGGAGACCGAGGATCCCCGCGAGTTCGGTGAGACCGGCTCGGATCTGGGTGGTGTGCGCGGCGTCGATCCACCAGACGAGGTCGTAATCCTGGAGATGCCGATAGATGTACTCGGCGGCCATCTGGGTCTTCCCGATACCACCGAGACCGTGCAACGCCGACGGGAGCACGGCGGTGGTGCCACTGCTCAACCGCTTCGTGAGCTGGTCCAGCAATTCGTCGCGGCCGGTGAAGTTCGGATTGCGCGGGGGAACGTTCCCGAAGACCATCGGCGGGTCATCGGCCTGACGGTCGGGAAACTGCCGGGAGGTTTCCGAGGCCGAAGGATGCACCATCCGGGTCGTCGGCTCGTTCGCTTCGGGCTCACTGAGATAAGACGAGCGTCCCTGTGACACTGACGTTGAGGCAGGTGGACGTTCGACCGTCTCAGGCATTATTGGGCTCACAGTCTTTTCAATTGGTCCAGGTAGGGGTGCGACGACGACTTGGTGTCGTACCGCGTTCTGCAGCCGGTCGGCGCGGGACAGATAGGGTCCGGAAAGGGCGCGCATCAGCGCGCTTTCGAGTTCCACATCGGCCGGGGACTCGCGGGTGAGGTCTGGGTCCGGTGTGCTGTTCGGGTCGGCGATGGCGTCCCGGAGGTGACCGAGATACCTTATCCGGTCACCGAAATGAGTGGCGGCCACTCGGACGACCTTGGCCGTTTCCGACCGCCGCGCGCCGCTGAGCAGCAATTCCCGGACTGCCTCGGGAAAAGCGAAGACCCCGTCTGTGTCCCAAGTGGACTTGCCCTCCCTGAGTGCGGGAGCGTACATCATCCCCGAAAGTAAAAGTTCGAGGAGGTGCTCCAATCCCGCTTCCGGCACGAACCGCTGTCCCACCAGCTTCGCCACGTCGAGACGGACCGGTACCGCCGCGAGCAACTGCGCCAAGCGTAGCGCCGGCGGCGACGCAACACTGCGGAATCTGTGCACTCTTTCGGCGGGTGACAAAGTTACCGGCCGGTCGGTGGAATCGGACTGGGAGGTCCGTTCCGAGGCGAACAGGACCGTTCCTTCGACGGCGTCGGCATTTTCGCCGGTCATCAGTCCGGCCCACCAGCCCAGCGACCGTGGACGCAGTTCCAGCACCGGCACCGGGACGAGGTGATCGGGCACCTCGGAGCCGGGTTCGAGCCAGGCGTCCGCGAGCTCGCACACCCAACGGCTGTTGGGTGCCAACGCGTTCGGGACTCTCAGCCGGGCCTTGCGGGGGTTCATCCCGCATCGGCCCCACAACCACTGCGGGAGCAGATGCACGATGCTCACCGGCATCGTCCGGCCCCACCGCGCCAAGATCGGGTACAGCGCGTCCTTCTTCTGCCAGGCGTCCCCGACACCGTCGGTCAGCAGCAATACCGCGCGCCGTCCCGACGAATCAAGAATCTCGTTCGGGTCTCTGGCGGGTGCGCCCGGCGTGCCACCGCGAAGAACGAAATCCTCCTCGTTGTCCTTCGCGGTTTCCAACAGCCGGACCTGAATGGTTCGGAAAGCACCCACTTGCCGGAGTACTTCGACAAAGGCGGACACCCGCGGTCGCCACAAGGCCATCGACGGACCGTTGTCGAGGACGAGGGTCAGATCCAGCCAGCGCTCTTTCCGCGACCGGGTGACAGGCCACCACCGTCCGGTCTCCGCGGCCCGGACGGCGGTCGCCACTTCGTCCAGGACCACATTGTTGTGTCGCCGCGAGACCGTCTCCCGTTTCAGGGTTCTCAGCGCGCGGAAGTACGCGAGTGATTCGAGGACCACGACTCCCCCGGGCCCCGTGCCGTCCACCGCGGGTTCGGGCAGTTCACCTGCTACGGCCTCGATCTCGACCAGGGGGGCGACTTCCTCGTCCGGCACCGGGATTTCGGTGATCCGCGACAACTCGTGCTCGGGAAGTTCCGGGATCTCCCCGCGTTCGGAGGGCGCGTTGCGGATCCGCGTGCGCTCGGACTCCGGCTCCGGTTCCTCGGGCGGAGCGGATCCGTCGTCGCTCCGCGGCGGCGTGATGGCCGCGGCCAGCCACACGATGTCCGCGAAGTCGGTCCAGTTCAGGTCCTCGAATTCGACCCGCCTGACCCCCTCGGGCAGACCGGCCTTCCGCCGCTCCGCCACCGAGGCGGAGCGCGAGTCGGACACACCGCCCGGCCCGTCCATGTCACCGCACCGTCAGTCGTTGCCAAAGGGCGTCCACCAGCCGCGGCCATGCCTCCTGATCCGGCTGGTACGCACCCGACGTCGCCAGATAGACGGCGTCGAGCAGCCTGTCGGTCGGGAGACCACCTTCCGCCTTGCTCCGTTCGGCGAATTCGCGGATGAGCCTGTCCCGGTGTTCGCCGTTCTCGCCGACCAGATGACTCGCCACGATCGCCGCCAACTGGTCGTGGTCCGGGTTCTCGATCCGCAACTGCAGGCAGCGACGCAGGAACGCGGGCGGGAACTCCCGTTCCCCGTTGCTGGTCATGATGACGATCGGGAAGGCATGGCAGGCGATCCGGCCGTCACGGACCACGGCGGTGCGCTGCGGATCCGCGGTGTGCACGGTGACCTCGGGATGCCGGTTGCGCACGCGGGCCAATTCCTCGATGGAGAATTCGCCGTCCTCGAAGATCGACAGGAGATCGTTGGGCAGATCCGCCTCGGATTTGTCCAGCTCGTCGATCAGCAGCACCCGCGGCAGTTTGCCGGGAAGGAAGGCGGTGCCCAGCGCACCGAGCCGCACGAAATCGCCGATCGGCGGCTCTTCGGCCTCACCGCCGCGCTGTGCCTGACTGGTCGCCGCGGCCTGGACCCGGCCGATCGCGTCATAGCCGTACAGCCCGGAACTCAGCGCGGTATGGCTGGTGATCGCCCAGCGCAGCACCCTGCCGAGCCCCAATTCCCTGGCGATCCGATAGGCGAGGCTCGACTTCCCCGTTCCCGGATTCCCCGTGACCAGCAAGGGACGCCGCAGATAGAGGGCGGCGTTCACCATGTTCAGTTCACTCGCGTCGACATCTTGCTCCGAAAGCGTGAACGCGGCGCCGAGCCGGCGTTCCGCCTCACCGTCGTCCGGCGGTGGCACGTCGTGCTCCGGTGGCGGATCCCCGCGATACGACCGCCACGGCGGCGGCGCGGGCAGCAATTGCGCGAGATCGATGTCGTGAATGGGCCTTCCGGTGCCCCGATAGATCCACCAATCGGGTGCATCGAGCCGCGGCGTCCGGCCGTCCGCGGCCACGTCCTGATCGTTCCCGCTCATCCGCGGCATCCCCTTACAGTCGAGTCGGGGTCAACGGCTGGTCCAGAACGATCACACGTTTCGGGTCGTCCCACATTACCACCAGATCGTGAGCCAGAGAATTCTTGAACGGTACGGCCGCCCCGGAATTCGCCAGTTTGCGGCGATCCGGAAGCTCGTTGAAACCGCTCTCCGCGGCCAATACCCAGTCGAGCAACTCGCGCAGGTTCTCCGGTTCCGCGTCCGGATGCCAGAGCACCACCGGCAGGCCACTGCGGAGAGCGGTCGTCAGTTCGTCCGGCACCGCACCCAGTTCCGCTTGGGGCGACGGAGGTTTCGCCAATACCAGGCCGACCCAGTGGTCGTCGCTCAGTATGGCGTCGATCGGATGATCCTCCGCGCAGCCGGAATAGTGCAAGCGGTCGGCCGCGGGGTGCTCCACCATCGAATCCCAGCGAAAGTTCCATGCGCGATGCCAATGCTTCGCCCGCATCCTCTCCAACGACCGTATTCCGAGCCGGTACCCGTAGCGCAACGGCTGCGGATGGCCGGTGCCATGTTCCTTCGCCCACCGCTGCACCGGCAAATTGATCAACGTCCTCGGCAGAAGGAATTCCACCGACGCGGACATGCTCTGCCCCGACCAGACACTCTCAGTCTCCAGGATGACGTCATCGACCCTGAACTCGACCTCGTCTATTCCGATTTCCCGCACTCCACCGAGCGCCGGCGGCCAGATCTCCGGATCGTCCTGTCTCCAGAACGCGAGAGTGCACCGCTCCGGATCGGCGGTGACCGGATCGAGCATGATCATCAAATGCAAAGGGGGTCGTTCCGGAATGGGCTTGCTCGCCCGCTGATGTCCGAGCGCGGGAACGAGCCGCAGCGATCGTGCCAGGTCGGTGACCCAGCCCGCGATCTCGGCGCTCGGTCCGCCCGCCACGTTTTCCGCGAGCAGGCGCAGGAACGCGAGGGCGGGCGGGACGCCGTCCGGGCCGGCGTTGTAGTCGGTGAGCAGGTGAAAGGCGGCCCAGGCGTCGGTGATGCCCTCCAGCCGGGGCAACGGGACCGCGGGGCCGAGTGCCCTGCTCATCATGACCGGCAGATGCGGTACCTCCATCCGGGTCAAATGCCGGCGCAGGCCCGCCAAATCCTTGCGGGGGATCAAGTCCAGAACCGCGTTGTCCAGGTCGGCCTTGTCTTCGGCGGCGACCGCCGCGACTTCACCGTGCAGCCGTAGATAAGCCGTTCCGGTGAAAGTCTTCACCGAGACGGGTATCGATCGGTACAACTCGGGCAACAGGCCCGGGTCCTTTTCGATGACGTCGGTGAAGAACCGCTCCGACGAGATGAACGCGATCATCCGATCGGATTTCGCGAACGCTTCCTTCGCCAGTGGCGCGTCCAGAATGCGGAACGCGGTGTCGACCGCGTCGCCGACCCACCCGTTCCCGTCGTACAGCACCTCACCGGCGTTGAGGCTCACCCGCAGCCGCATCTGCGCCTGCGGTGTCCGTGTGTGGTTGTACCGGCGGAGGGCGACCGCGAGGCGATCCGGCAGCAGGTCGGGGACCAGGCCTTTGGTCGTTGTCGGCGGAAGCAGGACCAGCACACCGTCGCCGCGATCCTCGTGCGCGCAGGAATCGAAATCGACATTGCTTTCGGCGAAGGCGGTCTTCAGCACTTCGTACATGCCTTGGTGCACGGCGAGTTTGTCGAGGCGGTTCCGGTCCGGGGCGGTGAATCCCACGACGTCCACCACGACGATCGTGTGGTCGAGAGCCTGCGTCGGTCGCGCCATCGGCCCCCTCCCAAGGTCCGCGGCGCCAGCCCACCGGCGCCGACCGCCACATTATCGCGTCGAGCGGCTCCGAGTTGAGTGTCAATTGACAAATTGCAGGTAGCGGGCGTGTGAGTGGTGGGGACGGTCGGCTTCGACCGTCCCCACCACTCACGAGAGTCGATCAGACGCCGGCGACCTGCTGGATCCAGCTGCGGTACCGGGTGATGTTGGTGTAGGCGGTGTTGTTCGACCGGTCGCTGGTCGAGGCGACGCCGACCTGGCGGCCGCCGGAGAACATCGGGCCGCCCGAGTCTCCGCCGGCGGTGATGCCGTCGACGCGGTTCGCGCAGACCGCGACACCGCCGTTGTAGTCACTGCAGTTGACCGAGTTCACCCGGACGGTGGCGACCTTCAGGTAACGGGACTGGCAGTTGATCTCCGAACCGCACTGGCTGGTCGCGCCCCAGCCGTAGACCTGGACGTTCTGGCCGACCGCGACGTTGCTCGTGGTGCCGAGCGGCGCGTAGGTGGCGTTGACCGAACTGGTCAGCCGGACGATGGCGAGGTCCGCGCCGGAGTGGCGGGTGATGCTCGCCGCGGTGGCCATGGTGCCGCCGCTCTGCTGGTCGAGGCTGCCGATCCGGAAGGTGTAGCTGCCGCTGCTCGCGACACAGTGCTTGGCGGTGAGGATGTACTGCGGCGCGATGATCGTCGCGCTGCAGTTCTGCTGGCCGTTCACGAACAGCCGGGCCGCCCAGGGTCCGCTCTGCGCGTACTGGCCGCCGATGATCATCGGCTGCACGCCCGAGGGCTCGGCGGCGGTCGCGGCGGGGGCGGTCGAGCCGAGCAGCGCCATGAAGGCGGTGCCTGCCAGCAGGACAAGGGAGCGCAGTCGCATGTTCCGACTCATTTCTGCGGCCGGATCCCGGCCGCGTCAGTGGGGACGAACGCGCTGATTCTGTGTCGTGCCAAGGGAAGCCAGGAACCGACGAAAGTTCGCGCGGACTACCTATTTATTTCCATGACGGCCGGGGACGATCTTTGAGTATGCGCCGAAGATCATTAGGTAGCCGGCGCGTCACCACAAATCGCTTGACGCCGCCAGGGAACCCCAATGCACTGTTCTCATGAAGATCCGCTCCACGACCGAAGAGGACCGCACCGTCTTCGTCGACACCATGTTCACCGCGTTCGCCCGGTTCCCGGAGACCTCCGCGGAGACCTGGTCCGCTCTCGAGATGGACCGCGGCCTGCTCGCCGAGACGGCGGACGGGCGGCCCGTCGGCACGGCCGCCGCGTATTCCTTCGAACTCACCCTGCCCGGTGAAGTCGTCGTCCCGGCCGCCGGGGTGACCGCCGTCGGCGTCCTGCCATCCCACCGGCGGCGAGGCGTGCTCAGCGCGATGATGCGGCATCAGCTCGCCGAGTTCCGGGAACGGGGCGAGTTCCTCTCCGTACTGCTGGCGTCGGAGGCTCTGATCTACCGCCGGTTCGGCTACGGACCGGCGACCTACACTCGGCGTCTGACGGTGCGACGCCATCAGGCCGCCTTCGCCGTCCCCCATGCGGACGGCGGCTCGATCGAGGTGCTGCGCCGCACCGAATGCGGCGAGACGCTGGAAGAGATCTACGACCGGTACCGCCGCGCCCTGCCCGGCGCGCTGTCCCGTCCACCCCGCTGGTGGTCCGCTGGGGCCGGGCAGTCACCGATCTCCCGGGCATCGCGGTACATCGCCGTGCACCGCGATGCCGACGGCGTCCCGGACGGCTACGCCTCCTATTCCCTCGCCGAACCCAGCACCTTGACCGTCGACGAGACCATCGCCGTCGACGACGACGTGTCCACGGCCCTGGCGCGGTTCGTGCTCGGGCACGACCTGATCACCGAGGTCGTGTTCAAACACTGCCCGCCCGACCATCCACTGCGGTGGCAGCTCGAGGACTTCCGCGCCGGCGAAGTCGGCGGCGACACGGACTGGCTCTGGGTCCGGCTGCTGGACATCCCTCGCGCGCTCACCGCCCGCGGCTGGTCCACCGACGGTGAACTCGTCCTCGACGTCGACGACCCCGCGCTCGGCGAGCACAGCCGCTACCTGCTCGCCATCCGAGGAGGAGAGGCGGACTGCGTCCCGACGGAAGCCGAACCCGACCTGTCCCTGGACGTGAGCGACCTGGGCTCGATCTACCTCGGCGGCACGGTCCCGAGCACGCTCGTGCGGGCCGGGCGCATCAAGGCCCATCGCGCGGACGCGGCGGCGCTCGCCGACGCCCTCTTCCGCACCGAACGGTCCCCGCACTGCCTGCACTGGTTCTGATCGCGAGGGGCCCGGTCTCAGAGCGCGGACATTCGTTGACACCCCGTAGCACCACTGCTCTACTCGGACGTATGGACGACATCCGCTGTACGGCCTGAATCAGTTTCCGCGCTCTCTTTCCGAGAAACACCCGGGAATTCCGGGCGCTCCGCCCTGCCCGGAATTCCCGTTCGCCATCGCACAGAACGGAATCCAGTATTACCACGACCGAGAACCGGATCCGATCGGCCAATGAATGGCTGACGGCCGCGAAAGACGTCGCCGCCGAACTCGCGGTGAACGCGGCCGAGCGCGACCGGAAGAACGAGACACCGTACGCGGAAGTCCAGCTGCTGAAGGATTCCGGCCTGGTGACACTGCTCGGCCCTGTCGAGCACGGCGGTGGCGGCCAGAGCTGGGAGACCGCCTATCGCGTGACCCGCGAGGTCGCGCGCGGCGACGGCTCCATCGGCCAATTGCTCGGCTATCACTACCTTTGGGCGTGGGCCGCCCGGCTGGTGGCGACCGACGACCAGATCGACGCGGTGGAAGAGCTCTACACGCGAAACAACTTCTTCTTCGGCGGCGCTGTCAATCCTCGCGATTCCGATCTGAAGATCAGCGAGGTCGGCGACGAGATCGTCTACAACGGACACAAGTCGTTCTCCACCGGCAGCAAGGTCTCCGATCTGACGGTGCTCGAAGGTGTTCTCGAGGGCACCGAAGACCACGTCTTCGCCATCGTTCCGTCCGAACAGGACGGTATCGTCTTCCATGACGACTGGGACAACATCGGCCAGCGGCTCACCGAATCGGGCAGCATCACCATCACCGGGGTGCGTGTCCCGTGGGCCGGCGCGGCGGGTTACGTCGACAAGGAGTTCCGGCCCCTGACCTACAACACGCTCAACGTCCCCGCGATCCAGCTGGTGTTCGCGAACTTCTACCTCGGTATCGCGCAGGGAGCGTTGGAAACCGCGCTGGCGTACACACGCGAGCACACCCGCGCGTGGCCGTACGGCGGCGACAACAAGGTTTCCGCCGGTGAAGAGTGGTACATCCTCGAAGGCTACGGCGATCTCCAGTCGAAGCTGTGGGCGGCCGAAGCGTTGGTGGACAAGGCCGGAGCGGCGATCTCGGCCGTCCTGCACGCGCCGCGCGAGGAGCTGACACCCGAGGCACGCGGCGAAGTCGCGGTCCTCATCGCCGCCGCCAAACAGCGGGCGATCGACACCGGACTGGAAATCGGCACCAAGGTCTTCGAGCTGACCGGCGCCCGCGCGAGCGCCACGAAATTCGGCCTGGACCGGTTCTGGCGGAATCTGCGCACGCATTCGCTCCACGACCCGGTGGCCTACAAACGCCGCGAAGTCGGTGCTTACGCGCTACTGAACGAACTTCCGGAACCCACTTGGTACACCTGAATCCCGCCGTGGTCAGCTAGCGCGCGACGGCATAGGTGAGCAACAGGGCACCCGAAGCGAACCGGCGCTCATCGACGAGCGTGAGCGCCGTCTTCGCGTACTCACCGTCGAACAGCCGCGTCCCGCCGCCGAGGAGTACCGGGTTCACCACGAGCCGCACTTCGTCGAGCAGCCCGAGCCGGGCGGCGGACGTCGCGGCCCCTCCCCCGGCGAAGAGCGCGATGTCACCTTCGAGGCCGGCGAGCGCCGAAGCGTCTTCGATCAGGTGGGAGTTATGCCAGGTCGTGGTCTGGAGCGTGCGCGACAGGACGTACTTCGGCAGTTCGTGCATTCGGCGCCGCTGCGTGGCCGAGACCTCGTCCCCGGCGGTCGGCCAATAGCCGGCGAGTTCCTCGTAAGCCTTCCGACCGAAGGCCATGCCGTCGAGCGACTCCAGCAGCTCGTCGATGTGTACCTGGAACTCGTCGTCGGCGAACCGCCAGTCGATATCGCCCGCGGCGTCGGCGATGTAGCCGTCGAGCGAAACGTTGACGTGCAGGAAGAGGCGACCCATGTGAACTCCTCGTACGACTTTTTGAACACCCGAACAAGAAGTCAAGGTACACTTCTTGAACGCACTGTCAAGAAGTCGTAGGATGCAGCCATGTCACGCACAGGAAGGCCGCGATCCTTCGACGATGAACAGGTGATCGGAGGAGCTCTCGACGTCTTCTGGCGGCAGGGTTACTCGGCCACGTCGATGCGGGATCTGAAGGAGGAACTCGGCATCCTGCCGGGAAGTCTGTACGCCGCGTATGGCGACAAGCACGCGCTCTTCCTGCGAGCACTGGAACGCTACACGGTCGGCGCCGCGAACCAGGCGGATGCTCTCGCCGAAGGCCCGGTTCTCGCACATCTACGCGAGCTGCTGCTCAGCGTCCTCGAAGCCGCGCGGGAAACCCCGGGACGCGGATGCCTGCTCGGCAACACCGCCGCCGAACTGCTACCGGCCGACGAAGCCGCCGGAAAGATCGTCCACAGTGGATTCGAGGCGCTGGAAGCCGGTATCACGCAAGGACTCGAAGCCGCACAGCGCTCCGGCGAGATCCGCGCGGACGTCGACTGCGGGACGCAGGCACGGCTCCTGCTCGTCGTCATGCAGGGCCTGCACGTGGTGGCCAGGGCGGAGGCGGAGCCACGCCGCCTCACCGACGCGGTCGACGCCGCTCTGGCGCCCTTGACCGCGAAGTGACCCCTGGGCAACACCGCTGCCGGTGTTGCCCAGCGGCCGGATCACTCCTCGAAGCCCTCGCCGCCGTCGAAGGCGTCCTCCATCACCTCGCCGAGGATCATGCCGCCGACCACTCCGGCCGCGGCACCGGCGACCATGCCGCCCATCCCGGGACCACGCCTGCCGTGGTGACCGTGATGTCCGTGGTGGTCATGGTCGTGGCCGTAGTGCTCCTGGTGCCCGCCGAACATGGAGTGCCCGCCGCCGGACTCGGCGACCTTGGCCAGCCAGCCGTCGATGGCCGCGGCCCAGTCGGTGCGCAGGGCCTCCTCGTGCGAGACGTGGAAGCGTCCGAAGGAGTCACCGCCGGAGCGGAACATGCCACCACGCCGGTCGGCTTCCAGCACCACGACGAGGTCGTCAGGGCCGGCGACGAAGGTCAGCTCCACCTGGCTGACGCGGCCGGCGTAGCGCGACGGCGGGAAGAACTCGATCTCCTGGAAGAACCCGAGCTCCTGCCGGACGCCGTGCAGCTGCCCGGCTTCGACGTCGGCGCTGCGGAAGGAGAAGCCCAGCTCCCCGAACGCCTCCAGTACCCGGTCCTGCGATTCCAGCGGTCCGACCAGCACCGGGTCGAGGTCGCCCTTGTCCGGCGCGCCGGCGATGACGAGCTCGGTCCGCACGCCGACGACCATGCCCGGCAGCTCCCGTCCGCCGACGGCGCTGATCGGCGTCTCCCACGGCAAGGCGAGCTGGAACGGGATGGTGGTCAGTTGCCCTGCCGTCACCTTCACCTTGCGGCCCGCGCTGACCCGCAGGAACTCCGCGGTCCCGGCACGCTCGTGGTCGCCGCGCTCCACCTCGACCCTGGTGACCAGCGAAAGCAGGATCTCCTCGATCTGGGCGTCGCTCGAACCGCCCTGGATGCGGACCTGGCCGGTGATCACCTCGCCGGGAACGGCGTGCGGTGAGTCGAGCACGGTGTCGACGGACGGGCCGCCGACCCCGAAGGCGCTGAGCATCCGTTTGAACATCAGGGATTTCCTCCGCTGGGTACTGGAAAAGGAGTGCCGGAACACTTCGACTACTACCGAGATCCGCCGTCGCCCGCCAGGAAAACCGGGTTAAAAACCCCTAAACGGGCGCGACGTCACTACCTTCTCAGATCGGCCTGACGGACGTCGTGCAGGTGGATGACGACGTCGTAGGAGCGCCCGAGCGAGATGGCGGCCGGGTCGACGGGGAACAGGGTGCCGATGGTGCGGGTGGGCCGGGCGACGTCCAGCCAGGCACGCGCGGGCGGCTGAGCGGTGCGCACGTCGAGGTAGAAGTCCTCGAACCGGACCTGGTCGAGGGTGTGCTCGTTCGAACCGGATGGCGCGGCGGGGACGGAGAAGCGCCTCCAATCACCCCCGAGTGCCTTGTCCTTGGACAGGAACGAACCCCGGTCGAAGCTGAACCCGATCGGCAGGTACGCCCGGCCCAGCGTTTCGCGTAGGAAGGCGCCTTGGGTCTTCGGGTACAGCTTCGGGTTGTCGGTGACGTACGAGACGTGGCCGTTGTGCGCGGAGAGCAGGATCTCGTGCCCGGTCTTCCGGTGCCACCAGGCGACGTTCTCCGCCATCGCCCGGTCGCGCAGGATCTGCGCGGTGGGCAGGGATTCCGGGTCCGCGACGTCGACGGCGAGGAACCGCGCGGTCTGCGCGACGAAGCGGGCGTGCTGTTCGGCCCAGTCGTGCTCGGGCGCGCCGGCCAGGCCTTTGACCAGCTCGTAGGCCTGCTCCGCTTGGGTGGCGAGCCGCTGCCGTTCGGCGAGGGGTTTGCGGAGGTAGGCGAAAGCGTCGTCGATCGGGCGCAGACCGGTGTAGAGCCGGTCCAGCTCAGAGGAGTGCGCGGGATGGTGCTGCCGCACGTGGCCGGTGATCCTGGCGAAGAACGCGTCGTTCACCGAAGGCGCACCGAGGTCGTCCCCGACGAAGTGCACTGTGCGGCCGGGGTGTGCGCGGTTGTGGTCGCGCATCCACCGGATCAGGTCGACGAACTCCTCGCGATCCCAGGGAGAACCGGCCAGCGTCCGCTTCGCGAGCTCCCGGACGTCACCCTTGCCGGTCTGGACGTATTCGTCGATCTCCAGGCCGGCGGACCAGCTCAGCTCCAACGCGAAGGCCCGGAAGCCTTTCTCCTCGACGAGATAGCGGAACACCCGCTCCTTCATGGTGAAGAACTCGTGGGAGCCGTGCGTGGCCTCGCCGAGGCCGACCACCTTCGCGCCACCGATCATCCCGCCCAGGGCCCGCAGATCGGCCGTGTTCCGGCCCGGCTCGGTCGAGCGCAGCGGATACGCCGCCTGTTGCAGCGACCGCACCGGGTCTCGCCAAGCCGTCTCGGCCGCGAAAGCCGGACTCGCCACGGGAGCGAGCACCGCACCCGTCACCACCACCACGGCGGCCAGCAACGCCCGTCTCCCCCGTCGCTTCCGGTGCTCTTTCATAACGTTCGCCCCTTCTTCCGATGTCGAGGACGATCATCGTCCTCGGACCGGGGTGGGCGCGCTGTAGTAAAAGCTCCTATTTGGGGTGAGGAAAACCCCACCCCCGCGAAAAGCGGGTGGACCCCGCCGCCGGGGTGTGGGTCCCGGCGGCGGGAGTCCACCCGCGTTTATCTCCCTCCGCAGCGGCTGCCCGTCACTCCGCGCGCCACAACGCGGGTGTGGACGGCGGCTCCCAGCCGGGCTGGGCCGTGTGCGCCTGCAAGCACACATAACCGCGACCGCTGTAGGTGACCCGGGTACCCGCGGAATAGCCGGTTCCTGCGGCCCAGGTCGTCCCGCCGGGCGGGTTGGAGGTCGAAGGCGACGTCGTGGGCGTCGTCTGCGTCGTACTGGTCGGCCGCGTGGTCGACGTCTGCGGCACGTTCAGCACGAAGTCGAACGCGGCCTGCCTGCCGGGAGGCGCGTCCCGCACGGTCATCAGCAGCCGCGGGTCGAAGATCGAGTCGGTGTTGTTGCGCGGCTCGTTGGGGAAGTAGAGCTGCGTGGTCAGCACCGGCCTGCCGGGGGCCTGGACCTTGACGTGGATGTGCCGCGTACGACCGGGGTACAGGCCGGGCACGATCGTGCTCAGCGAGAACGCGCCCTGGTCGTTGGTGAACTGGTGACCGCGGAAGGTGTACCCCACGTTGTCGTAGGCGCCGTTGACGTCGGCCTGCCAGAAGTCCAGCAGCACCCGCGCGATCGGCAGGCACCCGAGACCGAAGACGTAGCCGGAGACGGTGAGCCTCGTCCCTTGCGTGTTCGGCGTGACGAGCGACGTCCGCTGCGGGGAATTCGGCTTGAAGTAAGGACCTTCGGTCTGCGGCGGGGTCGGGTCGTCTCCGTCGTCGCAGGCCGGGGTCAGCTCGGGTGCCTGGCCGCTCGCGACGGTGGTGCGCGCGAGCGCGGGGCCGCCGATCAACGCGACCGGGGCGGCGACTCCGACGGCCAGTGCCGCCTTCAGCACAGTCTTTCGGCTGAGCTTGTTCTCTTCGTCCATACCTGCTCCTCGTGGGGGCTTCGGGAATCACCCTCGACGGTATGGAGAAGATCAGCTGCGGACGATGGACTGACTTGGTCAGTCGTGGTGAATCTCCGGGGCCGCGTCACCGGTCCGGCGATAATCGCCGGGGCTCAGTCCCGTTTCACGCCGGAAGAACCGGCAGAAATACGCGGGATCCGCGAATCCGACCCGGCTCGCGACCTGCCGGACGGTGAGATCCGTGCCGAGCAGGAACCGTTTCGCCTCCCGTGTCCTCGCCTCGCGCATCAGTTGTGCCGCCGTCCGGCCGGTCGACGTTTTCACCGCGTCGGTCAGATATCCCGGCGTGACGCCGATGCGTTCCGCGAGCGCGCCGACCGACCAGAGCCCGAGGTCGGGCCGCCCGAGCAGCCGGGCGAATTCCGTGCCCACCGCCTGAGCCCTGGCCGGCGGACGTGGATCCGCCAGCCCCGGAAGCCGTCCCGCCCGCACGATCAGCACGTGCATCAGGGCCCGCAGAACCGAATCGGTCCCCTGCCCGCCACAACGGAATTCCTCGTCCAATTCCGCGACCATCCGCGCCGTCTCCTCGGCCGCGCGTTCGTCGAGCCGCCACGGCTGCTGGCTCAGCCGTCGCAGGGTTTCGCGATCCGCCGGATGTTCGAGCAGAAAATCGTCCGTGAACAACACGACGAATCCGCTGAGATCGCGGGCATCCCAATGATGCACCTGCCCCGGTGTTATGACCGCGAGTTGTGGCGGCCCCAATTCCCAGCGCGTGAAATCGATGACGTGGTCGCCGGTGCCGCCGGTGACGTGGACGATTTCGTAGAATGTGTGCCGATGCGGGAACGCCGCCCGCGACATCGGCCCGATCGTGTCGAAGGTGCCGACCGTGAACGGCAGGGCGTCCGGCGCGCGGACCTCCAGCCGATGCAGCGGCAATTCCCCCGCCTTCGGTTTCAGGCAGGGCGTCCTGGGCAACACCGTCGTTCCGCGCATGGTCCGGTCCCTTTCACCACACTGGAAGGAAAAGTCTAGACCAATGCGTGGTGCGCTGACTGCCGACGGAAGTCGCTTCTCGCCCGACCGGTACAGTCGAGATCATCGACGCACGTCCGAAGGGTCACCACGCGATGTCTCCCACCAAGTCGCGCGGTCGGGCCCGGTGGTCGCTCGGCGCGTTCGCCGCACTGGCACTGGCGTGTGCCGTGGCCTTGACGACGGCGGGCGATTCCCACAGCGACCTCGAGATCTACCGGTTCGGCGTCGACACCTTGTGGAACGGCGGCGACCTCTACGGCGCCTTGCCGCTTTCCGAGGCCGGTATCCCGCTGCTGTTCATCTATCCGCCGTTCGCCGCGCTGGTGCTCACGCCGCTCGCGCTGGTGCCGTGGACCGGCGCGGTGCTCCTGCTGTTCGCGCTCAGCCTGGGGGCGCTGGGGATCACCTTCTACGCGATCACCCGCACGCTGTGGCCGTCCGGCGGCCGGCGGAAGGCGATGCTCGTCGCGTCGCTGGCGATCACTCCGGCGCTCTTCCTCGAACCGGTCCGCCAGACGCTCGGCTTCGGCCAGATCAACCTGCTGCTGATGGGCCTCGTCGCGGCCGACTGCCTGCTGGCGCGGGGCCGCTACCGCGGCATCGGCGTCGGTCTCGCCGCCGCCATCAAGCTGACGCCGATGGCGTTCCTGTTGTTCTTCCTGATACGCAAGGACTTCCGCGGCGCACTGACCGCGATGGGCACGTTCGTGGCCGCCTCGGCCGTCGCCTTCGCGGTCGCGCCGGAGGCCTCCGCGCGCTACTGGTTCGGCGGGCTCGCCGGGGCGTCCGGGATCAGCGGCACCTCGTTCCACACCAACCAGACCCTGCAGGCCGTGCTGGCCCGGTTCGGTGCCGACTCCGCCAAGCCGCTGTGGATCGTGCTCACCTGTGTGCTGCTGGCGCTGGTGACACTGACCATGTACCGCTCGGCGATCGTGCCGGCGCTGCTGCTGAACGCGACGTTCGCCCTGCTGATCTCGCCGACGTCGTGGTCGCATCACTGGGTGTGGATCGCTCCGGCACTGTTCACCACCGCCGCCTATGTGGTGCTCAGACGCCGTCCGGTGAGCTGGCTCGTCGTCACCGGGGTCGTCGCCGCGATCTTCGTCGCGGCGCCGTTCCGGTACTTCCCCGCGTTCGACCGGCCGGGCCAGACGTGGACGACCGCCCAGCAATGGCTCGGAAACTGTTACGTCCTCGCGGGCTTGGTCTTCGTCGTCGTCTCGGCCGCGCTCGCGCTGCGGAAAGGACCTCGATGCTCGACCTGAGCGGCACCACCACCCTCGTCACCGGGGCCAGCGGCGGTATCGGCCGCGGCATCGCCCTGCGTTTCGCGGAAGCCGGCAGCGCCGTCGCCGTGCACTACCACCGTGACGAGGCATCCGCGCTCGCCGTCGTCGAGCGGATCCAGAAGGCCGGCGGCACCGCCGAGACCTTCGCCGCCGACCTCACCGACGACGGCGAATGCCACCGTCTCGTGGCCGCCGCCGCGGCCTGGACCGGACAACTGGACACCCTGGTCAACAATGCCGGCGTGCAGCCTGTCGAACCCCTGCCCGGAATGTCGGCGGAAAGCTGGCGCGCGGTTCTGGACGCGAACCTCACCAGCGCGTTCTCGTGCACGCAAGCCGCGGCCGAAGTGATGAACGGCGGCAGTATCGTCCACATCGCCTCGATCGAAGCGGCCCAGCCCGCGCCGGGACACGCGCACTACAGCAGCGCGAAGGCCGCCTTGGTCATGCACGCCCGCGCCGCCGCACTCGAATACGGCTCGCGAGGCATCCGCGTCAACGCCGTCTCCCCCGGCCTGATCGACCGCCCCGGACTCGGCGACGCCTGGCCGGACGGCGTCCGGCGCTGGCACCAGGCCGCGCCGCTGGGCAGACTCGGCACGCCCGACGACGTCGCGAACGCCTGCCTGTTCCTCGCCTCGCCGCTCGCGGCGTGGGTCACGGGGCACAACCTGACTGTCGACGGAGGCGTGTCGGCTCGGCCGACGTGGTGATTCGGGGGCCGAGTACGGCTCGCCGCTATTCCCGCTTCCCACTTCTCCGAAGCGCGCTTAAGCGCCTTCGCATTCTTAAGCCGCTTCGCTGCTTTGTCTGCACGTGCATTTCGGATTCTTTTCCACGCTAGGCCGCTCGTGCTCGCACGCCTGTTCGATTAGGTGTAGTGTTGGGGTTGTGGCCAGCAACGACGCACCCCCGACGACGCCCACCGAGTGGTGGCGCGTCGACACCGCGACGCTGCACGCCCGCAAACAAGAACTCGAAATCATCAAGCGACAGGCGGATGCGGAACAGAACGCGATCCTCGCGGAAATCAATTCCCGTGGAGTGCGCGGGTGTTCGGGTCATTCGACGTTGGCGGCGCTGATCTTCGAGGACTTCCACGTGACGGACAAGGAAGCCAGTGCCCGCGCCGACCGCGTCCTCGCCCTGCACCCCGGCGTCGAGGTCGGCGGCGGCACCGTGCCACCCCTGGCACCCTTGACGGCTCAGGCCGCCGCCGAGGGCGCGATCGGCGGTAGCCAGATCGACGCCATCATCCGCACCCTCGCCCGCATCCCCTCCACCGTCCCCGACGAAGACATCCGAGCCGGGGAAAAGATCCTCGTCGACCTGGCCCGGCACGCCGGGCCTCGGCAGATCGCCCGCGCCGGACGGCGCCTGCTGGACAAACTCGACCCCGACGGCAAAGAACCCCGCAACGAAGACCCCCAAGACACCCGCCCAGAAATGCGGTTCATCAAACACCGCGACGGCACCCTCGGCCTGAAAGCCACCCTCGACCTGGAAACGTATGCCCGGTTGAAGTCGGATTTGGATCCGCTGGCCAAACCCCACAAGGCCATCGACGGTGTCCGGGACTCCCGCAGCCAAGACGAACGCTACGGCGACGCCTTCACCGACTACGTCCGACTCAAAACCACCAGCCGGAACCTTCCCGGCCAAGCAGGAGAAGCCACCCACATTTTGGTCACCATGTCCTACGACGACCTCATCCGCGACATCGGCGAAGCCCACCTGGATCTCGTCGGGCCGATCAGCGCCACCGACGCCCGCATCCTCGCGTGTGATGCTCGTGTGCGACCAGGTGTCCTCGGCACCGCAGGCGAACCCCTCGACATAGGGCGGTCGAAGCGGACCGTGTCGCTCGCCCAGAAATACGCACTCACCCTCCGAGACGGTGGCTGCGCCTTCCCCGGCTGTGACATGCCCGTACCGCGCTGTACAGCACACCACATCGTTTTTTGGCGACACCACGGCGAAACCAAAATCGACAACCTCGTGCTGCTCTGCACCAAACACCACCGGCTCATCCACCACAGCGAATGGAAAGTCCAGATCGCCCAGGACGGACTGCCGGAGTTCACCCCGCCCGCCTACCTCGACCCCACCGGAACACCACGGAGGAACACCATGCACCTCAGGATTTAGGCCGACCCCTGTGGACCAGCCGCCGAAACGAGTTGTCGAACCTCAGCTACCCGTCGAGAAACCGGGTCGGCCAAACGACACCGAGTCCCACGACGAGCCCGCATCCTCGACCCATCGTGCCAACGAGCAACCGAGCCTCAACCACCTGTCCGAGGATCGAGCTCAACGGTGCCGTCACCGGCTCCGGATCTCGGTCCCTCGCCTCAGGTTCGTCACCAGCGCCGTCGACTTTCCCGTGACGGCGGCCGCGAGTGGTCGTTCGAGACCAGGAAGGCGTGCCACGCGAAGCAAAAACCGGCGCGCCTGGAGGAGGAGCCGGTTCGCGGGCAGGAACCATCGTGCGCCTCGTCGGGCGACGTGTTGCTTCTCCTTCACCACCGGGCGGACCAGCTTTTCGTACTGTGCGAAGGCGGCCTCGATCGAGCGTGATCGGGTGAGTTGTTCGGCAAGGACGAACGCGCCCGTGATCCCGAGCGAAGCGCCTTGGCCGGCGAGAAGGGAGACTGCGTAACAGGAATCGCCGACGAGGACGACCCGGCCGCGGCTCCAGGACGGCATCTCGATCTGCGCGACCTGGTCGTAGTACACCTCGCGGGGAGGAGGGCAGAGATCGAGGGCCCTGGGCACCGCCCAGCCGAGCGAGCGATAGTTCGCGCGGAGTGCCGCTCGCGCGTCGTCGGGCAGGGCCGGATCCGTCGTGCGGTGCACGGCGAACGCCGCGAGTTTGCCGTCGCGGAGACCGTAGAAGCCCATCTGCCTTCCGATGGTGTCGGTCAGGCAGAACCGTTCCCCCACCTGCGCGCGGATCTCTTCGTCCTCGAAGACGAAGGCCGCCGTGTGGAAACCGAGGTAACGCAAGTACCGGCTTTCGTCACCGAAGACCAGTCGGCGCACGGTCGAATGGATTCCGTCGGCTCCGACCAGCAGGTCGGCTTCGAGCGTCTCGCCGTCCGCCAGGGTGATCCGCACGCGGTCACCGAGGTCATCGACGCCCGCGACGCCAGTGCCGAATCGGAGGTCCACTGTGGATGGAAGGTTCGTACGCAGGACGTGTTCGAGGTCGGGTCGCATGATGCTGCGGAGCCTGCCTCGCACCGACTTGGCGAACTGGACGTAGTCGATCGCCGCCCGGCGGCGGCCACGTTCGTCCAGCAAGCTCGCTTCGTTCACCTGGTATGCCACGTCTTCGACCTGAGGCAGCAGGCCCATCTCCTCAACCGCGTCGAAGCCGGGGCCGAAGAAGTCGATCATGTAACCCTGCTCCCGCGGCCCTGTGGCACGTTCCAGCACCACTACCTCGACGTCCGACGCCGCGAGCCTGTGCGCCAGCGCCAGTCCAGTGATCCCGGCACCGCAAATCGCCACCTTCATCGGGGTTCCTCCCTTTCGGTTCAGCCGACCAGCCTGCGCAGGACGGACGGAGAGACGGCGCGGCCGAGTTCCGGGCCGAGCGCGCGATGCAGCAGAAGCCCGTCCACGGCGGCGAAAAGCACCGCGGCCGTGTCTTCGGCTTCGGCCACGCCGTGCTCCGCCAACCAGCCGCCGAAGCGGGTGCGCATACCGGCGAGGATTTCGCGGATGCCCTCACGCAAGGTGTCGTCACGGGTCGCGGTGAGGTAGGCCTCGGCGAACAGCAACGACATCGGGTCGGTGCCGGAGTACTCGCCGACCGACGCCAGCAGCGCGTCCACCGCGTCTTCGGGCGTCTCGACGGTTTCCAGCGCCGGCTCGAAGGCGACGGCGACCTCTCGCATCGCCCCCAGTACGGCCTCGATCAGCAAGGCCTGCAGCGAGGGGAAGTGGTAGTGCACAACGCTCGGCGTGACACCCGCACGGTCGGCCAGGATCCGGGTGCTGACCGCGGACCAGCCGAGTTCGGGCACGAGCGCGACGGCCGCTTCGAGCAACCGCCGCCGCACGGCCTGACCGCGTTCCGCTGCCGGGGATCCTGCCATCGTCGCCTCCTAGGGCGTTCGTCCTGTACGACTGCCCTGATCGTATGCCCGGATCCAGCCGCCGCGCAAACCCGGAGGTCACACCACGTTCAGGAGCTCCACCACGCGTTCCGCGGTCGCGACGCTGGATTGCGGGTTCTGTCCGGTGACGAGGTTCCGGTCGACGACGACCTTGCTCGACCAGGCGGCCGCCGGAGTGACGATCGCGCCCCGTTCCCGAAGCCGCGCCTCGACGAAGAACGGGCTTTTGTCCCCTAGCCCGCCCTGGCGCTCCTCCTCGTCGCTGAACGACGTCATCGAGCGGCCGGCGAAGGTGAACGAGCCGTCGTCGCGGCGCGCGCTGAGCAAGGCGGCGAGTCCGTGGCAGAGCGCGGCGATGGTCTTGCCGCGCGCGTCGGCGTCGTTCAGCAGGCGGCCGAGGTCGGCGTCGTCCACCAGGTCGGTCATCGGACCGTGACCGCCCGGCAGGTAGAAGGCGTCGTAGTCATCGGCCGAGACGTCGGAGAGCTTGAGCGGCGCCGCGAGGTCCAAGCCCTTGAGGTAGTCGGCGAACTTCGCGCCTTCGGCCGGGTCGACGCCGCCGCGTTCGTCGAGGCTGATCGGGTCGACGGTCGGCCGGAGCCCGGACGGCGTCGCGATCTCCACCCGGTGACCCGCCGCCACGAGCACGCGGTGCGACTCGGCGACCTCCTCGGCCCAGAACCCGGTCGGGTGGTCTCCGCCATCGGTGAGCCGCACGTGGTCGGCGGCCGAGACGATCATGAGAATCCGTGCCATGACAGTTCCTTTCCGTTTCGCGGGGCGGTGTGCCTCGCTGACGGCTTCAACCGCGTCTTCGCCGCGAGTACTCCACGCCGTCGGCTACTATCCATAAGATTTCTTATGGAAGGTGGCTTGCATGCCCAACTTGGATCGGCTGGCGACCTTCCTGTCCATCTACCGTCAGGGCTCGCTCTCCGCGGCCGCCGCCGAACTCGGCCTGACCCAGCCCGCCGTCACCGGACAACTGCTCAAGCTCGAGGAAGAACTCGGGGAGCGACTGTTCGTCCGGTCGCGGCAGGGCGCGGCGCCGACCGCCCGCGCAGCCGAACTCGCGGTCAGGATCGGCACCAGGATCGATGAACTGCGCGGTGCTCTGACCGCTGCCGACGACGAGGGCCAGTACCGCGAACGCGTGGCGTTGGGCGGCGCGAGCGACGGCATGGCGACGCGGTTCTTGCCCGCGCTCGCCCCGCTGACCGAACGCGGGCTACGGCTCACCGTCACGCTCGGGCTCGCCGACGAACTCCTGTCCGCCCTCGATGCCGCACGTCTGGACCTCGTCATCTCCTCGGTCCGGCCGCGGCAGCGCGGTATCACCGCGATCCCGTTGATCGACGAGGAGTTCGTCCTGGTCGCCGCGCCCGCGCTCGCGCGGAGTGTCGATCCCGCGTTGCTCGCCGCCGACCCGGTGCCCGCGCTGGCCCATCTGCCGCTGATCGCGTACGCCGACGATCTGCCGATCGTCCGCCGCTACTGGCGCAGCGAATTCGGGCGGCGGCCACCGAACCGCGTCGCGATGGTCGTTCCCGACCTCCGCGCGATCCTCGCCGTCGTCGTCGCGGGCGCCGGAGCGAGCGTGCTGCCGCGCTACATCGCCGCGGCCGCGCTCGAAGCGGGCTCGGTCGCGGTCGTGCACACCCCGGTGGTGCCGCCGCTGAACACCATCTACCTCGCGCACCGGTCGGGGACGGCACGGCCGGTGGTGACCCTCATCCGCGACAGGTTGCTGGAACGCGCTCGCGCCTGGGGCTCGCTCTGAAACTCCGGACGCGGCAAAAATAACCTCTTTCCGCATCGCGACCACCGCGAGGCTTGCTCCTCCGAAACCTTTCTTGGAGGACACGTGGTCTCGAAACCCCGCCTGGCACTGGGCATGCTCGTCTTGGTCGCGTTGGCGGGTGGATTGCTCGCGTTGCTCATCTCGCTCGATGTCGGCGCCTTCTGGGCCAAGACGCTGCCGCTCGTCTTCCTGGCCGGCGGGGCGGCCTTCGCCCAGTCCCTCGGCCTGTTCAACAAGGCGCCCAAGGATTAGGGGGTTCGTTCAGGCGCGCTGAGGCGCGAAGGTCCGGCGATAGTCCTGCGGGGAGACCCCGACGACCTTGTGGAAATGGTGGCGCAGCAAGGCTCCCGAGCCGAAACCGCAGCGGCGCGCGACCTCGTCGATGCCCATCGTCGTCTCTTCCAGCAGCGACCTCGCGTGCAGGACCCGTTGCGTCGAAAGCCATCGGTGCGGAGTGGTGCCCGTCTCGGCGACGAACTTTCGAGCGAAGGTGCGCTCGGACATCCGGGCCCGGCGGGCGAGATCGGCGACGGAGTGGTCGAGGGCGATGGTGTCGAGCATCCAGGTGAGCACCGGCTGGAGGCTGTCACCGGTGCACTCCGGGATCGGCACCTCGACGAACTGCCGTTGCCCGCCCTCGCGCTGCGGCGGCACCACCATGCGCCGGGCGATCGCGGTGGCCGCGGCGGAGCCCAGTTCGCGCCGGACCAGATGCAGGCAGGCGTCGATGCCGGCGGCCGTTCCGGCGCTGGTGATGATGTCGCCGTCGTCGACGAAGAGGACGTCCGGATCCAGCTGCGCCAACGGGAACCGGTTCCGGAACCTGGTGCTGTGCCGCCAGTGGTTCGTGCAGCGCCGTCCGTCGAGCAGGCCGGCGGCGCCCAGTACGAAAGCGCCGGTGCAGACCGAAAGCAGCGTGGCTCCCCGCGCCGAAACCGCGCGAAGCGCTTCGAGGACCGCGGGCGGATACTCGTCGCGCACATCGCAGGCGGGGACGACGACGAGGTCCGCGTCCTCGGTCGCTTCGAGACCGTGTTCCGGGGTCACTTTGACGCCGTGGCCGAGGCTGAGCGGCTCTCCCGCCCGCTCCCCGCACACGCGGAAGTCGAGCAGTGGCACTCCGTCATCGGTGCGGTCGTAGCCGAACACCTCGCAGACGACACCGAACTCGAAAGGGGCGAAGTCGTCCAGCAGTACCACGGCGACGCTCTTCAGCATGGCCCGAGCATAGCTGGCAGGATCTTGACGCACAACGACAGAACTGCCACTTCTGGCAGGATATCTCGTGGCGCAAACTTACTGCCATGACCGCAATCATCGTGACCCTCGCCCTGATCGCCCTCGTCACCTACCTCCTGAACCGCAACCACACGCGGCACGGACGGCCGGACGTCGCCGGTGGCGACCCGCTCACCAGGCCCTTCCGGCGGGGCGGCGCGACAGTCTGAAGCCACTCCGAAGGCCACGATGTCGATGACCCGGTGTCACGAGAGACACGTTCCCCGCCGGGGCCGCTGACGAAGCCCACATCCGCCGAGGTCAAACCGCATATACCGGTTTAAACCTCTTCGCCCGCATTTTCTGCCGGTTACCAGTTTTCTGGTTAGGGTGCAGTGGTGCAAACGGGTTAACACGGGCGGAAGGAGATCGCGCTGTCATCGGCGCGTGGCTGAACATGAGTTCGCAGGACGGTAAACAAGCGGAAGAAGAGGTAGGCGCGGAGACCGCGACAGACCTCGCCCACGCACCGGATACGACAGGCCCGGGCCATCCGCCCGATGAGCACGTCCCCCTCGACCTCGCCTCCGAACGCCCCGCCGAGACCGACCGGACCGTTTTCGGTGTGGCCGCGGCACTCGCGCTCGCGATCATCGTCTGGGGTGTGCTGGCCCCGGAAAACCTCGCGAGTGTCGCGTCGACCCTGTTGAACGACGCCGTGATCCCGTACGGCGGCTGGGCTTTCGTACTGACAGCGAGCGGTTTCGTGCTCTTCGCGGTCTGTCTGGCCATAAGCCGCTACGGCCGGATCCCGCTGGGCGGGGACAAGGAACTGCCCGAATTCCGGACGTCGTCGTGGATCGCGATGATGTTCAGCGCCGGCATGGGCATCGGCTTGATGTTCTTCGGGGTGTACGAACCGGTCTCCCACCTCGCGAGCCCGCCTCCGGGCACCGCGGCCCCGAATTCCGACGAAGCCGTCCACACCGCGATGGCGACGACGTTGTTCCACTGGACCGTGCACCCGTGGGCGATCTACGCGGTGGTCGGTCTCGCGATCGCCTACAGCACCTTCCGCAAGGGCCGCACCCAGCTGATCAGTTCGGTGTTCGCGCCGCTGATCGGCAAGCGGCGCACCGAAGGCCCGCTGGGCAAGGCGATCGACATCATGGCGATCTTCGCCACCCTGTTCGGTTCGGCCGCGTCACTCGGCCTCGGCGCGCTGCAGGTCGGTGGCGGGATGGGCGCCGTCGGCTGGATCGACGACCCCGGCAAGGGCCTGCTGGTCGCGATCATCGCGATCCTCACCATCGCGTTCATCGCTTCGGCGGTTTCCGGTGTGGCCAAGGGGATCCAGTGGCTGTCCAACATCAACATGGTGCTCGCCGCGGTGCTCGCGGTGTTCGTGCTGGTGGTCGGGCCGACCGTGCTGATCCTCAACATCGTGCCGGGTGCGATCGGCGACTACTTCCGCGAACTGGCGGAGATGTCGGGCCGCACCGGGATGACCGGTGGCGCGGAGATGCAGACCTGGCTCGGCGGCTGGACGGTCTTCTACTGGGCGTGGTGGATCTCGTGGACGCCCTTCGTCGGCATGTTCATCGCGCGGATCTCGCGTGGCCGCACGATCCGGCAGTTCATCTTCGGGGTCATCGCGATCCCGAGCGTCGTGAGCCTGATCTGGTTCGCGATCTTCGGTGGCGCGGCGATCAGCAGGCAACGGGCCGGGACGGACATCGCGGGCGCGGACAGCGCCCAGTCGGCGACGTTCGAACTGCTCGAGACCCTGCCTTGGTTCATCCCGATCGCGATACTGGTGATGATCCTGGTGTCCATCTTCTTCGTCTCCGGTGCCGACGCGGCGTCGGTGGTGATGGGCACCTTGTCCCAGCGCGGAAGCGTGCATCCGAAGAAGACCGTCGTGATCTTCTGGGGCGTGCTGATGGGCGCCGTCGCGGCGGTGATGCTGCTGGTCGGCGGGAACAAGGCGCTGACCGGTCTGCAGAACCTGACGATCCTGATCGCGGTGCCGTTCGTGTTCGTGATGGTCGGGTTGTGCGTGTCGGTCTGGAAGGACCTGCGCAACGACCCGCTGATGAAGCAGGAAGACGCGATGATGTTGTCGCTGAAGGAACTGCACGAGGAACGCACGAACGGCCACGGCCGCCGTCGCATCCTCGGACGGTCGAAGCAGCGCACCTGATCCCGTAAAAAGTACATGAAGGCCCCCATCCTTGCGCCTAGCTACAGGATGGGGGCCTTCATGTACTTCAGGCGCGTCCGATGGCGACGAAAGCGCACAACGCGAGGTAGCCGAGGTCCAGCAGCGCGACCATCGGCTCGCGGCGGCGCAGCCGTACGACCACGGCGCCCGCCATGACCAGCGCCAGCCCGAGAGCGGCCAGCGGCACGAGTTCCGGCGCGATGTCGAGCAGGGCCGGAAGGATCAGGCCGACGGCGCCCAGGATCTCGACCAGCCCGATGAACTTCACGGTGCCCGGGCTGAAGTCCAGCACCCAGCCCGCGGCCGACGCCACCCCGGCGATCTTTTCCCGTTGCAGGAACAGTTTCCCGATGCCGGACACGACATACATGACGGCAAGCAGCCAGGCGACGATCCACAGTGCGATGTCCATCAATGCCCCGCGAACTGGCCGGGCGTGTAGTCGCCCGCCGGCTGCCGGGTGATGACGTTCAGCCGGTTGAAGGCGTTGATGAGCGCGATCTGGGTCACCAGCGCCACGAGCTGCTCGTCGTCGTAGTGCTTGGCGGCGGCCGCCCACGCCTCATCGGTGACACCGGCGCTGTCGGCGAGACGGCAGCCCTGCTCGGTGAGCTCCAGCGCGGCGCGCTCGGCCTCGGTGAAGACCGTCGCCTCTCGCCAGCAAGCGATCAGGTTCAGCCGGGTCGTGGTCTCCCCCGCGTGCGCCGCGTCCTTGGTGTGCATGTCGAGGCAGCCCGAGCAGCCGTTGATCTGGCTGGCCCGGATGTTCACCAGTTCCCTTGTCGCCAAAGGAAGTTCGCTGCTGTCGACGACTTTCGCGGCCGAAGCGAGGTGCTTCACCAGCTTCGGCGCGAGAGCGGTCTTGAGGAATTCGAGCCGTGCCTGCATGGGATTTCTCCTTCTCGTCGGTGTTCACTTACTTCGACGAGGAGGACTCCCGAGAGGTAACACCCATGGCCGCGAGGCGACGCGGGTCACTCACGGACTCGATTTCGACGATGCGGCCGTCGACGATGGTGCAGGACATCACGCCGAGCAGCTTGCCGGTCTTGCTCCACGACACGATCCCCGCCTTGCCGTCGACCAGCGCGGGACGGGTGGTGACGGCGGCGCGCGCCCCGCGCTGGACCCGCGTGGCCACCTCGGCCGCACCGAGCCGCACGACCTCTCCGTGCCTGCTCCGCGAACGCCACGTCACGTCGGGGTCGAGCACCTCGATCAAACCGTCGAAGTCTCCCTCGCGCGCGGCCGCGAGGAACGCCTCGACGACAGCGCGTTGCCGCGGCTCGTCGGCCGGGCGCTGTCCCCGGACCTTCCGGCGAGCCCGGCTGGCGAGCATCTTGGCCGCGTCGGCGGATTTGCCGAGGATCTCGCCGACGTCGGCGAACGGGACCCCGAACAGGTCGTGCAGCACGAAGGCCAGCCGCTCGGCCGGGCCGAGGGTGTCGAGCACCACCACCAGCGCCACGCCGACCGATTCGGCGAGCAGCGCGTCCTCTTCCGGCGAGTCCTCGAGCACGAGCAGCTCGGGCGGCTCCTCGTAGGAATCCTCGGGGCGGGTCTTGCGGGAACGCAGGGCGTCGATGCAGACGCGGCCGACGACGGTGGTCAGCCAGCCGGACAGGTTGTCGATCGTGTCGGCGTCCTGCCGGGCCAGCCGCAGCCAGGCCTCCTGGACGGCGTCCTCGGCGTCCGCGCGCGAACCGAGCATCCGGTGTGCCACGGCCACCAGACGCCCTCGCTGCTCCTCGAACGCGCTGGCCAGGGCTTCGCCGGTCATGTCGATACCTTTCTCGCGCCGAACCCGTCATGGACATGACGAGCGCGACGCGAGAAAGGTAACCGATGGAGCTCGCCTGAAGCCGGCTCAGACGTCCCGGATAGGCGTCTTCACGACCTTCTTCATGCCGGGGTTCGACGTCTTCGGCTTCTTCGTCTTGCCGGGTTCGGGCTCCGGCTCGGGTTCCGGTTCCGCGGTCGAGCCGCCGATGCCGGAGTCGATCGCCGCCGTGACGATCAGGTTCCGCTCGTCGGACGAGATGACCTCGCCGTCGAGGAGTTCCTGCGTCACGGCTCGCACGTAGGTCACGAACTGGTCGTTCGACGAGTAGTCCGACTCGTCGTCGATCACGTCGTTGATCGTGCAGCCGTTGCCGGTGTCGCGGTTCTCGACCTGGCTGTCCGCCGTGCCGAGGATCACGGTGTCACGGACGTCGGAGTCCGGGCAGGCGTCCGGGCCCGGCGGCGGGCCGACGATGGTGAACGCGCCGCCCTGTAGCGCCGAGACGTTGCCCGCCTTGTCCGAAGCGCGGTACGCCAGCGTGTGCGTGCCGAGCTCGGTCACCTTCACCGGCGCGGTGTAGACCGTCCAGGCTCCACCGTCCAATTGGTACTCGATCTTGTCCACACCGGACCCGGCGTCCGTCGCGGTCAGGTTGATGGTCGCGTCTTCGATGTACGACCAGCTTCCGTCCAGGTCACCGCTCACCACCACCGAAACGGTCGGCGCGGTGCTGTCGTCTCCTTCGACGATGGTGAACGTCGCCGTGCCTTCCGCCGAGACGTTGCCCGCCTTGTCGGTGGCGCGGTACTTCACCGTGTGCGCGCCGACGACGGTCAGCGCGAGCGGCGCCGAGTACGTCAGCCAGGGGCCACCGTCCAACTGGTACTCGACCTTGCCGACACCCGAACCGGCGTCGGTCGCCGTCAGGGTCACGGTCGCCTTGCCGACGTAGTTCCCGGCGGTGTCCTTGGTCCCGGTCACCTCGGAGGTCACCGTCGGCGCGGTGGTGTCACCACTGACGATGGTGAAGTGCGCCATGCCCTCCGGCGAAACGTTGCCCGCCTTGTCCGAAGCGCGGTAATGGACCATGTGCATCCCCGGCGCGGAGACCGCGACCGGAGCGGTGTACGCGGTCCACGCGCCTTCGTCCACTTTGTACTCGACCTTGTCGACGCCGGTGCCGGCGTCGGTCGCGGTGAGCTTCACGGTGGCGGTGTCGACGTAGTTGCCCGCGGTGTCCTTGGTGCCCGTCACCTCGGAAGTCACCGTCGGCGGAGTCGTGTCACCTGGCTGCCCGGTGACGACCGTGAACGACGACATCCCTTCCGGTGAAACGTTTCCCACCTTGTCCGACGCGCGATAGTGGACCATGTGCGCACCGGCCGCGGAAACCACCACGGGTGCCGTGTACGCGGTCCAGGCACCGCCGTCGAGCTGGTACTCGACCTTGTCCACACCGGACTGGCTGTCCGAAGCGGCCAGGTTCACCGTCGCGGAACCGACGTAGTTCCCGGCGGTGTCCTTGGTGCCGGTGACGTTCGCGGTCACCGTCGGCGGGGTGGTGTCGGCGCCGCCGCCGTCGGTGACGACGAACTCGCCGAACATCTTGCTGTGCCCCTGGATCGTGCAGTAGAACCGGTACTTCCCCGGGGTCAGCGTCACGGTCGCCTGGTGCTCGCCGTTCTTCTCGTCATAGGGGTTGGCGACGATGTTCAGGTTGACGTCGTGGTTGTAGCCCGGCGTCGACGTGTCGAACGTCAGCGTGTGCGACATCGTCGAGCCGAGCGCTTCGGTGTTCTTGAACAGGATCGTGGTCTCGCCCGCCACCGCGGTGGTCGGCGCGCTGAGGTAGTGGTCGGTGCTGTCGCCCGCGGTCCATTCCAGGGTCTGGACGGGGGCGGCGACGGCGGGGGCGGAGGAGCTCGGTAACACCAGGCCCAGTATCGCGAGCGCCGCGGCGAGCAACGCCGCGACGAGGGTTCTTGGGGACATCGCAGGGAAACCTTCCGTACAAGGGAGACCGGCCGGGCACGCGAACCCGCGCGCCCGGCCGGCTTTCGCGCTACAGCTGCCGCACCCGGATGTTGCGGAACTCCATCAGGTCGTTGTCACCGTGGTTCTGCAGACCGATGAACCCGCTGACGAACTGCCGGAAGTCGGTCGACGGGTCGCCCGCCCGCGACGAGTTGATCCCCGGCGCGTTCTCGAACTCGTTGATCACGACACCGTTGCGGATGATCGTGTACTTCTGCCCGACGACCTTGACTTCGTACTCGTTCCAGGTCCCCTTCGGCTTCACACCCGCCTGGTCCAGCGGCCGCGGGTCGAAGTTGTAGATCGACCCGGTCTTCTGCGGTTCACCGGCGGCGCCGTCGTACAACTGCACCTCGTGGCCGCAGAAGATCGCGACCCATGCCTGCGACGTCCTCGCCGAACCGACGGTGCCGCAGCTGCCCGGCGGACGCTGCTCCAGCGGAGTGCGCGGATCCGGGAACCGGACGAACACACCGCTGTTGGCGCTGCCGTTCGGTGCGATGTCCTTGAACTGCAGCTTCACCGAGAAGTCGCCGAACTGCCGTGCCGAGTACCACAGCATGCCCAGCCCGCCCGACGGTCGCAGTGACCCGTCCGGCTGGATGGCGAACTGCCCGGACGGCGCCTGCGACCAGTTGCGGAACGACTCGGGCGTGCCGTCGTAGATCGCGTCGTAACCGGTGACGCCCTTGTTGCCGATGGGCGACGCGGCGGCCGCGGCGTTGATCTTGTCCGACTCGGCCGCGTTCAGCACCCCGAGATCGCCAAGCCGGTCCACGGCCTGGGTGACGTGGTTGACGAAACCGGCGTGGGAGGTCCACGTGCTCTCGTCGTCGATCATGTCGTCGACCGTGCAGCCGCCACCGGCGTTCCGGTTGGTCACCCCGGTGTCGGTGTCACCGATGGTCACCGTGGCACTGGAATCCGCCACGAAACACCCGACGCTCACCGAGTTCCGCGCGGTCACCGTCTCACCGTTCGCGTAGGTCACGGTCAGCTTGGCGGTGTACAGCCCGGTGCGCGGGTAGGTGTGCCGCGGGTCGGGCTGCGTCGAGATCGTGCCGTCGCCGAACTCCCACTTGTAGGAGACGCCGCCGGACTTCGACCCGGTGAAGGCCGCGGTGAGCGGCTTGTTCTGCACCATGGTCGACGCCGCCGCGGCGGACGGGGTCGCCTCGCCGCCGGTGTAGCTGATCTTCAGCAGCTTCTGGTTGTTGGTCAGGGTGAAGAAGCCGCCGCCGTAGTCGAGCGCGTACAGCGCGCCGTCCGGCCCGAACTTGGCGTCCATCCACTGGTTCAGCTTGTTGTCGCCACCGCCGGTCGGGATGATCTGCCGCACGGTCTCGGCGAACACCGGCGGATCCTGCTTCGAGACGCCGTTCGGGTCGACGGTGACCGCGATCCGGTTCTGCCCGTTGCTCTGGTCACCGATGAACCACTTGTCGTTCCAGTAGGCGGGCCACGCCACCCCGCTGTTGGTGTTGACCAGTTCGCGGTGATAAGTCGGCCCGGTCATGACCGCCTGGCCGCCGCCCTTGAGGTAGGGCTGCGTGTAGGTGGCTTCGGCCGCGTTGTACGTCGGGACGGAGCTGTTGGGCCGGTTGGGGAACACCGGTCCGCCGCCGTCCGGCGCGTACCAGATCATGTTCTTCTTGATCGGCGGCAGGTTCACCAGGCCGGTGTTTCGCGGCGAGGTGTTGACCGGGTTGTCGCAGTCGTACCAGCCGGTGAGGACCGCGGCGTCGGTGCTGCTGCGGTCGCGGTACGGCTGCTTGTTGCCCATGCAGTACGGCCAGCCGTGGTTACCAGCCTCGGTGATGACCGTGGCGGTCTCGTACTTGGCCGGGCCGAGTTCCGGACTCGGCGAGGACGCGTCCGGGCCGACCCAAGCGGCGGTCAGCCAGTTGGTCTTTTTGTCGACTTGCAGACGCGAGATGTTCCGCACGCCCATCACGTAGATCTCGGGCCTGGTCTTGTTCCCGGGGTCGTTGGCCTCGGGGAACAGGTTGCCGGCCGGGTTGGTGTAGGTACCGTCGGCCTCGGGGTGGATCCGCAGGATCTTGCCGTTGAGGTCGTTGGTGTTACCGGCGGTGCGGCGCGCGTCCTGGAACGAGACGCCCTTGTAGTCCTGGGTCCAGTTGTTGCCGGAGTACCCGTTGGAGCCCTGCGACGAGTTGCTGTCACCAGAACCGATGTAGAGGTTCCCGTCCTTGTCGAAGTCCATGCCGCCACCGGCGTGGCAGCAGCTGTGGACCTGGACGTCCCACGACAGCAGATCCTTGCGGGTCGCCTGGTCCAGCGTCTGGTTCTTCAGGTCGTAGGTGAACCGCGAGACCGTGCGCTTGCCGATCCGCTTGTCGATGTCGACCGACGCGTGCGGCATCCAGTAGGCGTACATGAAGCCGTTCTCGCTGAACTTCGGGTCCAGCACGAGGCCCAGGAGGCCTTCCTCGTTCTTGACCAGTTCGTCGCCGCTGCCGCGGTTGCCCATCACCTTCAGCGTGGTGAGCAGCTTCGGCTTCTTGGTGACCGGGTCCCACTGGTGGATCGTGCCGCAGCCGGCGCCGATCTCGGGGTTGGTCCAGTCGTTCGGCGCGGGCACCACGTTACCGGCGCAGGCCGCGCGGCCGATGTAGAAGACCCGGCCGTTCGGCGCGATGGTGAGCCCGTGCGGCTCGCCCATCTGATCCAGCTGACCGGTCTGGTTGATCCCGGTCAGGCGTTCGACCTTGTAGTTGGCCGCGATTCCCGCCTTGCAGTCACCGCGGACCATGCCGGTGGTCCACTTCAGCGCGCCCAGGATGTGGCTGCGGAACTGGGCTTCGCCATAACTCGCCTCGGTCCGGCCCATCCCGGTGTAGAAGGAACGTCCGCCGTCGTAGTCACGGCACCACGAGATCGGGTGGAAGGCGCCGTTCGCGCCGACACCCGGCTTGTAGGTCGATTCCTCGACCTGCGCGACCGTGTGCACGGTGCCGACCGGGTTGACCTCCCAGTTGAGCCACCGGTCCGTGCGGACCCACTTCTGGGGCAGGCCCGCGGTGGCCGGGTTCGCCTTGTCGAGGACGTCGACCGTGGCCTCGGCCGGAGCGTTCTCCGGCGGCGGCGGAGTGGTCGACTGGTCCTTGAACAGCTTGAAATCGGCCAGCTGGGTAGCCGATTCACCGGCGTTGGCGGTGATGTTCAGCCGGTAGTTCGAGTAGGCCGTGGTGTTGGCGAAGGTGAAGGTGCGGCTCTGGAACCGGTCGGCGAACACCTCGTTCGTGCGGGTGTCCAGATCGGTCCACGTGGTCCCGTCGTTGGAGCCCTGCAGGGTCCAGCTCTTCGGGTCACGCCCGGCGAAGTCGTTCGCCGAGACGAGCGCGTAGCTGCTCACGGCGACCGGCGCGGCCAGCTTGTAGGCGATCCACGCCGTGTTCGCGAAGGCCAGCCACTTGGTGTTCTCGTTGTTGTCGGCCAGCTTCTCCTTGCCCTCATTGGGCGCGTTCTCCGCGCTCGCGGTGACCGAGGCGACCGCCTCCGGCGTGGGACGCGCCCCCACCGGACGGGCGCCGATCAGCCCGGAGAACCACTGCGAGCCGTCCTGGGCCCGTGCCGCGTCCGACAGCCCGATGAACCCGCCGCCGGCCTTCATGTAGCTCTGCAGCGAGGTTTCCTGGTCACGGTTCAGCGTGATGCCTTGCGCGGACAGGAAGACGACGCCGCGGTACTTCGCGAGGTTCGCCTGTGTGAACACCGCGGGGTCCGAAGAGGACGAAACGGAGATCCCGTTCGCCTGGCCGAGGCTCGCGATCGCGTCCGTGGCACGCAGGACGGGGTCCTTCTGATCCGCGGCGGTGCCGTGGAAGACCAGCACGTTGATCGGGACGTTCGTCGCGGCTTCGGCGGTCACCGGTGCGATGGCCAGCGGAAGCCCGGAGGTGACGACGGCGCCGACCGCGAGCGCGGCCAGTGACCGTCTGCGGAGCCGACGTTGCGAAAAGATTCGTCTCAAGTTCTCGCTCCTTTCAAGACTGGTGGTGGGTATGGGCTGAAGCGCCGGTGGCGTCCGGAGTGGACGTCGGGTGCTGGTGTCCCTTGAAGCGATCGATCGCCTCCTGGGCGCCCGCGGGCATCCCGCCGTCGGCGTTGCGGACCAGGAACACCCCGGACATGCCGTCGTCCGAGTGCTGCTGGACGTGGCAGTGGTACATCCACGCGCCCGGCCCGACGCCGTCACCCGCGATCACCTGGAACCCGAAGGAGTTCCCCGGGTCGAGGGTCTTGTTGTCGAGGATCGGAGCGTTGTCGGTCGCGCTGGTGAGCATGCCGGTGCGGGTGTCCGCCCAGCGGTGCGCGTGCAGGTGGAAGGTGTGCATCAGGTTGCCGTGCCCGATACAGATGAACTCGACGCGTTCGCCGAGGTTCGCTTCGAAGATCGGCGTGTTCGGGGCGACCTGGTGGTTGATCCACATCTCGGTGAACACCACGGTGAACTGCTTGCTGGGCAGCAGATCCCCGCGTTTGCGCACGATCAGGCCGCCGTAGAGACCCTTCATCAGGCCCACGGTGCCGTGGTCGCCGCCGAACGCGTGGTCGTGGTAGTGCCAGTACCCCGCGCTGCCGGGCATCCAGAAACCGTTGGCCGCCTGGTAGGCCGTCCGGGTCTTCCAGGTGTAGGTCTTGGTCTCGTAGGGCTTGTTGAAGGAGTCGTTGAACGGCGAGCCGTCCGACTTCGTGTCGTAGTTGACGCCGTGCGGGTGGATCGAGAGCCGCTGGTCGGTGTTGTTGACCAGCTCGATCACCAGCGTGTCGCCCTCGTAGCACTCCAGGAGCGGCCCGGGAATCGTCGGCTTGCCGGGCTCGAGCCCGTAACCGACCCGGGTCGAACCGGGAACGTAGTCGGCGTAGACGGTGATGTTGCGGGTCATCCCGGCCGCGGCGGCCGGTGCCGAACCGGCGCTCGCGCTCACCACGACCGGGGCGATGACCCCGGCCGCGGTGCCCGCGAGCATCGATCTGCGGGACAGCCCGCGTTTGTTCTTGTCCATTGTGGATTCCCCAGCTAGAAGCGGACGTTACGGAGATAGGTGAATCCGGTCTGGGCGGTGCTCAGGGGATCCGTGGGGTTGTCGTGCTCGACGATGTACTCGGCGAGGTGGGGACGGGTGTGCCGGAAGACGCGCGGGAAGTCGATGACGCCCTTGCCGGGGTCGACCATCTGCCCGTCCGCGGTCCGGTCCTTGACGTGGTACTGCACCACGCGCGGACAGTGCTGCCGGTACAGCGAAACCGGGTCCATCCCGCCTTCCACCGCCCAGAACAGGTCGATCTCCAGATGCACGTAACGCGGGTTCGTGTTCCTGGTGAGCACGTCGTACGGGCGCACGCCGTCGATGGCCGCGAACTCGTGCGCGTGGTTGTGATAGCCGAGTGGGATACCGGCCTGGCGGAACTTCCGGGCCGCCGTGTCCATCCGGCCGGCGAACTGCTTCCAGCCGTCGATGGTGTCGAAGTTCGCCCACGGCACGTTGGCGCGGGTGTTCCCGAGGATCTTCGCGTCCGCGATGGTCTTGTCGAGGTCACCGTCGATGCCGGTGTGCGTGGACGTCGCCTTGATGTGGTTCTTGTCCAGCAGACCGCGGAACTCCTCGGCCGAGCGGCCGTAGGTGCCCGCCAGCTCGACCTTCCGGTAGCCGATGTCCGCCAGCGCGGACAGGGTTCCCGGCAGATCGGCCTGCAGCGCGGTGCGCAGGGAGTAGAGCTGGATGCTGATCTTCTCCACCGGGACACGGCCTCGACCGTGGTGGCCGTGTCCCTGGGTCTCCGCCTCGTCCGAGGTGGCGGCACCGGCAAGGCCCGGCAGGGCTACCGCCGCACCCACCGCGACCGCCGCCGTCGCCGCGCCGCGGAGGAGCGCCCGTCGAGAGTGGAACTGCTCAGCTTCTTCACCGCACATGAAACCGCCCTCACTTCTGGTTGCTGAAAGCCGCGTCGAAGGCCGCCGACGGCTTGTCGAACAGGAGCCCCCGCAGAAAGGTCACGGCCTCCGCCGCGCCCCGGAGCCGGTCCATTCCGGCGTCCTCCCACTCCACCGAGATCGGACCGGAGTAGCCGATCGAATTCAGTGCGCGGAAGCAGTCCTCCCATGGCACGTCGCCGTGCCCGGTCGAAACGAAGTCCCAGCCGCGTCGGGGATCTCCCCAGGGGAGATGCGAGCCGAGCCGTCCGTTCCGTCCGTCGAACCGCTTCCTGGTGTCCTTGCAGTCCACGTGGTAGATCCGGTCGGCGAAGTCGAGGATGAAGCCGACCGGGTCGAGGTCCTGCCAGATGAAATGCGAAGGATCCCAATTGAGCCCGAATGCCGGACGGTCGCCGACAGCTTCGAGCGCACGTTTCGTGGTCCAGTAGTCGTACGCGATCTCCGACGGGTGGACCTCGTGGGCGAACCGCACGCCCACCTCGTCGAAGACGTCGAGGATCGGGTTCCACCGGTCGGCGAAGTCGGTGTAGCCGTCGTCGATGACCGCCTGCGACACCGGCGGGAACATCGCGACGTACTTCCAGGTCTTCGATCCGGTGAAGCCGATCACCGTGTCCACACCGAGTTTCGCCGCCGCGCGAGCGGTGTCGGCCATTTCCTTCGCGGCCCGCTGCCGGACGCCTTCCGGTTCACCGTCGCCCCACACCCTGGACGGGATGATGGCCTGGTGGCGTTCGTCGATCGGGTCGTCACAGACGGCCTGGCCGACGAGGTGGTTGGAGATGGCCCACACCTTGAGGCCGTGCTCGGCGAGCAGCTTCAGGCGGCCGGGCACATAGTCCTCTTCGGACAGTGCGCGGTCGACCTCGAAATGGTCGCCGGAACACGCGATCTCGAGGCCGTCGTAGCCCCATTCGCTCGCGAGCCTGCACACCTCGGTGAACGGGAGATCCGCCCACTGGCCGGTGAACAGCGTGATCGGACGGCTCATCAAGACTCCTCGAAGGTGATCGCGTCTACGTCGAACAAGCCGCCGGAACCGCCCTTGAACACGAGGAACAACGGGCCGGTGCCGCCGGGGTCGGTGATGGCGGACGCCGGGATGTCGGCATAGGTGTCCCAGCCGCCGGTGTTGGCGACGGTGACCGTCTGGACCAGTGGCCCGTCCACCGCGCCCGAGCGGACCTCGATCGTGCCGCCCGCGCCGCCGGAGGAGACCCGGTAGCCGATGCCGCGGACACCCACGAGATTCACCGGGTCGAATTTGATCCAGTCACCGGATTCGATGTGGCCGACGCGTTTGCCGCCACTGGCGCCGTCGTGCCCGACGACCTCGATCCCGCTCGACTGGGTGTAGAACTCGGCCTGCTTCAGCTTGGGCTGAAGCAGGGACTCCGCCTCGCCGGTGAGCGCCGGAACGCCGTTGGCGCCGTTGTCGGTGTAGCTGGCGTTGATGACGCCGAAGACGTTGGCGTCCGCGCCATGGCCTTCGTCGGCGGGGGTGGCGATGGTGCCTTCACAGCCGGTCGCGCGGCTGAGCGGATGCCCGTGTCCCTCGTGGCCGAGGATGTACTCGACGGTGACCTTCGAGCAGTCGATCGGGTTGTCCTCGGCGTCGGTGACCTCGACCTTGAACGGGACCGTGTCCCCGAAGCTGAACACGCTGCCGTTGACCGGCGTCTTCAGCGTGACCACCGGCGCGGTGTTGCCGACGGTGACCACCACGCTCGCCGCCCCGGTCAGCCCGGTGGCGTCGGTGACCGAAAGCTTCGCCGTGTACTGGCCGTTCGCGGTGTAGGTATGCGAAACCGGGTTGGCCTCGGTGGAGTCGGTGGTGCCGTTGCCGTCGAAGTCCCACGCGTAGGTCAGCGCCTGACCGTCGGGGTCGTTCGTCCCGGCCGGGTCGAACTTCACGGTCAGCGGTGCCTGGCCTGACGTCTTGTCCGCGGCCACCTTGACCTCCGGCGTCCGGCGGCCCTTGGTGTAGTCGATCCGGTAGACGGCGGATTCCTTGGAGCCGCCGAAGTAACCGGTGCCGTAGTCGAGGACGTACATCGCGCCGTCCGGGCCGAACTCGACGTTCATCGGGCGGACGAGGTCCATCGAGTCGAAGAACGGCTTGATGGCGCCGCGTTCACCGTTCGGCCCGACGGTGATCTCCTTGATCCAGCTACGTTCCCATTCGTAGGCGAAGGTCTTGCCGTCGAAGTACTCCGGGAACTTGGTCTGCGACGGGTTCTTCGCGTCGTATTGGTAGACCGGGCCGCCCATCGGGGACTCGGGACCGGTGCCGAACTCGGGAACGGAACCGCCGTCGTAGGGGATCCACGCCTTTTCGACGGGCGGCAGATCGGTCAGCCCGGTGTTGCGCGGGCTGGTGTTCTTCGGTTTGGCGCAGTCGAACGCCGCACCCGACTGGCCGGTGGCGAAGTCGTAGTCGATGAACGGCTGGTTGTCGCCGACGCAGTACGGCCAGCCGAAGTTGCCCGGCTTCTTGATCAGGTTGAACTCGACCGTGCCGCCGGGACCGCGCTTGGGGTCGGCCGCACCCGCGTCGGGGCCGTAGTCGGCGAGGTGGATCCAGCCGGTCTTGCGGTCGACGGCGAACCGGAACGGGTTGCGGAAGCCCATCGCGTAGATCTCGGGCCTGGTCTTGGCCGTGCCGCGCGCGAAAAGGTTGCCCTGGGGGACCGTGTACTTCCCTCCTCCGCCGACCTTGATCCGCAGCACCTTGCCGCGCAGGTCGTTGGTGTTGCCGGAGGTGCGCTGCGCGTCGTAGACCGGGTTGCGGTCGGCGCGTTCGTCGATCGGGGTGTAGCCGTCGGAAGAGAACGGGTTGGAATCGTCCCCTGTGGACAGATAGAGGTTGCCCTGTGCGTCGAAGTCGATCTCGCCGCCGGCGTGGCAGCAGATGCCGCGTTCGGCCGGGACCTGGAGGATCTTCTGCTCGCTGGCGAGGTCGAGGTTGTTGTCGGTGCCCAGTTTGAACCGCGAGAGCTGGTTGTAGCCCTTGAACGGTTCGAAGTCCGCCGGGGTGCCGTTCTGCGGGGCGTCACCGGCCGGGGTGTTCAGCTTGGGCGCGTAGTACAGGTACACCCAGCGGTTCTTCGCGAAGTCCGGGTCGATGGCGACACCCTGGAGGCCGTCCTCGTCGTGGTTGTAGACGGGGATCGTCGCGGCCAGCTTCGTGGTCGCGCCGGAGCTGGTGTACCAGACGCGGCCGTCGCGCGAGGTGTGCAGGACGTCGCGGTTGGGCAGCACGGACAGCGCGATCGGCTCGCCGGTCTTCTCTTCGCCCTTGGCGAGGGTGATCTGGTCGAAGTCCGCGTCGACCGGGTCCTGCTCGGTCTCCTTGGCGCAGCCGGCCGCGCTCAGCTTGGTGGCGTACTTGATGCCGCCCGCCAGATGCTTGAGGAAGGCCGGCTCGGCGTAGGAGGCCTTGGTGTGCCCGCCGCCGGTGTACCAGGAGCGGCCGCCGGAGTTCTCGTGGCACCAGGCGATCGGGTGATCGCCCATGGCGCCGTCGCCGGGCTGGTAGCTCTTCTCGTCCAGGCTCGCCAGGACGTGGACGTCGCTGCGCGGGTTCTCGCGGTAGTTGTACCACTCGTCGGTCCGCGGCCACGTCTCCGGCAAGGCATGAGTGGACACGTGGTCGTGGTCCTCGACCTTGACGTTCGCCTGCTGGATCTGGGGGTGGGACTTGAAGTACGCCCCCACCAGCTCGCCGTACCAGGGCCAGTCGTACTCGGTGTCGGAGGCGGCGTGCACGCCGACGTACCCGCCGCCTCCCTTCACGTACCGCTCGAACGCGGCCTGCTGCTCCGCGTTCAGCACGTCACCGGTGGTGGAAAGCCAGACCACCGCGTTGAAGCGCTTGAGGTTCGCGTCGGTGAAGGCCGCCGCGTCCTCGGTCGCTTCCACCCCGAAGTGGTTCTGCGCCCCCAGTTCCTTGATCGCCTTGATCCCGTCGGGGATCGAATCGTGCCGGAAGCCCGCGGTCTTGGAGAACACGAGCACCGTCGCTGCTTCGTGCGCCGATGCGGTCTGCACCGGTAGCGCGACGCCTGTCAGAGCCGTGACCATGGCTGTGACGAGCACACCCAGTCGTCGTTTCAAAGACATAGCAGTAGCGATCCTTTCGATGAGCGGCGGCGATCAAGGAAGGGGATGCGGAACGAAAAGCCTTTCTCTGCGGTGGGGATGGGGTGTCATGAGTGATTCGGGTCGTTCTGACTCACGACCTACTGGACCGAGGGCCTTGCCGGCCCCGAGCCGGCCTGAGGTGTTGCGAAAGCCACTTTCGCAACGTTGAAGGTTGCGAAAGTGGCTTTCGCAACGTCGGTACCGGCGAGAACAGGCGGCCTTGTCCCGAAAGCCACTTTCGGGACATCAGACGTCGCGAAAGTGGCTTTCGCGAAACGCACCGACCACACCACCTCCGCCACCTCCTCTACTTCAATCCCTGTAGTGCCAACAGCAACGGATGGACGTCCGTCGCACCCACACGACCGGACGGCTGGAAGGCCGGATCCGAACACAACAGCACCGGACCGTCCTCAGTGGAATCCGGCAGCCGTCCGTGCGAGCCGCGCACCCAGCGCGGATCGGTGGGGACGACGTCCATCGCGTACCGGAGCCCGGCGAACTTCTTCGCCAGGTTGAGCCCGGCCCGCGCCTTGGCGAACTTGTCCTCCGGGTCGAAGAACAGCTCGGCGGGGTCGTAGCCCGGTTTGCGGTGGATCTCGACGCCGCGCGCGAAGTCGGGCTTCCGCTCGTCGTCGAGCCAGTAGTAGTAGGTGAACCACGAGTCCGGCTCGGCGACCGCGACGAGGTCGCCGGCGCGCTCGTGGTCCAGCCCATAACGCCCCTGCGCCTCGCGGTCGAGCACCTCGTCGACGCCGGTCAGCTCGCCGACGATCGCGCGAACCCGCTCGATATCGGCGGAGTCGCGGACGTAGACGTGTGCGACCTGGTGGTCGGCGACGGCGAACGCGCGCGACGCCCACGGGTCGAGGTACTCCATGCCCGCCTGGGTGTAGACCTCCAGCAGGCCCTCACGCCGCAGCGCCCGGTTGATGTCGACCGGCCTGCTGACGTTCGTGATCCCGTACTCGCTGAGCGCGACCACGGTCGCCCCGGCGTTGCGGGCGTCGTCGAGCAGCGGCGCGAGCGCGTTGTCCAGTTCCCGCGCCGCCAAAGCTGCCTGCGGCGCGTCGGGTCCGAAGCGCTGCAGGTCGTAGTCCAGATGCGGGACGTAGGTCAGCAGCAGGTCGGGGCGCTTCTCACGCAGGATCTGCCGGGACGCGCCGATCACCCACTTGCTCGACTTGATCGACGCGGTCGGGCCCCAGTACTGGAACAGCGGGAACTCCCCCAGCGCGCCGGTCAGCTGGTCGTGCAGTTCGGGCGGCCGCACGTAGGCGTCCGGCGACTTGCGGCCGTCGGCGTGGTAGATCGGCCGCGGGGTCACCGTGACGTCGGTGCTCATCCCCATCGCGTACCACCAGCAGACGTTCGCCGACGTGTATCCGGGATGCGCCGCCCGCGCGGTCTCCCACAGTTTCTCGCCGCCGACGAGCCGGTTGTGCTGACGCCACAGGAAGATCTCGCCCAGCTCGCGGAAGTACCAGCCGTTGCCGACGATCCCGTGCTGCGCGGGCATGAGCCCGGTGAGGAACGTCGACTGCGCGCTGCAGGTGACCGCGGGCAGCACCGTGCCCAGTTCGGCCTGCCAGCCGTCGCGGGCGACGGCGGACAGGTTCGGCATGTCCCGCAACGCCTTCGGGGTCAGCCCGACGACGTCGATGACGACCAGCGGCTTCACGCGGAAACCCCTTCCTTGACGAGGTTCGCCTGTGCCCACTCGAGTTCCGCGGCGATTCCGCCGACGAGGTCGCCCGCGTCCGGGAGCACGCTCCAGGTGTAGGTCTCGACCTCGATATGCGGATCGCCGGTCAGCCCGGCGGCGACGGTGCGCAGGACGTCCGTGGTGGTGGACAGCGGCGCGGCCGGGGCCTGGTGCAGCGGCATGTGGAAGTGCACGCGCCACGGCCGGTCACCAGGCAGGTCGGTCCACGCGTCGGGCAGGTCGTCGGCCTTGCGCACGACACCGTCGGCGCCGAGCTCCCGGACCTGGTGCAGGTAACGCGGTTCGGCGAACGCCGCCAGCGCTTCCTTCGCCTCGGCGGGATCTTCGACGTGCAACGCGGCGGAGGCCTGCACCTTGACGATGTCCACATCGGACTTCGCGATCGCGGCCAGTGTCTCCGCCGGATCGGCGAACGAGACCGCGAGGTGACAGGTGTCCAGGCACAGCCCGACGTACTCCGGGTCGACGCGGCCGGAAAGCCAGCCCAGCGCGTCGGCCACGGTGTCGAGCACGCAGCCGGGTTCGGGTTCGACGGCCAGCTTGATCGGCCGGTCACCGATCGCCCGGACGACCTCGGCGAAGGCCTCGGCCGCACGGCGGTCGTCATGCTCGGACCACGGCTCGCGCCACGCGAGCGGCAAGGTGGAGATGCTGCCGTACGTGGCGTCTTCGGCGAGCAGCTCGGAGAGCACGTTCACGCAGTCGATCGTGTACGCGACCCTGTCGGGATTCGTCCACTCAGGACGGTAGACCGCGTGCTTGACGACGTCGTCGTGGAAGCCGCCGTACGGGAACGCGTTGAGCGTGTACACCGAAAGCCCTCGGGCGTCGAGTTCGGCGCGGAAACGCTTGCGTGCCCCGGTGTCTTCGGCGAGCCCGCGCGCGACCGGCGCGGAAAGCCACAGTCCGACGCCGAGGCGATCGGCGCCCAGCCGCTCGCGCACCGGGAGCGCGTACCGCTCCAGCTGCGCGACGATGCCGTCGACGTCCTCGGCGGGATGGACGTTCGTACAGTAGGAGATCATTTGCGGGCACCTCGCAGAACCGAGTTGCCCTCGAACGTCACGGCCTCGCCGGTGAAACCGGGCAGCGGGTCGAGGGTGAGCCTGCCGCTCAGCCCGTAGAAGTCGACTGGGTTCTGCCAGAGCACCATGTCGACGTCGGCTTCGGTGAAACCGCCGTCGAGCATCGCCTGTCCGGTCTTGGCGGTCTTCAGCGGATCGGAGCGGCCCCAGTCGGCGGCCGAGTTGACGATCATGTTGTCCAGTCCGTACTGGCGCAGGATCTCGACCATCCGGTGCTCGTCCATCTTGGTGTCCGGGTAGATGGAGAAGCCCATCCAGGCGCCGGAATCCTTGACCAGCTTGACGGTGACCTCGTTGAGGTGGTCGACGACCACGCGCTCCGGCGCGACACCGGCCTCACGGACGACGTCGAGGGTGCGCTTGGTGCCTTCCAGCTTGTCGCGGTGCGGGGTGTGCACCAGGACGGGGAGGTCGTGCTCCAGCGCCATCGCCAGTTGCAGCGAGAAGACCTCGTCCTCTTCCTTGGTCATCGAGTCGTAGCCGACCTCGCCGACCGCGACCACACCGTCCTTGGCCAGGTACCTCGGGAGCACGTCGAGCACCTCGCGGCAGCGGGGGTCGTTGGCCTCCTTGGGGTTCAGTGCGATCGTGCAGTGGTGCCGGATGCCGAACTGGGCGGCGCGGAACCGTTCCCAGCCGATGAGCGCGTCGAAGTAGTCGGTGTACGAGCCGACGCTGGTGCGCGGCTGCCCCAGCCAGAACGCCGGCTCGACCAGGGCGCGGACACCGGCCGCGTACATGGCTTCGTAGTCGTCGGTGGTCCGGGAGGACATGTGGATGTGGGGATCGAAGATACGCACTGGCTCAGTTCTCCTTGAGGAGGTCGAGGGCGTCGGCGGGTACGTCACGTCCGGCCGCCCTGCGTTCGTCGGCGAAGTCGGCGAGCATTCTCCGAAGCTCGTCGTCCGCGCGGGAAGTGAGATCCGCGACGGCGGCCAGCGGCACACCGACGAAGACGCATTTGAGGACGCCGTGGCGCCACGTGTGGTCGTCCAGGAACCGGGCGAAGGCACCCATGGCGGCGGCGACCAACCTGATGTCGTTGGCGCGCAAGGCGTCCTCGACCAGTTTGATCCCGGCGTCGGTGACTTCGGCGCCCGGCGACTCCAGCGAGTTGAGCGCCCGCAGGACCCCGCGCCGCTCGGCGTCGTCGCCGTAGCGGTAGAGATCGCGCAGTTCCGCGGCCAGCGCGGCGTCGCCGAGGACGTCGGCCAAGACCGTCACGAGCCGGACCCGTGCCCGGTCGTCGACGGTGCCGTGGACCAGTCCCTGCGGATCGCTGTCCGGCCGCAGCGCGGCACGGCCGACTTCACGGCCGACGGCAGGGAAGATCGAGCCGATCACCGACGGCTTCTCCCGGATCCGGCGTTCCGCCTTGGCCGACCACGTCTGCGGCATCGCCTCGGTGAGCGCCGCGAAGGCCCGCCGCGCGGTGTCCGGCGCCGCGTGGCTGTGCCGGGGCAGTTCGACCGCGGCCAGCCCGGTGTAGCCGATCTCCGCCAGCGCGGCGAGCGTGCCTGGCAGATCCAGGTGCCCGTCGCCGAACTCCAGATGCTCGTGGACCCTCGGCAGCATGTCGTCCAGCTGCACGTTCCACAGCAGCGGACCGGCCAGGCGGACGCACTCGGCCGCGTTGACCGGCTCGACGGCGACGCAGTGCCCGACGTCGAGCGTGACGCCGAACGGCTCCGGCTCGCCGAGCTCCTTGCGCAGGTCCAGGACCTGGCTCAGATGCTGCACGAGGTGCCCGGGTTCGGGTTCCATCGCCAGCCGCACGTTCAGCCGCGCGGCGTGCTCCAGTACCGCCGCGACACCCTCACGCAACCGGGACCAGGCGACTTCGGTGTCCAGAGTGGACACTCCGGACCAGAACGAAACGCAGTCCGCGCCGAGGTCCCCGGCGATCCGCAAAGCCCGCGCCAGGAAATCGATCCGGAGTGCGGGATCGTCCGACAGCAGGGTCGGCGAGTGCTTGCGCCACGGGTCGAGCAGGTAGCGCGCGCCGGTTTCGATGACGACGCGGTCCAGGCCGAGCGCCGAAAGCCGCGAGGCCACGTGGTCGACCTGTCGCGCCAGATCGTCGGCGAACGGGTCGAGGTGGTCGTGGTCCAGCGTCAGCGCCACCCCGGTGTACCCGAGGTCGGCGATGATCGCGAGGGCGTCGTCGAGCCGGTGGTTGGAGAAGCCGTTGGTGCCGTATCCGAGGGAAAACGTCATGTGGGGCTCACCTTCCGCGACAGCTTGCGGGCGATCGGCAGCGCGGCCGCGACCAGCGCGGCCCCCAGTACCGAACCCTTGGCCGTGATCGCCGCCTGGAGCGGGACCATGCCGTGGATGCCGGACTTCGTCGCCGAGCGCACCGACTTCGCCGACGGGTCGCGGACGGCGTCCGCCTGTGCCCGGCCGACCAGGCCCGCGTAGCCCGAACCGGCCGCCATCGAGGCCGCGCGATGCCAGCCGCCCCGTGCCGGTCCGGTCAATGCCAACGTTGTCGCCGCACAGCTGGTGGCCAGTGCGGCACGTGCCGTACCCGGTTTCGCGCCGTGCACTTCCCCGGTGGACAACGCCGTGACACCGAGCGTGTGGACGCCGACAGCCGCCGCGGCGGTGGCCGCCTTCTTCGGGGAGTCACCGGCGCCCAGCAGGACGTCGAGCGTGCGACAGGCCGCCATCGCCACCGGTCCGGCCGGGGTCGGCTTGAGCACCGTGTCGTAGGCCCACACCGCGCCCGCGACCGGGACCGCGACCCGCATCGCCCGGCGGCCGCCGCCGAGCGCCGCCAGGCCAAGTCCGGCAGCGGTCAGCGCGGCCCCGGTGGTGAGCGCCGCGCCGGCACTCACCCGCCCGGACGGGATCGGCCGCTCGGGACGCTCCACGGCGTCGAGCTTCCGGTCCGCCCAGTCGTTGAGGGCCATCCCGGCCCAGTAGAAGGCGACCGAGGACAGCGGCAGCAGCAGCCGTCGCCCGGTCATCTTGAGCCCCGCCGCGGCGGATCCGGCGACCGTGTCGCCGAGCACCGTCAGCGCGGCGGGCGCCCGCACGAGTTCCACGTAAGCCTTCACAGGGTTCCCGCCCAGGCGATCAGGCGGGCGGTCTGCTCGGCGAAGCGGTGTTCGTCGCTGCCCAGCGGATCCTTGAAGAAGAAGCCGAGTTCGGTCAGCGCGCCGCTCTGGCCGCCGGCGTGCGCCGCGGTCACCAGCCTCGCGAGGTCGAGGATCAGCGGCGCCGCGAGCGCGGAGTCGTAGCCGGTCCAGGTGAACTGCAGGCTCATGCGCGCGCCGAGGAAACCCTCGAACGACACGTGGTCCCACGCGGTCTTGATCTCGCCGAGGTCGGGCACGTTGTCGATGTGCAGCGGCGCGGTGACGTCCTCGCCGAGCAGCGCCGCGAGCCCGCGCGCCTTCGACTCCAGCTTGCTGTTCGCGGTCACCGGGTCGGCCAGGGTCTCGCCGTCGCCGCCGCCGAGCAGGTTGGTGCCCGCCCAGGAGCGGACCTTCAACGCCCGCGCGCTGAACATCGGCGCGAGGACCGTGCGCAGCAGCGTCTCACCGGTCTTGCCGTCGCAACCCGCGTACGGCAGGCCTTCCCGCTCGGCGAGCTGCCGCAGCGCGGGCAGGGTGATCCCGGCAGACGGCGTGAACTCGACGTACGGGCTTCCCGCCTTCATCGCCGCGTAGGCCGACAGGGAACTCGACGGAAGCACTGCCCGCGTCGGGTCCGCCAAAGCCTCTTCGAGCGCGTCGAGGTCGTCGTGTTCGGGCAGGTGGGGGCAGGGGGCCTCGGTGGAGGACACGTTGACCACGACGACCCGCGCGAGGCCGTGCCGGTCGGCGAAAGCTCGGATGTCCGCCGTCAGCCGGGCGGCCGCGCCGGCCTGGGCACCGGTATGCGTCGCCGGGTGGTAGCCGTCGCGGATCTCGGCGTCCACCTCGGCCAGCCCGGACCGGACCGCGGAGAACACCGCGTGCCCGAACACCCCGGCGTGCGCCAGCTGCTCGGCCCGCTTCTCCAGCGGCGTGTGCGCGATGTCGTGCCCGCCGAGGACCAGATCGTCCCAGCCCGGCAACGGAACCCCGGCGAACGCGGGCAGTTCGGTGACGCAGCCGCCACCGCCCGTCACCCCCGCGCGGAGGGCGAGGAGCCCTACCGCGGCCGTGGTGGCCACCGACCCCCTCGCCCCGATCAACCAGATGCCCGTACGCTCGTGAGCAGGCATTTCTCCACCTTTCCCAAAACCCGAAAACGCCAACTGAGTTCACCATCGGATGGTCGGACGTTTCCGGATCGAACCAAGTCGCAGTGATAGCCGTCATGCGACTTTCGGCTGAATCTCTACAGCCGTTACCACTCCGCCTCGTCCTCGGTCTTCTCCATGTCCTCAGCTACTTCCCTTCGTGGTGACGCCGGGCACAGCCGTCCAGCGCGCCTCTTCGGCGGCGCTCCGCTCGACCGCGGCCAAGACCTGCTGAACCCTCAACCCGTCCTCGAAGGAGGGTTCGGGATCCGTGCCGTCGCCGATCGCGGTGAGCAGGTCGGCGACCTCGTTGGTGAAGGTGTGCTCGTAGCCGAGGAGATGCCCCGGCGGCCACCAGACCCCGACGTACGGGTGCTCGGGTTCGGTGACCAGGATCCGGCGGAACCCCGCCTCGGTGGCGGGCTGCCCGCCGTCGAAGAAGGACAGTTCGTTCATCGACTCGAAGTCGAACGCGAGGCTCGCCTTCGACCCGTTGATCTCCAGCCGCATCGCGTTCTTGCGGCCCAGCGCGAACCGGGTCGCCTCGAAACTCGCCACCGCGCCGCCGGTGAACCGGCCGAGGAACAGCGCGGTGTCGTCGACGGTCACCTGACCCGTGCCGCCGTCGCCGTCCGGCCGCTCCTTGACGAAGGTGTTGGTCAGCGCCGACACCCCGGTGATCGTCTCGCCGGTGACGAACTGGGCGGCGTCGACGATGTGCGCGCCGAGATCGCCCAGCGCACCCGAGCCCGCCTTGTCCTTGTGCAGCCGCCAGGTCATCGGCGCCTGCGCGTCGGCCAGCCAGTCCTGCAGGTACACCGACCGCACGTGGCGGATCTCGCCGAGCGCCCCGCTCGCGACCAGTTTCCTGGCGTGCGCGAGCGCGGGCACCCGGCGGTAGTTGAAGGCCACCATCGACCGGACGCCGTTCGCCCGCGCCTTCGCCGCCGCCTCGGCCATCGCTTCGGCCTCGGCGAGGGTGTTGGCCAACGGCTTCTCGCACAGCACGTGCTTGCCCGCTTCGAGCGCGGCGATCGCGATCTCGGCGTGACTGTCGCCCGGCGTGCAGATGTCGACCAGGTCGACGTCGTCACGGGCGATCAGCGCGCGCCAGTCCGTCTCGACGTCTTCCCAGCCGAACCGTTCCGCCGCGGCCTTCGTCCGCACCTCGTCACGGCCGCCGAGCACGGCGAGTCTCGGGATCAGCGGTGGCGCGAAGAACCGGTGCACACTGCGCCACGCGTGCGAATGCACCGCACCCATGAACGCGTGGCCCACCATGCCGATCCCGATCGTTTCCTTTGCCGTGCTCATGCCCCTCCTATGTCTCCGCTTGCGTGTGTCGGGTACGCGGGTTTACGAGTCGAAGCCGACGTCCATGTACTTGTCGACGTTCTCCTTGGTGACCACCGCGGAGTACGTGGTGATCTCGGCGGGGATCTCGTGCTCGGCGAAGTCGCCGGCCCCCTTGCCCTGGCCGAGAAGCCGCGCGAGCGAGATCGCCGAAGACGCCATCGACGGGCTGTAGAGCACTGTCGCCTTCAGCGGCTCGGCGTCGGACTTGATCAGGTTCATCGCGTTCTTCGAACCCGCGCCGCCGACCATCAGGAAGTCCTTGCGGTTGGCGTTGTTGATCGCCGCGATGACGCCGACACCCTGGTCGTCGTCGTGGTTCCAGAGGGCGTCCAGCTTCGGCGCGGACTGCAGCAGGTTCGAGGTCTGCTGCTCGCCGGACTCCGGGGTGAACTGCGCCGATACCCGCGGCCCGATCTGGAAACCCTGACGCGCCAAGGCGTCCTTGAAACCCTTGCTGCGTTCCTGGGTCAGCGGCAGCGAGTCGATGCCCGCGACCTCGCCGATGACGGGGCTCGCGATGTTCTTCGCCTTCATCTGCTGGGCGATGTAGTTCCCGGCGTTGACGCCCATGCGGTAGTTGTCGCCACCGATCCAGGTGCGGTACGCGAGCGGGGTGTCGAAGACGCGGTCGAGGTTGATCACCTGGATACCGGCGTCCATCGCCTGCTGGCCGACCGCGGTCAGCGCCTTGCCGTCGAACGGCAGGATCACCAGCACGTTGACCTTGGCGTTGATCAGCGTCTCCACCTGGGAGATCTGCTGGTTGACGTCGTTGGTGCCCTCGGTCGCGTTGAGCGTGACCTCACTGAACTTCTGCGCCTGCGCGCGGGCGTTCTTGGTGATGGCCGCCATCCAGCCGTGGTCCGCGGCCGGCGCCGAGAACCCGATGGTCACCGGGGTTCCGGGCTGCGAGTTCGCCCCGGCGTTGGCCACGTTGGCCGCGTTGTTCTGCGCCGGTGCCTCGTTCGAGGTGCACGCGGTCAGCAGCGCACCCGCTCCGACGGCCGCGCCTCCCAGCAGGAAACGGCGGCGATGCAGGGATTGTTCGGTCATGACGACTCTCCATCCACGGTGATCAAGTGTTCGTCTTTGTCTTTTTCACGGAGCGGAACTGCAGTAGCGCGGCCAGGACGATGATCACGCCCTTGGCGATGTTCTGGATGTCGGTGTCCAGGTTGTTGAGCGTGAAGATGTTGGACAGCACGGTGAAGATCAGCACGCCGATCAGGGTGCCGATGAGCGAGCCGCGGCCACCGGTGAGCAGCGTGCCGCCGATGACGACCGCCGCGATGGCGTCGAGTTCGTAGAGCATGCCGTTGGTCGAGGCGCCCGCGGTGGTGCGGGCGACGACCATCAGCGCGGCGATGCCGCAGCAGAGGCCGGCGACGCCGTAGACGAGGGCGGTGTGCCGCTTGACGTTGATGCCCGCCAGCCGCGAGGCCTCGGCGTTGCCGCCGACGGCGAAGGTGCGGCGGCCGAACGTGGTGCGGTTCAGCAGCACCCAGCCGATCACGAACACCAGCGCGAACATCCAGATCAGCACCGGGATGCCGAGCAGGTCACCGCGGAAGAAGTCGAGGAAACCCGCTTCCGCCACCACCTGCGTGCGGCGGCCACTGATGCGTTCCGCGAGCCCGCGGGCCGAGACGTACATCGCCAGTGTCGCGATGAACGGCACGATCTTCCCGTAGGAGACCAGGATCCCGTTGACCAGCCCGCAGCCGAGGCCGACCAGGAGTCCACAAAGGATCATCACGAACGGGCCGTAGGACTGGGTGGCCAGCGTGGTCAGCCAGACACTGGAGAGCGCCACGATCGACCCGACCGAGAGGTCGATGCCGCCGGCGATGATCACGAACGTCATCCCGACGCTGACCACCCCGATGGCCGCGGCGAGCCGCAGGATCGTCGAGATGTTGCCGTCGGTGAAGAACTGGTCGGGCCTCGTGACCTGGCCGACGATGCACAGGATGACCAGTACCCCGGCCAGCCCGAGCAGCCGGGTGTCAAGCGAGAAGTTTCGCTTTTCCTTGGGTGGTACAGGTTCCACGGCGGGTCCCGTACGCACCGATTCGGCTTGGTCGGTCACGCCGCACTCCCCTCGAGAATCACGTCGAGCACATCCGCCTCTGTCAGCTCCGCAGACGGCTTTTCAGCCAGGACACGTCCTTCACGCAGCACCAGCACCCGGTCGGACAGTCCGAGTACTTCGGGGATCTCGCTGCTGACGAGCACGATCGCGACGCCGGTCGCGGCCAGTTCCTCGATCAGCCGGTACAGCTCCGCCCGCGCGCCGACGTCGACCCCGCGGGTCGGTTCGTCCAGCAGCAGGACCCGGCAGCCGCGGACCAGCCAGCGCGCGAGCACCGCCTTCTGCTGGTTGCCGCCGGACAGCGTGCGGATGATCCGATGCGGGTCGGCGGGCCGGAGATCGAGGCGCCGCAGGCTTTCCCCGGCGTCGTCGAGTTCCCTGCCCCGCTCGGTGAAACCGAACGTCGCGTACTTGCTCAGGCTCGCCAGGGTCACGTTGTGCACCACGGGCAGGTCCAGCAGCAGCCCCTGGCTCTTGCGTTCCTCCGGCGCCAGGCCGATCCCGGCCTTGACCGCCGCGGACACGCTGCCCGGCCGGACCGGTTCGCCGTCGACCGACACCGAACCCGCGTCCTGCTTGCGCGCCCCGAAGATCGTCTCCAGCAGTTCGCTGCGGCCCGAGCCGACGAGACCCGCGATACCGACGACCTCACCGGCGTGCACGGTGAAGTTCACGTTCTCGAACTCGCCGACGGTGGTCAGGTTCTCCACCTTGAGGACCTCTTTGTCCGGGTCCACGTGCTCCTGATGGCGCGGGCCGAACACGGTTTCGACCTTGCGGCCCGCCATCAGCGCGACGAGGTCTGCGGTCGGGGTCTCCTTGGCGTCGAGGCCGGTGGCGACGGTCTTGCCGTCCTTGAGCACGGTGACGCGGTGCCCGATCCGCCGCAGTTCTTCGAGCCGGTGGGAGATGTAGATGATCGCGACACCCTCGGCGGTCAGTTCGCCGACGATGCGGAACAGGTTGTCGACCTCTTCCCCCGCCAGCGCCGCGGTGGGCTCGTCCATCACCAGCAGCTTCGCGTCGTACGCGAGCGCCCGTGCCATCGAGACCAGCTGCTGCCCCGCAGCGGAGAGCTTGCCGACCTCGGTCGACGGCGTGATCTCGGGATGCCCGAGCCGGGCCATCAGCTTCGCGGCCTTGTTCCGGGACTCGCTGATCCGCGTGAACCCGAACGACGCGCGCTCGCGGCCGAGGAAGATGTTGTCCGCCACGGAAAGCCCGGGCACCAGGTCGAGTTCCTGGTACATGGTCGCGATGCCGATCTTCAGCGCGGCGACCGGTGAGGCCAGCGTGACCGGCTCGCCCTGCCAGGAGATCTCGCCGCCGTCGGGACGGTGTGCCCCGGCGAGCGTTTTGATCAGCGTGGACTTGCCCGCGCCGTTCTGGCCGAGCAGACAGTGCACCTCGCCGGATTCGACGTCGAAATCGACGCCGTCGAGTGCACGCACCCCCGGGAAGGTCTTCACGATCCCCCGGACGGAGAGCAGGGTCATGCCGGAGCCTCCTCGGTCTCGAAAGGAACTAATGTCGGGTCGGCGAAAAGCCGTTCGGTGGCGAGATGCGCGGCGCCGCGCAGCGGGGCGGTGGTGCCCAGCGGCGACGGCTCGACACGGCAGGCGGGCTCGTGCCCGAGCGGCCGCGCGGACAGTTCGCGGCGCACCGGCTCGACCAGCCATTCGCCCAGTGCGGCGAAGTAACCGCCGAGCACCACGACGTCCGGGTCGAGTACATCGACCACAGTGGACACCGCGATGCCGAGCGCGACCCCGAGTTCGGAGACCGCCGCGACGGCGCGCTGGTCACCGCGCTGCACGCGGTGTTTGAGCAGCCCGACCCGGCCGTCGACGCCGAGCGCGGGATCGTGCAGCGGGTCGCCGGGCGAGGCGGCGACGCGCAGGACGGCGTTGAGCCCGGCCTTGGTCTCCAGGCAGCCGACCCGGCCGCACTGGCACTGTTCGCCGGACGGGTCGACGGTGATGTGCCCGACCTCGCCCGCGAAACCCCTGGCACCGCGCAGAAGCGCGCCACCGGACACGAGCCCGCCGCCGACACCCGTCCCGCCGCTGAGGTAGAAGAGCTCCCGCACGCCTTGCCCGACTCCGGCGACGGCCTCGCCGACCGCGCCGAGATTGGCCTCGTTGTCGACCGCGATGGCGTCGGCCCGCAGCCCGAGCCTGGCGGCGAGGAGGTCGGCGATCTCGGCGTCGCGCCAGCGCAGGGTCGGCGCGAACCGCAGCACGGCGGCGGCCGAATCGACCAGTCCCGGCACCGAGACGGTGACGCCGACCGGCTGGTCGTCGAGCAGCACCTGCCTGGCGAGGAAAGCGAGCTCGTCCATGCTCCGGTGCAACCCGAGCGCGGCGACGTCGGCGGTCTCCGTGCGTTCGGCGACGACGCGGCCGTCGAGGTTCGTGACGACGGCGGCGAACCGGTCGGCCTCGACACTGAGCGCGAGCCCGCAGGCGCTGGCGCCGTTCAACTCGACCAGTTGGCTGGGCCTGCCGTTGCCACCGCCCTGGAGTCCGGCGGACCGGACGAGACCGCGATCGGACAGCTCGGTGATCAACCCGGAGACGGCCGCCTTGGTGAGCCCGCAGCGCGCCGCGAGCTGGGTACGAGACAGCGGCCCCGCACGCAACGCCCGCAGGAGCGCGGCGAGGTTCGCCGTGCGTGGGCTGACCGGGTCGAGCTGCCCGGATTCAGTCGCGGCCACACTGCCCTCACTTACGAATCGGCCGTAACAAACTTTGTTACTTAGCCAGCGAAAGTAGGGTGGCTTCTGTCACTCGTCAAGGTGACAACAGGACAGAAATGGGTGTCATCACCCGAATAGCCGTCCAGAACCGCGCAGACTTTCGTACTTGTCGAGCGAAAGTCTGCACGATCTTGACGTTACTAATCGGAATCAGGTGAGTGCCTAACGTGCCGCCGAGCGGTCACTCAGCGCTCCCGGCGGCCCTCCTCGCGTGTGCCTCCCGCGCGCAATGAAGGGGCCTTTCATTGCAGAATTTGCTATGAAAGGCCCCTTCATTGCACGGGCGGGGAGACGCAGGTGAGGCGCCTCAGCTACTGAGCGTGAAGGCGCGGTCCGTAGCGGACCACGCGGCCCCGATGACGCCCGCGGTGTCCCCCAGCTCGGACAGCACGATCGGCAGGTTCCCGGTCGCGAGCGGCAGCGACCGCCGGTAGACCGAGCTGCGGATCTCGGCGAGCAGCTGATGCCCGAGCTGCGCCACGCCGCCACCGATCACGACCATGCCCGGGTTCACGAAACTCACCAGCGAGGCGACCACCTGCCCGAGCCGCCGTCCGCCGTCACGGATCAGGTTGACCGCGCCGAAGTCGCCCGACGCCGCCGCGCGGCCGACGTCCGCGGCGGTGATCGCGCCGCGGTCGGCGACTACGTCGGCGAGGTACGCCGACCGGCCGCTGCGCGCGAGCGTCAGCCCGTCGCGGGCCAGCGCGGCGCCGCCGAAGTACGCCTCGAGACAGCCTGTCTCACCGCAGGCGCAGGTCGGCCCGTAGTCGTCGAGCCGGATGTGCCCGATGTCGCCCGCGGTGCCGGCGACGCCGCGGTACACCTTGCCGCCCAGCACGATCCCGCAGCCGATACCGGTACCGATCTTGACGAACACCAGGTCGTCGGTGGAGCGGGCGACGCCGGCGTGCCGTTCCCCGAGGGCCATCGAGTTCACGTCGTTGTCGACGGTGACCGGGCAGCCCAGCAGCCCGCCGAGATGGTCGCGTACGGAAAACCGGTCCCAGCCGGGCATTATCGGCGGCGCGACCGCCATGCCCTCGGCGAAGCTCACCGGCCCCGGGAGGCCGATCCCGGCGGCGATCAGTTTGCCCGGCGCCTCTTCGCGGATCTTCTCCGCCAGCGCGGCGACGCGTTTGAGCACGACGTGCGGGCCCTGCCGGACGTCGCAGTCTTCGACGGTGTGCACCAGCACCTCGCACGATGCGTCGGTGAGGGCGACCCCGACCGACGTCGCGCCGACGTCGACGGAGAGCACGCGCAGGTCGCCCGCCAGCCGCACCAGTGTGGACCGTCTGCCGCCCCGGCTCGCCGACGGACCCGCGGTTTCGACGAGGCCGACCTCGGCGAGCCGCGCGACCTCGGCACCCACCCGGGCGCGCGGCAGTTCCAGCCGCTCCCCCAGTTCGACCCGGGACATCGGCCCCTCATCCCGCAGCAGGGTCAGCAACTGGGTCTGGTGCCGGGTTTCGACCATCGGATGCTCCGTGGTGGATGCCGTGCTCATTCAGCCGAGCCTACGGTGTTGTCCACTTCGTGTCCCGAATGCCTGTGGACACTCGGCTTCGCCTGAACATCGCGCGGTAGTCCCACGGCCGGTGGCCGGTCAGCCGGGCGAAGACCGCGCTGAACGTCCCGGGATCGCGGTAGCCGACCTCGGCGGCGATACCGGCGATCGTTCGCTCCGTGGTCTCCAGCAGATGCTTCGCCCGGCGCACCCGCGCCTCCTGGAGGTAGCCGAGCGGAGTTTTGCCGGTCTCGCCCCGAAACCGCCGCAGCAGGGTTCGCGCGCTGACGTGGAACGTCGTGGCGAGCAGTCCGAGGTCGTACCGCTCGCGCAGGTTCTGGTCCAGCCGGCGTTTGACGCCTTGGGAGAACTCCCTGCCGGTGGCGGGCAACAGATCCGCGTCGACATACGGCGCCTGGCTCGACCGCGCGTCGTCGACGAGGGCGATCCGCGCGGTCGCGCGAGCGACCCGGCCGCCGTGGTGTTCACGGATGAGCCCGAGAGCGAAGTCGTACATCGCGCTGAACGCGCCCGTCGTGGTCACTCCGCTGTCGGTGACCACGAGTTCGTCCGGGAGGACCTCGGTGCCGGGGCGGCGATCGGCCAGCCGTCCGGCGAAAAGCCACGAGGTGGTCGACCGCCGCCCGTCGAGCAGGCCGGCGTCGGCCAGCAGGAACGCGCCGACGCAGATCGAAACCACCGCGGCTCCCGCCTCCGAAGCGGATTTGACGGCCTCGATTTCCGGGCGCAGCGACCTGAGCTTCGTGTCGAGGTCGAGCCCCGGCGACAGCTCGAACCCGGGGACGACCAGGACATCGACCGGCCGCACCGGCGACACCGTGATCACCGCACCGCCGGAGGCGACCACGCGCCGCCTCGGCGACAGGATCGAAACCTCGTACGAAGGATCCTCGGCCGCGGCGACATGAGAGGCCATCGTGAGGAGATCGGGAACCCCGAAAACCTCCGAAGCGAAACATCCCGGATAGGCAAGCACTCCGACGCGCTGCGCGGTCACCATGATGGCGAGATTACCCGACGATATGGCGATCTCGCCCCTGTCCGAGCCGGCGGGCGCACTGCACGATGGCGCCATGACCCTCGCGGACTTCTCGAAACGGCTCGTCGAAGTCGACGGCGTCGGCAAAACCGTCTACGTCGCCGGATCCGGGGCGGCGGTGGTGCTGATGCCGGAGATGCCCGGCATCAGCCCGGACGTCGTCCGCTTCGCGCGCTGGATCCGGGACGCGGGTTTCACCGTCTACCTTCCGTCGCTCTTCGGTGTCGACGGCGCTTTCCCCACCGCCGCGGACGGGGAGAAGGTCGTCCGCCGCGCCTGCGTCAGCGCCGAGTTCCGGGCGTTCGCCGGCGGCGGCACAAGCCCCGTCGTGACCTGGCTGCGCGGGCTGGCGAGGAAGGCGTTCGAGGAATGCGGCGGGCCGGGCGTCGGCGCGATCGGCCTCTGCTTCACCGGCAACTTCGCCCTCAGCATGACCCTCGAACCGGCCGTCATCGCTCCCGTCGTCAACCATCCTTCGCTGCCGCTGGACGACCCGGCCGGGCTGGAACTCGGCGACGCGGACGCCACCCGGATACGTGAACGTGTCGAGCGCGATGGACTGAAGGTGCTCGCCTACCGCTTCGAGAACGACCGGTGGTGCACCGGGCAGCGCTTCGCCGCGTACCGGGCACTTCTCGGCGACGCGTTCGACGGTCGCGTACTCCCCGACGAGGTGGCCAATCCCGAACCGCCGCCGTTCTTCCGTGACGTCGTGGCCTGCCCCCACAGCGTCGTCACCGCCCACCTAGTCGACCAGGAAGGCCATCCCACCGTCCGGGCCAGGGACGAGATCCTGGCCTTTCTCGCCGACCAGCTCAGCTGAGCCGAACCCCCGGACGCACGCAATTAGTCACCTACTTGCGTCAGGTCAGGCACGCAAGTAGGTGACTAATTGCGGGGTCAGGGCGGTCAGGACCAGAGGTAGCGGCGCTCGGGCCGTCCTGTCCCGCCGTACTTGAGGGTCACCTCGGCCTTCCCCGTCGCCACGAAATGCTCCAGGTACCGGCGCGCGCTCACCCGGGCGACGCCGGTCGCCTCCGCGCATTCGCTCGCGGACATCCCGCCCGGCGCGCCCCGGAGCGCGGTCTCCACCAGCCGCGCGGTCTGGACGGTGAGTCCCTTGGGCAGCACGGGTTTCGCGCTCGGCCGCGAGCCGAAGACCTGGTCGACGTCGGCCTGGCCCGCCTCGGCCAGCCGGTCCAGCCGCTGGTGCAGCGACGCGAAATGGGTGAGCTGATCCCGCAGCGACGCGTACTCGAACGGCTTGATCAGGTAGTGCAGGACCCCGCCCCGCATCGCCTGCCGCACGGTCTCCACGTCCGTCGCGGCGGTGATCAGGATGACGTCGACGTCCTCGGTGGCGCGCAACTCCCGCAGCACCGAAAGCCCGTCGAGGTCGGGGAGATAGACGTCCAGCAGTACCAGATCCGGCTTCAGCTCCCGCGCCAGGCGGAGCGCGTCGGCGCCGGTGTGCGCGACCCCGACCACGGCGAACCCCTCCGTGCGCGCGACGTATCCACTGTGGACTTTCGCGACCATGAAATCGTCGTCGACGACGAGGACCCGGATCATCGCGGCAACCTCGCCGTGAACACCGCGCCGCCGGAGTTGTGCACCTCGACGGAACCGCCACGCCGGACGCACGCCTGCCGGATCAGCGCGAGCCCGAGACCGCGCTGGCCGTGTGCGGCGGCCTTCGTGGTGAAGCCGTGCTCGAACACTTCTTCCGCGATCTCCGGGGCGACTCCCGGTCCGGAATCGCGGACCTCCACCCGCACTTCGTCCTCCTCCTGCCACACGCCGACCTCGATCCAGCCACGCTCACCACCCAGCGCGTCCAGCGCGTTGTCGACGAGATTTCCCAGCACTGTCACCAAATCCGTGGAGAGGCCGTCCTCGACACGGTCGAGTTCGCTGTCGGGGGCCATGCGCAGGCCGGCCCCGCGTTCCGCGGCCAGCGAGGCCTTCGCGATCAGCAGCGCGGCCACCGCCGGGTCGCCGATACGCGAGCCGACCTCGGCGCGCCACTCGCCCTGAGCCGAGCTGATCCGGCTGACATAGCCGCGGACCTCTTCGTATTCCCCGAGTTCCAGCAGCCCGGAAATGGTATGCAGCCGGTTGCTGAACTCGTGCGCCTGCGCCCGCAACGTGTCGGTGGCGTGCCTGCTGGCGTCGAGTTCGTCCCGCAGGGTCATCAGGTCGGTGCGGTCCCGCAAGGTGACGACGGCTCCCCGTACGTCGATCGGCATCCGGTTCAGCGTCAGCACCTTCCCTTTCCGCAGCACGATCTGGTCGGCGCCGGTCGCGCGGCCGGTGAGCAGGTCGCGGATCCGTTCGTTGAGATCGAGTTCCTCGACCGACCGGCCGACGGCGTCCTCCGGCAACGCCAGCAGTTCGCGGGCCTGATCGTTCGCCAGGGTGATCCGGTGCTGCGGGTCCAGGCCGACGACGCCCTCCTTGATGCCGTGCAGGAGCGCCTCCCGGTTTTCCACCAGGGCGGTGATCTCGTGCGGTTCCAGGCCGAGCGTCTGGTTCTTCACGCGCCGCGCCAGCAGCAGCGAACCGCTCACGCCGATCACCAGCGCGACACCCAGCACCCGCAGGGCGTTGTCCGGCGAGTCGAGCACGCCGGCGAAGAACCCGGGCGACTTCGACCCCACCGCGACCATGCGGACGACTTTGCCGCCCTTTTCGTCGAGCACCGGGACGTGCGCCACGATCGAACCGTCGAGTTCGCCGACCCACGACCGTCCAGAGAGGACGGTGCTCTCCCCGATGTCGAGCGGCGTCCGCACCTGACCCGGATCCGGTGACGCGAGCACGTAGCGGTCCGCTCCCGCGATCACCACGAAATCCACCCCGGAGAAGCTTCGCGCGGTCGCCGCGGGCGCGTTCAGTTCGAACGGGCCGTTCTCGAGGTCGCCCACGACACCCTGCGCGGCGACACTCTCCGCGACCGAAAGCGCCCGGCGTCCCTCGGTCGTGCGGAAGTTGTTCCCCGCCTGGACGACGGCCAGCACGCCCACCGCGCACAGTAGGCAGGTCACGACTACGAGTTGCCATACGAGGAGCTGGCGGGCCAAGGAACCCCGAGCACCCATCGCCACCTCCGCGTGACCAAAACGAACACAACAACCATTGGGCCCGCAAGCGGGACATCTCTGTTTACACGAGTGCAACATGTCCAACCACGCGGCAGAGAGGCGGGGATCACAGTGAAGCCCAGTAACTGGTTGGCCATCGCGGCGGCGCTCGTCGCCGTTTTGCTGGTGCCACCGTTGCTCACCCCGGGCGGCGAGGCCGACGAGGGCTCGCAGATCCGGTCGTTGCGGGTGCTCGTGCCCAACGCGCCCGGCGGCGGTTACGACATCACGGCGCGCACGGCGACCAAGGCGATGGAGGACGCGGACCTGCTCGGCAACGCGGAGGTCTTCAACCTCCCCGGTGCGGGCGGCACGGTCGGCCTCGGCCGCACGGTGGCCGAGCGCGGCAACGGCAAACTCGTCATGTCCATGGGGCTCGGCGTCGTCGGCAGCGTGTTCACGAACAAGTCGCCGTCTTCGCTGCTCGACACCACGCCGGTGGCGAAGCTGATCGAAGAGTCGGACATCGTCGTGGTCGGCAAGGATTCGCCGTACCAGAACATCGGTCAGCTGGTCGAAGCGTGGAAGAAGGATCCCGGCGCGGTCCAGGTCGGCGGCGGTTCGTCGCCCGGCGGGCCGGATCATCTGGCGCCGATGCTGATGGCGAAGGCGGTCGGGCTCGCACCCAAGGCGGTCAACTACGTCCAGTTCGACGGCGGCGGCGAGCTGCTCGCGTCGGTCCTCGGTGGCAAGGTCGCGTTCGGCGTCTCGGGTGTCGGCGAGTACCGGGACCAGATCCAGGCGGGCACGCTCCGGGTGCTGGCGGTGACCAGTGAAAAGCGGATCCCCGGCATCGACGCGCCGACGCTTTCGGAGTCCGGTGTGGACGTCAAGTTCACCAACTGGCGCGGCATCGTCGCTCCGCCCGGCATCACCGAGGCGGACCGGGCGAAGCTGGTCGGCCTGTTCGACCGGCTGCAGAAGACGCCGCAGTGGCAGGAGGCCTTGCAGCGCAACGGATGGACCGGGGCGTTCGCACCCGGGGAGCAGTTCGGTTCGTTTCTCAAAGAGGAGAACACGCGAGTGGCAACGGTGCTGAAAGAGCTGGGTCTGGCATGACGACCACGTGGCTGAAGGAGCGCTCCGAACTCGGGGTGAGCGTCGGGCTCGTGGTGCTCGGCGTCCTGGTGCTCACCGACGCGCTGAGCATTCCCACCGACTTCGCCCAGCGCGGTCCCGTGGGACCGAAGGCGGTGCCGATCCTGGTCGGCTCGCTGCTGCTGATCGTCGCCGTGCTGCTGGCGCGCGACGTGCTGCGCGGCGGCAAGGGCGAGGCCGAGGGCGGCGAGGACATCGACCTCACCGCGCCCGCCGACCTGCGCACGGTCCTCTTGCTGTGCGGCGCCTTCCTCGCCAACGCGGCGCTGATCGGCCTGGTCGGGTTCCCGATCTCCGGCGCGATCCTGTTCTGGGGCGCGGCGTACGCGCTCGGCAGCCGCAACCTGGTGCGTGACCCGCTGATCGCGGCGGGCATGTCCGTCGCGACCTTCCTGATCTTCAACAACCTGCTCGGTGTCCCGCTCCCCGGTGGCCCGTTGATGGAGGTGTTCTGATGCTTCAGCAACTCATCGACGGCTTCGGCACCGCGCTGACGCCGACCCATATCGCGATGGCGGCGATCGGGGTCCTGCTCGGTACCGCGATCGGCGTGCTGCCGGGGATCGGCCCGGCCATGGCGGTGGCGCTGCTGCTGCCGGTGACCTACGGGCTGGAACCCACCGGCGCGTTCATCATGTTCGCCGGCATCTACTACGGCGGCATGTTCGGCGGCTCGACGACGTCGATCCTGCTGAACACGCCGGGTGAGAGCGCGGCGGTGGTCGCGGCCATCGACGGCAACCCGATGGCCCGCAAGGGACGCGGCGCGCAAGCGCTTGCGGCGGCCGCGATCGGGCATTTCATCGGCGGCATCCTCGGCACGATCGCGCTGGTCGTGCTGGCCCCGATGATCGCGAAGCACGCCGTCGACATCGGCGCGCCGGATCTGTTCGCGATCATGGTGCTGGCGTTCATCGCGGTCACCTCGGTGCTCGGCAGCTCCCGGATCCGCGGCGTGGCATCGCTGCTGATCGGGCTCACCATCGGCCTGGTCGGGCTGGACGAGATGACCGGCCAGCAGCGGCTGACCTTCGGCTCGCTGCATCTGGCCGACGGGATCGACGTGGTGATCGTGGCGGTCGCGCTGTTCGCCGTCGGCGAGTCGCTCTGGGTCGCCGCGCACCTGCGGCGCAACGCGTTCAAACCGATCCCGGTCGGCAGGCCCTGGCTTTCGCGCGCCGATCTGAAGCGGACGTGGAAGCCGTGGCTGCGCGGACCGCTCATCGGCTTCCCGTTCGGCGCGGTGCCCGCCGGCGGCGCGGAGATCCCGACGTTCCTTTCCTACGTCACGGAAAAGCGGCTCTCGAAGCACAAGGACGAGTTCGGCAAGGGCGCCATCGAAGGCGTCGCCGGTCCGGAAGCGACGGCTTCGGCTTCCGCCGCCGGAACACTGGTCTCGATGCTGACGCTCGGCCTGCCGACCACCGCGGTCGCGGCCGTGATGCTCGCGGCGTTCCAGCAGTACGGCATCCAGCCGGGTCCGCTGCTGTTCGAGCGGGAGTCTTCGCTGGTGTGGGGCCTGATCGCCTCGCTGTTCGTCGGACTGACGCTGCTGCTGGTGCTGAACCTGCCGCTGGCGCCCCTGTGGGCGAAGCTGCTGCGGATCCCGCGGCCGTACCTCTACGCGGGCATCCTGTTCTTCGCCAGTGTCGGCGCGTACGCGGTCAACGCGGACATCTTCGACCTGCTCGTGATGTTCGTGATCGGCCTGATCGGCTTCGCGATGCGCCGCTACGGCCTGCCGGTGCTACCGGCGATCATCGGCGTGATCCTCGGCCCGGCCGCCGAACAGCAGATGCGGCGCGCACTGCAACTGAGCGACGGCAGCCTGAGCGGGTTGTTCAACACCCCGTTCGCGATCGTGGTCTACGTGATCATCCTGGTGATCCTGTTCTTCCCGCTGATCAAGCGTTTCCTGCCTTCCCGGCCCTCCGCTCCCGAGACGGAGTCCAAGGACAAGGTCGACGCCTGACCAGTGGGAATCCGGCCCGGCCTCGACTGCCCCGAGGCCGGGCCTTTCCCTCTCCGGTAGGAGGACACTTGTCCGCGCGAGTGATCTTTCCGGCGCCCCACGGCGACACGATCAGTCTCATGAAGATCCTTCACCGGCCCCCGGCCGTCAGCGACACCGAGCGGCCGGTTCCCCGCTGGGCGACGCGTCTCGCTTACGCGCTTCCCTGGATTCTGCTGCCTTCGTGTCTGTGGAGGCTGCCTTTCGCCTTCCATTTCGAAATGGGGCAGATCCACGATCGCGAGATGCCGGACTACTGGTTGAGCATCCCGTACGTCCTCACGCTGAGCGTGCTTTCCGAGGTGCTCGCACTCCTGGCCATCGGGCTGGTCCGGGGCTGGGGCGAGGTGGTGCCCCGGTGGATCCCGTTCCTCGGCGGCAAAGCGGTCCGGCCGATGGCGGCGGTCGTTCCCGCCGTGCTCGGGGGCTTGATCCTCACCGCGCTCTTCAGCTCGATCCCCCTCGGTGGAAACCGTCAGCTCACCGTGCTCGGCGTGGTCGAAAATGTCGCCTACATCAACGAAGGCTGGGAAACGCTGGCCACGATCTGCGTCACCCCGATCGCCTTGTGGGGGCCGATCGTCATCGTGCTGGGCATCGCTTATCACCGCCGCCGTAAGGTAACGAAAGCATAACGGCGAGGTCGCGTTTTGAACCGGGTGTCCGCCGGGGCCGTTTCAGCCAACACGGAGTCAGTGACGTCGGCGGTGCCGGCGCCGCCTCCCCCGGGCTCCGGGCAACGACACCGAACGAGGTGAACAAGTTCATGCCCCGTAACCAAAGAACCGCCGGCCGCCACCGCATGGCACGTCGTACCAAGGTCGCCACCGGCGGCCTCGCGCTCGCCATCGCGGTCGGCGGGATCGTCGTGGTCACCACGACCGGAACCCCCGACGCGGCAAGGGCCGACGGCGCGGACAAGTCTTTCTTCATCGACATCACGAAGGTCCCCCGCGGCACCAACGTCAACCTCGACCTCGCGAAACGAGGCGCACGGGGAACGTTCACCGTGGACTGCGGCCGCAACGAGAACGGCCACTTCAACGGCGACAACTTCATCGCCCAGCCCGGTGTCCGCAATGGAGCCGAGCACCTCCACGACTACGTCGGAAACCTGTCGACCAACGCGGATTCGAACAACAAGAGCCTGCTGCGAGCGGGCACGACCTGCAAGAACGGCGACAAGTCCGCGTACTTCTGGCCGGTCATCCGGATCAACACCGAGGAAGAGGAAGAAAACGAGGCGGCGAACGAGGAGAAACTCGCCGCCGACCGCGCGAACGCGGCCAAGGACGAGGCCGTCGCCCAGGTCGACTGCCCCGACGTCGCCAGCGAACTCGACGAACTCAGTGAGGTCCCCGACCAGGCCATGCCCGCGGTCGACGAGAACCTCGACAAACTCGACCAGGACTCCGACAACGCGAACAACCAGCTGGCGCAAGGAAAACAAGCGGCCCAGGTGCTCGACGAGCTGAAGAGCAAGCGGAAGCCGTCGATCAAGGAGATCGCCGACACCCTGCGACAGGCAGGCAAACCGGTCGCGAAGAACGAAGACCAGCTCGCCGGCTGCGCGGTGAAGCAGAACGGTGAAGGCGGACTCGACAACGGCGGCGAGAACAGCAACGTCAACGCGGCGGGCGACGCCGAGAAGAAGAAGTCCGACGGCAAGGCGGCGGACCTGCCCGGCGTCGACGACAACAACGAGATCGGCGACAACGAAGGCGAGATCCAGCGCCCCGCGAAGGTCGACCTGACCTTCACCAGCGGCGGCGCCCGCCGGGTCGTCGCGATGCCGAAGTTCCTGCGCGTGCTCTACGGCGATGCCAAGCAGAGCACCAACGGCCCGGCCAACGCACGGCCGAGCTGGACCTGCACCGGCTTCGAGGACCGGCTCACCGAGCTGTACCCGATCTGCCCGCGAGGCAGCAAGGTCGCCCGCGTCCACGCTTTCCCGAACTGCTGGGACGGGAAGAACACCGACAGCGCCAACCACCGCACGCATATCGTGTTCTCCGACCGGAACGGGAAATGCCCGCGCGGCTTCAAGAACGTGCCGCAGCTGCGGATCACGCTGGTGTACGACATCCCGGCGGGAATCCAGGCGGCCGGTCAGTACGCGGTCGACGCTTTCGCGCAGGAGAAGCACAACCCGCGCTCCGACCACGACGACTTCGCGAACGTCATGTCGCAGCGGCTGATGAACCAGCTGGTGAAGTGCATCAACAGCGGTAAGAGGTGCAAGCAGTAGCGGAGCCCGCCTCAAGTCCGTGAAGGCCTCCTTGAGGGACTCTGGGTCCCTCAAGGAGGCCTTCACGGACCGGGCAAGCGAGGGGGCGCGGCGGGGATGACCCGCGCCCCCACCCCCCGCGCCGGGGGTCCGGTTCCCGGCCCGGCGTAGGGGTTCCGGGCCGGGAACCGGCGAGCGGTACGGTTTTCCCTCCCTGGAAACCGGACCGCCCGGTCTGGGTCAGGCCGTCGTGGACAACCGGCTCACCCGGTCGAGCACGAGCGGCACCGCGACGGCGGGGTTCAGTTCGGCGAGGACCGCCTCGGCGTCCAGGCCTGGCAAGTGGATCCACGCGCTGTCCGCGAAATCCGGGGTCGTGACACTGATCCGGGCGCAGCGGGCCGGCGGGACCAGCGCGACCCCGAACGGCTCGACCACGTTGCGCCACACGGATTGCGAGACGATCATCCCGGCGCCGAACTTGTCGCCCGTCGGATCCGAACGGCACCAGTAGCCGACGGCGTCGTTGAAGGTGGAGGCGCACAGCAACCGGGTCAGTGTGATGTACGTGCGGTGGTAACGGTGGTTGTCCGCCATCGGTCCCATGTGGACCGCCACCCGCGCCCGCATCGGGACCCTGGCGTAGCGGTTGCGGGTCCGGAGCAGATGGTCCAGGTGGAACACGACCTCGCAGAGCTGGCCGACGGCGTGGTCCGGATACGCGACCATCAGCCCGTCCCCGGTCTCCCGGAAGTGACGCGCTTCCCCCGGTGCGAGCCCGACCGCGGTGAACGAGCGGGAAACCAGCGTTTCCATCTCGTTCTTCATCGGGTCCAGCAGGTCGTCGCTGGCCTTGGACGAACCGACGATGTCGACGGACAGCACGGCGTGGGTGTGCGCGTTGTATTGGCCTGAGGTCAGCACCTGCATCTCTGCGACCCCTCCCCTGATCGGTGAAAACTGGCGGCAGGAAGCAGTGTTCCCACTCCTCACCGGAAGTTCTGTTCGGAACCGAACAAAACGTGACCTCGCGATGGTCAACGCCAGTGAGCTAAGTCACACCTTTTTCCGTGATCACCCGCAACGCCTCGCGGTCGAGGACGGTGATCGCACGGCGCGAACTGGCCACAACTCCCGCCTTCCGGAGCTTGTCCAGTGCCTGCGCGACCATGGTCCGGCCCATCGGGATGAACTGCGCGAGTTCGTCCTGGCTCAACGGGATCCCGATGCGCCAGCCGGCGGGCGTCCGGATGCCACAGACGTCGACGAGGTAGTCCAGCCGCGTCGCGACCCGCGCCACCGCCTGCGGTTTCCATGACTGCGTCCGCTGACGCTGGGCGAGCACGAACCGGCGGGCGACGCTGACGAGCACCTCCCGCATCGCCGCCGGATGATCCAGCAGGAACCGGTTGAACTCGCTCGCCGCGATGCGCCGGACGTGCACCTCTTCGATGGCGACGACGTCGGCCATCCGGATGCCACCCGCGATCACCGCGATCTCGCCGTGCAGATCGCCGGGCACCCCGACGTCGAGGATGACCGTCGCGCCCATCCGGTCGGCGCTGGTCACCTTCACATAACCGTGCCGCAGCAGCATGACGAAGTCGCCGGGCTCGCCCGAGCGCATCAGCGCCTGTCTGCTCTCGTAGGTCTGCGGGGTGCCCATCTCCAGCAACCGGGCACGGACAGGTTCGTCCAGCCGCTCCAGGAACGGACGTTCTCTCTCTTCGGCGGCCTCCGGGCCCAAACCCACGAAACACCCTCCCAGGCAGTCGTGAACACCTATCGCGGAGAGTAACCGAATCGGCCACCCGATCCGGCGGCGGAACCGTCGTGCGTGGTGAAGATGCCCAGGCGGACCAGTTCCGATCTGATCCACTCGGCCAGCCGGTGCAACGGTCCGTCTTCGGCCTCGACGAAATAACTGTCCACGATCTGGTGTCGCCTATCGGCGTGCTTCGCCGCATAGAGCAGCGCTGACCGTACCTCCGAAACCTTGAGCGGAGCGACCTTGATTCCCGGAGCGGGCCGCACGGTGCTCTTGGCGGCCATCACCGCCAGTACGGCTTCCTCCAGGCTGAACCGGTGCTCCACCGGTACGACCACATGTTCCACGCCCTCGACAACCCGGCGCCCGATCAACGGCATGCTGTCAGATCAGCATGACGCACGGCCGTAGTCTGTTCGGCACCGAACACTCAACCCGGTTCGGCCGCCTCGATGGCCTCTTCGAGCATTTCCCGGAACAGGTGCATCCGCTGGACGAGCATCAGCCGGTCCGGGTTCTCCTCCTCCACCGAACGCTCCAGCTTCATGGTCAACTGGCTGACGGTCATCCGCAGTTGAGCGACGCCCACCGAACCGTCGCCCTTCCGTTTCTCCAGTACCGCCACCGCCCGCCGGAAGGCGCCGGAAAGCTCGGTCTCGCCCGGCAGCAGCGTTTCGATGGCCGTCAGCGCTCGCCCGAGCAGGCTGTAGTTGTCGGTGGCGGCGACGGGTTGCGGCGCACGGACCACTCGCGGCGGCTTCGATCGCCTGCTGTTCAACACCAAGAACGCGGTTTCGGCCGGAATCAGCACGGCCAGGACGGCGACCGCGCCGAAGAGCCAGGCCGCCGGATGCGGGTAGGTCACCGCACGGCCGATCAGTCCGGCGATCAGGCTGAGCACCACCGCGACGACGTGGAACGGGCGGTTGTCGTGTTCGGCCATGTCAGAAGTTGCTGAACACGTTGACGAACATCTTGTCGATGCCGTGCGGGTCGACGGCCTGGTAGCTGCGGGCCTTGGACTTCTGCGCGATCTCGTCGAGGACCCGGCTGTCCGCCTGCGCGCCGTAGGCCATGGTGAAGATCCGGACGGAGTTGTCCAGCCGCTCGGCGTCGACGTTCTGCAGCACCTGCTCCTTGGTCCCGGCCTCGGTGTTCTGCCCGTCGGTCAGGAAGACGACGGCGTTGATGAGGTTCGGGTCGAACTCGCGGCGCATCTTGTCGTTGGCCGCGATCACGGTCTGGTACAGCGCCGTATCCCCTTTCGGGGTCAGGTTGTCGACGAGGCCGAGCATCGGGCCCCGGACGTTCTTCACCTTGCCGATCGGCATCTTTTCCTCATACCCGTCCGAGAACGTCCACAGCCCCACCTCGTCCTCGGGATGCAGGTACTCGAGCTGTTTGCGGATCGCGGGTTTCAGCAGCGCGATCCGGCTTTCGGAATACGGCTTGTCCTTGCGGTTCTTGTCGAACGGTTCGTTCATGGAGCCGGAAAGGTCCAGCACCAGCAGGATCCGGCCGCGTCGCTGCGTGTACTCCCAGCCGTCCAGCATCTTCTGGATCTGTTCACCGGTGGGAAGCTCGATGGGCCGCGGTTCCGCGACCCCTTCGGTGTGCACGCCCTTGGCCAGTTTCTCGTTCCCGCGACCCTCCGGGTCACGGAAGCCGAGGTCACGGAACCGGTCCTGCTGCGCGGGCTCCCGAAGGAAATCATAGAAGTCCTTGGCCGCCGCGCGCTGTTCCGGCGACGCCTTGGCGGTGGTGAGGAAGGGATGGTCGATCAGCATCGTCCCCTCGCTCGGGTGCACGGCGACGAGCGGCCGGTTCAGCGGGGCCGGTTCCTTCCCCAGCTGTTTCGGGTCCCCGGTCGGCGCGCCGTGGTTGTAGAGGTAGACCATCTGTTCCTGCATCGCCATCGCGCTGATGTAGGGCGTGGGCTTCTTCTGGTCCTCTTCGTACAGCGTCTTCAGGAAGGCCACCGAATCGTCGCTGTAGTAGGCGACCGAGGCCTCGATCCCGCGGACGAACTGGACGGCTTCCGCCGTGTCGATCTTGCCGTAGTCGCCGCCGGTCGCCGCGAAGTAGGTCGCGATGGTCGCGGCGAGCCCCGAGGTCGACCGGCGCGGATTGTCCTTGCCCAGTGTGAAGTTGCCCCACTTCGCGTTCTCCGGACCAGTGGAGGCCCAGCCGCCGTTGCGATTGACTTCGAGTACGTCCCTCCAGCCGATGCCCTTCGACGGCCAGCCCAGTTCCTTGGCCATCGGTTCCGGCATCGCGATCACCATCGGGCTCGTCGCGAGCGAGGTCTTCGGACCGTTCGCGATCAGGTCCCCTTTGCCGCGCTGGCGCAGCAGATCGAGCCACAGCGAGGAACTCGGCATCCAAACCTGCGGTTCGGGTTGCCGCTCGTCGATGTCGTTCCAGCCATCGGCGATGAGGTCGAGCGTGGCCCCCGAGGTCTTCTTGAACGCCTCGACCTTCGCGCAGCGCCCGCCGTCGAACGTCCGGCCCGTGTTGTTGTACCGCTCGGCCAGTTCGGCGACCAGGTCGCCCTTCTCCGTGGAGGAACTGGCGACCAGCCGCACGCAGTCGGTCCTCGCCGCGTTCGACGGCGCGGTGACCGTGGTCGCGAGCAGGACGATCACGAGCGTCCCGACGAGCGCGCCGAAGACGAGCGAAACCCAGCCTGATCTCCGCATGCGCGCCCCCTAGCCGTTGTAGCGGGCAAGTGTAGCTACAACGTGGTTCCCGGTTCCGTCTCCTCGGTCACGAGATCGCAGGTTTCGAAACTGAAGCGGGCGAGGGTGCCCACCCAATTCCGATAGACCTGTAGATCATCGAAGGATTCGGCGTCTAGCCGCCATTCAGGTGGAAAGGCGCCGGACAACGATTCCCCGGCGGAAAGGGCGGCGAAGGTCGAACGCGCGGCCTCCGGATCGGCGACCAGCATGGTCAGCAGGACGAGCACCGCCCGATAGGGACCGCCGACGAACCGCGTCAGTTCCGCGTCGGGAATGCCGATGCGGACCAGCCGGTAGAGATTGACCAGTTTCCGTATCTCGCGCGGCGTATTCAGCCTTTTCCTCAGCGAGTGGACGAAATCGCGTTCGACTTCGGTGAGCCGCAGCCGATCCGGCCGCATGTTGTAAAACGTCGGTGGGGGCGTGTCCTCGACGACGACCTCCGCCGTTTCGCCGCGTTCGGTCCGGTCCCCCTCCTCCGGCCATTCTTCGTGATCGGGCGTCGCCGGTTCCGGCGCTTCGATGGGCATGAGGGTGTCGATCAGTTCGTCCGCCGCGGCTCCCATGGGACGCAAGGCGAACACGATCTGGAAGATCTTGTCGAGGTACTCCGCCTGGCGTGCCTCCCCGGTGCCGAAGAGCTCTTCGTGGTGCTGGTCGAGGCAGCGCCGCAACCACCTCGGGTCGACGGCCACCACCACGACGAACGCGGGCAGGGCCAGCAGCAGGTGCACCGCGGCGAGCACTTCGATCACCTTCGACGGCGGGCAGCGGTCGAGGTCGTCGATGTAGAGCACGATCCGTTCCAGCGGCGGCTTGCCCGTGCCTCCGGCAAGTTGCCATTCCCGGCGCGCCTCCTCCAGATCGTCGCTCAGCTTCACGAGGTCCTCCCGGACGCGCGCGAAAACCCCTTGGTAGTCGCCGTATCTGCCTGCCTTCGCCTCCTCGATCAGCTCACCGAGCCGGCTGGCCGCGTCCAGCCGCCGGAGCCGTTCCTCGGTCTCCCGGATTTCGGTCTCGAACCGTTCCGCGCGTTTGTCGACGTCGAACCGCAGTTTGTCCAATGTGGACTTGACCGGCGCGAGGGCCGACCTGGCGGTGGTGAGCGCCGGGGTCAGCACGGCGCCGAGCGCGACGACGGCGCCCGCGACGGCGAGGATCGTGTTGTGCCACAACGCCCAACCGGCGATCGCCGCGGCGATGCCGAGCACACCGGCGAACGCGTAGCCCGCGACGGCGAGCCTCCGCCGTCGGCGTTCCGCCCGGTCCACTCCGGACACCAGTAGACGCCAGCGCCAGGTGCGCGGGGAATCCGCCTTGACCGCGCGCAGGCCGGCCAACCGGGTGCGCAGTTCCTCACGTTCGGCACGGACCTCGCCGGCGTCCGCATGTGTTTCGGGCGCGCCCAGATTCCGGAACAGGTGGTCCACCAGGCCGACCCACAGATGGTCGTCGTGGTACTGCCAGGCGTTGAACCGGATCTGCCGGATCTCGCCGGCGAACACGCTGTTGGCGGCGTCGCCGCGGGACCGGCGGGCCAGTTCGGCGACCCGGTCGCTCACCTGCCGTACGAAACTGGATTTGCCGGAACCCCACGGGCCCAGCAGCGCGACGCACAACGGCGGACTGGTCTCCCGGTCGGCGATGACCGCGGCGAGGGTGCGCACGTCGTCATGGAAGCCGATCAGGTCGACCGGGCTTTCGACGTCGGGCGTGATCCGCGGCCGGGCCCGGCCCGGTTTGGGCTCGACGAAACCGGTGCCGTCGATCTGGTTGCCGAAGCGATCCCACACCCGGATGGCGCGGTCGTCCCCGACCGTGATGATCTTCTCGCCGCCCGCGGTGCAGGCGATCGCGCGGACGTTCCCCCGATGTCCCTTCAGAAGGGTGTAGCCCGCCGGGTCGTCGATCTCGCGGACGCGGACCTCGCCGTCGGAACCGCCGGAGAGCACCAGTTTGCCGTCCGGGCTGAAGGCCAGCGCCCGCACCGCTCCGCCGTGCCCTGGGAAAACGAGGGCCGGATCGCCCTCGCGCCCCCACAACCGGACCGTCTCGCCCTCGCCGGACAGCACGTGCCCGCCGTCGGCCGAGATCGCGACCACGTGGACCGCGCCCGCGCCCCCGAACCGGTAGTGGGAAACGACTTCCTTGTCCCACAGCCGCACCCCACCGGTGTCGTCCCCGGCGACGACGACCCGCCCGTCCGGGGTCACCGCGACCGATTCGACCTCCGGGCCGCCGGTGCGGAGCCCTCGCACCGTCACGCCGTCCAGCCGCCGGACCTCGACCGTGCTTCCCGCGCCGGACACGGCGAATTCGTTCGCCACCGCGACGGCGACGGTCCGCTTGGTGGTCTGGACCTCCGGGGGATGCGCCTCGCGACCGGCGATCCGCCAGCGCCGCACCGTCGCCCCATCGCAACCGACCACGTACTGACCAGAGATGCCCACCGCCAGCACCGCCCGATCGTGCCCGCCGAAGGTGAACCGGAGCGCGCCGGTCTCCAGGTCCCAGACCCGCACCGTCCGGTCCGCACCCCCGGTGACCAGCCGATTTCCCTTCACCGCGACGGCGAGGATCGGTTCTTCGTGTCCGGTGAAACGCGCCGTGGTCATAACCGCACAGTCTTCCGGTCGCGTCAAGATCATGGTTAACGACAGGCGACTATCGGCGGGTACCCCGAGCGCCTCGAAAGGGTCAGGGTCGAAACTGCTCCGAAATTCCAGCACGCCTTAAACGCGAGGAGTTCAACGTGCTTCGACGTACCTTCGCCGCGGTGCTCACCGGCGCCGCGCTCTCCATCTCGGTGCTCTCGGCACCCTCGGCCGGTGCCGCCGAGATCATGGCGACCACCCTGACCTACGACGACAGCCAGGCCGCCGAGTTCAAGGACGCGGTGGCGGCAGGCGTCAACGTCTGGAACACCAACGTCACCAACGTCCGCATCGTGAAGGCGACACCGGGGCAGCGGGTCAACATCCGGGTCATCGCCGACAACGGCTGGCCGCGCGCCACGCTCGGCCCGGTCCGCCCCGGCGGCACGGTCACCGTGTGGATGGGCAGGCAGGCCGTCCAGCAGGGCTACCACACGCCCCGGATCGCTTCCCACGAACTCGGGCACAGCCTCGGCCTGCCCGACGTGAAGCCCGGCCCGTGCTCGTCGCTGATGTCCGGCTCGACCGGCGGCGTCAGCTGCACCAGCGTGAACCCCAACGCGCAGGAGAAGGCCAGGGTCCAGCAGCTCTACGCCGGCACCGCCGTGCAGAGCGCCGACGCGGGCAAGGTCCTCGCGGAGATCGGCTGATCCCGGGGCCAGGGGGTGCCCGCCCGGCACCCCCTGGCCTGGTTTCTCAGTCGTCCGCCGTGATCGCCGCCGCCGGGCACGACTGCGCGGCGTCGCCGATCCCGGCCGGTTCCGGGTCCAGCAACCGGACCCGGCCGTCTTCCTCGTCCTGTCCGAACACCTCCGGCGCGGTCAGGACGCACATTCCGGCGCCCACACACCGTTCCCGGTCCACTTCGATCCTCATCGCGATCAGCCCCAGGCCACCGGGAGCGCGTACACCCCGTAGATGTCGGAGTCCGTCCGCAGCGGGATCTCATCGGCCGGAACGGCAAGGCGCAGCGCCGGGAACCTGCCGAGCAGCCCGGTGAAGGCGACCTTCATCTGGACTCGCGCGAGCTGCTGGCCGAGACACTGGTGCACCCCGTGCCCGAAAGCGGCGTGTCCGGCGGCGTTGCGGCGGAGATCGAGCCGGTCGGGTTCCGGGAACTTCAGCGGATCGCGGTTGGCCGCCGCCGCCGAAAGCGCGACCACTTCCCCCGCCTTGACGACCTGGCCGCCGATCTCGACGTCTTCGAGCGCGGTGCGGACGCCCGTATGAGCGATCGTCAGGTAGCGGAGGAGTTCCTCGATCGCGCCGTCGATGCTCTCCGGGTCCTCGCGCAGGACGGCGAGCTGGTCCGGATGCCGCAGCAACGCGAAAGTCCCCAGCGCCAGCATGTTCGCCGTGGTGTCCAGACCGGCCCCCAGCAAGAGGAACGCGATGCTGGTGAGTTCTTCGTCGGTGAGTTCCGTGGTGACCAGTTCGCCGAGGATGTCGTCGGTCGGCGCGGCCCGTTTGGCCACGATGAGTTCGTAGAGGTAGCCACCCAGCGCGTTGATGGCGGCCTCCTGTTCCTCCATCGACGCGTCCGGCCGGTTCAACGGCGCGACGTTGCGGCGGAAGAACTCGTGGTCTGCGTAGGGAACACCGAGCAGCTCGCAGATCATCAGCGCCGGAATGGGCTGCGCGAAGGCGGGCACCAGATCGGCCGTCGTTCCTTGCCGCTCCATGGCGTCCAGGTGTTCGGTGGTCACCTGCTCGACCCGTTCGGTGAGCTGCCGCATCCGGCGGACGGTGAACTTGCCGGTGAGCAGCTTGCGGTATCGCGCGTGCTCCGTACCGTCCATCTTGATGAACATCCCCGGCTGCGCGGGCGGCATTTCGACCATCGCGGCCGCACCCGGCAGCGGCGTGTGCATCAGCTCCTGCCGGGCACTGAACCGCGGATCCGCGATGACGGCGCGGACGATCGCGTGGCCCGTCGCGAGCCAGCCTTCGTGCCCGTCGGGGAACGTCAGCCGGACGAGCGGATGCTCGTCGCGCAGCGGCCCGAGTTCGGCGGGCGGGTCGAACGGACAGCCCTTCGGGCGTTCGAGGGGCAGTTCCGTGAGATGGGGTACCGACGTGGTCATTGCTGTTCCTCCCAGTTTTTACTGCTACTCAAAGGCTACGTTGCATTTACAGATCACTCAAAGCTCTGGGGTGGCCTTTTAGGCGTAATGGCTGGTAGATTTCCGGAAATCGTTGCAACGTTCTTGTCAGTGAATGCAACGGCTCGTTGCAATGATCTGCGAGTGAACGCACAGGAGGTGCCCATGCCGGGCGGCAGGCTGACGCAGGAGGATCGCCGTCTGATCGCGACCTGGCTCAAAGACGGCCTCGGTTACGCCGAGATCGCCCGCCGTCTCGGGCGCCCGACGTCGACGATCAGCCGTGAGGTCGCGCGCAACAGCGGCCATTCCGGCTACCGCGCCGAAGAAGCGAACCGCGCGACCGGCGAACGCGCGCGGCGCCGCCGCAAGTCGCCCGCCCGCGACGTCGCGGCCGTCTCGCACGGCTACGGCCGGAACCCGGAAGCCGTGCGCGCCTTCGAAACCGAATTCGCCGACATCATGGTGGCGACCGGGCTCCCCCGCATGACGGCACGGGTGCTCGCCTGCCTGTCCGTCAGCGACGACGGTGTTCTCCCCGCGGCCGAACTAGCCCGCCGGCTCCAGGTCAGTCCGGCGTCGATCTCGAACGCCGTCGCCTACCTCGAAACGCAAGCGATGCTCCGCCGCGTACGGGACGGACGCCGGGAGCAGTACGTCATCGACGAGGAGATGCCCCAGCGAGTATGGGACGAAAGCGTCCGCGCGAATCAGGAATGGGTCAAGATCGCCCGCCGCGGCGCCGACGTCCTCGGCATCGCGACACCCGCGGGTGCCCGCATGGACGACCTCTCCCGCTTCCACGCACGCATCAACGACGTCATGCTGGACGACCGCGTCGCCCTGTACGCCGCCGACGCCCTGACCGCACTCGCCGCCCTCCTGCACGCCGGCCGCACCCTTTCCACCGCGGCACTTTCGGCTGCCTTGGGGTGGGGCGAGGAACGGGTCTTGGCCGCTTTGCGGGTGGCGGAAGAGCAACCGCACATCGCCGGCCCGGTGCGGGTGGTTCGTGCCGGCAGGGAGTATCGGGCGGTTGCGGCGGTGGAACGGTTGACTGGGGCGCAGTTGGCGGCTTTGGGGTCTTGAGTTCTGGTGCTTTGCCGGGTCGGGTGTCGCCGTTTCTCGGCGAATGATGGTCGGTGGTGGATCGTGCGGTCGCTGTGGTGGCGGTATTGCTGGGCCGGCGTGGTGACTGTTGCCGCTTTCCGGCGATGATGGTCGGTGGTGGGGTGCGCGAGTCGTAGCGATGACCGTCGCCGTTTCGCGGCGGCTGCCGCGGGGTGCGGCCACTGGCCGTTGCGATGCCGCCGGTTCTATGCGGGCGGCTGTCGCCGGTTTCTGGCAACGGCGGCTGCCTCGGGTGCGGCCACCGGCCGTTCCAGTACTACCCGATCTCCGCGACGGCCGTCGCCGCTCTCCGGCAAATGACACAGTCGGCGAAACGCGCGGCCACCGACGACAGCGGAACCACAGGGCACAGCGAGGCGGCTGTCGCCGGTTGCGGGTGCGCAGCCGCCGACCGTTGCGGCTTTTGCCGGATCGCTGCGACGACCATCGCCGTTTCTCGGCAATTGAGGCCACCGGAGGCATGCAGACCCACTGACGGTGCGATCTCACCGGGGTCGTTGCGGCGCCGCCATTTTCCGGCGATGGGGTTCAGAAGGGTGGCGTCTCCTCGGTCGGTCCGGTGTGTGCGCGGGGTGGGTGGAGTGGTGGTGGGGTGCTGTCGTGGCTTTGGCCGGTCGGGGTGGTGATGGTTAAGGTGCCGTCGGATGTGAGGTGGTAGGTCCAGCCGGGTTCGTCTTTGAGTCGGTGATCTCGGCGGCAGAGGTCGATGAGGTCGTCGGCGTTGGTGGTGCCGCCGAACTGCCACGGCACCGAATGGTCGAGATCGCAGGTCTGT